>JANSYO010000001.1 GCA_024742395.1 Cytophagales bacterium
ATACTTAAGGATGCCGCTGACTTTGAATTAATGGTCAGTTTCCATGGCTGTAATCCACCCAGAGGATGGCAACGAACTTATCCTCACCTCCTTACAGTAGAAGCCGTTAAAGGGGCAGAGGGGCTCCTTTTCGATACACCTTTCAGAACCGACTCTCCTTTACACAATGTAAATCTGGTGTTTACCAGAAATGTAGTAGGCTCCATGGATTACACACCTGGGGTTATTGGTTATGAAAGAGTAGGCCATAATTCTACCAAAGCTCACGAAATAGCCATCATCAATATTTTTGAGTCAGGAAACGTAAACCTTGCCGATAGCTACGAAAACTATATGGCTCTTTCTGCTAATGAAAGAAACCTGCTTTCTATGCCTACAGCCTGGGAGAGTACGAAATTTATTGCTGGCTATCCGAATGAATATGTAGTAGTAGCCCGAAAGTCTGGCAATAGTTGGTATTTATCAGGAATTAATGGAGTTTCTACTTCTAAAAACCTTCAAATAGATCTGGAAGACTTTCTCCCTCTGGGCTTGTATAGTATAAAAGGAATCAAAGACCATAGCAGTAATCCACAGGAAATCTTTTTCGAAAATATTGACAATCATCGATCTGAAAACAGCCTGAATTTTTCCATGCTTCCTTATGGTGGTTTTCTTTACAGATTTGATTTAATCTGCCAGGATGACCTTTCACTGACCAACACCGTGAGTAACAAATTAGCGGTAGAGTATCACGGAAAGAGGATTTTGAGCAATCAATACATTGACAACAGCAATTATGCTGCTAGCTATTTTGCTGAGCAGTATATTCAATTGAATCCCGGATTTCAAAGTAAGTATGGGAATAGTATTAAAGTAGAAATCAAAAATTGTCTGGCCGACTAAAACTCCCAAACAGTAGGATTCTGATGCCTTCTGAGGTGTTTCTTCACTTCCATCCAAAAAGCTAAAACCAAATAAATCAGGATGGGCGAGCCTAAAGTAAAGAAAGAGGCGTAAATAAAATACAAACGAATGCTGCTAGCGGAGAAATTCAATCTTTCCCCGAGTTTTGTACAAACTCCAAAAAGACGATTTTCAAGTAGGTATTTTACCTTTTTCATGGTGATTTTGTTCGCTGATGTTTTTTCAGACTTACGAAAGTAGGCTATTCTACCAAACTTTTCAAAATTTCATTCTTCATAGATTATGCCAACCTATAGGTTAGGCATTAGGTATTTTTACGCTATTCACTTGGTAAATCTACCACCACGCATACCATAATAGACTGATTTACAATGCATTGAAAATGCCATTAAATAATTTTCTTTTGCCATAATAAGGCAATAGGCTAACTTGTAGTTTACATTCATAAAAAACTCTATTTTCATGGAAATTAAAACAATATTTGATGGCTCGGAAGGAGAATTCATTACAGCTTCACAAGCAGCTAAACAACAAGAACGCTATCTGGTAAAAGAGAGAGAAAGGGGAAACAATGACCCCGTTAGAGCTCAATTTTTCGGAAAAGAGATTCTAAGCAAAATGCTTGAAACTAAGGGAGCCGTTGGCATCAGAATTTATCATGCCTTAGGTGAAGATGGCGAACCTAATTTGGTTTTAGTACCTACAGATGCCAATGGCAAAAACCTGGTTCAGGATACCTCTGGCCTTAAGGATATGGCAGACGGAGCAGATCATGGAAGTAATGGCCCTACATGCCCTAAACACTGTTAATAGTTCTTTGTGTTAGACCACATAATAAGTTATATAGAAAAATACCCACTAAGCTTTTTTGAAAGCTCCTGTGTACTTCTGCCTCTTTTGGTAGGCCTTTTGAGATGGAATAATCTATACGTTTTCCTGAAAATAATATGGATTAACTGTCTCATGCTCATTATCTTGGATATCCCAATGTGGTATTTGGCACTCCATAAGCAGAATAATTATTTGTGGGCTAATATTCAGGAGATTCTATCCGCTTTTCTATGGATACTCTCCTTTCTATGGCTTAAAGAAAAGATTCCGAGATGGCTTATCTGGAGCTCACTTCTTATTGTGCTTTTTACGAGCATTTTAGACTTCAGGTTTATGCATTACGCCTCATGGATTCGGGTGGTCAATCGGTTTCTTTTCATTGTACTCTCATTCATCTTCTTTACCCGTCTGCTGGATGACTTAAAGGTTAAGAATATTCTTAATTACCCTCCATTTTGGTTAATTTCAGGATTAATGATAATGGCTTGTGGTACCACACTTATTTTTGTCTTTACGGAGGTCACCATCTCTTACGAAGATGCACAAGATGAGATTTACATGTTTTTCAGTGATATTAACGACATACTCAAAATTATCCTGATGTTTTTTATTTCAGTCGGGTTCTGGGTTTCAAAATATAGCTATCATGAATGAAATACCTATTTATACGATTCTGCTCGGAATGGGTACTCTTATTCTGATGGCTATTGCATTAATATCCTTTATAGTTTATTACCAAAGGAAACAATTTAATCTTCAGCTAAAACAACAAACAGAGATTCAGAATATTGAATCTGAAAATCAAAAAAAGCTACTCAAAAACTCTTTGGAAGTACAGGAAGCCGAGCGTAGACATATTTCAAAAGATCTTCATGACGAAATAGGCGGACTTTTATCAGCAACCAAACTTAGCATCAAAACATTTTCAAGAGAGTTGAAAGACAATGAGGAATTGTATAAGAAAGTACAAAATACGACCTCATTAGTTACAGAAGCACTGGCACAGGTTAGGAGCTTATCTAAAGACTTAACTCCCAGAACTCTGGAGAACTTTGGCTTAGTAGATAGCTTATTTGAGTTTGCCGATAAAATGGAGCCTACGTCTAAAACGCATTTTGAAGTTTCAATTAACGGGTTGGAGTCAAAAGAAAGGATTAACAAAGATTTAGAGCTGGCTGTTTACAGAATTGTTCAGGAATTAACGAACAACAGCTTAAAACATGCCAATGCTGATAACATTGAAATTAAGCTGAACAAAGGTTCTGAATTTCTCTATCTCTCTTATTCAGATAATGGAGTGGGGTTTGAATATGAAAAAACTAAGAATGATATTAAGTCTGGACTAGGCTTAGACAATATCATTTCAAGAGTGAATGTCATGAACGGAGTTTGTAATTTTACCTCTGCACCTAACAAAGGCACTCAGGTCGAAATTAGAATACCCGTTTAAATTTTTATTGCTATGAAAAATATAAGACTTGCTGTAGTAGATGACCACAACCTTTTCAGAGTTGGATTAATTCAAATACTCAATCAGTTTGATGGCATGGAAGTGATTCTTGAAGCTACAAATGGAATTGAATTTCTTGACAAACTTTCGGAAACAGAAATTGATGTGGTTTTACTGGATGTAGATATGCCTGAATTAAACGGAATTCAGGTAACCGAAAAATTAAGAGAAAAAGGGCGTCAAGAACCTAAAATCATCATTTTATCTATGCATGATGAAGATCAATTTATCTTACACTTGCTTGAAAATGGTGCCAATGGATACCTTTTAAAAGATGCCGATCCTGAAGAATTAGAGGAAGCCATCAATAAAGTGATGCAAAAAGGACTTTACTTTACTGACTTTGTAAGTCGGGTAATGCTTAATAAGGCTACAATAAAGACCAGGCAAAGATCTGGTAAGTTTTTTAATTACAAAACAGACCTTTCGGAGCGTGAACTGGAAGTTCTGACTCTTATTTGTGAGGGACTAACCACAGCAGAAATTGCCGATAAGGTTTGTCTTAGTCCGCGTACAGTAGATGGTCACAGAATGCGAATCATGGAAAAGTTAGGTGTTCACAATACGGCCAGCCTTGTGGCATTTGCCATAAAAAATGATTTAATCTCCATTTGAAAGGATAGCCGTAGCCTCTATCTCAACCAGGTAAGCTTCTTCAATCATTGCACTCACCTCCAGCATAGAAGTACATGGCTTAATTTCCTCAAAAAATTCGGCATGTGCTTTTCCTATACTTTCCCATTGCTTTATATCTTTTACAAACATTCTGGTACGAACTACGTCTTCAATTGAGGCCCCCATTTGTTCCAGAGCATTTTGTATTCTCATTAGGATAAATCTGGTTTGAAGATAGGCATCTCCTTCGCCTACTATTTCTCCACTATTGGTCACGGCCACCGTCCCGCTTACCTCAATAATATTCCCTACCCTAACGGCACGTGAATAACCCACAATATCCTCCCATTTACTACCCGAAAACAACTTTTTACGCATTGTTATTTATTTAATGGTTAAATATAATTCCTAACAATAATCCAAAAATAATGACCAAATATGAAGGAACCTTGGTTGCAATTAAGACAATAAAAGTTAAAAAAACCGTCCAAACCGAGAGCATAGAATCTGACATGGGCTCAAAAAGCGAAATTCCGGCGGCAATAGTTAGTCCGGTACTTGAAGCATTGATCCCTTCTAAAGAAGCCCGGACTACCCTGTATTGCTTAAGCTCATCCCAGAATTTTACCACAAAAAATATCATTAAGATACCGGGCAGAAAAATTCCCAGAGCCGCAATACCTGCCCCCAGAAACTGGCCGCTTACTCCCCAGTCTTTCATTGAAAGAGACCCTACAAACGAGGCCACTGAAAAGGTAGGACCCGGCACAAGTTCGCTTAAAGCTATTCCTGAAAGAAAATTATCTGCCGATAAATAATGCTTGAATTCTACAAACTCATTGTAAAGTAAGGGTTTCATAATATGACCACCCCCAAAAGCCAGGCTGCCGTTACGATAAAAGTTTTCGAAAAGTCTTACCGGAAAACTCTGAGTGATAGAGCCAATGGCTATTGCCCCAATAAATATACCTGCCCAAAGCAGAAAATTCCCCCAACTAACCACAAAAGGGTGCTTTTCCAATTTCTCCTGCTTATCATATTTAAAAGAGGATATTATGCCCCCTAAAAGTATCACCACTGGTGTTATGTATGGCGATCTGTAAAGAAATGCCAGGCCTGCACCGGCCACCATAAGTACCCAGCTCGTTTTAGAGTGTATTACTTTACGCCCTATCACATAAGCTGCATAGAAGATAAATGAAATCCCCATGGGCTTAATATATCTGGTGATTTTCAACAAATACTCGCTATCAATATACGTCACACCTAAAGCTGCCAGAGCCATAATTAATGTGGCAGGCAAAATCCAAATCAACAGGGTAATATAAGCCAAAAAAGGCCCTCCAAGCTTAAATCCGATAGCTGTAAGCGTCTGTGTAGAGGTAGGACCCGGTAATATCTGACATAAGGCCTGAAGCTCCATAAGCTCAGCCTCTGTTAAGTATTTGTGATTGTGCACAAACCGCTTTATGAACATAGTTAAATGCACATTAGGCCCACCAAAGCCCGTGATGGCAATAGCCAAAACATCCTTTAGAAAAATAAGATATCGTATTTTACGTGTCTTTTTCAATTTCAATGGCCCCGGAATCTGGCACAATCTAATAAAAAAAAGAGTCGACCTAAAGGCCGACCCAGTTTACAATTCAATAATTTCTACAACTTACTTGGTTTGTACTACCTTAAGAGCAACATCAGACCAAGTTTTTCCCATATGCAGCTCTTTACAAGCCTCATGTATTCCTTCTAAAGCTGCATTTCCACTAAAATCAGAAATAATATCAATAGTACCTGAAACCTCCGTAGTACTGTCTGTTTCTGTCAGAGCAAAATCAAATGTTTTTTCTACACCATTCATTTTTAGCGTAACAGGAATCACTCCATTTGCGGCAGTACCATATGATCCGGTAATTAGAGAATCACTTAAATTACCAAAAAAGAAGTTCTTAATCTTAGCATCTCTATCAGGCACTCCAGAATTTACAGAGTATGTATTAATAGTGAACGAATTACCGTTTAATGTTATGTCATCAAAAGTACCAGGAACTCCTACTTTCTCAGGAGTTTTAAAGGCGGTCCAGGTTAAAGTGGTATTTGCAGTATCAAAGCTATAGGCCACTGCTTCGTCTACTTCAGTAGTTTCTGTACTTTCTTCAGACGAAGAGTTACAAGCTGTAAAAAGCGAAGCCGCCAAAAGTGCAATAAGAAATCTTTTCATTTTTGTTTATTGTTTATTTTTTCAATCCTAGTTCTCTAAGTCTTTCATCCAAAAATTCTCCCGCTGTCATATCAACATATTTTTTCGGATTCTCTGCTGTTACGCAAGACTCCAGGCAAGTTAAGTCCATTTCAGCTCTGGGGTGCATAAAAAATGGAATACTAAATCTGGAAGTCTTCATTTTCTCTACCGGCGGGTTTATCACTCTGTGTATTGTTGATTTCAATTTGTGATTTGTTAGCCTGTCTAGCATATCTCCAACATTAATCACTATTTGATCGGGCAGTGCCGTTACTGAGATCCATTCTCCATCGGTTCTTAATACTTGCAGACCATCTGCCGAGGCCCCCATTAACAAAGTAATAAGATTAATATCTCCATGTGCAGCGGCTCTTACTGCACCCTCTTCAAGAAGTTCAGGGTTTTCTATCGGGAAATAATGCAAAGCTCTCAAAATGCTGTCGCCCTGATATACCTTATCCTCAAAATAATTTTCCGGAAGTTCTAAATACAATGCTATTGCCTGAAGCAAAGTACGACCTGTATTTTCAAAAATCTTAAAGGTTTCGGTAGTATAGGTCTCAAACTCAGGAACCTCTTCAGGAAAGATATTTTCAGGCATTCCTTCACGAGGATTTAATTGTCCTACATGATAGAACTCTTTAAGATCAGGCTTTTTATAACCCTTGGCCGTTTCTTTGTTTTTCCCAATGTAACCTCTTTGACCAGCTAATTCAGGGAATTCATATTTCTGCTTCAATTCATCTTCCTGATAGAAGAACTTTTGCACTGCAGCATAAAGCTTATCTCTTAAATCATCAGAAAGCCCATGATTTTTTACAGCTACAAAGCCAATATTAGTGAAGGCTGCACCTAACTCCGCCACAAATTTGGCCTTTCTATTGGTATCGCTAGAGGTAAAATCGGCCAGATCTACCGAAGGAATTTTATCAAGAAGTGTTTGTTGACTCATCTGTGTATTTTTTTGACCCTATAAAATAAAGGATTAAAGATTTTTAAAACAATTTTATGCCCTAACCTTGCTTAAGAACTCCTTCAGCTTCATTTCATCCAGTTTACCTTCAGTTCTAAGGCCCGAGCATACATCTAAACCATATGGATTCACCTGCGTTCTTGCTTTCTCTATATTTTCTTTTCTTAAACCACCTGCAAGAAATACCGGTATATCCAGCTGTTTCACAATTTCTGCACTTATTTCCCAATTGTGCGTGCGACCTGTACCTCCTAAAGTTTTCGTCTCTGCATTGGGATTGCCGGAATCCAGTAAAACAATATCTACTTGTTGGGCCAGATCTAGGGCTTCTTTTATGCAAGACTCATCTAAAACATGAAGCACCTGTATTATCTGAGCACCGCCTATTGCGTATCGTAAGTCTTGATATGATCCTTTGAGAAGCTTGTCTACAATCTGCACACAGCTGGTACATGCCACCATATGCATACTGGCAATATCCGATACATGCTGTTCAGAGGTTAGTAAGACGGTTTCTACCTTTCCTCTAACATGCTCGGCAATAGTCGCAATTTCCTCTAAGCTTATCACGCCTGGTCCGCTTGGCATAGGCCCTACTAACCCAAGGTAATCAGCTCCGGCCTCTATGGCCATTTCCGCCTCTTCTACTGAAGAAATACAGCATACCTTAACTTTCATTCCTTTTGGCCGTTATGGTTCTACTCATTATACTTCTACCTAATGTAATTTCATCAGTGTATTCTAAATCGCCACCTATCGGAATGCCTCTGGCAATTGTACTAATGGTTAAATCGAATTCTGCCAACTTTTTCTGAATATAAAAGGCCGTGGTATCTCCTTCCATGGTTGGAGCCAAAGCCAAAATAATTTCTTTAATCTCAGTACTCTCTGCCACCCTTTTAACCAAGGTCTCTATGTTTAAGTCTGTAGGCCCTATCCCCGCAATGGGTGAAATAACGCCACCAAGAATATGATATTGACCTTGATATTGAGCCGTGTTTTCAATGGCGAGCACATCACGAGTGTCTTGTACTACACATAATACCTCCTGATCGCGGTTTAATGAAGAGCATATTTTGCAAAGTTCACTATCCGAAATATTATGGCATTGCTTACAATAAGTAGTTTTAGTCCTAAGATCTACTAAAGATTTTGAAAGAACCTCTGTTTGTGAAACGTCAGCTTTTAACAAATGAAGAGCTAGTCTCAATGCCGATTTCTTACCAATACCCGGTAATTTCGAAATCTCATTGACAGCGTCTTCTATTAATTTGGAAGGGTAATTCAATTCTTTTTTCTTTAAGAAATCAGTGAATCTTTTAAAGAGAATCCTATTTCATCATTACTTCGGCCGATATACCTCTGCGGCATATTTCATTTCTTTTAGACGCCAAATCATCGTATTCACCATTTTTTACCCCACACTTACCTTTCAAATGGATGATCCAGGCACACTGCTCTGCTTGCTCGGGCGTATGATCACAAACATCTACCAGTGTGTCTATAACATGGTCAAAGGTATTTACATCATCATTAAAAAGTACGAGACTCCAAATTTTGACATTTTCAATGACCTCATCCAGGTTTTCCAGAATTTCGATTTCCGGTTGTTCCTGTGTTCCCATATTTATAATTGAATTCATTTTGCAAAATTACCAAAAAAAGCGGTTACCTAAATTGTTATCTTTGACGCAAATTTATCAATAGCCTATGTCTGCCGGATTAGCCATCGCAATCCTTGTCGGTTACTTTTTTATTCTGGTTTTGATTTCTATCAAAACATCCAAAGGAGCTGACACCAATGCCTTTTTCACTGCTAATAAAGAAGTTCCATGGTATTTAGTCGCTTTTGGAATGATCGGCACTTCGCTTTCTGGTGTCACATTCATTTCTGTTCCGGGTGCGGTTTTAAATAATTCCTTCTCCTATTTTCAAATGGTACTGGGTTTTACTCTAGGTTATCTTTTTATAGCTACTGTACTCATGCCCTTGTATTACAGACTAAATCTAATCTCAATTTACTCTTATTTTGAAGAAAGGTTTGGCTTTTGGTCTTACAAAACGGCCTCTGCATTTTTTATATTGAGTCGTACCTTGGGTTCGGCGGTGAGATTATATGTAGCAGCCCAGGTACTTCAAATAGCAATTTATGATCCTTTGGGTGTCCCTTTCTGGCTATCTGTTTTAATTACAATTTCCTTAATTTGGGTGTATACATTTAAAGGGGGAATAAAGACTATTGTAATTACAGACACCCTGCAAACCTTCTTTTTAATAACCGCCGTAGCTGTAACCATAACTTTAATTACTAAGGAGCTAAGTCTTGGTTTCACAGAAATGATTCAAACAGTTTCTGACTCGGCCTATTCTAAAATTTTCTACTTTGAATCCGGCTGGTCAGATGCCAAGAACTTCTTTAAATTATTCTTTTCCGGGGCTTTAATTGCCATTGTAATGACGGGAATGGATCAGGATTTGATGCAAAAAAATCTTACCTGCAGAGATATTGGTGAAGCCAAGAAAAATATGCTTTGGTTTACGGTAGTTTTGGTTGTTGTCAATCTTATGTTTTTAGGTTTAGGTGCACTTATGTATATCTACGCTAATTCTAAAGGAATAGAAATACCGGCCAAAACTGATGATTTCTACCCAATGTTGGCCTTACAACACTTCGGTAATTTTGAACTGGGCTCGGGTGGGGTTATTGTAGCCATTACCTTCTTAATCGGGATTACCGCAGCTACTTATGCCAGCTCTGATTCTGCCCTTACTGCCCTTACTACGGCTTTCTGTATCGACTTCCTTTCTATTGAGGGCAAACCGGAAAAGGAAAGAAAAAGGCTTAAAAACATGACACATGTTGGCTTCTCCTTAATATTTTTGGTAGTAATCTTAATTTTCAATGCACTAAACAGTACGGATGTTATCACTGCAGTCTATAAAATTGCCAGCTACACTTATGGTCCATTGCTTGGTTTATTTGCCTATGGTATTTTTACAAAAAGGGCTGTAAACGATAAACTGGTTCCTTATATCTGCGTGGCCGCTCCCATATTGACATTTGTTTTAGTCAATGTCATTGAAAAATACAGTAGCTATAGATTCGGGTTTGAAAACCTCCTATTGAATGGAATTCTTGTGATTATAGGATTATTCATTTTCAAGAAACCTAAGGCTTAACCAGTCTCTTAACGTATTTACCTTTTTCAGAACTAAGTTCAATGAAATAAATCCCCGATCTGAAATCACCCGTTTCTAAAGTAAAAGTAGATTCTATCTGAGTATTTTTCTCTGAAGAAAGAATGACTGTTCCGGTGATATCAACTATTCTTACTTTTGAGGAGCTGGCACGTAATTCTATAGGAACAAAAACTTTCACCGTGTTCTCAAAAGGATTAGGATAGGCCAAAATATTTTCCTCAGGCTTTTCTGCAAGTACTGAAAAACTCGATAAGTTGTTAACCGGCCAGCCTATTTGATTTAAAATACTCAAAATTAACTCACCCGGATCATGAATAACCTCTGCGGCACTTATACTGGGCGACATTAAAGAATGCATTGAGCCTGACGGATACCGGTTTTCATCAAGGTGCGAAATACTTCCGCCATCTCTGTAAGGATTTGGACTGTAAAGCTTCGGTAGATCATTCAGGTATTTATCATTTGAGACCTTAAAATACAGATCATCACTGATCATCTGCTGCCTTAAAGAGGAAGAAGGGTTTGTGAAGTTTGTGTTATCTATTAAAGATTCCTGTCGGCCGTTTTCGATAAACACATCATATATATACGGAAAACCCGTTTGGCCCCATTGCCCTTCAGAATCATTATTAATTAGTTTTATTGAAGAAGAAAAACCCAAACCATGAGCAATTTCATGCAATACTACAGTTGTAAGGTCATATTTACCTTCAAAGAAGCTACCGTTAGTTGCGTATGACCAGTCAATATTTTGATTTAGGGTTACATTAATATCATACTCCCCCGGATTTAGGTCTTTCCCCGAGATTGCCTCGGCCAGTGGTACCACATACCAAACATCGGTATAAGGTGCCTTATCAAAGTTCCTGAATATTCGTGTGGCACCTGTGTATGCCAAAGTCCGGCCCGAGATGTCTTCCCATGTGGCCTTTATTTTTATAGGTTGTTTTGAAATTAATATTCCTTCCCAAATTTTCACGGCCATTTCAAAAGCTTCTTTCGCCACCGCCGGAAAACCTACATAATCTACTCTGATATCTGATGTAGCATTAACTTTCAGGTTCGCTTTTGATATAGAAGCTAAAGCCGTAAAGGCATTATTTTCATCTGCCGGACAAGCTATGACACCCGAAACAGCTGAATGCTGTGCTTTTACGTTGGATTGGCATCCAAAATAAAAACCCAATATCAGTAAGTAAAATAGATTCCTCTTGAAAAACATTAAAACGAAATACGTCAGAAAAACTCTTAAAGATGCTTGATTACAATGAAATGATAGCAAATTTTGAACCATCTTTTTGACAGCTTTATTGCCAGAAGTAACGCTATTATTCAAGAAAATAGAAATAACAATTGATCATTAATTAGTAGGTTTGCAACCCATGGGAACAAACTTCTTTTTCATATTCCTTTTTATCATTGGAGGTTTTCTAATGCTAACCGTAATGCTGGGTGTAGCTAAGCTCTTGCGACCAGATAAGCCAACATTTGAAAAAGGTACTACGTATGAATCAGGAGAAGAAACGGAAGGTAATGCCATAATTAGCTTTAACATCAGGTTTTACATTATTGCTTTAATCTTTTTGCTATTTGAGGTGGAGTTGGTTTTCTTTTTCCCTTGGGGCACCGTCTTTGGCAATGCCGAACTTATTGAATCTACAAATGGGCAATGGGCCTGGTACGCCATAGGCGAAATGTTTATATTTATTTTTATACTGGCCGTGGGGCTCATGTACGCCTGGCGAGAAGGACATCTCGACTGGGCAAAATCAGAACAGGAGAAGGCCAGTTTTGAAGCCAAAGTTCCGCTAAAAGCCTATGAAGCCATAAATAAGAAGTATCAATGAATTTTGACTCTTTAGAAAAAAACGCCCATGTGAAGGACGGAGGTGGAGAAGTCATCTTAACTAACCTCGATGAACTGGCCAATTGGGCCAGAGCCAATTCCCTTTGGCCATTGGGTTTTGGCTTAGCTTGCTGTGCAATAGAAATGATGGCCTCAATGGCCTCTAGCTATGATCTTGAGCGTTTCGGAATTTTTCCAAGAAACTCCCCTAGACAGGCTGACCTCATGATAGTGTCTGGTACTGTAACTTTTAAAATGGCAGACCGGATAAAAAGGCTTTACGAACAAATGGCAGACCCAAAATATGTCATTTCTATGGGGAGTTGTTCTAACTGTGGCGGGCCCTACTGGGAACATGGCTACCATGTTGTGAAAGGTGTAGATCGTATTATCCCTGTAGATATTTATGTACCAGGTTGTCCGCCCAGACCAGAGGCTCTAATTGGAGGAATATTAAAACTCCAGGAAAAGATTAAGACAAAAGAAAACCTGAAAACTATAAAAGAATAGTATTTCAGGTCCTTTCGAAATCTTTAAGCTTCCAGATGATTACATAAAGCCCAAAAGCTTAGCGTATTTCATCATGGCACCCGGATTTGAGACCTTCAGTTTCCCGAACATCATTGCAGTCATAGGATTCATTTCACCGGAAGCAATTTTTACAAAGTTGTCAGGATTTGCTTTAAGTGTCACTTCAGCTTCCCCTTTTAAACCATCTTCAAGTTCTGCCACTCCATTCTTCACAGTGATAGTATATTGTTCTTCATCCAGATCAAAATGAAGTGCGGTATTTAAGTCTTTGTATTCTTCAGAATCTAATTTAGGAGGCACCGTAGCCAAAAACTCTCTTGCTGTCATGTATTAATTATTTTATTTATTGTAAATATACAGGTTTTAACATTTAATAAACTCTGCTGTTTTTATTCCAATTACCATCTTTAAACATATTTTTTAATCTTTGTAAAAAAATTACTGCCTATCCATGTTACTTATCCCATTAACCCAGTCTTAATTAAACAATATGGATTTCTCCGGCGTAAAAGATGAGGACCTTGTGAGTCTTTATGTAGAATCACAAAAGAATCAATATTTTGAGGAACTGTATGAGAGATACTCAGAAAAAGTATACCGAAAGTGTTTCTCATTCGTAAAAGATCAATCAAAGGCAGAAGACCTGGCTCATGATATCTTCCTTAAAATAATCACCAAGATTGGTACTTTCAATGCCACTTCAAGATTTTCAACCTGGGTTTATTCCATTACATATAATCATTGTATGGACGTACTCAGAAGAGAAAAACGCAAGAAGGAAGATCCGTTAGAATATGAAATGGAGTTTGTAGAAGAAGAAATAGACTACGAGCTTCTAAGCATGAAACAAGACGGTTTAAAGAAGAGTCTGGAACAGATCAGCCCTCAGGAAAAAGCCATCTTACTTATGAAGTATCAGGATAATTTCTCCATAAAAGAAATTGCCGAGTCATTTGATTTATCAGAAAGTGCTACCAAAATGAGACTTCTGAGAACCAAGGAGAAAATGAAAAAACTGTATCTGGAGCACATAGCCATGTTTAGTCTTATTGTCTTGAAAATCTTATTACTCTTAAAAAAATAGAATGGAAAATAAGGCATTTGATTTTGACGAAAATGAAAAGTTCCATGGGGCTGATTTCATCAAAAATGAGTTAATCTCAGAAATTGATATTATCAGAGAAGCCATGGTAATGGTCAATATGTTCATTGGAGAACCTTTAAAGACTGGTATGGCACTATTAAATGAATTAGAACCTCAAAAAAACACGAATGAATAGCTTACCGAATATTAAAGACATTCTTATTCAGACTTTTCAAAGGCTAATAACTCAATTTGGCGAATTCACCTCCAATTTTATCGGAGCTCTGGTTATTATTCTAATAGGATGGCTTACTGCCAAAATTGCGTCAATAGTTCTTAAAAACGTTTTCTCTAAAATCGGAATTGACAGACTTGGAGAAAAGATAAACGACATTGATGCTATAAAGAAACTGGGCTTGGACCTTAAGCTAAGTAAGATTATATCTAAAATAGTCTACTTCTTCGTATTTCTGTTTTTCCTGATAACCGCAGCAGACACTCTGGGCGTACCTGCCATATCAAATATGTTTGCTATGGTAGTGGAATTCATTCCGAAAGTTATTGCCGCCGCAATAATGATTTTGGCAGGTCTACTTCTGGCCGAATACTTAAAGCAGTTTGTCATTGGCCTTTGTAAGTCCTTTAATATTGCTTCTGGCAAATTAATTGGCTTAGGTGTTTTCTTCTTTCTGGTAGTGGTTACCGTTATCGCAGCTTTAGGACAAGCAGGCATTAATACGACCCTTTTAGAGAGCAGTTTCAATATTTTCATAGCGGGTATAGTACTTGCATTCTCTATAGGCTATGGCTTTGCCAGCAAAGAAATACTTCTGAATATCATTAGTTCTTTCTATTCAAAAAATAAGTATAAAGAGGGGCAAATTGTGGAAATAGACGGAATAAAAGGAGAAATAAAATCAATAGACAACACCAGCATTATTATTAAACAACAGGACTCAGAAGCGGTATTCCCTTTACGAGTTCTTCAATCTGAAAAAGTAATTATTCACAAAAACTAAGACAAATACTTAAACCAATGAAAAAAGTAATTTTATCAATTCTGCTAATTTCTTTCTTTTCCGCAGGACTTCAAGCACAAGAAATAGTAGAACTTAAGAATAGAGAAGACTCCCTTAGAGTGGGCTGGTGGGATAGAAAAACACAAGTTGCTCTTAACTTTGCTCAGGCATCATTTAATGACTCTTGGCAAGGAGGTGGTGTAAATAACTTCGCTATAGGCTTATTGTTTAATAATCTGGCTGTAAAATATAAAGGGAAGGGAGTATGGACAAACGACATCCAATTTCAATATGGCTTTCTGAGAAATAAGGGTTTAGACCTTAGAAAAAGTAATGACAGACTCTTTGCAGAATCAAAATATGCCAGCTCTATCACGCCAAAAATTAATTGGTTTGCCGGAGTAAATCTTCTTACTCAGCTAGGTGCCGGCTATAATTTTGACGAAAATGGCGACAGAGGCAATATGATCTCTAACTTTCTTGCCCCGGGCTTTTTATCTGAAGGCATTGGCCTGGAATACAAGCCAGTTGATTATTTTGTATTACAATTAGGCGGTGCTACTATTCGTCAAACCTTCGTAGCGAACGAAACTGTTTTTGACAATACTTTCGTTGATGTTGAAGGTGTAGATCGCTCTTATGGTGTGGCTCGAGACAAAAAACTGTTAAATGAACTTGGTCTGCAAGTAGTAGCTGCTTTTGATAAAAATCTTACAGAAAGCGTAAACCTTAAATGGAGATATCAAGGTTTTCTGGCATACGCTCCTGATTCTAAACCAATAGACCACAACATTAATTTAATTGCCGCTTCTAAAATAGGTAAATATTTTAACGTAAATTTCTCTCTGATTGGCATTTATGATGCCGACCAGGTGAAGAAATTCCAGCTGAGTCAAGGACTTTCTGCTGGCTTCTCACTTGCACTTTAATTAACCTTTTTATAAACCTAAAATTTTCAAAACATGCTTAAAGAATTTAAAGAATTTATCATGACCGGCAATGTCATAGACTTAGCTGTAGCTGTTATTTTGGCTGGGGCACTGGGTCTTGTAGTTAGTGGTTTTGTTAACAACATCGCTATGCCATTTGTAGGCCATTTTGCCGGAGGACTTGATTTTGCCGACCTTAAAATGGTTTTAGACCCAGCTGTAGTTGCGGCAGACGGAACCATTGAAAAACCTGAAAACGCCATTAAATATGGTCTTTGGATTAATAGCATCATCAATTTAATCACGGTAGGTTTAGTTTTATTTATCATTGTTAAAGCATACAATAAGACGAAAAAACCAGCTCCAGCACCTGCTCCGGCGGGACCGAGCGAGATTGATTTATTGAAAGAAATCAGAGATGCTTTAAAGAAATAACTTGCCAAATTTCTTAGCAATATGAAAAGAGAGAATCAGGAGGATTCTCTCTTTTTTCAGTAGATGGGGAGAATACTGTTTCAAAAAACTTTGATAGTATTCAAAACTGCCCTAAATTCACTTAACAAAAAAGGCGAAAGAATGCTTGAGTCTCTGATACACAAGAGGTTCTGTTTTCTTAGCTAATGACTTTGCTTTCTTAATAAAAAACGTGATGACTGCTCTAAAATTTAAAGACCACCTCAAAGGTGATCCGCAGATTTGGTTTATAACCTTTCTGCTATCTCTCTTCGGAATTGCTGCTGTTTATAGTTCTATCTCAGCATTAGCTTATAGAACCTCAGGCACTACAGAAATGATTATGCTTAAGCATACGTTTTTTGTTGCTGCCGGTCTTTTTATCACCTATGTAATTCACCGTTTTAATTTCCTCAATATTGCTCCGGTAGCTAAAATACTATTGTGGGTCTCACCTCTTGTTCTTCTTTACACCCTTTTTATGGGTCATGAAGTAGGAGGTGCCAAAAGATGGATATCCTTTATGGGCTGGACCTTCCAAACCTCAGACCTTATTAGACTTGTACTTATTACCAATTTAGCTGCCATGCTTGCCAGGAAGCAAAACTCCATGGATAAGTTTAAACATTTATGGCCCATCATTATCTGGTGCGGTGTACTATGTGGCCTATTAGCTATCTCCAGTTTTTCTACTTCCGTTATTTTGGGTATTACCTGTTTCATGATTATGATTATTGGCCGGGTACCAGGTAAGTACATATTCAGACTTTCCGTTTCTGTTTTCATTGGCTTGTTTTTAGCTTTTGGTGCAGGCTTGGTGTCTAAAGCATTTTTTGGAAAATACTTTGGAAGAACTGAGACCGTCATAAACAGAACCGAGTCTTTTATTAACCGTGATTTAGACGGCAATGATCTTATTGGTGGTAAAATAGGAAGTGTAAGTATGCAGCAAGAACAAGCTATTGCTGCTATTGCCAGGGGTGGCTGGTTTGGTGTGGGGCCGGGTAGAAGTGCTGTAAAACACAGAATGGCAGAATCCTATTCAGATTTCATTTATGCCATTATTATTGAAGAATACGGACTAGTGGGAGGTCTTGGCATTATGCTCCTTTATTTATGGTTACTGGCAAGAGGGCTTAAGAATATTGCCACTACCACACAGGCCTTTGGGGGCTTGTTAAGTATTGGCCTCACCTTGAGTATCGTTTTTCAGGCATTGGCACACATGTTTATAAATGTGGGTCTGGGTCCGGTAACTGGACAGACACTGCCTCTTATTAGCAAAGGAGGAACCTCTATCCTATTTACTTTTATTGCCATCGGTATCGTGCTGTCAGTTTCAAAAAACCAGGAATTCCAAACCATTTCAAACAGAGCCAAGTAATGAGCAGAGCAAAAAAAATAATCATAAGTGGCGGTGGAACAGGCGGGCATATTTACCCGGCAGTGGCTATTGCTAATGAGATTATGGCTCAAATGCCCAATGCGGAAATACTATTTGTAGGTGCACAGGGCAAAATGGAAATGGAAAAGGTACCCAAAGCTGGATATCATATAATTGGCCTTCCAATAGCAGGGTTTAATCGGTCTAACATGCTTGCTAATCTCAGCTTTCCATTTAAACTGATAAAAAGTATAGGTTTAGCCAGAAAAACTGTCAAAAACTTCAAGCCAGATATTGCGATTGGCGTGGGTGGCTATGCCAGCGGCCCTACTCTACTAATGGCCAATATGCTTGGTATTAAATCGCTTATTCAAGAGCAAAACTCTTATGCCGGAGTAACTAACAAGTACCTTTCAAAAAAGGCGTCGAAGATTTGTGTGGCCTATCCTGATATGAGCCAGTTTTTTCCAAAAGAAAAAATAGTATTCACAGGAAATCCGGTTAGACAAGATATAATATCAATACAAACAAGTAAAAAAGAGGCTCTGAAGCATTTTGGTCTAGATTCGGACAAAAAAACATTACTGGTTATTGGCGGTAGTCAAGGGGCATTAAGTGTAAATAAAGGTATTGAAGCAGGTATTCAAAAACTTCAGGACTCAGGCTTACAAATCATTTGGCAAACAGGAAAAACCTTTATTGAAAAAGCTAAAGAGGCTACAAAGTCCTATAGTGGAAGTTATGTCTCTGACTTTATTTACGAAATGGATAAAGCTTATGCAGCGGCAGATATCGTTATCTCTAGAGCTGGTGCTCTCTCAGTGTCTGAACTTTGCCTGACTAAAAAACCAAGTATTCTGGTACCTTTTCCTAATGCCGCAGAAGATCATCAAACCATGAATGCTCTGAGTTTAGTCAATAAAAATGCGGCCATAATGGTTAAAGATAGCGATGTCTCAGAATTGCTTATAAGCACATGTCTGGAACTGGCTCAAAACGAAAAAAAACAACTAGAATTAGCAAGCAATATTACTGAGTTTGCAAAACCTAATGCTGCTAAGGAAATAGTAGCTGAGGTTAAAAGAATAATGGAATCATGAAAATATTTTTCTCTGAAAATACAGTTGATTACAGCAGTTATACCTTTTCGTACGCAATCTATGCCATGCGTGAAGGGCAAGAAGATATTTCACCCATATATGATCAAGGCTTTTTACCCTATACTGGTAATACTAATCTTGAAAAAGAAGTTTTCTATATGGCCAGAAGCCTGAGAGTTAACCTGAAAGCCTTTACGGATAGCTCTGAGAATAGAAGAGTATGCCGTCAAATAGAACCTCTAAATATTAAACTAGAGACTATAAAAAAGGAAGACTTTGACCTGTACGACCCCGTTTTTAAATCATTTTGCGAAGAATATATTAGTGAGAGAATTGGCGGAGATAAGATGAGCCTGGAAAGATGGGATTATATCTTAAACAGTACAATCGGCTCGCATATATTGAAATTTTCTAATGAAGAGAAAGTAATGGGTTACATTCTAGCCGGAATAGGTGAAAAAATGCTGCATTATTGGTTTGCTTTTTTTGATACAGATTACATGAAAAGCCACTCGTTAGGTAAGTATATGATGTGGAAAGCCATTGACTGGTCAAAAGAGACTGGTTTAGACTATGCCTATTTAGGAACTGCCTATAAAACGTCTGCTTTATATAAAATTCGTGATCATAAGGCTTTAGAATTCTGGGATGGACAAAAATGGAACACAGATGTAAAATTGCTTAAAGAACTTTGTAAGACTGATGAAGCACCAAAGACATCTGATAGGTTCAAAATGATGCCGGAGCAAAATAACTTCTTAAACGAACTGTAATGAAAACATCTTTAAACCTCACAAAACTTAAAGAATACGGGTTCGCAGTAATTGGCTTAGCCGTGGTTATTTCACTCATTGCTTTTGTAGACGATAAAGCAAAAGTGAAACGCTGCAAAGGCCTGGAGGTAAGCCTGGGTGATAATAATAGTCAATACTACCTTTCGGAAGAAGACATTGTAAAATATGTCACAAGAAATGGACAAGAGCCACTTAATGGAATGCTTTTAAGCGACATAGATCTAAGTAAGCTTGAAGAGAGAGTTAGGGAAATCAAACAAATAGAATTCTGCGAAGCCTATGGCGATTTACAGGGAATAATCCACCTTGAGGTTAAGCCGTACATCCCCTATGTGAGAGTGATATCATCAAATGGCAGAGATCAATATATAGACAAAGACGGCAGATACTTTCCGCTTTCTAAATACCATACATCCAGAGTATTACTTTTAACAGGAAGTTACTTTAATCAGAAGCCTGATCTGGAAGTAGAGGACAATGATTTAATGAAACTTGTACATACCATTAAGAATAATGACTTCTGGAATGCACAAATAGCTCAGATTGATATTGACAGAAACGGGCAAGTAAGTTTTGTACCTGTGCTTGGAAACCATATCATTGAGTTTGGTCCGGCCACACACATTGAAGAAAAACTTAACAAACTGAAAATATACTACAAGCAGATTATGCCGGTACAGGGCTGGGATAAGTTTTCTAAAATTAAAATCCAGTACAAAAATCAGGTAGTCTGCGAATAACACGTGCTTTTAATCCAAATACAATGAAAGAGAATCAAGAAGTTATTTACCCCGTAGGCCTCGAAATTGGCAATTCGAAAGTCTGTGCCATTGCAGGTAAGGTCACTGAAAACAATAAGGTGAGTATTTTAGACTATGCCGAAGCAAAATACAATCCCGATTTTGAGTCCATGTCAAAAGGCATAACGAAAAATAAGGAGAATTTAATTTCTACGGTAAATAGAGTATTGCAAGAGCTTTCGGTGAAAACAAAGCTTGAAATAAAAGTTGCAAACTGTAACTTCTCAAACGAGGATATAAAGATCAAAGCAATCAAAGCAGAATATACAAATGATAACTCTGGTTTTGATGTGAAAAATTATGAACTCGAAGAACTTCTAAAGTCGGCCCAAAAGCAAGTAAAAAGTATGGGCTCCGTAGAGCTATTACATTGTATGCCTACAGACTTCTTCATTGATGAGGAAAAGGTGGGTAAATATCCAAAAGGAGCCATCGGTAATAAGCTTAGCTGTAATTTTAATGCCATTGTTAACCCTTCTGAACGAGTAGAAGAATTCCATAAATTTACGGAGGGGTTCAGCTATGAACCTTTTGAAAAGAAAACGGCTAACAATAATGTAATTATTGATCAATTAATTTATAATGGCCATGCAGATGCCTTAGCGGTATTGACGCTTGAAGACAAAGAAGCCGGAGTTTTACTAATAAACCTGGGTTCTCAATTAACAGAGATTACCGTTTTTAAAGATTTTGGATTACGCTATACCAAGGTTCTTGGCATCGGAAGCGACTCTATTGTCAAAGACTTAAGCCAGGCTTTTAATATTACTTTTGCCCAAGCAGAAAGACTTATGCTGGCAGGAAGTGAGATTAGCAGCAAGTCAATTGAAATAAACGAAGTAATGGAAATAGAGGGCAGAAACGGTTTGCCTACCAAACATTTCCTTAAAAAAACTGTGGCATTAGTAGTAGAAAGCAGATTGAAAGAAATTGCCGGCCTTGTGGCTTCAGATATCATTGAGAGTGGGTATGCCAGAGTTTTTGGCAACGGAATTATGATGGTAGGTGCCGCTACAAGAATGGGATTAACGAAGAAAGTCTTCCAGCAAACCTTTAATCCACTTCCGATTAGAATTGGTAATTCCACTGCTAATATTGACTTAAATACGCATTTAGAACTGGCCCATCCCAGATACAGTACGGCCATTGGCACCATGCTTTCGTTTATTAAACCAGCCGATGAGCGTATGCCGAAAACAAGAATTACCAAAACCAGAAGAAGAATGGGCATTGGCTTTCTTGGTAAAAATTCACTCGTGAATAAGATCTGGGAAATGTTTGACGAGCCAGAATTAAGAAAGGCTTACGGAGAATAAAAATATTGCTTTCACTAAAAAAGAAGAAAACTATGTTGTACGATCATGACTACGGATTAGATTTTGAATCTGACATGCCTAACATTATCAAAGTAATTGGTGTTGGTGGTGCAGGTGGAAATGCAGTTAAAACATTGCATAAACTAGGAGTTAAAGATGTGGATATACTGGCAGCCAATACTGACCTGCAAGTACTAAAAAATCTGCCTCAAGGTATCGCCAGATTACAATTAGGAGCTGAGCTCACTAAGGGTCTGGGAGCAGGAGCTATTCCTAAAGTAGGTGAACAGGCAGCATTAGAAAGTGAAGACAGCATTCATAAGCTTTTTCAATCTCCCACTGAGATGGTTTTTATTACAGCGGGCATGGGCGGTGGTACCGGTACCGGTGCCGCACCGGTAATTGCTAAAATAGCACGTGAAAAAGACATGCTAACAGTAGGTGTTGTTACCGATCCATTTAGCTGGGAAGGCAGCGAGAAAATTGCTCAGGCAATGGAGGGCATTGAGCGTATGAAAGAGTATTGCGATACGGTGCTGATTGTTAAGAATGACCGCTTAGAGAATTTATTCCACGATATGGATATTCAGGAAGCCTTTGAAAAAGCGGATGGGATATTGGCCAACGGCGTAAAAAGTATTGCAGAACTGATAACGAGACCAGGTATAATCAATTTGGATTACGCTGATGTGAAAACTGTGCTTAAAAATGCAGGACAGGCCGTTATGGGCTCTGCAGAGGCTTCTGGAGTAGATAGAGCTAAAATAGCCGTGGAAGAGGCCTTGAAGTCTCCATTACTTAATAGTAATAGCATCAAAGGCTCAAAGCGACTTCTGGTATCTATCTGTTATTCTGATGAAAAACCAGAGTACAAAATCAAAATGAGTGATCAGGCAATGATCATGCGTTTTATTGAAAGTCAGATTAAGACAAAAGCCAAAATAGTTAAACACGGATATTCTATTGACAATACTTTACAAGATAAAATAAGAGTCACTATTGTGGCCGCAGGTATCACCGACTTCAGTGATAAAAAGGTAAATCAGCAAAGACTTGATTTTGACCCTTCAGAAGAAAGAGAGGTGAGTCCTTTTGATACTTTTGGTATGCCAGGGTTAGCTAAGCCTAAGCCGGCTAAAAAGAAGGCTGAAGCAGAAGAAAAAAGCCAGTTTGGATTATTTGAAGCAGAAGAAAAATTGCGTGAAACAGTTACCACTTTTGCCAAAGATAAATCTGTAAAAAAGGATATTGAAAATGTTCCTGCTTATATGCGTTACGGTTTAGACCTCGTTGATATTGACGAAATCCCAGAAGAAAACAGGGTGATTAGCAGAATCTAGTAACTTGAATAGAATACATTACTTTAGAAGCAGCTCCCGAGGAGTTGCTTTTTTTATGCCTCTTGTATATCAATACAAAAAAGCGGCCCTCACAAAGTGAAGGCCGCTTTACTATCAATATAAGATTAAACTTATGATTCTTTCTTAATTACTTCATCAGCGATACTTTGCGGAACAAAGTCGTAATGAGAGAAAGTAAGGTTAGCTGTAGCACGACCAGAAGAAATAGTTCTAAGGTCAGTTACATAACCAAACAGCTCCGAAAGAGGCACGTCAGCCTTGATCACTTGAGATCCCTGCTTAGTATCCATTCCTTTCATAATACCTCTTCTACGGTTCATATCTCCAGTAATAGGACCTGTGTACTCATCAGGAGTCAAAATCTCAACAGCCATGATAGGCTCCATCAATTTAGCACCTGCTTGCTTACCTGCATTACGGAAAGCCAAACGAGCACACATTTCAAAAGAGAATGAATCGGAGTCAACATCGTGGAATGAACCGTGGAACAAACGCACTTTCATTGAATCTACAGGGAAACCAGCTAATGGTCCTGTTTTCATTGCTTCTCTGAAACCTTTCTCAATTGAAGGAATGAATTCACGAGGAATTGCACCACCCACAATATTATTTACAAACTGTAAACCAGTTTCTGGCTCTTTTCCTTCTTCAGGCTCATCACGTGGTCCGATTTCGAATACGATATCGGCAAATTTACCACGACCACCCGTTTGTTTCTTATAAACCTCTCTAGACTCAAAGTTCTTAGTAAGAGCTTCTTTATAAGCTACCTGTGGGGCACCTTGGTTAATTTCTACTTTGAATTCACGACGCATACGGTCAATGATGATATCAAGGTGAAGCTCACCCATACCTCTCATGATCGTTTGACCCGTTTCTTCGTTTGTTTCTACTTGTAATGTAGGATCCTCTTCAATAAGTTTTGCGATAGCGTTACCAAACTTATCCTGATCAGCAGTTTTCTTAGGCTCAATCGCATAACCAATAACCGGCTCTGGGAAGACCATTGATTCAAGAATAATTGGATGCTTCTCGTCTGAAAGAGTATCACCAGTTTTAATGTCTTTGAAACCTACAACAGCTCCAATATCTCCGGCATGTAGAGAATCAATCTGATTCTGCTTATTTGCATGCATCTGGAAGATACGAGAAATACGCTCTTTGTTTCCGGAACGGTTATTTAATACATAAGAGCCAGACTCTAACATACCAGAATAAGAACGAACAAAACAAAGACGACCTACGAATGGGTCAGTAGCAATTTTAAATGCTAATGCCGCAAACGGCTGAGATGGATCGGCTTCTCTGTATATAGCTTCACCAGTATCAGGATCAGTACCTTTAATTGCTTTTCTGTCTAATGGAGAAGGAAGAAGCTCCATTACGTAATCAAGCATAGTCTGAACTCCTTTGTTTTTAAAGGCAGAACCGCAAAGCATTGGAACAATCTCAAGGCTCATTGTAGCAATTCTTAAAGCAGCAATGATCTCTTCAGCAGAAATTGAATCCGGATCTTCGAAATATTTCTCCATTAGAGTCTCATCAGCAGAGGCTACAGATTCAAGAAGTTTCTCTCTCCATTCTGCAACGTCATCTACCATATCGTCAGGAATAGGCACTTCTGTAAAAGTCATACCCTTATCCTCCTCATTCCAAATGATACCTCTGTTGTAAACAAGGTCTACCACTCCTTTAAAGCTATCTTCGTTACCAATTGGTAATTGAAGAGGAACAGCATTACTACCTAACATTTCTTTTACCTGACGGCAAACGTTAAGGAAGTCAGATCCCTGACGGTCCATTTTGTTTACAAAACCCAGACGAGCTACGTTGTAATTGTTTGCTAGTCTCCAGTTTGTTTCAGACTGAGGCTCTACACCATCAACAGCAGAAAACAAGAAAACAAGTCCGTCAAGTACTCTCAATGATCTGTTTACCTCCACAGTGAAATCCACGTGACCAGGAGTATCAATGATATTCATGTGATACATTTGATCTTTGTAGTTCCAGTTAAGGGTAGTAGCAGCAGAAGTAATAGTAATACCTCTTTCCTGCTCTTGCTCCATCCAGTCCATGGTAGCAGCACCATCGTGTACCTCACCAATCTTGTGACTTACCCCGCCGTAATAAAGGATACGTTCGGTGGTAGTGGTCTTCCCGGCATCAATATGAGCGGCAATACCAATGTTTCTAGTGTATTTTAAATCGCGAGCCATTTATAAAAATTGTTTAAACTTTTTTTACTTATCCAAAGTATTGAAAATCAATAATTTTGAATTCTTAAACTTTTAAGAAGACTAGTTATTGCTTTCGGGGTGCAAAAGTAAGGATTTTTTTGTATTATATATATGATTATAATTCAGTATAATAACTGACTCCATAAACGCATCACTACTTTTCTTAAAATCTAATCCATTAAATAAGATTTCATATCTCTAAGTTTTACCAATTAAAACATTTAGTAGCTTTGTTTACTAACACGAATTATAAGGATATGGCTGAAAAAAAGGACGATAAACAAATAAATATAGAACTCTCTGAAGAAATGGCTGAAGGCGTATACGCCAATCTGGCAATGATCGCTCATAGCAATTCTGAGTTTGTCATAGATTTTATCAGGCTCATGCCGGGTGTACCTAAGGCAAAGGTTAAGTCAAGAATAATACTAACTCCTGAACACGCTAAAAGGTTATTGCAGGCATTAGAAGATAACTTGTCAAAATACGAGGCAAATTTTGGAGATATCAGGGAAAACCCTGAACCTACTCCTTTCCCTATGAATTTTGGTGGCCCTATGGGCGAGGCATAAAAGCAAAATAAATATTTTAAAGAGGGCAGGGATTGGCATCAATCCCTGCTTTTTTTTGTACACTTTATTTACCTTCGGGCTCTTAACAGTATCCTTAATATATACCAGAAAAGAAGCATTACTGAAGCAAATAGCTGAAGTGCCGCACCAACATACTGATCGGTGCCATATACATTCTTTATTTGCTGTGTTTGATAAAGGATAGAGCCGGAAGCAATTAATACCATTAAAACAGAAAACCAAAGGCCCAACTCAAAGCCGAATATTGCTCCCAATACAATTAAGCCCAAAGAAAGGAACGCCGCCATTACCAAAATAGACCTCATGAAAGACAAATCCTTTTTAGTGCTAAAGGCAATAAACGTAAGCCCTCCAAACATACAAAGAGTTAAAATAGCAGCCTGAAGCAATACATTATCTGAAGATACGGTAACAGAGGCTACATAAATCATCGGAAGAAAAATGATGGCTTCTATCATCACAAAAAAAGCAAGGCCCGCGTATTGTACATTCCTGTTCTCATGAAATACAAGTTTATTGGATAACATTGATCCTAACCAAAACAAACCGAGAATAAATAACCAGGTAAGCTTGCTATTCAGCATACCAAAGATTACCTCAACGGGTAAAACTTGAATTAAAAGACTCTCTACAAAAACAAAGGCCAGTACCGCCATAGCCACATGAAGATACGTTTGTTTGTAAAACTCTGCCTTTTCTGAATCGATGGCATTAGCCAGCAAATTTTCGTTTGTATTCATTTTTCGGAATGGATGTGATAATTAGGATAAAAATAGAAAAGTAATTCAAAGTTAAAGAATGAGATCGCAATACACTTATCAACAAATCTTTCTGCTCAAGGTTTTATAATAGAAAGATTTATCTTACCTTTGCACTCCCTTTTTGGGGACGTATATAATAAGTAAACATTTTTTAACAAGTTACAATGCCTACTATACAGCAATTAGTAAGAAAAGGAAGAGAGCAGCTTAACTACAAGTCGAAATCTCCGGCATTGGATTCTTGCCCACAGCGTCGTGGCGTTTGTACACGTGTTTACACTACTACTCCTAAGAAGCCAAACTCGGCTTTAAGAAAAGTAGCTCGTGTAAGACTTACAAACCAAAAAGAAGTGAACGCTTACATTCCGGGTGAAGGACATAACCTACAGGAGCACTCTATCGTATTGATCAGAGGTGGTAGAGTTAAGGATCTTCCGGGTGTTCGTTATCACATCGTTCGTGGTGCATTGGATACAGCCGGCGTAGCGAATCGTATGCAAGGTCGTTCTAAGTATGGTGCTAAGAGACCTAAAGCAGCCAAGTAATTTCCCCATTGTTATAGATTTTAAGGACTCTGCGTCCATTTAAGATATATACAGGGAAGTAATGTTACACTTAGGTGTAATGTGAATTAGTTTTTAAAAAAACGAAACCTCATTAAAAAAAACCAAGATGAGAAAAAGAAAACCGCCAAAGCGTTACGTACTACCTGATCCTAAGTTCAGAGATACTACTGTAACCAAGTTTGTAAACAATTTGATGATTCAAGGAAAGAAAAGCCTTGCGTACAGCATTTTTTACGGAGCTCTTGAGCTTGTAGAAAAGCGTACAGAGGAAAATGGCCTTGAAACATGGAAGAAAGCATTAAACAATGTTTCGCCATCTGTAGAAGTAAAGAGCCGTCGTGTAGGTGGTGCTACTTTTCAGGTGCCTATCGAGGTTCGTGTAGAAAGACGTCAGTCTTTAGGCATGAAATGGCTTATCAGCTATGCTCGTAGACGTGGCGAAAAAACCATCACTGAGCGTTTAGCTGGCGAAATTATCGCAGCTGCTAAAGGTGAAGGTGCTGCCGTTAAGAAAAAAGATGATACTCACAGAATGGCAGATGCTAACAAAGCATTCTCTCACTTCAGAGTATAAAATCTAAAGGACTTATTGAAAGCCCCGTTTCTGAGAAGAATCGGGGCTTTTTTTGATAAAGACTTTACAAAGTCGTAATAATTATTAGCCATTAACTTAGAAATTTAGCCTCCCGACTTATTCCTAAACTACACCCCAATCCAATTATACTCTTTACGATACTCTCTGAAAAGCAAATTATTAGCATCGGCATCTCCTTTAAATTCATTCTTCTTATGGTTCCAGTTTAAAGGTTTGCCCAACTTCCAGGAAATTAAACCTAAATGCATTGGCATGGTCATGTCTTTGGCGTAGGCCAAATTAGACTCAGGTTGTTTTCTACTTTTTACACTATCGATAAAGTTCTGCTGATGCCCCGGTGAACGTGGAATACTAAAAGGAATCTCTTCAAGGTCATTCACTACTTTACCATCAATTCTTAATTCTCTGGAGCCGTAATCACACACCAGTGAACCTTTTGTACCCTGAAAATAAGCTCCAATATGTCTGCCTTCTGCTCCAGGTAATTCAGGTGGTTTAGATGTCCACTGAATATCCATGTTTTTGAATTTATAATCTATATTAATCTCTTTCGGGGTATCGCCTATTCCTTCAGAAATAATTCCACTAGCACTCACAGACTTTAGTCGTTCAGGCTTGGCACTCCACCATACAATATCAGCTATATGACACCAGAAATCCTGAAATACACCTCCTGAATACTCTGAGAAATATCGATAATTAAAATGGCAGCGTTCGGGGTGATATTTTCTTTCAGGAGCCGGACCTTGCCAAAAATCCCAGTTTAGATAATCAGGAACCACCTGATAATTAGCCTTCTCAATAACCGGTGGCTCGCCTGTTTTCCATAGTTTTACATTTTTCACCTCGCCTATCACCCCAGACTGAATGAGTTCAGCCACCCGATGGTAATTATCACCTGCGTGAATTTGTGTGCCCAGTTGAAAAATCCTGTTATGCTTTTGCTGGCTGGCATGCATCAACTCCCCTTCTTTTACTGTATAGGAAAGAGGTTTTTCGCCATAAACATCTTTACCAGACTCAAAGGCCATAATGGCAATCTGTGCATGCCAATGATCTGGCGTGGCACATGTAATAGCATCTACATCATTCCTTTCGAGAATTCTTCTGAAGTCGGTATAAAGGTTGGCCGTGTTTTCAGGTCGTATTTCAGTTAAAACCTTTTGAGCTTTTAAAAGGTGGTTTTTGTCTACATCGCAAAGTGCCACTACGTCTACCTCCGGCAAGTTGGCAAACCACCTCAAATGACTCGAACCCATACCGTTTATTCCAATATGAGCTACTCTTACTCTATCGCTGGGAGCGGGCTTTCTTAATAAATGAGGGAAATAATAAAAACCGGCCATTGAAAGGCCGGCTTGCTTTATAAATGATCGTCTATTCGTATTTTTTGTCATAGGGTTCTAAGAAGTCATAGGTTTATGAATACTTCACAATTTACCCATTTCAGACAAAAGAATACAAAACTTTTAAGAATCTTATTGGAGAGTTTAACCAGGCAATGGAGCCCCTACAGCTACACTACAGTCGTGCCCCGGCTGACCATGAGCCGGGTTTAACTTCGGTTCAGAAGCTGCACTTGCATTTGTTAATGGTGCACCAACAGCAATACTGCAATCATGCCCCGGCTGGCCATGAGCAGGGTTAACCGTCAGGTTCTTAGGAACATTGAAATTTGGCTGAGCCGCAACCGGCTGAGGAGCCCTGAGGTTTTGAACTGGCTCAGGATCAGTTTCTACAGGTTGTGGAGCTGCTGAAGCCGTTTGTGTTAGCGGTGCACCTACCGGCAATGCACAAGTATGACCTGGCATTCCATGAGCCGGGTTTAGTCCCGAAGCTGCCGTAGTAAATGTACTTTTTGGTGCGTTAAGGTTCATTAATTTCCCAAGCTTGGTAGGTGGGTGTTTCACTGTACCAACAGATGGGGATGAAGCTGCCGCATTATTAACTGATGTAGAAGAAAGATTTACATTTTCAACCGTAGCTGAAGTTGAAGAACTTTCTAACAAATTTTGGTTACCACTATCTGAATTACAGGCCATAATGCTGAAACCAATAATTGCTGTTACCAAAATACTTTTGAGGAACTTATTCATTATTAGGAAATTTATTTCTTTAACCTTGGCAATAATGAGACCAAACATCTATTAATAAAGAGTTTGACCACTAAATTTTAACATAAAAATGGCAAAAAAGGTGTTTTTGGCGATATTTTTACTTTTTAGTTCTAATGACTATTACCCCTGCCCCGCCTCTGGCACCGTATAAGCCTCCGTCTTTTAAAACCGAGACGCGGCTAATATCTCTAACCTGAACCATACTAAAAACTTCTGAAAACCCTCCATTTACAGGAGAGCCATCAATCACAAAAAGGGGCGTGGTGTCTCCGTATAGTGACTTAATCCCCCTTACACGAACCTCGGCATCAATACCATCACCACTTACTGTTACACCCGGTATCTGTCTTAAATAATTATCCAAGGTGCTATTCTCGTTGGTGGTCTCTATTGAGCTAGCCGATGTTGTACCGCTTCTTTTGTTTTTAACTCCAAAACCATCGTCGTATGTTTCCCTTTTCTCATTGAAATTATCGCCACCTGCAGGTCTATTGGCACATGAAAAAGCAAAAAAACAGATGAACAAGAGGCCGTACGTCTTCATTTGAGGTAATTGTTTGTATTATATTCCAATTTACCCATTTTTTCGGGGTATAAAGATAGATTTTATTGGCTTTCTTTCAGTTCAGAATTTATGGATCAAAAAATCTCGATAAAAATTCTCAAAACATTCGGCAAATATAAAATTATGAAGCTTAAACTTATTACACTTCTCATCCTCATTATTCTTACAACTCCGATATGCAAGGCCCAATTGACTTATCTTCCTCAAGGCAGTCAACGAGCTAGTGTATCGCAAAGAATAGGGATTTCTGATATAATTATTGAATACTCCAGACCCAAGGTAAACGGAAGGGAGGTATGGGGAGCTCTTGTACCATACGGACTAGCCCCCAGTAATTTTGGTACAGCCAAAGAGGTGCCTTGGAGAGCCGGTGCCAACGAGAATACAACGATTCACTTCCCTAAAGAAGTGAAGATAGAAGGTAAGCCCCTGCCTGCCGGAACGTATGGATTACATATGATTCCCAAAGATGACGGTACATTTACCTTAATATTTAGCCTTAACTCCTCTGCCTGGGGAAGTTTCTTTTACGATCAGTCTCAAGATGCCCTAAGAATAGATGTAATGTCAAAGGAGGCCCCATTTCACGAACTTTTAACCTTCAACTTTATCGACACCCAAGCTAACTCGGCTACAGCGGCTCTTTTCTGGGAAAAGAAAATGATTCCTTTCAAAATAGAACTGGATGTCAATAAGATTGTCCTGGAGCAAATAGAAAAAGACCTTCAAAGCAGTCTTGGTTTTTCCAGGCAAACATGGGAGCAAGCCGCAGGTTTTGCCCTGCAAGCCGGGGACTTAGATAAAGCAGAATTGTGGATAAACAAGGCTATATCAGGACAGTTTTTCAGTCAGAAAACTTTTCAAAATACCTATACAAAATCAGCAATTTTAAAGGCTCAAGGAAAAGAAAAAGAATCTGAGGATGCCTTTAATGAGGCTATAGCTATGGGAAACAATGCACAACTCAATTTCCTTGGCTATCAATTACTTGGGCAGCAAAACTTCTCAAAAGCAATCGAGGTATTAAAAATAAACACACATAAAAATCCTTTAGACCCTAACGTATTTGACAGTTTGGGGGAAGCCTATAAATTGGCTGGAGATACGGAGAATGCCATCAAGAATTTCAAGATTTCATTATCCATGAAGCCACCGGCTAATGTTAAGGCCAACAGTATAAAAAATCTTAAAGAACTAGGTGTAGAGGTAAATCCTTAGAAAGGCACGTACACAACTTTTTTGGTGAGGAAAAACTCCTCATCAAAAAAAGTGGGTAAATCGAAAAGCTGGTAAGGATGACGAGCCTCATTAAGTTCTTCTTCCAGATCACCGCCTTTGAGATACAGAATGCCATTATCAATGCTATTGATAGACCTTTCTTCAAACTTATCCTGAATCCACTGAATAAAGGGTTTCATACGGGTTACTGCCCTACTCACCACAAAATCGTACTTTCCTTTAACCTTTTCGGCTCTTTCGTGCTGAGCAGTCAGATTTGTTAAACCAATGGCCTCGGAAACTTCATTGACCACTTTTATCTTTTTGCCTATTGAATCTACCAAATGAAACTTGCATTCAGGGAACATAATTGCCAACGGGATTCCAGGAAAACCTCCACCCGTTCCTACGTCAAGAATCTTTGAACCATCGGCAAATTGATGTACCTTTGCAATACCTAAGGAGTGCAACACATGCTTCTCGTATAAAGCATCAATATCCTTTCTTGAAATTACATTTATTTGGGCATTCCAATGCTCATATAACTCTCCTAAAAGGCTAAACTGCCTTATCTGTTCATCTGATATATCAGGGAAATACTTTAAAATAATATCCATTCCTAACGCCACTTAATCTTTTTGGGGTTTGAGAAAACGGTCATAACACCGAAAACCACCAAATATACAAAATAGAGAAAATCGTAATAAATGAGTTTTGAAGATCTGATGGTACTGCCTAAGCTCTTATTGCACTTGTGTAAAATAAACCATCTTAAAAAAAGCCAGAAAACGAAAACACCAAAAGCCAATCTCATCCAATTTGTAATAGGCTTATATTGTTGAAATCCATACTGAAGTAGCCATTCGTCCGATACTCTAAGCCATTCCGGCAAAACAAACCATGAAGGTTCTGCAAAAAGTGTCGGGATAAAAACGCACCAAAGAGTGATAAAACTCATCCATAAAAGCCCAATGGTCATCTTGTCTCTGAATTTATACCTTTTCCCTACAGATAAATGTCTTCTTTTCTGAGTCACCCAATCCTTAAAGGTTCTTTTTGGCTCAGAATACATGTAAGAGTCTGGTGAAGTACACACGCCTGTGTTTTCCTTTTCTGAGATTTCATTGACAAACAAGTCATCGTCCCCACTTAAAAGGCCAATATGCTTGGTAAATCCATTACTCTTCCAAAACTTTTCCCGGGAATACATCAAATTACGGCCTACACCCATAAATGGGATTCCAGCTTTAGCAAAAGAAAAATATTGAAGTGCCGTTTGAAAGGTTTCATACCGAATAAATGCATTCAATAAACCCGGGTATACGTAATAGGGAGAAAAACCCAATACAAGCTCTTTATTGTCTGCTAGTTGAGCAGCCATTGATTTAATCCATTGATTACTGGCCGGTCGGCAATCTGCGTCCGTCAATAAAATCACCTCCTTTGACGCTTTCTTAATTCCCATGGTCACAGCGTATTTCTTAGCAGTGAAGTGCTCTGGTAATGCTTTTACATGCACGTAGGAAACTTTAGAAAACTGACCCTCATTGGTTCTCAAATAATCATAGGTGCCATCAGAAGATCTGTCATCGACTACAATTACTTCAAAATCAGGATAGTCCTGATTATCTAAAAGAGGCAGTAGCTCTTTTAAGTTATGAAGCTCGTTCCAGGCAGCTAAGACTACAGACACAGCCGGGAAATCACTTACAGTCTCACTTTCTACATTCTTATGATTAATAAGTGTGGTAAAAATAAAAAGATGGTATACGAGCTGAATTAGCACTGCTGCTCCAAAAACAGCAGGAATGATGTATTCCCAGATCACTTATATAGCGGTGTTTAAATTTTGTCAAATATACATATTCATTGCTTACTAATTTTATGACGATTGAATTAACACTAATTTTGACCGATGAAGTTTGAACTACAGCATACAGATTCTGACACACAGGCCAGAGCAGGTAAAATCACAACTGACCACGGTGAGATACTTACACCCATTTTTATGCCCGTTGGTACTGCCGGCACCGTAAAGGGAGTGCATCAGCGTGAGCTGGAACACGATGTACAGGCACAAATTATTTTAGGCAATACCTATCACCTCTATCTTAGACCAGGTCTTGATATTATAGAAAGAGCAGGCGGGCTTCACAAGTTTAATGGATGGGAAAAGCCTATTTTAACCGATAGCGGAGGTTATCAGGTTTTTTCTCTTAAAGAAATCAGGAAAATTTCTGAAGAAGGTGTGCATTTTAACTCTCACATTGATGGATCAAAACACTTGTTTACACCAGAGAATGTGATGGATATACAGCGAATTATAGGTGCAGATATCATCATGGCTTTTGATGAGTGCCCGCCCTACCCTTGTGATCACAAATATGCCGAAAACTCTATGCACCTTACTCATAGATGGCTGAAGAGGTGCATTAAACGTTTTGATGAAACAGAAGGAAAATATGGCTTCGGTCAGGCCCTTTTTCCTATTATTCAGGGAAGTGTTTATAAAGATCTGAGAATTCAATCCGCCGAGTTTATTGCTTCCCAAAATCAGGCAGGAAACGCCATAGGAGGACTTTCAGTAGGAGAGCCTGCCGAAGACATGTATGAGATGCTGGAAGTGGTTAATGGTATTTTACCAAAAGATAAACCCCGATATCTAATGGGTGTAGGTACGCCTGAAAACATTCTGGAAGCCATAGCACTAGGCACAGACATGTTTGACTGCGTAATGCCTACCAGAAACGCCCGAAACGGTATGCTTTTTACTACTGAGGGGATTATCAATATCAGAAATAAAAAATGGGAAGATGACTTTTCGCCTATTGATCCAAACCTCGACAACTATGCAAGTAAGTTTTATTCCAAAGCCTATCTTAAGCACCTTATAAAATGTCAGGAAATGCTGGGAGCTCAGATAGCCAGTATTCATAATCTGGCTTTTTATTTATGGTTAGTAGGTGAAGCAAGAGCACATATCCTGGCAGGAGACTTTTATACATGGAAAAGTTCGATTGTCAAAAAACTGATGCAGAGGCTGTAAGCTATTTTTCTTTAAAAAAGGTGATATTTTTTTTCTGGAAATATTTGCCCAATATAAACAAGTCTTATACTTTTGCATCTCGATTTCAAATCGAGGTCAAAATTCCTCCTTAGCTCAGTTGGTTAGAGCATTTGACTGTTAATCAAAGGGTCCTTGGTTCGAGCCCAAGAGGAGGAGCAAAAAAGCAGCAGAAATGCTGCTTTTTTTGTTTATATATTAGATTTCATAAGGATCAAGTCAAAAAGATGTGGAGGACTGAGTAATTTCTGAGCTTTGTGAAAAGAGAAGAAATTAAGCTATCGAAACATCAATTGAGCTACTGAAGTTGTTTCTACCATCTCTATTGGTAGAGAATTTTGACTTGATCTGGTCTGAGCGTCTTGAAAAGGACGAAGTTCTGCACCGTTATTTTGAAGAGAAAGCAGAAATACCTGCTGAATTCAGACATTTAAAACTCCATTCTACGGGTTTCTATCCGGAAGCTACCCAGTAGGATTTTCAACACTGCGGTTTTAAGGTGTAACTGTATATCAAACGGCCTTAAAAACAATCTCTAATTTCCATTTGGCTTGGTTTATTCCGAAATTAGAGAATTATTTAAGTCTGTAGCTATTGAAAATTTCTCCAAAAACATCTAACCAAATAAACATAGCTGTTCTTCCATTTGTGAATATGAGTGCCAGTGTGGAAAACGAATATTTCAGCGATGGTATTACAGAGGAGATCATTAACACATTAGCAAAATTAGATGTTCTAAAAGTGACATCTCGTACTTCTTCATTTCATTTTAAAGGAAAGAATATCCCTTTACCTCAAATTGGGAAATTACTCGGAGTTTCCATTTTACTTGAAGGAAGTGTCAGGCTATTTGGTGATATCATCCGCATTACAGCTCAGTTAATAGATGCAGAAGAAGATTTTCATTTCTGGTCAGAGGCTTGGGATAGAAAACTTAACAACATTTTTGAGATTCAAGATGAGATAAGCCAAATAATAGCAGAAAAAATAAGAGAGCATACTTTTCATTTTGAAATTAATGATCAATCCACTTCAAGACGCACCGATTTAAGTGCATATGAATTGTATTTAAGAAGTAAATGCAACTTTGCTAAATTCCAGAAAGACGATCTGTTTAAATCTGTTGAAGAAATAGAAAAAGCAATTACTATTGATTCAAAATGTCCATTTTATTTTGCCGCCAAAGCCATTTATTATGGATACATGGGCCTGATGAAAATAATTCCAACTGAAGATGCATTTAAAAGCTCAAAAGAGGCTGCAAGAATGGCTCTTCAGTTAGATCCTACAGACCCTGAAGCAAACTATGCAATTGGAATGGTTTATTTCTTTTTTGAGAGGGATTTGACCACTGCAGAGTCTTACCTCGACGTTGCATTGAAATTCAGGCCCAACTATGCGAATGCACTTATTGGTGGGTCAGTTATGGATGTGATTCTTGGTAACAATGAAAGGTCATTATCTCGCGTAAAAAAAGCAATAGAATTAGATCCTCTTACACATACTCATATCTACTATCATGCTTCGGCTCTTCAAAGAATGGGCCGTTACAAGGAAGCACTAATTGAAGTCAATAAACTATTATATGTGATTCCATATCACACAAATTCATATTGCTTAAAAGGCACAATTCTAACCAGGCTAGAAAAATACGAGGAAGCCGTGGAACATTATAAAACAGTTCCTATATCAACAAATGAAACTGTAGTATATTATGCCGGAATCGGTATTGCATACGCTTCAAGCGGCAATTTGACACTGGCTAAAGAATACATGGCAATGGCTGAAAAACAAACTCAAAAATTCCATTTAACATCAGAAGAGAACCCTAAAGTTATAATCAATATATATTTGGGAAACAAAGATCTGGCCTTTAAGGAAATTGAAAAGGATATATCAGAAGGTAAATATTATCTTAATTTTTATCGTGACATTCCGGCATTCAAATTACTTATTAGCGACCCCCGATACAGCATTTTTGACAACATATTTAAAACAAATTTAGAAATTCAGGTTAGCGACTCTTCAGAGATTAATAAACTAAACAGAAACCCTCTTTTAAGTGGTAATCAGATAAAAAAATACCGTGAAAGTCTTTTAGACCTAATGGTTAATAAGAAACCCTATTTAAACGATAATTTGAGTTTACGTAGCCTAGCAGATCAATTAGATCTCACACCTAATCAATTATCGCTTGTTTTGAATGAAGGAGTTGGACATAATTTCAATAACTTTATCAACAAATACCGCGTCGAAGAATTCAAAAGGGTAGCAAAAAAGCCTGATCATTCTCACTTAACTTTAATAGGGATGGCTTTCAAGTGCGGCTTCAAATCCAAAACGGTGTTCAACACCTATTTTAAACTATATACCGGCACAACACCAAGCGAATTTCTAAAAGGCTGATTTCAATCAACCTTTACTTCATTATTAAGTTCGGAATTATAATTCTGAACATACTCGTGTAATTGCGAACTTCCATTTCTAGGGAGCTGACTTTCTTTGCACAAAGAAAATCGAAAGACCATGAAAAAACTTAGACTAATACCCTTGATTTTAGTCATGTGTTCAATTTTTGTAAGCGGACAAGATAAAGACCAATCAAAAGGACTATCTAAAGAAAAGGTTGCTTTAAAAATACAATATTTCGGAGAGTTGGTACTGCACCCCGGACTTTCCATAGGTATAGATTATACCTTATTGAACTCTAAACGGGTAAGCATTCATATTGATACCGACTTAGGTGGTTTCTGGCATCGCTGGAACAATTCATCAGTATTCCTGAAGAGTTCAATAGGCTCTAAATTTGATATGGGACCAATTTTCACAGATATAACCGTAGGTCTAGGGTACATGCATTCCTGGTCAGCGGGTCCTCTTTTTGAACGGACAGAGAATGGAGATATAGGGAAAGCAAAAAATAACGGCAATCCTCATTTTATACCCAATGCTTCATTTCTTATAGGATGGGATACAAAAAACAAGAAAAACAAACATTCCTGGAGGGCTTTCATAGGTCCGGAAGCCTATCTGCAATCTTCTTATAATCATATGTTCATGCCACACTTGGCAGCCAAAATCGGCATTACTCTTAAACTCTTCTGATTATGAAAAAATCCCTTTTAATCCTGCTGTCCATTTTTCTTATAGTTATTACCTCTTGCGAAAAAACAGATTTTTATAATGGGGATCACTTTTTTGTTAAAAGCAAAGGTGCTGAAATGCCAGTTTTTATAAAAGGAAATATCCGTTCAGGTACAATCATTTTATTTTTACATGGAGGTCCGGGCGGGAATGCATCTCTTCCTTCATTCATGCCTGTTTCTAAAGAGCTTGAAAAAGATTATGCATTTGCTTATTGGGATCAGCGGGGCTCAGGGCTTTCAAGAGGAAATCCCGATAGCGATACATTTACCATTGAACAATTTGTGGAAGATTTGGATCTGGTAGTAGAAACAATTAACCTAAGATACCAAAATCCACGAATCATATTTTATGGTATTAGCTGGGGTGGGGCTCTAGGAAGTGCCTATCTGAGCACTAAAGACTATCAGAATAAGATCGACGGTTTTATTTGTATGGACAGCGGCCATAATCTGGTAGAAGGTCTTCCAAAATCTGTAGAATTTGTTAAAAATTATGCTCAAGAACAGATAGATCTGGGCAATAACATTTCCTATTGGACTGAGGCTAGGGACTGGTGTGCCACCATGCCAGACATGACAAAAAAGGAAAACTACTTCAAATATGATAGCTATTTGGCGGACACAAACGCCTACCGAAAAGACCCGAACCAAAAAGTACAGGGTCCGGAGGTTGGTCTTCGCGGTACAATGAATTCTTACTTGTCACTTGCTCTCTTTTTTAATGGTGCATACCTAATACCCAGATTCAATATTTTGGAACTGAACCTGAGTTCGGAAATGGCTAAAATAAAAATACCCAGCCTTGTTATATGGGGAAGATACGATGGGGTAAATACTATTGAGATGGGTTATGATGCATTTAACAGCATCGGTGGCCCTGAATTCTTAAAAAAGGAACTTATAATTCTAGAAAACAGTGCACATGAAGGCTATATCGAAGAACAAGAATTGTTTGTCAGAACATTCAGAAGATTCGTAAATAATTTGTGAAGCATGAGCTGAAAATCAGTCAGTCTATTTAACACATTAACACTCTCAATAAATATCGAATTCCAGACAGGAATAATGAAAATAAAGAAATATGAAAGCAGTAATTTATAAAGAGTACGGACCACCTTCGGTACTAAAAATGGTTAAGGTCAGAAAGCCAAAACCACAAAGCAACGAAATTCTTATCAAGGTATATTCTACTAGCGTCACTTCAGGTGATGTAAGATTACGAAGTTCTGATTTCCCACCCATGGCATGGCTAATTGTCAGGCTTATATACGGCCTCTTTAAGCCTAAGAAACAAATTTTAGGGCATGAATTTTCAGGCTTAGTAGAAGAAATTGGGAAAGATGTAACGAAGTATAAGGTAGGTGATGAGGTTATAGGCACTCCAACTATGCTTAAAACCGGCACCTATACAGAGTATCTATGCATTCCTGAAGAAAGGAAAAAAGGTATATTATTCTCTAAACCTAAAAATCTAAGTTTCAATGAAGCTGCGACAATACCGGTAGGAGGAATTACTGCTCTTTGTCTTTTACAGAAAGCCGGATTGAGCAATCAACAATCAGTACTAATTTATGGTGCTACTGGAAGTGTAGGAAGTTATGCTGTACAAATTGCTAAAGAGAAAGGGGCCAAAATAACGGCTGTATGCAGTAGTCCCAATTTCGAAATGGCCAGATCTCTCGGTGCTGATTTAACAATTGACTATCGAACTCAGGATTACACTAGTTTAGAACGGAAATATGATATTGTTTTTGATGCTGTAGGAAAGACTTCGAAATCAATAGCCAGAAAGGTTTTAAAAGAGGGAGGTCATTTTGTTACTGTAAAGTCAATGATTAGCACAAATAAGGTTCATCTTAAAGAGCTTAGTGAGCTTGCAGCCAAGGGTAAAATTAAACCCTATTTAGACAAATGTTTCCCCTTTTCTGAAATAGTAGCTGCTCATAAGTATGTAGAAAATGGCCATAAAAGAGGGAATGTCGCAATCGAAATAGTAGCTCCAGATTATAACTAAACCTTTATCAGTCAGCTATTTCAATTTTAAATTATTAAGTAAAATTTATTTCACTCATCGAATTTTCAACTAATCTAATGTTTAACAAAACTCAACTTTATCATTTTAGTCAACTCATCGTTGTTTTATGTGGACTATCAATTACTTCCGGATGTGAAAGGGGGCTCAGACCACTTCCTAACTCCATTGAAATAGAGGTTAAAAGATCTATTGAGAATGGATTTGATGGAATGATTGTGTATGTCAATCAAGGTGGCCAATCTGCTTTTTACAGTGGAGGATGGAAAAACCGGGAGGAATTGATCCCCGCTGACCCACACGCTTTATTTAAAATTGGAAGTATTAGTAAATTATATATTGCAGCTGCCACTGCAAAACTAGTCCACGATAGGAAGTTGTCATTGGAGGAAAAACTATCTGATCTTTTACCAGAAGTCAAAGGAAGGATTCAGTTTGCAGAAATTATCAGTTTAAGGATGTTACTCCAGCATCGTAGTGGCATACCAGACTTCTTATATGATTCTGAGTTTATCAATAGCGATCCTCAGGAGGATTATATGACTACAGCAGGCTTAATTTTTGATGAGAAAGCGGATTTCATACCGGATAAAAAATACAAATATTCAAACACCAATTATTTACTGATTGGCGAAATTCTTGATCGCACCTTGGGCTATAGTCACCATGAATTTATAAAAAATGAAATTCTAATTCCACTCGGATTGAACAACACTTATAGTTTATTTAGTGAGGTAGATTCAAGTAAAGTCATGAGCGGATATTTTGTTGGATATGAGGCTGATTTAAAGACAAATGACTATACCAGACCAGGTGGCTCAATGGTAGCCTCTGCTGAAGATGTTGGTATATTTTTACGAGCACTTATTGATGGAACATTATTAAATGCTGAGGAGCAGGAAATATATTCTTCAGTTTATGTGTACGAACATACCGGCTGGCTTGATGGGTATACCAGTATTGCTCGATATCACAAGGAGATTGATGCCGTCGTTGTTCAATTTGTCAACACAAGCAGCAATGAGATGTATTGGCTAAAACTAAACAGAGTATATAACCGGATTGTTGGGATTATTGAGAAGAATTTAAAGTGACTGCAATTAAAAAGTCATGCATCTAAAAAATACCAGTTGTAAACTTTGGCTTATTTCATCACGCCTTCCTCAAGAAATCTGTCCTATTTGTATACCTAAATACTATTTTCAGGCAACAGGAATTGTTACCCAAATGGAATCATTGAACGACGAGTTGCTGATGCTTTAAACAATTCAATTAAAGCATAGCCGCACGGCCATCATACGGATTGATCAGTGCTTTTGTTAATCCGGAGAGCGAAAGACCTGAACTTTCTTCGAAAGATGAACCTTGCTCATCAAAAATACTTTCAACAGGCACCACTTTGACCGGCACTGAGGCCTTTTTAAGTAGTGGGATGATATTGAAACTATTCTCACCCGAAAATTTGAATTTCAAGCCGTCGGCCAAATATATCTCCTCAATACCACTCACCTTTAAGAAGGTATTCAAAGCGTAACGCCTGTCAGAGGTTATAACCTCTGAATACATTGCCGTTATCCGTGATTGATACTTGCTTTTAAGAAGATTGCGGGATTTCACAAACTCCTCACTTTCCATCTCTTTAATAAACCGAACCTTTGAATAATAAAGCATGCCACTGATTGTATCTGGCGGGTAAATGCCATGAAGAAGCATGATATGATAATTTTGACCTGGATTGCTCTCTATTATTTTCTTCAAAAGAAGCAGTGGTCTTACGCTGAAATCGTTCGGAACCAGAATTTTCTTTGATTGTACCATAGCCAATTATTTTTAAACAATTTGATCATAGCACATTAGAAACAGATAAATCTGAGATTAGAAATCTATTAGATAATTTGACCTGAGATTAAAATGAGATTAGAAAAAAATACTAATTAGGGTAGTTTTATTGAAAGTGTTACACTCTCAATACTTACAATATTGTGCTAAGAGTTAGCACAATATCCCGGTTTGTACGAATGATGGTGATAGTTGGCGTCCTGAAGTTTGGATCAAAGTTGGACTCCATTACCTATTTCTGAACGCCAATACCACTATAATTTACAAGAATAAACACCACTTTTTTAGCTTTATGAGCTAATGCAGTCAGTCCAAATTCATCCTACTTATACAAGACTTTAAGTATTTAGCTTGACTTATACGCTTTAACATCTGGTTAGCTTAATATAATGAGGGTTTTCTTTCTCTTCTTCTTCTCTTTAACAAATCCCTTTTTATATAAGGCTGTTTTCTTTGGGCCAATTTAAAGATAGCCAGTTTGTAATAATCATATAGCATGACAATAGTTAGCACCACACAGACTATATAAAATGTTTTAACTTGAATAATCGAATAAAGCAAACCAGCCAAAATCCCCCCGGACAAGTAAGAACACAGAATTGAGATCAATAATTTAGCCTTACGGACAGTCTCCAGGTCTTCCCTAAATTCCCTCTTAGTAAGCATAGAAAAGGTAATCCCTAAATCGGTAGTAAGACCCGTCAAATGAGTAGTTTTAACGGCAAAATTGGAAATGCTGGCGGTAAGACCATTCTGCAATCCCATTGAATACAACAGTATAGCAATTAGAAACTCGGTTTCCTTCAAGGTGTCCTGGTAATAATATTGCAAATAAAGAGCCACGCACAATAGGCATATGACCTCAAAAACCATTGGAATTAAATGAGCTAAGTATCTCCTGTTCTTTCCATTAATTACGAATAAATTGGATGTAAAAGAACCCGCCATAAAAAGGCTTATCCACACGAATACTATGGCCGCCTGAAACCAGTTGCCTTTAGAAATCTCCTGAGCCAGTATGGCATAATGCCCTGTGACATTAGAGGTAAATGCAAAAAACAAAATGACAGACATTACATTCACCATACCCGCTGAAAAAGAGGTTAATATGCCTAATTGCAGATTATCTTTAAACGTCCTGTAATTACTATATTTTCTGAGCATACTCCTCCTTCATTTTCCTTTTAAAGGTCATTTTCACAATTCCTCTTACTTGCAAATCAAAATTGAAATGAATGATCATGCTGTCATGTGATAAGTATTGAATCTGATAATCTTCTACTCTCTTTCCCTCATGTTCTAATTCGAGTATATGTCCTCTCCCTTTGAGATTCCATACGACTTTCTCAGACGTACCTTCTATCGTTTTGAGATCCAAAGTATGATCAGAAAAGAAGCTCCATATTTCTGACTTATGAATGAGAAGGTTCTTTCTAATCTCCTCTTGCTGTCCATCATTAATCTGGAAGTCAATTAATGTACCATCGTGATTTACCTTTTCATACTCCCATGAAACTTCTTCCCACTGCCCAATCAAATCTTTCTCAGGGCTCTCCTTATTCAGAATGATAAAGCCCGAAAAAAGCAATAATGCAAAAAGGACACTAAGAAATAGCCGTACGACCGTCATAAGTTGTAATAAATGATTTAGTTAACTCAGAAATAAAAAGGCTTGAAAATTCACTAGAGGTTTTAGCTTCCTCCTCATTTTGGTTTTCAAAAGCCACATATTTTACGGGTACAGAAGCTTGCTTTAGGAGAGGTATAATATTAAAAGTATTCTCTCCCTTAAAACTGAATTCCAACCCTCCTGGTAAGTATATCTCATCAATGCCACTTACTTCTAAAAAAGAATTCAGTGCATCTTTTCTGGTGTAAGTAATTACCTCGGCGTACATGGAAGTAATGCGGGAGCGAAACTTACTTTTAAATAGATTACATGATTTAACGAACTCTTCGTTCTCCATTTCTTTGATTACTCTGGTTTTAGAGTAAAAAAGTAAATCACTTATCCCATCAGGCGGATAGATTCCATGAAGAAGAATGATATGATAATTTTCTTCAGGGTTACTCTCCATTATTTTCTTCAATAGAATTAAGGGCTTTACGCTGAAATCGTTTGGAACAAGAATTTTCTTTGATTGTAACATTGTCAATTTTTTTTTTTCAAAATTGACTCGCTTTGATTAGAGGGATATAAGTCTGAGATTAAAAGACTATTATATGATTAGCTCTAAGATTAGAATACTATTAAAAAGTGTAATTACCTATCGGAAGGTTTATTTGAACCGTTGTGCCGGCGTTTATTTCTGACTTTACTACGAGCGTTCCATTGTGAATTCTAACAATATTTCTACTAAGCGGCAAACCAATTCCGTAACCTTCATAGCTAGTAGTATTAGATGCCCTGAAATATGGATCGTAAATGTAGCCCATTTCGTTTTCAGGGATTCCAATTCCCCGGTCTTTCACAATAATAAAGACCTCATCCTCTGTGGCTCCTAAAGCTATATAGACAACATCATTGTTGGAGTACTTACAGGCATTTATTAGAATATTAGAGAGTGCAAGGTGTAGCAATTGCTCATTACCCTTTACTTTCAGTTTTTCAGGATTCTCAGGCAGCAGGCTAAAATCGATACTTATTTTGTTTCCTACATCAATCTCCTGAAGAGTCTGTTTCACATCCAGAATTAACTGATCTATTCTTATTTTCTCAAACTTCTGTGATTTACCATCAAAGCCCGTTCTTGCCAAGTACAGCAAGGCTTTGGTCTTTTTATCCAGTTTTTCGGCTTCCAGCAGTATTTTATTAAGAGAGCGTTTATAGTGCTCTGCCTCCCTTTCCTTAGACAGTACTAAATCAGCTTCACCTATAATACTGGTAAGAGGTGTATTGAGCTCGTGTGAAGCATTACTAATGAAATTCTTCTGAGTTTCGAAGGAAGTCTCCAATCTATTCAGCATATCATTGAAAGTGTGTCTAAGATCGCTCAAAGGATCATCCAGCCTCGGTTCCTCCAGCCTTAGATGGAGATTTTCGGAGCCAATTTGCTGAACTTCACTAACAATTTTCTTTATCGGGCGAATGATCGTTTTAGAGGTAACAAAAGAGAAAAATACGATCCATAGTATCCCTATTATGAATGAGGTTATTAATAGGTTTTTTAAATACACGATGTGATGAGAATAAAAATAGTTTTCTGCCGAAACTACCACAACGTAGCGTTCTCCCTGACCTGTTTGATATAATATACCTGAAAAGAAAGCATGCCCCAGGTTGTCGTTCCCAAAACCATCTTCTAACACAATATCTATTAGGCCTTCAGGTAAAACAGTATGAAGGCTATCTCTGGACTCCTCCAGATCGTTGACAGGAATCAAATACTCTATCTGATTAGGAAGCTTCTCTAAATACTCCTGCCCTACTTCTTTGATACTGTTAACATCATTGGGATTTTCCAATTTTATTTTTGCAGTAATAGCCGCCCTTATTTCTAGTCTCTTATAAAAATCAGTGTAGGCATATCTGGAAATAGAATAGTAAATAAATGCACTAAAAAGCACTGTATACAGCACAAAGACTGATATAAATAAATAAATGATTCGATTATGAATTTTCATTATTCCTGCTTCAAAACATAGCCCATTCCAATGACCGTATGTATTACTTTTCCAGAGCCGTATTTATCGAGTTTTTTTCGAAGGTAGTTCACATAAACGTCTACCACGTTTGTGCCAATATCAAAGTTGATCCCCCATACTTCATCAAGCAAACTGCTTCGTGACAATACCTTTCTGGGGTTCTTTATAAACATGTGCAAAAGCCTGTATTCCGTGGAGGTAAGAGAAATTTCTACTCCACCTCGCTTCACTGTTTTTGAGTCATCATTCAGTTCAATATCAGCAAACTGATAGGTTGTTTCCTGTTCAATAGTCTGACCCGAAGTATATTCTCTACGCCGCAACAATGTCCTTATTCTGGCTTTCAGCTCAATTAATTTAAAGGGCTTTGCAAGATAATCGTCGGCTCCGCTATCAAGACCCAGAACCACATTTTCTGCACTACCGAGAGCAGTTAACATTAAAACCGGTAAGTCAATAAAACCCTCGCCTTTAATTTTTTTGCACACCTCCAGGCCATTCATAAAAGGCAGGAGTATATCAAGTAAAACCAAATCTATTGTCGTGCTTTTTATAGCCGCAATCCCCTGCAAACCATCCTTGACATGCAAAACCTCATATCCTTCCTCTTCAAGGCCGGTTTTAATAAAATCGGCTACACCCTCCTCGTCTTCAATTAATAGAATTTGGTACATTAGAATTCGTTTAAAACTAAAATTACCTGTAAGGCATAAATATAAGCCAGTTCCTAGATTAGAATTAAATTAGAATTTACAAGCCCTAGCCCATTCATTCTTAAATCAGAAGCAATTAGATATGCTTGCAAAGTGTGAACCCAAAAACTATTTAAGATTTAACATCCACTCTGTCATATACTTCATCACCTCCGGAGACATTGTTTGATCTATTTTTTCGTATTCTGACATTGCACCTGTTTCACACTCTTGAAAAAGGTGGTTTAAACCTTTAAATTCTTTAATAGTAACCTGTTTATTTCCACCATCTTGTAAGGCATGTTCAATGGCCTTCAGGTTTCTTTCTGCTGGCACCTGTACATCCATCGAGCCATTAATGGCTAAAACTGGCACCGCTACTTTTTTCAAATATTCCTTAGGCTCATGGAAAATAAAATATGACCACCATGGAGAAAGAAACTGTGGAAGTTGAGCATTCAGGAATTCCTCTTCACTCATTTTGGCGGGCTTTAAGTCGGGTCTTGCCTTTAGCTCTTCTCTGAAAAGCCTGGAGAGTTCCTCCTTCCTCTGACTCATGTCTTTATATGTCTCTGCTACGTTAAAAATCTTCTTAGCAAAGGCCATATCAACTTCCAGATCTGTTTGACTTAATCCACTGGTTTTTCCAATTAACTTTGTTTGATCCAACAGAATTTCTTTACCTGAAACACCGGGACCAGCCATTAACACAAGGAAATCAACTTCGTCAGTATAAGTGGCTGTAACAGGTGCAATAAGTCCTCCTTCGGAGTGACCTGCCAACCCAATTTTAGAATGAGATAAATCGGGCCTGCTTTTTACAAATTCTACTGCCGCTGCCGCATCTTTAGCAAAATCAAGTGAGGTAGACTGGTGAAAACTACCTCCTGACCCTCCGGTACCCCGGTCGTCATACCTCAATACCGATATCCCAGCTCTGGTCAGCTGGTCTGCTAAAACAAAGAAAGGCTTATGGCCCATAAACTCTTCATCGCGATTTTGCGGGCCACTACCTGTAATAAGTATGACTAAAGGAGCTCCTTTTGTGCTGTTAAAAGGAGTGGTAAGTGTGCCAGCTAATTCAAAATCGCCGCCTCCTTTAAAGGAAACAAATTCCTCTTTATATGGGTAGGGTTTCACCGGCTCCTGTAGCCTTTTCACAAGGGTCTTTGCTATTTCTTTTCTGCTTAAGTTTAATGGAAAACTCATGCCTCTTTGAGTAAATGTTCCGGAAATGCTATCCTTAGAGAAGAGCTCTCCTTCATATTGTGCACCTAAAGCCGTCAGTTCTAAAAATAATTGAGAATCCTCAAAGCTCGCTTTGGAAACAGGAATTCCAAAAGCCTTCTGATCAGGACTGTCAAGCGTAGCTTTTAAAGCTTCCCCTTCCTTATTGAAGTTAAAGTCAATTCTTAGTTCAGTGCCTTGCACTTTCAACAGCCCGTGCCATTTTCCTGAAATATCCTGAGCATACAGGCCATAAGAAGTGAGCAAAAGTATTAAAGCGGCAAAAAGTGTTTTCGTCTTTTTCATGTAATCTTTTTTCAGTTAGTCGCAGAACATGATGGAAGATCACATAATATATTGAAAATTTCTTGCATGGAGAAATCGTTTGTTCTTCGTTTTACCCACCCCGGCCTGCGGCCACCCCTCCAGGGAGGGGATTTTTATTTCCTTTTTTTCTGTCAGCCTACTCTTTGATTTTGCCCACCTTTGCCCGTGGCCACCCCCCGTGAGGAGGGGATTTTGTTATTTTACTTTTTTGTTCTCTATTAGCTGACTCTTCGATATAACCCACCCCGGCCTGCGGCCACCCCTCCGAGGAGGGGATTTTTTTATTTTACTTTTTTTGCATTGAGCTCTTCGAACCAGAAATCGTCATTAGGAACTGTAAATTCAATGCCTGTTACTTTTAGCGAAGCATCTGTAGTGAATTTGACCAGACCAAAGCTGAACCATGGATGACTTTTATAGAAATTAATTTGATACGTATCATAATGCCAATGGCTCAAACTGGCTTTTAGCGACTCTGTGTGCGTAAAATCAATCTCAAGAGTATTCCCGCCCAACTTTCTAACTTTAATTTCCCCATATAAATCACTTAGATAAGTACCTACCAAGTCTTCCATTGCTACTAAAGGCTGAGTAGAAGTTTGTCTGGTATTTTTAAGGTCTTCTATTCGGGTATCAGATTTTATAAAGCTGTCTCTTCGGGCTAAATCTTCTTTTGACCAGTCTCTTTCTTGCCTGCCTAAAAAGGCGTCAAAAACATAGGCAGGAATAGAGCCTATGGGGGCTTTCAGACCATTTGTTAAAACAATGACGCCTAAATTTTCCTCAGGAAGCATATTAATAGAGGATATCATTCCATCATAGCCGCCGGTATGGTAAATTCTTAACTTACCATGATAATCTCTAATAAACCAGCCCAAACCATACCCGGCGAACCTGGCACCATAGGGATTCAATGTAGTTCTGTCTATTGCAAATGCATTATGTAGGTTCCAGAGATTATTTCTGGTAGCCGCAGTAAACAAGGTATCTGAACCTACTACGCCATTCTTTAGATTAAATATGAGCCATTTACTTAAATCCTTTACATTCGAAAATAACCCGCCGGTTGAAGCAATTTCTTCCCAGGAGGTTAAACCGATAGCCTGATGCAGCGTATCGCCATAAAGTGCATGTGGAGTGGCTACATTCCCTGCCGCTTCAATTTGAGGAACATTAACAAAGGTTCTGTTCATCTGTAAAGGGTCAAGAATCTTTTCTTTTACATTCTCATACCAGGTTTTGCCTGTGATGGTTTTAATGACCTCTCCGGCGGTTATAAACATAACATTGGAATAACCGTAGCCATCTCTGAAACCATAATCGGGCTTTAAATAACGTATGTTTTTTATGATTTGCTCAGCACTAAAATCAGCATTATACCACATTATGTCACCACTAAATGTGCCTAAACCAGCTCTATGGCTAAGCAAATCTTCAATAGTGGTATTCTCACTCACAAAATCATCATAAAGAGTAAAGTATGGCAAATACTTTCTAACCTTATCTGTCCATTGAACCTTACCTTCCTGCACTAAAATACCCATAATGGCAGAGGTAAAAGCCTTTGAATTAGAGGCAATAGCAAAGTTTGTTTCTTTAGTAATTGGCACATTTTTACCTGTAACCTGAGTGCCGTAACCTTTGGCAAAAACCAACTGGCCATCCTTTACTATTCCAATGCTCATGCCAGGCACACCCCATTCTTTTTGGGCTTTATTGAAGTAAGCATCCAGTTTCTTGAAATCAACTTTTTGCTGTGCCACCAGCTGCGAAGACAAGAAGAGCGAAAAGATGAAAAGGTATGTTGGCTTAAATATTTGTTTTTTTAGCATATGAAGTGATTTTAATGTTCAATATAAAACTACCAAAAGTACTTTAGAAACACTGCTCTACATTTCTGCTTCTATTTAATACAAATTCTCTAGTACCACTTCTATCGATCTAAAAGACTAATGCATCGAAAGTCATTCTGTACTACCAAATTATTGTCTAAGTTAGTATAAACATTAACCTATTATCATGAAGAAATTAACCATCCTAAGCATCGTTTTGATGCTACTAAGCCAACTACCCCTAAGAGCCGAAATAAAAACAAATGAGCCAGTTTTGGCCTCCGGTGAATACCATTTGATTATTGAAACTTTTGACTGGGGACCACATGTGAGTAAAGTTATCCTTTCTTTAGACTCCCAGATAGAATCCGTTAACTTTCAAGACTTTACCGTTCTTGCAAAGCGAAGTACAGATTTAGGAGAGATCCCTGCAGACCAAAGAAGTGGAAATAGGGAAGTCCTGCAAGCTTTTGTTTCAGATCAGAATGGTACAGCTGCTGCCAAAGGAAAATACATCACTCTGACACTAGCAGTGGCTCCATTTAAACCTCTTGGCTCGGCCATTCAATACTTTAGGAGCAAGGGAAACAACTGGGTAGATTACAAAATGACTATCGTACAACAATCTACCGGTCAGGTATGGAACAAAGAAAGCGGAAGAAGTATACCTATTTTAGATCAGTTTGACCTTAGTGGCAAATTCACTCACAAAGATATCAGCATGTCTTATGCTTCTTTTAAACCAAAAGAAAGAGCCGGCAAAGCACCACTACTTATCTGGCTTCATGGAGGAGGCGAAGGAGGTACAGACCCGGCGATTGCAGCCGTAGGTAATAAGGCTGTAAACTATGCCTCAGAAGAAATACAGAGCATATTTGACGGAGCTTATGTGTTAATTCCACAAGCTCCTACTTTCTGGATGAACAGCGTAGAAGGAGGTTATACCCGAGGTGATAAAAACGACATTTACAACGAAGGGCTTATGGCTCTGATTAAAGATTATGTCAGTAAAACCCCGGGAATAGACGCCAGCAGAATTTATGTAGGTGGCTGCTCAAACGGAGGCTATATGAGTTTAAAATTAATCTTGAATAACCCGAATTATTTTGCGGCTGGCTTTGTAAGTGCTTTGGCCTATTCTTCTGAGTATATTACAGATGAGCAGATAAAGAGCATCAAAAATGTGCCGATCTGGTTTGTGCAGTCTAAAGATGATAAAACCACAGATCCTGCCATTACGGTGGTGCCAGTTTACAACCGGCTAAAAAAAGCAGGAGCCTCAAATGTTCATTTTAGTTTTTATGACCATGTGGTAGATATTACCAATCAATACGGTGGAGACTCATATCACTATAACGGGCACTGGTCGTGGGTTTATCTGCATGCCAACGAATGCCGTTTAGATTATGATGGAAAACCTGTAAAAGTAAACGGTATGTCTGTAAATATTATGCAGTGGCTTTCAGCTCAGAAAAAGTAATATTTCAAACCAAAAATGGAAGAGACTATGCCTACAAATGCATGGTCTCTTTTTTTATAAAAACAAATCAGAAGGTAAAAAACTAGCCTGGTATTCAAAATTATGCGTTTAGTGTTAGGAGCTCCTCAGGAGGCAGATCTAAAATGGATAATTATTCAAAAATATACATCTGATTAAATAATTCCACACTTTCTATTTCTTCGTGACCGGAACTAACTTTTAGGGTCTAAAAGAAAAACATTACAGCTATGACATATTTCGACTTCTTATTAGTTCTAAGCCTTTTTGTAGGTACTTTTTTGTTTCTTAGACAGAACAAATACTCATCACGATCGGAGTCTTAGTTCAAACCAAGCAAGAGCACAATCTCTACAGTTTTGTTCTTAAAAATCCCCAGAAGTGATTCTTCAAGGCATTAAGCATAAGGAATGATGTTTTAATCTATAGAGTAAGACATCAACACAAATTATTACAACCATGCTAATATTAACAATAACAACGCTTCTGATTTACTTAAGAGGCAAAAAGAACTCCACAACTACAGACAATACTTCTTTGGAAACCAATGACAAAGAAACAATACTCCGGAAGTTTCTTTTCTGGCAAAGATCATTTTAGTTTCGTTAAGTGGCATAAAAAAAGGGTCTGCAATGCAGTCCCTTTTTTTCACGCATATTTTCAAGTTAATCTTCAATATTTTCTTCGATCTCGTTCAATTCAGCCTTAACTTTTGCCTCAAATTCGTTCCATTCCTCTTTGGTTTTAGACCCTATCTGATTGAGATCGTTTTCCAGCTTCTCTTTTTTCACTTTCAATTTTGCCATCGCCTCCTCTGTAGCTTCCTTAGTATTATCAGCAGCATTCTCCATCCCGTTTTCTATTTCTTGAATCTCTTCGTCTATTTCATCAATAGCTTCTTTGAGTTCTTCAGATAAACCATTTACACGGTCATCCATTTCGTCTGCTGCTTCTTCCATTCTTTCTTCAGCTCTTTCAGATTCACTTTCTGTACAAGCGGCAGCAAAAAGCAATATCCCACTTGTGAATAAAATTCCTGTTATTTTCATGATTTTTATGTTTGGTTTCGACTAAAGAACTAAAGGACCGTTCCGGCCAAAAAAGCTTGAAATCATGGAATAAAACCCACACAATGACATTTGAGTGAAATTTAATCCTCAATTTGTATAGAAGATGAAGTGCGATCGTTATTTATGGAACACTTATTTAACTAAACCAGTAGAAAACACGGATTTATCAAATAAACCGACAAGAAGTATTTTTAAATTTTGGGATATTTCAAGCGGTAAATTCCATGTAAACATTGAATAAAAAAGAAAAGAAAAGATGAAAAAGTTAATGATTTTATTTGGAGCAATAACAGTATGCTCATGTACTACAACCTCTACTGTTACTTCGGCTCAAACCACCACAACGAACGCACCAGTAGGACAAAAAGTAACTTCGAAAACAGTAGCAATACCAGATTATGCACTGGTGACCGAAGAACATGAGGTGGTAGATTTAGACACAGAAAAGTTTGACAAAACTAAACTTCAAAAACAAGTCAATGAGTTAAAAGAAGACCTTGGAGATATTGGTAACGCTACATTGACAGACAAAGGCATAGTGATTACCTATGAAAGAGGCGATCTTTTTGGCTTATCAAAATATGTACCTAGTAATAATGCCCAGCAAGACTATATCAAACTGGTTAAAGCACTGAAGACCTATCAAAACGGCACAGTTATAATTGCAGGAAAAACCGCGGTTTCTGGTACAGACCAAGATGAGAAAGAAGCCATGGAAAGGGCTAAAAAAGTTGCTCGTTTCTTATCTAAGAAAGATATTGAAGAGAAGAGAATTTTACTTGACCCAATGGGTGTTTCATTTCCAAATCAGTCACGAAATCTGAGAACATCAAATAAAGACAGAGTTGTGGAGTTTTTGATCATACCTACTCTGCCATAAATAGAAAGGAAAACTATTCTGTTTCGGGGGAATTGCCATTGGCAATTCCCTCTTTTATTTTTTCTTCTGCCCACTCTTCTTCCTCTTCTGTTGCCTCCTCAGGCACTTCTTGTTTATGTTTTTTTGCAGGTGCAAAATCTAAAGAAATGAAAATCGGGAAGTGGTCTGATTTAATAGACGGCAGCCGGGCAATACTTCTGAGCTGAAAATGCTCAGAGAAGAACACGTGGTCAAGCGGCCAGCGTAAAAAAGGAATAAAGGCATTGAAAGTAGAGAAAAAACCTCTTCCTTTTCTGGGATCTAGCAAGCCACTTATCTGTTGGAATAACCGGGTAGTTTTACTCCAGGCTACGTCATTCAAATCTCCTATAACAAGAGCTGGCTCCATTTTATCGTTGATGTCTGCTGCGTAAATCAATAACTCGGCATCTCTGTTAACAGAGGTTTCATTCTCTGTGGGGCTGGGTGGTTTAGGATGCAAACAATAAAGCTTTAAGCTTTGACCTTTGGCAAGTACTAATCTGGCAGTAATGCTGGGCACTTCTTTCTGAATTTTGTAATGCACCTGTGCCGCTTCTATTTTAAGTCTGGAATAAAGATGCATACCGTAGGCATTCTCTAATGGTACTTTTACCGAATATTTGTATTCGTCTTCTAGCACCTGCATTGCTTGTTCCCACCACATACCTGTTTCCATGAGTAGGATTACGTCAGGATTTCTTTTCTCAATTAACTTAAGTAAGAGATCGGCTCGTCTATTCTTATCTAACACATTGCTTACCAATACGCTCACGTCAGGCGTATCTGTGCTTGGCGGTTCATCAGCCACTTCTTTCCTGGCCAAAGGAGTATATGGGTATATGCGGATGAGCTGATAAACAGTAGAAAATATTACTAACACTAAAATGGCTTTATCTATCCAGCTATCGTGAAGCTCATAGAAAAAGCCAAAAACGGTTCCTACTGCACCTAAATAAAATAGTTGAAGCCGGGGAAAGTCAGTAAAACGAATCATCCAATGAGAAGAACCCACTCTTGTGATCAGAACATTGCTAATCACCAAAAATGCACAGATATAATATATAGCTCCAATCATGAGGATACAGACGTTAAACTTCTCATCTAAGGTACAAAGGAGCGTGGTTAAAGCGGAGTGCTACGCATGAAATGACAATTTTTTATTAAAGTTTCTCCAGAAATACAGCCGTCATGTTCACAATCTTATTCATTTGACCTTTCATTTGATGGGTAGCACCTGGCAATACATTATACTCAGAGAAAACACCATTGCTTTTTAATCTTGAATGTAAACTACTTCCCTGCTCCTTTTCTACCAAATCATCTTGAGCTCCATAAAAAAGAATAGTCTGAGGGCAATTACTATTTACGGCATAAATAGGACTGGCATTTCTGTAAGCCTGTGGATTAGAATCAAAATCCTGTCCGATGAGAAGTTCTGTTAAGTTTCTGTTTTTATCGTCTATTATTTCGTCATGAATGGTTTTTCTGGTCAGATCTGTCGGTGCTGCCACCGCAGCTACTGCCCTAATGTCTTTATCCGGATTTTTATAGCTATATGTTAAACAGAGGTGCCCTCCGCTACTGTAACCCCACATTACTACTTCATCTCTTAGGTTTAAAGAAGCTTTTAAACCTTGATGATGAGCAAAGAAAAGATCAAAGTCCTGCATAATATCAGGAAAGGTGGTGCCGTCAATTCCAGCCAACCTGTGATTAATATTGAAAATCGTAACGTTAAGTTTTTGCTTCTTAAATTCTTCTACGACCTCGCTCAAAAAGGATTTGTCTAACAAGCTCCAGCCCCCTCCATGAACCAGTACCACTGATACCGATTTTTCTTCAGAGTCTTCAGAATTTAGTATAGGCACGTACACATCGTATTTCTGAAACTTATTGCTTCCGTATTGTTGATCCATTTGGGCTTCATAGCCCGTAGGGGTAACAACATTTAGTATAGTCCCAAAATTTTCAGATTGATTATCCTCCTCCTTTTTCTCCTCCTCGTTGCCTTCGTCTTCTTTGGGCTCCTCAGATGAGGGCTTAGCCTGCTCAGTGGGTTCATCTGCTTCGGGATTCACTTCTTTTACTTCTGTACAGGAAGTCATAGAAGCTAAAATAGTTAAAGTTAAAAATGGTATAGTCAATAGGTTCTTCATAATTGAAATAATATGTAATACATTGATTATTAAATATTTATTCCTTTAACCTATGCTTGACAATGGTGTGGATTAAAAGCTGAGCTGTACGGTAATTTCCACACTTTAATTAAGTTTCCACAGTTTAAGCCAGAGCAAAGCCATAAAAAAAAGGAGGATTAAAATCCTCCTTTAAAGTCATATGAATTAAGCGGCTTACTGTTTTTTCTTTTTATCAATTATACTACCGGTAACTGCACCGGCACCGGCACCTATTACACCGCCGAGAACAGCTCCCTTTACCGGCTTTTTAGCAATCACTGCTCCTGATGCCGCTCCGGCTCCTGCTCCTATAAGAGCTCCTTTGGTGGCAGCAGACATTTTCTTTTTTTCAGGTCTGTACGCTACAGGCTCGCTGGGTTCATAGTTTGGACTTTCGAAATCTATGTCACTTTGAGGCTGAGCTACATTGACAGATTGCATTGCATTTCTCTGAGCTTCAAGAGCTCTGAGTTTTTCTAATTCGGCTTGGTCACTTGTTTTCAAATTGCATGAAAATGTGGCAATTGATAAGATTCCCAAGGCCGTTGATTTTATTAGCTTTTTCATAATTAAAACATATTGTTTCACAGTTATTCTTAAACTTTAATTCCACTAGTTTTTTACCTCAATACTGATGAAAACTGTAGAATATTGCCCCTTTCAGGGGATAAATGGGGCGATCCTGAATTAAAAAAGAGGTCAAAAAAATTGACCTCTTTAGAATTGAAAATATGTGTACTTATTCTAATCGAGTAAATCCCGATTTTTCCCTCTTAACCTTCCTGTGATTAAAGAAACCACGAACAGAATTATAAATAAGAAGAAAAGAATTTTTGCAATTTCAGCAGCTCCAGCTGCTAAGCCTCCAAAACCTAAAACACCGGCTATTAAGGCTATGACTAAGAATGATATTGACCATCGTAACATGATTGTATTATTTTAAAGTGAAATCAGGAAAACCAATTCCTGTAATTATTTTTTTGAAATATATGCTCTGAGCATCCAGGCAGCTTCCTCATAAGATCTGATTAGACCTACCATGAAGTCTTCTGTACCATAATCTTTATTGTCTGCTGCTACTTCTACGTTGTCGCGTATCCATCTGATAATGGTTTCGTAATCATTTAGAAGTGATTTCAGGATTTTATGAGCATCGTGATAAGGCTCTTTGGTTTCTTTAAGATTGGTAAAATCAAGAAACTCCTGACATGAGCCCATTGGAGATTTTCCAATTTTCCTGATTCTTTCTGCTGTAGCATCAATATGAGCTTCGAGTTCTGTGTAGAGCTTTTCGATAAACTCATGTAGTTCTAAAAACGAACTACCCTCTACATTCCAGTGATAATTTCTTTCTTTAATGTAAAGAATATGCTGATCGGCAAGAAGTATGTTCAGTGCGTCAGATATTTCTGTTTTGTGTTTTTTTTCTATTCCTATTTGAGCTTCCATAATTTATGTTTTGTGTTAACTTTTATCTTTTTAAAACTTTAGTTATCAATTAATTAAAAGGCATAACCAAGAGTTAAGAACCATAGGTTACCTTTTCCTGCAAACTGATCTCTTGTTTGATCGTTATCGTAGTCGATATTGAATACATCATTGATGTTTCCTTCGTATCTCATATCTAACCTGAATTTGCTTATATCAAAACCTACTCCTAACTGATATCCCAGAATAGCTTTTCTGAAACCTTCTTCTTTTTCGGTAAGACCAATGTTCTGAAAGAACGTTTCGTCTTCATTGATAAGGAATGTAGCTACCGGTCCTGCCTGAATTCTTACTACTTCGCCTGCCTTCACTCCCACTAAAACGGGCACATCGAAATAGGTTTGTTTAAAATCTCTTTCTCCACCTAGCAAACCTGTGGTTGTTCCTCCTTTTTGAGATATGATAAACTCAGGTTGCAGAAATACTTTGTTACCAAATCTGGTGTAAAGCCCACCGGTAAAGCCTGTGGTACGCGTTTCTCCCGAGTCCCAGAAACCGCCGTCGCTACCGCTGCCGTCTCCTCTTACCTGAGAGAGGTTTACCCCGGCTCTGGCACCAATTTCAAAACCTTGGGCCATTGCTCCTGTTCCTGCTAAACCCACTACTGTTAGAATTGCTATTAACTTTTTCATTTGTATCTGTTTTTGTGATTTGTTGGTTTAATTATTTATTCAAAGCCATATTTTTTGCTTCTGACTTTGCATCTTTCTTTAAGTTGTCGTCAGCTACAATGGCCAGTTCTACTCTTCTGTTTTTATCCTGACCGGTCTCTGTTGAATTGTCATATTCCGGAGCAGTTTCTCCATAACCTATCGACACTAACCTTGATCTTTTCACGCCATTGGCCATTAAATAGTCACTGACTGCACTTGCTCTTTTTTCCGATAACTTCTGGTTATACTCTTCAGAGCCTACGTTATCAGTATGACCGGCAATCAAGATTTCTGTCTTGTCATATTCTGAAAGAGTAGAGGCCAGTTTATCAAGGTTGGCTTTAGTAGCTGCAGACAAAGCGTAGGAGTCAAAACCAAATAGTATTCCTGAACCCATGGTTACTTTAATACCTTCTTCAATTCTCTCAACCTCCGCTATACCGGCCAGGTCATCCTCTAAATCTTTGGCTTGTTTGTCCATATATTTACCAATGACTGCACCAGCGACCCCACCTACTGCAGATCCAACAATTGCATATACTGCCGGATTCTTAGACTTAGATCCAATAGCAGCACCGGCGGCGGCTCCGGTACCTACACCAATAATGGCACCTTTCTGCTCACGGGTTAGTTTCTTCAAACTTGAGCATCCTCCTAAAAACATTGTAAGAGACAGTCCTAATGCGATGAGTTTATTTGTTTTAAGCTTTTTCATAAATGTTGTAATGTTTGATTATGTCTGTTAAATAATGACTCCACAAACACACCAAAATCCATAACCGCCTATTTATAAACTACTTAATAATTAAATAGCAATTTCAGATATGTTGTTTAAATTCCACACAATCTCATTTTTCGACATTCCCTCTACACTTTTCACCACACATATTCAGGCGGGTTCAAAACCACAGGAATGATATTTTTATCATTGACGAAAAGAAAATTTTATGAAAAACAGCAAATCAACACTTTATCTAGCCGCCGGACTTTCGGGTTTTATTGCGGCCATTTTATACTCACCGAACAAAGGCTCTATTAATCGCCTTAAAGCGAAGAAAGGATTAAACCGCCTGGCGAAAAAAGCACTAGCTGAAGTCGAAAGTGCACAAGAGGCCTTACTGGCTGAGTAATCAAAAAGAAAAAAGGGCAGACTCATCAGAGCCTGCCCTTTAAAATGTTTCAATACGAAAACTATTTAGCCTCTTCCAGATTTTCCAACTTCTCCAGAAGTGCATTGGCTTTTTTGAATTCTACCAAATGCGATCTAAGTGTTTCCTGAATTTTGGCATCAAAAAATTCTGTATTCTCCAGAGCTTGTTCGTATGCTCCTATAATAACATCATCACCAAAATTACAGCTCTCAATCAGAGCCTTTCTGTCTCTCTTCACCAGGGAGGTTTTTATATCTATCCATGCTTGATGCATTTTAGCTAACCATGAATTTTCAAACTCCGCCGGTTCTTCAGAGTATTTAATTAAAAAGGCATCAAGCTCTACTTTGAATCGCATACTCTGATCAGCCATTTCTTTAAAAAATCTGATCAGGTCTACATCTGCTGTATCGGCATCATCTATACACTTCAGATAACCTTGGTTTCTGTCAATCAGCAATTCAGATAAACTTACTAGTGTTCTTAAATTTTTTACTTTTTCCATAATTTGATTTGTTTTCTCATTCGGTTAAAAAAAGCATTCCTGCCCTTGCTGCTTGAAAGTAGATATATAATGTATAGCTATTCTAAAGACCTAAAAAGCTACATGATGAATGGCTATCCAAATACCCACCTGTGCAGTATATTCCACACTTAATGGGCAAACACCGCACTATTATGTACCGGAATCAATATTTAAGGATTCAGTGTGAAAATTATTCATAATTAAAAACACAAATTATCATGAGCACAGTAGCTAAAACAATAACAGGTATAGTAGCAGCGGCAGCAGTAGGAGCCGCCGTTGGGATCGCATTTGCACCCGATAAAGGATCTAAAACAAGAAAGAAAGTTAAGAAAAAGCTTTCTGATGCAGGCACAGACGTTTCGCACTATGTAGCCTCAGCCAAAGACACTACAGTGGCTAAGGCTGGCGAAGTTATAGATCAAGGAAAAAAAGAAATCAACAAAATAGTAGACACTGTAAAGTCTAAAACCAATAAGATCAAAGTAGCTTAAAAGCGAAGTGCCTGATAAATAGGAGGAGGTCAATTGGCCTTCTTCTATTGCTTTAGGCTCACCATTTTTTAAAGATTAAAATTTATCCCTCATGAATTCTCAAGAGTACTACGATATAGAAGATGCAAGCCTTAAGGAAAATATACAACGCTATATAGGTTTGCAGAAAGATCTATTCTTCATGAAATCTGCAGATAAGGTGTCAGGGCTCTTAGCCCAAACAGCCGTTACGATGGCGTATGTACTATTTGCGGTAATGGCAGTGGTGTTTCTATCGGTAGCCCTGGCCAATGTTTTAAATGCATGGTGGCAGAGCAATACTTTGGGATATGTGACAGTAGCCATTCTTTATACCATTGTATCAATAGTTCTTTATTCTAAGGGGAAAACAATCTTTCGCGATTTCATCGCTTTTGAAATTCTAAACATTCTTTTTGACGAAGAGGAAAAACAAGCACATCAATCATGAAAACTTTCAATAATTATCAGGATTATCAGACAAGAAAGTCTGAACTTCAGGAGCGAATTCTTGAATCAGAAATGTATTTGCAGAATGTAAAAGAAGAAATTAAAGAGGACTTGAACCCTTTCATGGCCATTCGAAATTTTATCTCCAATGCCAAGCCTACCTCTAAGAAAATAGGCAGTCATCTTCTTGTAAATAAACTTTTGCCGAAATCTGCAGGTCCCCTGGTACACACCATAGCACCATTAATTACCAATGGGGTGATTAATCAACTCTCACAGCCTCAAAACAAATACAATATGCTGGAGGGCTTGAAAGGTTTTCTTAACAGAGTCATTCAGGTTTCTGAATTAAGTCTAAGAGAGGAGGCTTTTTTACAAGCGGCAGAGCTTGAAAATCAAATTGAAGAAGAAATTTCTAAGGTTAAGGAGCCGTACAGTACAGAAATAGAGAAAAAAGTTACCTCAAAACCTATCCAGGAAATTAACCAGGTAGATTGGTATTAGTAAGAGTTAACCTATTAACGGGAACAAACATTCAAAAGTAGCTCCCTTGCCCACCTCACTATGAGCTTCTATAAACCCATCGTGCCTTTCCATTATTTTTTTGCAGACACTCAAACCTACAGGTTTTGAATTTGAGTTTTTATGCAGGCCCAATTTATTAAATATCATAAATATTTTCTCTGCATAGCGGGTATCAAAACCCAATCCATTGTCTTTCACTTTCACAGAGTGATACTCCACACCCATCACTTCTTTCCTTTCATACACTAAACTAAGAACCACTTCAGGAAGCTCTTGATTTCTAAACTTTACTGAGTTCTCAATAAGTTTTCTGAAAAGGTCTGTGATTTGGTCTCGATGAACATACATTTTAGGGGTCTCATCTGATTCTATTCTAACCTTTACATCGGGCTCTAAGGCTACCTGAAACTCAGACGCTACCTCTTTGAATAAATCAGAAAGATGAACGAAATTCTTTTGAGCTCCTTCAATATTCATCTTTGCTTGATTCTGAAGCCCTTTCACCATTTCAGCAGATTCTTTCGCCGCATTATCTATGCTTTTCAGATAACCTTCCACCTTATTTACCTCGTTCCGCTTAAAAGCGATCATAGCCGTGTCTGTGAATAACTGAATCTTCCTTAAAGGCTCTTGCAAATTATGTGAAGTTAGATAGACGTAGTGCTCCAGTTCATTATTGAAATTCAATAGCTTTCTTAACATTACCCTTTTAGAACTCAAAAGCTCTGTATTATCTGCGAGTTCTGTTTTTAACCTAAAATAGGAATAAGCTAAAATTGAAATTGAAACGACTCCAAGTATGATGAAAGCTATCGGAGTCATTCGCTCTCCTTGGGTCTGCCTTTCGAGTCTACCTTTTAGCAACATGGTCTCGTGAGCATTCATTTCTTTAATCTCACTCATAAATGACTCTACCTCATTGCTGGTAGCCACCACATGATTTCTTATGCTGCGGTCTGTAATCAAACCTTTCTCCAGCATCATAATCTCCTCATTTAGCTGGCTTACCCTATTCTCAAATGATCGGTTCAAAGAATCCAGATTTCTAACCTGCACAGGATTATCATGAATTAGCTTTCCGAGCAATCCCGAAAGCTCTCTGGCGTTTTTTTGTCCGAGCTCGTACTTTGCCCGGTATGAACTTGACTGAGTAAGTAAAAAAGTTCTTTGGTTTGCCACCATAGATCTATACTCACTTTCTAAATCTATAATGGTATTTTTAACCTGATAAGTGTGATCTACCAGATCATTATACCTCGATAGACGGTTATAATAATTGTAAACAGTAAATAGAATCACACCTATAAACAGGAAAGAACCCAGAAAAAGAATGTCTACAGCCTTATGTTTCACGTGTGTTGCCTTTTATTATCATTGTGTGGAATATATTCTACACAATTTTGGATACATTTGAGCGTAGCGGTGGTGTATTACTCAAAGGTATGGTTTTTTACTACTTGCTAAAGTAGCACTTTCCAAGGGATCGGTTCGCCATTTTTTTAGATTTAAGTTAAGCTACCCTGTCAATAGAATTTTTGCTCGAAACGTCAATACTCATAACCTTTATCAATATGCTTGGTAACGTTCAAATACAATCAACAAAGCAGAGTCAGAAAATTAATACTCAGCAGATACAATTTCTGAATTTTCTGTTTCTCAACCAGCAGGAACTCGACAGATACGTAAACAAAGAACTGCTTGAAAACCCTTTTATTGAGCCAAAAGGAAATGATCAGAACGACAACTATGAGGATGACTCATTCTCTGATAATTCCCTAACGGGCGAGATGAGAAATGAGGAGGTCTTCAGTAAAGATGTACTGGAGGATGATCAGCCTTATTACAAACTCAACAATGCAGGTTCATCCGGGCCGGCGGATAGCGAGTGGCATGATTTGAGAATGTCTAGAATCACCGAAGAGCAAAGTGCCACAGAGATATATGAAGAGCAATTAAGGTTTCAAAACCTACCTGATGATATTGTGGAAATCGCCACATTTCTTATACACTCAACAGACGGTAAAGGATTCTTAAATGCTAATATTGAAGAAGTTACAGACAACCTGTGCTTTGCCAGTAATAAATTCTATGAGGAAGAAAAAGTGCTGAAAGTTAAGGAAATCCTTAACCGTTTTGAGCCGCTTGGCTTTGCTTCTTTTGACCTTCAGGATTACCTGATTACATTGACCAGGTTAGACACACATTTGGATGAAGAACTGAAGAACACTACTCTGAAAGTATTGCAGGAAGGTTTTGAAGATCTCTCTAAATCTAATCCGGCCAAGATTAGTGAACGACTGAAAATAGAGCCTGAAAAGCTGCAGGAGTGTTTAGAATTTATCACTTCTCTAAATCCTTACCCTACCAAAGGGATGAGTTCTGGTGGTCAGGAAATTAACCATAACATTACCCCTGATTACGAGATTATCCAGGTAGACGACAAACTGATTGGCCGCCTTATTTCCAGTAAAAACTATAGCTTTTCAGTTAAAGAAGATTATGCTGCCAGCATGAAAACTACCGCCAGAAACGGTACAAATAGTTATATAAGCGGGAAGCTGAAGTCGGCTCATTGGTTAATAGATGCCATTGAGCAAAGAAGAGAAACCATGACGAAAGTAATAGAAGCCATTACCTATTTACAAGGTGAATACCTGGTTTCCGGCGACTATAAAAAGCTTAGACCCATGATTTTGAAAGATGTGGCAGAATACATTGGAATGAATATTTCTACCGTTAGCCGAGTAACCAGTAATAAATATGCCCGAACGCCTATAGGACTGGTACACTTGAAAGATTTATTCTCAGAGGGAATTTATCTGGAAAGCGGAGAAAGAAAGAGTAATAAAGAAATTCAGGAAATGGTGATTAATCTGGTAGAACAAGAGGACAAGAAAAACCCTTTGAGTGATTTTGACATCCAAAAGATCTTGAAGAAAGAGGGCATTAACCTGACCAGAAGAACCATCACAAAATACAGAAGGGCCGAAAACATCCCTTCATCACTTGAAAGAAAGTCTTTGTAGAACAAAGACACCACGTAATTAAAGACTTACCCTTATATGAAGAAAATTTTAGTAATCGACGACGACCAGGATGTATGCCTGTTACTTGAAAGGTTTTTGAAGAGACAAGACTTTGCCGTCTCTTTGGCTAATTCAGGAAAGAAAGGACTGGCATTACTTGAGGAAGATGTTCCGGACTTAATTCTCTCAGATTTTAAACTGGGCGATATCAACGGGGGTGATTTACTAAAAAGTGTTAAGGAAAAGCATCCAAATTTGCCCGTAATTATCATTACAGGTTATTCAGATATTAAAGTGGCCATCAATGTGATGAAGCATGGTGCCTTTGACTATGTCACTAAGCCCATATTCCCTGAGGAAATTCTTAATACAATTAAGAAAGCATTGAGTTCTGCTACAGAAACTGAAAGTAACTCGGATGAAGCATCTACTTCTTCAGAGTCTCAGCCTACAGAGGAGAAAAAAGCCGAGAAGGCGAGCAGTAAAAAGACCAAAAGTAAAAAGACAGGAAATATCTTCGGTACTGGTCAGGCCAGCAAAAATCTACTGAATCAAATTAACCTGGTAGCTCCTACCAACTTCAGTGTCATCATTTATGGTGAAAGTGGTGCAGGTAAAGAAGCCGTTGCCAGAGAAATACATGCACGAAGCGAAAGAAAGAAAGAGGCTTTTGTGGCCATGGATTGTGGGGCAATAAATAAGGAACTGGCCGGAAGCGAATTATTTGGACATGAAAAGGGCTCATTTACGGGTGCTATCACTCAAAAAATTGGTCTTTTTGAACAGGCCAATGCCGGTACGCTCTTTCTGGATGAAGTGGCAAATCTTTCATATGACGTGCAGGTTTCGCTATTGAGAGTAGTGCAGGAAAGAATGGTCAAAAGAATTGGTGGCAATAAAGAAATTAACGTGGATGTTAGAATTATTGTAGCCAGTAATGAAAGGCTTCTGAATGCAGCAAAGAAAGGAAAATTCAGAGAAGACTTGTTTTACAGGTTTAATGAATTTGAGATCAATGTTCCTGCCTTAAGACACAGAGATAAAGATATTATGCTCTTTGCTGAATACATGCTAAATGGAGTGAATGAAGACTTAAATAAAAACATTCAAGGATTCAGTGAAGAAGTAACTGAGGTATTTATGAATTACCCTTGGTATGGTAACATCAGAGAGTTGAAAAATGTAGTAAGACGAGCCGCATTGCTTTGCCAGGGAGACATCATAAAAGTGGCTAATTTACCTTATGAGCTGGTCAATCATAACCACATTCATTTCTCAGAATCTGACCAGGAAAATTCTGAAGTCAGCAGTCACTTTTTAAAAACACCAGAAAGTGAGCTGGCCGCTGAAACTACCTTTGAGTCAAAAAATCAGGATAAAGCTGTAAATCTTAAAGAAGTAGCACGGGAAGCCGAAGCCGAACTGATAGTACGCACCTTAAAAGAAGTAAACTTTAACAAAAGTAAGGCTGCCAGAGTCCTTAACATAGATAGAAAAACCCTTTATAATAAGATTAAATATTACGATCTGTAAAATGTCAATTGATTTTAAGAAATCGTTGGTTTCGGAGATAGTTCCTAATGTCTCAGTCTATGATGACATTAGTAACCCCATGATTATTATCTCAGACCAAACCCACGAAACCCTATATACTAACCCTTCCTATAACGAGTCCTTTTTCGCCGCATATAGTCAGTTTCACAGCAAATTTCCTGAACTCCTTAAGAAGTATGCAAGCACCGAAATCAGCAAAACAGAATTACTCATAGACTCTCCATTTGCTGAGGTAATTTGTAAAGAAATTGAACTTACGAATGGCTCCACTGCCTCTCTGTACATCTTAAAAAGACTGGCTTTTATAAAAGATGAAAACAGCCAAATCCATTACAAGGTATTACTCACCGCCGAAAGAGAGCTAAATTTTGGTTGCTGGCGGAACAATGTAATTGATGACCGTATTTTCTGGTCTGATGGTATGGCAAGAATTTTCGGCTATGAAGATGCCCTTTCCATCAAAGAAGAGAAGAATTTAAAAAACCTACTTAAATACATACATGAAGAGGATCTGGAGAAAGCTTTAACTAATTTCAAGGAACGTGTAGGAGGTTCAAAAGACACCGGCACTACAGATATAAGAATTCGGAAAATAGACGGTACTATTCGGTATGTCAGGTTTAAAACTCATTTTATAGACAGAGAGGGGAGCAAAGTCATAAGCCTGAAAGGCACAATCAAAGACATAACCGAAGATCGCAGAAATGAGTTAATAAAACAGCAGCAACTCTCAGATCTTAATAAGTCAAACGATGCCTTAACGCAGTTTGCCTACACCGCTTCACATGATTTACAGGAACCTCTAAGAAAAATAGAAGCCTATGGAAGCAGGCTTAGAACCAGCTTAGCTGAGAATCTGGATGAAAAATCAGAAAGGTACCTGGATAGAATGTCGGGTGCCGTGAAGAGAATGAGTCAGTTAATAGACGATATTTTGACGCTATCACGACTTTCATCAATTAACACTGAACATGAAGAAGTAGATTTAACAAACGTACTGGAGGGTATTGTAAATGATTATGAGGAATCAATAAAGCAGTCAAATGCAGTAATTAATTATAAGCTCCCCAAAGTAATGGGAATAAAATCTCAGCTTCATCAGTTGTTTCAAAACCTCATAAGCAATGCCATTAAATTCAAAAATGAGGATAAAGATCCTGAGATAAATATCAACTATACAAAGGCAAAAAAAGCAGAAAAAGAAGCCGTGGGCCTAGACACAAACTCTGATTATTACATCGTTACCGTAAAAGATAATGGTTTGGGTTTTGAAGACAAGTTCAATGACATTGTCTTTGTGCCTTTTAAGCGACTCCATGGAAGATCCGAATATCCGGGAACCGGTATCGGGCTGGCCATTTGTAAAAAAGTAATAGAAAACCATAACGGTGTTATTCTGGTAAACTCAAAAGAAAATATAGGAACTACATTCTCCATTTATTTACCCATAAAATAAGCCAATGCAAAAGGTAAAGCTTCTGTTAGTAGAAGATGACGAAGAGGATTTTGAACTGTTTCAGGATACCCTTGATGAGATATCCTCTTATAATTTTGAAGTCACCTGGGCCAATACTTTCAAGCAGGGAATTGCCAAAATTGAATCAGAGGAGTTTGATTTATTTGTAATTGATTACATTTTGGGAGCCTATTCAGGCTTGGATTTGTGCCAGGAAATCATGTTGCTGAGCAAACCCACACCTATTATTTTGCTAACTGGCAAAGGTGATCAGGCTATTGATGAGAAAGCCTCAGATATGGGTGTGAGTAACTTCCTGATTAAGCGAGAAATCAATTCCGTAAACCTGGAAAGAAGTATTCGTTATTCACTGAAACAGGCAGAAATACTGGCAGCTTTAAAGGTAAGCGAATCAAAGTACAGGGCTGTACTGGAACAATCAAAAGACATTTTATTTATTGCCAACACCAACTGTAAAATACTCAGTGTCAGCGATTCACTAGAATCTATCACAGGCTATAGGCCCGAAGAACTTGGAGAAAATGGCTTGCTGACATTGGTCACAGACGAAAAGCTCAGGACTAAATTTAAAGAAACCATCTTGGCTCAAAAAAGCATTCTGAGCGAAAAAATAACCATTACCTGCAAAAACGGAGACATCAAAACGGTGATTCTCACCTGTAATTACCAGGATACGTATAACAATCAAAACTTCCTTCACGGTGTAATAATTGACAAGACAGATGAGATAAAAGCACAGAGAAACAAATTGGTTTACGAAAAACTGGAGTCTACCTCCAGATTTATGAGAACTCTGGCACACGAGGTAAGAAATCCACTCTCAAATATTTCTTTGGCCATTGAAGGCATGGAGGCCGAAGAAGAAGAGGTTTCTCCTTACTTATCTATAATTAAAAGAAACTCAGGCAGAATAGACAGTATTATCACCAAAGTACTTAACAGTGCTCAAATAGAAGAAAAAGCTTTTGAACCACTCAATATCATTGAAATCATTCAGAAAACTATTGAAACCGTTGAAGATAAAGCCAAGCTTAAAGGGATAGAACTGATTGTAAAATTACCCGCCGAGCCACTAATCCTGCCTTTAAATGAGGAACAAATTTCTTTGGCCATTTCCAATCTACTTGTTAACGCTGTAGAAGCCATTGATGATAATAAAGACGGAATCATTCAGGTTTATCTTGACGGCACTGAGTTAATTATTTCTGACAATGGCCCTGGAATCTCTAAAGAAGATCAGAGCAAAATATTTGAGCCTTACTTTACAAAGAAAACAAATGGCATAGGGCTTGGTCTGGCCAGCAGCCTAAGTATTCTCAAAGCCCATCAGATAGAAATAGATCTCGTTTCAGACCTTAATTCTGGTGCAACTTTTAAGTTAAAATTACCTCTAAATGAGGCCTAAAGGTGACTAGCAGGGCTTTTAAAAGGCCACTGTAGAATAATGTCTACACCGTTCTTTGTGGAACAATAATCTATTCTTACTAGATATGAAGAATAGTGTAAGCATATCTATAATCTTTAAAGCCTTAAAGCAAACGGTACTCAATTTTGGGGACTATAAAATTCCGAAAAAGAGTGCTTCACTTGCATATTATACCACTTTTGCTCTGGCTCCTATATTTTATTTTATCCTTTCTATAGGCAGTCTTTTCTGGGGAGATGAAATTTTAAGTGGTGAGATTTTCACGAAGCTTCAAGACTTTGTAGGCCTTGATATTGCTGAAACACTTCAGGGTATCTTAAGTCGTACCACACTTGAAGGGCAATCAAACATTGCCACTTTAGTCAGCCTCTCCACACTACTTATTGCAGCAACAGGAGTTTTTGTAGAAATGCAGGACTCTATTAATGATATCTGGAGTGTAGAAGCCAAACCTCAGGGAGCTGGTATCATGTCTTTTATCAAAGACAGGCTGCTGAGCTTTTCCATCATTGTAGCCTTAGGATTCTTATTTCTTGTTTCGATGCTAATTAACTCAGCTATCGATGTGCTTCATGACAAAATAGAAGAGAATGTCAGTCAACTCTCGCTTATCCTCACGGCCGTGTTAAATAACCTTATTCTAATCTTATTAATCAGCCTGTTATTTTTCCTGATTTTCAAGATTTTACCCGATGTGAAATTTAACGTAAAGGTTTCTTTAACAGGGGCTTTACTTACTACAGCACTATTTTTGGCAGGAAGGTACTTCATTGGCCTTTATCTATCTAATTCGGAGTTAAACTCGGTGTTCGGAGCAGGTGGAACCGTGGTAATCTTATTGTCATGGGTTTACTATACATCTATTATTTTGTATTTCGGAGCAGCTTTTACAAAGAATGTGGCTTTAGTTTCTAAAGAGAAAATAAGCTCAAGTGAACATGCCAACTTCGTAGAAAAAAAAACTAAAAAAATAAGTGATGAGCGTATGAGAGAGGTTTCCTAAAACGTCAAAGAATAAACCATGTTTACAATTCATTTCAAGAAAACACCCGAAATCACAGATGCTGAAGGTCAGTCAGTGGTTTCTGAAAAGAAAGAAGACTGCGGGGTCTTTCACCATCACTTATGCAATGACCACATGGATGGGAGGATTACCGCCTACAAAACTGCAGATGAAATCACTTTCATTATGCTTGATTTACAGATTCATAAAGATACCTGTATTACACTCAAAAATCCGGAATCGATAAGAAAAGGGATGCATCTTTTTTATAATAGCGGTAGCGACTTACATATTAAGAAACAAGATTGTGAAAAGTATAATGAACTACAAAACGGGCATTTATACATCAGCTTACCCAAAGACAAAACCAATTATACGCTTTGTCTGAAACCCAATGCCCGCTTCAAAACCATTGTTATTCAGACCAACTTTCTTGACTTGTTGAATGACAACTTTTGCCCCAATGGCAATCTTCCTCAAAATCTGGAAAATGCAAAAAATGGAGTCTATAATGAAAGAATTCAAAAGAAGCCATTGAATAATCAAATGAAGGAGCTGGTAAACAAATGTCTAACCAATGCTCAGGAAGGACTTGAAAAAAGAATTAATCTTGAAGCTCACTGTAAAGAGTTAATGGCATTGGCTATTGGCACTATTGGCCGATACAAAAATACATATGCAAACTCTGCCGATTGCCTTAGCACTAAAGAGAAAGAGGCGATTATCAGAGCTGCCGAAATTATGGAAGAACAATACGCCAACCCTCCGCTTCAAAGGGAATTGGCGAAAATGGTAGGTTTAAATGTTAATAAACTTACCAATGGTTTTAAACTGGTGTACGGCTGTACCATTAACAAATACGGTCTGAAAATCAGAATGAATAAAGCCAAGAGCTTGCTTTTATCTGAAGACAAGGTGGCTGTTTTTGAAGTATCAGAAAGGATTGGCTTTAATAATACTTCTTACTTCATAAAGAAGTTTAAAGAGGAGTTTGGTGAGTATCCCGGTGAGTACGTGTAGAGAATAATACACAATTGTGTCAGCTGCTGGGATAATTGTGCTACAATATTTTACTGTGCTATCTTGATTTTTGCCACGCTATCGAGATGAAGGAGTAGTGGCTTTCACTTGTTAGTTAGAGTGCCCGGCTTTTGGCCGGGCCTCATTTCAAATCTTAATAAAGAGCATAATCATTTGGTAAGCCAGACTTAAGGCAAAGAATGTACCTTTTGATTTCTTCCTGAATACACTTTAACTGTGAGAAATCAATACTGGATAAAAGCTCTTCAAAAGACCGCACCAGCCAGAGATCGCCCAATTGTAAAGATAGATTTACAGTTAGGCCATTCGTAGTGGATTTTGCCATGGCATAATAAAGACCACTCTTCAAAGGCTTTTTCTCCTCATCCTCAAGGTCTTCTGCATGCCTTTCCATCTCCTGAAGTCTCTCTTCCAGAGAAATTAATGACTCTGTAGACTGAAACCAGCAGTTTTTAAAACGCTCTTTTTCTTGTGGACTAATGAACTCCATGTTAGCGGCATGTTCATACGCTTCTTTTCTAAGCCTCATCGTTGACCTAAAATCCAAAAGGCTGCTAAAAACAATTTTGACAGGATTTAACATGATAAATTTCATTTTTCAAATCACACAAAAGAAATGTTCCCCAGCCAATTCATTCGTTATATTGAGGAATAGAGTCATGCTTTCCACTAATTGTGGAATTGTTTTTTAATAGTGATAGAAAATAGTCGGTTCTTTGTATCGACAAAAATTCTTTTTTGAAGAAAATATGCGTCTAGCCGCTAAGGTTTTATTATGGATTCTGGCTGTTCTTATAGCTTTAATGCTAGGGCTTGCTCTATACATTAATTCGCCATTGGGTCAAAAAACAGTGCGTAATCAACTTGATAAATTTATTGGGAATAAAATCAATACAGAATATCAACTTGGTGAAATAAAATACAGTATTCCAGACTGGATCATCATCAATGATCTCTATCTCGAAGATCAGTCAAAAGACACACTTGTAAAAGCCACCGAAATACGCATTGATCTCGATATGCTGGCCCTCTTAAAAAGTACTGTTGCAATAAATAAAGTAGAACTTAAAGACGGTTTGGTAAAGCTTTACAATACAGAGAATAAATCCGAATTCAACTATCAGTTTCTTATTGATGCCTTTGCCGGAGATTCCACATCGGAGGAGCCCACCCAAGCCGCCACTGCTACGTCTGAAAACAACTTTAATTTAAGCTCTGCCTTCTTAGAGAATACCCGATTTGAATATACCGATTTCAGCTCAGGAATAATTTTCAAAACTAAACTCGGAGAGGCTGCGGTAGATTTTAATGAAATTGACCTCAACAAAAACTTGTATGATATACAGAAAGTAGAAGTCCAAAAAAGTCTTGTCTCCTTTACAAGCTTCCCTCCTACATTACCTAATGAAAATTCTGAAGAATCAGAGCCATTAAACTTAAATGTTGGTCGCACATTATTTGAAGACATCAGCTGGGTTTACAACGGGAGAGATGTAGGAATTGAAAACAAAATTGACGTTGAAAAAGCAGAGGTGAGATTTGAAGAAATTAACCTGACAGATCAAAGAATAAGACTTGCAATGGCAGACTTCGATAAAGCTGACATTGAAGTTTTCATGAAAAAACCCGAACTGCTTACAGAACCATCAGAAGAACCCGCTGCATCCTGGAAAATTAGCGGAAGTGATATTGACCTTAAAAACTCCATGGTGCATTACAAAGACTTAGAGGTTCCTTCTAATGGTAACAAAAGTGAATTTAACCCTTCTGACATTCTATTAAGCGAAAGCAATATTTCTCTGGCCTCCTTCTTATACAATGGCAATGAGATAAGTGGAATAGTAAAACCTAGTTCTTTTAAGGAGCAATCCGGCCTAATAGTCAGTAATCTCAGCACAGAGTTTGCCTATACAGATAAGCTTATTTCACTTAAAGAATTTCAATTCAACACCAGAGGCTCAGAATTGGATACAGATCTTTCCTTAGCCTACAAGAACCTCGATGCCTTTATAGATAGTCCTCAATCGGCAACAATTGACCTTAACCTAAGAAAAGCAAACCTGCTAATTGAAGATTTATTTCATTTAAGTGCTGCTTTGAAAGAATATCCCACTTTACTAAAAAACAGAAGCAAAAAGCTGGTAGCCAGTGGTAATATTAAAGGCAAGAACGGAGACTTCCTGATTGATAAATTCAAAATAAATCTGGGCCCCGAAAACAGGATTAATCTGGATGGCTATGTAGCAGGAGTAACAAACTTGCAAAACCTAAAAACAGATTTAACCATCAGTAACTCTCAGCTACAGAAAGACCTACTTTTAAGTTTAAGCCCTGAAGATCAAGACTTATCAGACTATCAAATACCTCCCAAACTTGGCATGGAAGGAAAAATTACGGGCAATGAAAAAGCTGTGGATATTGATGCAAAATTCATAACGGATTACGGAAACCTTAATTTTGACGGGATCATTGAAAACGTATCAAGCGACAGCTTAAGAAGTTTTGCGGGAAATATAATGACAGAGAAGTTTCAGGTGAATAAATTCTTTGTCGAGGATATGGGATTAGGGATGGTATCTGCAGATATTAAACTGGCGGCAGATGCCACTTTTAGTAAATTAAACGCTGAAGGTTATATCGCAGAAATTGAATACCAGAATTATCTCTATCGTAACATTAACCTCAATGCCGCCTTTGCCGATAGCGTTGTGACTCTCACCGGTAATTCCACTGATGCTAATGCCAATATGACTGCTGACTTTACCAGCAACCTCCGCAGTGAACAGATGTCTTTTGACGGTATATTGAATATTAAAAATTTGAATCTGGCCAGGCTGAATTTAGCGGAGTACGAGAATGATGTTAAAGGGGAGTTTGTGATTGACATGAACTATCTTAATCATAAAGCACTTGAAGGTAATTTGGCTGTGAGCAGGTTAAAAGTGGGCTCGGCTCCATCAGCCGACTTAAAAGCCTTATTTACACATGAAAACAATATCCAGAAAGCCGATATAAACTCGCCATTCTTCGTGGCTTCTTTACAAGGGGACGGAAACCTTGAAGATATTTACAACACTATAAATGAAGCTTTTCAAAGCCGCGTAGACTCAGCAGGCATGCTCATGGAAAACGTGAGAGGCGAAATGAAATTAAAGGGGAAACTCCTTTGGCACCCGATCTGGACAGAGCTCGTCCCTGAAATGAGATTCGAGCAGCCTATTGTCTTTAATGGGGGAGTAAAGAATGGCACTTACAGTGCAGATATCACCATGAACTCTCTTACCTATGATCTGTATACCATAAATGGCCTTTATGCCGAAATGATGGGTCAGCAAGGAGCTTTAGCAGCTGAAACATTAATTGAGGACATTGATTTAGATGGGTATAATTTAAGAGAAAATCAGCTCAATTTCTTTCTGGACAACAGCGTAGCCTCGGTAAGGTTTGAGTCAAGAGATAGTACCAATTCTATAAAACATGCTGCTGATTTTAAATACTCGTTCCAGAATGAGCATCCCGAGATTACCATCAATGAATTAACGTTTGAAGGCAACGTTTTTGACTCAAACAAAGAAACAATCACATTCTCAAATTTTGAGAAAGTGCTGGTTAATAACCTTACTCTGAAAAACAAGGAGCAGCAAATCAGAATAAATGGATCTGAGGAACAGCTTAATCTTGACATTTCAAATTTTCAGATTTCTCCACTTTATGAGTTTTACAATACTTCAGACATTAAAGTAAACGGACTACTTTATGCCAATGTACAGCTGGAGAATGAGCTCAGCAACATAAAAGGCAAGGCTAATATAAGAGCTGACAAACTAACTGTAGATAATGAAAGCATAGGAGAAATAACGGTAGACGTAAAAGAATTAACAGAAGAAGGTGTCACAGTAAAGGGTGCAATTAACGGTGCCCGAAGTATGGCCACGTTTGACGGGAAAGTTAGCCTTGATGAGGCTTTAACAACCTTTATGAATATTGATTTGGAAAGGCTTGATGCCGCCTTTATCAAAGCCTTCAGTTTTGGTCAGGTTACCAAGGCTTCTGGTATAGTTAACGGCAATATCAAATTAAATGGCTCTTTGACAGACCCTGAACCCGTAGGTTTTTTGGGCTTCAAAAAGTTTAAAATTACTCCGGCGTATTTGGGTGTACCTCTGGCTATAGATGGTCAGGAAATGAAATTCAATAAGAAGCAGATAAACCTCAATAATTTCGTAGTCCAAGACTCCCTCAATCAAAAAATGATCTTCGATGGGAATGTAAACTGGGCATCTCTTGAAGCCATTCGATATAACTTAAGTCTGAAAACAACTGACTTTTTACTCTTAAGTACTACAGCTCAAGATAACGACCTGGTGTATGGAACATTAAAGCTGGACTCTAATCTTAAGATTAAAGGTGTAGGTGATAAACCCAGTGTAGACGGCCGAATAAGAATCAGAGAAAAAAGTGACATCACTTTTGTCATGCCTACAGAAATACAGACGGCAGAAAGCCAAGGTATCGTTTATTTTGTCCCGCCTGCAGACTCTTCAAACGCGAAAGACTACTCGGCAAAACCTGATAGTGTAAGCAGCTCAGGTTTAACAGAATTACTGAACGAAATACTCATTGAAATAGAAACCGATGAAAAGGCCAATTTTGTGGTAGTAGTAGACGAACTGAATGGCGATCAGCTGCAGTTTAAAGGTACATCTAACTTAACTTTTGGTCTTTACCCTAACGGAGAGCCCTATTTGATTGGGAGTTTTGATCTTCTTGAAGGTTCCTATGATTTTTCTTTACAGGTCTTTAAGAGAGAGTTTAAAATTCTCAAAGGAAGCACTCTTAGCTGGAATGGTGACCCCTATGAAGCCACTCTTGATATCCAGGCCTCCTATGAAGTAAATACAGATATTCAGTCATTAAATGCTTTTGGTTTAGAAGTCAATCAATACGGGAAAGTGCCCATTGACGTTTTATTGAAACTTACCGGAACCATAGAAGAACCGGTTGTAAACTTCGATATCAAAGTTTCTGATAAGGCAGAAAGTTCAATCACATCACTCGTAGAGTCCTATAATATTTTCGCTGGCTTACGTTCCAGTGAATCTGAGATGAATCAGCAGGTTTTCTCCCTGATTCTCTTCAATAGATTTTTAAGTGCCAGTGCCGTTAGCTCCTCAAACGTATTCAATACAGAATCAGTGGCCAGGCAGAGTGTTAGTAAACTTTTGACCGAGCAGCTGAATGTATTGGCCGGCAATGTCTTTGGCAATGTGGGCATTAACTTCGGACTTAATTCATCTGTTTTAGCCGGCGAGCAAGGCAATGCTTCAAGAACGGAGTTTAATGTAGGGCTAAACCAAACTTTCCTCAAAGACAGAGTCCATGTGTCTGTAGGTAAGAATTTTGAACTGGCAAACACCACGGGTGTAGATCAAAACTCGGCAGAAATACTTGATAATATAGACGTAGAATACTTTATAACACCCGATGGCAGATATATTCTAAAGGCCTATAGAAACAACGAATACCAAACAGTTTTAGAAGGTTTTGTGGTGCAAACCGGAGTAGGATTTGAGCTAAGAGCCAACTATGACAAATTCAAAGAGATTTTTAAGAAAAAACGCAACGAATGAGAAACTACACAGCCATACTTTTACTGCTGCTTACCTCGTGTAGTATTTCTAAAAAACTGCCTGAGGGGCAAAAAGTCTATTCAGGTGCAGAAGTTAAAATTAACAGAGCCAATACCAATGTATCCTACACAGAAGCTAAAGACCTGGAAGAGCTATTGTCAAACAATACCTTTCCCAGAAAAAACACCTTGGTTTTCGGTTTCCCGCTAAAAGTCTGGTTTCATTATGTCATAGGGGAGCCAAAAAAGAAAAAAGGAATAAGAAACTTTCTGCAGGACAAAATAGGGGAAAAACCCGTGTTCTTTAGTCCGGGAAACATTGAGTTAAATGAAAAAAACCTCGAAAACATAGCTGAAAACGAAGGGTATTTTAAAACTAAGGTTCAAGGCACTGGCAAGTCAAAGAAAATAACAGAAAGTGTTCTCTATGAAGCGAATGTTCAGAATAGATATTACCTGAATGATATTGCGTATGACACCATTCAGTTTCGGATTTCAGATAATCCTGAAGCTCTTTTTTCCAGGTCTTTATTGAAAAAAGATGCACACTATTCGCTGCAAACCATCGCCAATGAAAGGAAAAGAATAGCCGACGAATTGCAAAATCAGGGCTACTACCTTCTTGATAGCGATAAAATCATTGTAGAAGTAGATACTAACCTGAACAACAATGGAGCCAACCTGAATATTAAACTGAAAACTGAGTACCTGAATTACATCACTAAAAAGTTTAAAATTCAGGATGTCAATATCTACACCAGTTACAGAGGAGCAGGGGTTCAAAAAGATACACTAAAAACATCGCTTTCAAATCTTCAGGAAAACGGACTTCAGGTTTTCCAGTCTGGCAGATACTATAAATCAAAAGTGTTTGAAGAAGCTATAACCGTAAGGGCCGGCGACTTTTACTCCCGAAAAAGTCAGGAGGCTTCTTATAACCGGCTGTCTAACCTGCAGAACTTTAAGTTCATCAGAAACAAATTTGACATAGCCAAGGATAGCTCAGATAACCTCCTGAATGTTTCTTACTTTTTAACTCCGGTAGAACGAAAAACACTTAAGCTGCAACTTAACGGTTATACGAAAAACAATGGACTCTTTGGTACCGAACTGGGAGCCGTCTGGATGAACCGAAACTTCTTTCATGCTGCCGAGATTTTCCAGCTGGAATTCAACGTTGGCCGGGATTTACAATTCAGCTCAAACGGTGTTAAAAGCAATTTTACACGCTATAAAATTAAGTCGGAGCTGATCTTCCCCAGGTTCGTTTTACTCTTTAAAGGCATTAATCAAACAGAAGGTGGCGGTATCCCAAAAACATCTGTTTCTCTCTCTTATGAAGAGCAGCAGCAGAATAATCTGTATACGCAAACCAGCCTGAACTCAGGCCTGAAATATTACTGGAGAAAGAATGCAGAATATGAGCATACACTGAGTCCTATATATGTAAATCTTATTAAGCCTAGAAATATCACAGATCAGTTTGTAGAAACTGTTCTTAATAGTGATAACCCGGCAGATTTGCAGCGTTATTTTGAAATACTAGATAGCCGTTTAGTTATTGGTATTGAATATGAACTAAACTACATGCCGGCCTGGGCTCAAGACAAGAACAATACCTTAAATATGAACATTGGGCTGGATGTGGCCGGCAACCTTGCCAGCCTGCTTTCCGGGAAAAACAAAGTCTCAGAAAACTCTTCCAGAACGCTCTTCGGAGTGCCTTTTGATCAGTTTGGTAAGATCACCTTTGAAACTAAATATTACAAAAAATTCAGAAGTCTTACCTGGGCCTCCAGAGTTATTTCAGGTTTTGGGCTGCCCTATGGTAATTCTACCATAATGCCCAAGTTTAAACAATACTTCTCAGGTGGCAGTAACAGCCTCAGAGGTTTTAGAGCCAGATCAGTAGGCCCTGGCATTGTTTCTCCAGATCTGGCAAACTCATTCGTTTTTGGGAATAACATCACAGGAGATATCAAACTGGAATTCAATACTGAATTAAGATATAAATTCACTGAGATGCTGGAATTGGCCGCCTTTTATGATACAGGGAATATCTGGTTCTACTCAGAGAATTCTGCTTTTGGTGAAGAAGGAAAGTTTAGCAATAACTTCTTAAAAGAACTGGCAGCTGATGTGGGTTTAGGCCTAAGATTAGACTTCACTTATCTGGTTTTACGTGGTGATCTGGCCATACCGGTTAGAAAGCCATGGCTTACAGAAAAGCCCAATGTCTGGAATGAAATTAGTCTGGGAAATAAAACATGGAGACAAGAGAATCTTGTCTTTTCACTGGCCATAGCCAGACCCTTCTAATTATACCAAGAGACTCTTGATAGAGTTAACTAACACCTGAAAGCTCACTGGTTTTATTAAATAATCGTGTGCTCCCAAAGCCTTAGATTCATTGATGTCCTTTTCATTAGAACTGGTAGAATAAACAATTATTCTACTCCTGTTAAGACATGACTCATTCGATAAAATCTTCAAACATTCCAGACCATTAATCTTTGGCATGTTTAAGTCTAAAAATACATAATCAGGCACAGTACAATCTCCCTTAAATTTTTCAATAAAAGAGGTGGCATTATTAAAACATTTCAGACTTGCCTGAATTCCTGTTTCCAATAAGGCCATATCGAAGATTTCCTGATCTTCCTGGTCGTCATCTACTAAATAAATCAGCATTAAGTAAAAGTAAAATGGAAACTAGAATTGTGTTTATATCGAAAGGAGTAGTGAACAACAAAGCTACCCAAAAAATACTTAACATAATGACAGAATTGTACCAAGCAATAGCTCAAAAAAATATGAAACATGATAAGTGTCACATAATCAGCAAAATACATAATCAACACAGGCGAAATAAATTACACACTTGTATATAATTTTCTACACAAAACACTCGAAATATGACCGGAATTGTTATTTCCCTTTTTAGGTAAAGAACAAAAATTATGAAAAAGAATAGCTTAAAAACACTTATTTTACTAACAGCCATCTCTACCTCAATAGTAGGATGCAAAACATCACAAACCAGTACTACTGCTGATTCAGATACCATGGTTAATTACTTTCCAAAAGATAATTACTCATATCCCTTAGCAGATACGGCATTTAAATATTCTAATCAGGAATGGCTTTCAGATAATCTTGATGTAGTCATGAATGAGAAGGTGAAAAACATGATGCCTAATCTTGAAGGAAAAGCCACTATCATGCAGTTTGGTGAGGGTATTATTGTTTCACTTGATAGAGGAAATGTCTTTGGGGTTAATGATGTAACCTTAAATGAAAACACAAAAAACATACTGAGACATTTATCTTTTAATTTACAGCAAGATCCTGATACTTACATTCTTGTAGTAGGTAGAACAGACGCTACCGGAACTCGAGAATACAATGAGTCACTGGCTTATAACAGAGCTTCTGTAGTGGCCAATTACCTTCATGGTACAGGTGTAGATAAAGACAGACTCTTTGTAGATACCTTTGGGGAAAAATTTCCGGATTTTACCAACAGACTGGCTGCTGGAAGAGAACTTAACAGACGTGTGGATTTTTTAATTTTACCTTCAAATTATTTAAGAGAAACCGCATCATCTAAATAAGATATAGCCGCTAAGCACAATTTTAGCCGTACGCATTTGCGTGCGGCTTTTTTTAGTTCTCAGCTGTATCAAAAGTAATATAAAATGTTGCCCCTTCCTGGGGTACACCTTTGGCACTTATTTTCCCACCGTGAAGTTCCACTACTTTTTTACTAATGGCTAAACCTACTCCTGAACCTTCTTTCCCTATATCGTGAGCCCGTTTAAAAACCTGGAAAATAGATTCGGCATAACTATTATCGAATCCTATTCCATTATCAGAGAAGGTCAATTGCAGCTTTTGTTTACCTTCCACTTTCGTCTTTTCCCAGCTTACCTTTATTTCATTTGGCCTGTCTTCTGAAGCAAACTTAATCGTATTGGTAATTAGGTTAGTAAATAGCTGACTGAGTAAAACAGCATTTCCTTTGATGGCCGGAATATCCCTTTCAATACTGAATAGTACTGGCGAATCATCATAGGATTCAATTATCTCTGTAAGTAGTTCATTCAGATTAATACTTACAAACTCACTCTTATCATATTTAGTTTTATTGAGCTGCATAAGGTCATCGAGCAGCCGCTGCATTCTGCTGGCAGAATTATTAATTTTCTCAATAAACCTATGTGTCTTTTCCGATAATAACTCTGAATCGTCATCCATTAAAATGGAAGCAAAAATGCGTATTTTCCTCAAGGGCTCTTTAAGATCATGAGTACTTATCCAATTGATATTTTCGAGCTCGTCATTAGCTTTTTGTAGTTCAAGAAGTAGCTCTTCCTGTCTCTTTCTTACTTGTCTGCTCCGTAAATAGTTGAGGTGCTTTTGCAAAGAGAAAACACCTTGTTTTGCAATGTCGATCTCTACCTCATCCCATACTCTACTTTGGTCACTGATTATTTCTTGCCAAGCCTCAAATGACTTACGGGGACTGAGACCTTTATCATCCTTCACAATGGCTTTCTCAGGATTGCCTGCCCATTTTATTTCTACCTTGGCTTCTTTTCTAAACCAGTAGGTGGTGCTGCTTGAATCCAGTCTGAAAAACATCAAACCAGCCAATGCTCCTTTCTTAATACCCAGATCTTTTACCAAGTTATTTGAAAACCAGAAGTCAGTCTTTTTTTCTGACATCTTTGCTTCAATTTCCTCTAGAATCTGCTTATCAGGAACAAAGCCAGCCTGAATTTTTAAGAGGTTAGAGGCACATATGAAACCATCTGCCAGCGTCATCTTTAGGATGGTAGGTATCGTGTAAATTTCTTCCTTCTCTTTTAGTCCATTTAATTGACCTTGAAAATCCAGTAATAAAGCCTCTAGCTTTCTTTTCTTTTTATAACTCATTGCAGCTTCCTGCACTCTAATTCGTGAGCCAAGATATTGCCCCATAAAAAGTGCGGAAATTCTACCATAGAATGATAGATTCTTAGGGGAATAATGATGACAAGCTATTAGTCCCCAAAGTTTTCCTTCAAGAATAATGGAGACAGTAAGCGTAGCTCCCACTCCCATGTTTTGCAAATAACCTATATGAATAGGGGAGACACTCCTAAGTACAGACATACTTAAGTCTACATATTCATTAGAGGCATCCTCCATTGTGGTTAGAATTGGCACCGGCTCATAATTCACATCTGATATCATTCTCACTAAGTTTCTCAAATACAACTCACGTGCCTGTGGCGGAATATCAGTATGAGGATAATGCAGACCCAAGAAATGTTCAAGATGCTCTTCCTTGCTTTCGGCATACACTTCGCCATTGTATTGTTCATCAAATCGATAAATCATGACACGGTCGTAGCCCGTCATTTTCTTGATTTGTTCTGCACTTTTCTCGGCTATTCCCTTCAATGTGTCAATATTGGCTGCTTCGCGGGCAAACTCCAAAGAGAGACCATTTAGAAAAGGCACTTCAGAATCATACTCATCATATGGTTCAAACTCAAGAATCGTATGATCTGCTACTGAATGTACAATCAGATTAAGATTGACCTCTGCCAGAGATACTCGTAGTATTTCACCATTTGTATAGTCTCCTTTCTCTATCAGACTAATGAGGTCGGTGTACTGCTTTTCATTCAGAATTTCTGTAATATTCTTCTCCAGAATCTTTCTGGGCGGGTAGCCTAAATCAGCCCAGTTCTCACTACAGTATTCTATAATTCCTGATTGGTTTATAACCAGCAGATAACCATGGGGCTGAATAGAACCAGGAATATGTATGGGTTCACTTTCGCAGTTTTCAAGGTTTACTCTATCTGTATATACAATGCTTTTAAAACTCATTCTCTTTGTAGGCATCAGGTTTTTGAAATCAGGAAACCTGCGTTTGACTTAGCTGTGGCTTTCTTAAGAAGTATACAATTATACATCATTATTGACTAAAATTTTTGAAATTTGACAATTCAGAAGACACATTATACATTTGACAAGATCAGAGAGCCTAAAAGAATCCACACTCCAAGAGCACCAGAAACTCGAAAAGACGGTCATTCTTCACCTCAAGAACCTTAAGGATAAAAAAGAATACGCTGATCTGCTATTAGCTTTCTATGGCTTCTATTTACCTACGGAGAAAAGGATATTGAGTTTTATCAACACTACACATCTTAAAGATTTAACTGAAAGAAGAAAAGCAGAACATCTATTGAATGATGTTCACTCCTTAACACAGCATGTGGAAGGCCTGGCTGAATGCGAAACTATACCTGAAATAGATAATCTGGCTCAGGCAGCCGGTGCCATGTACGTACTTGAGGGCTCCACGCTGGGTGGTCAATTTATCTCTAAAATGCTGAATGAAAAGCTTTCTTTAAATAATGAGTCTCTTCGTTTTTTTTCGGGCTACAGAGACCAGAATAAACAGAAGTGGCTGGAGTTTACAGCTTTCTTAAATGAGATGACTTTCTCAGCCAAAGATGAAGCCTACATGCATACAGCGGCAAAAAACACATTTGCTCTTTTTGATAAATGGCTGAAAAGCAGACTGTAGACTCTATCCTTGTCTAAAATCCACAAGGTGTGGCAGAAGCTACACATGAAAATCTACACTTTTTAGCTAAAACTCTGTTTCACCGAGTCGGAATTGATTTTTAACACCTTTCATCAATAACGACACAAATTATGGAAACAGTTATCGCAGCCAGTATCGCCATTGTATTCATTCTTTCTTTGGTATTGATAAAATCAACAATTTCAAAGAACGCGAATTCAAACAGCACGGCCAGATTTAATGAAAAAAGCAAAGAGTTTGACGTCAGACAAAAATTTCATCAACTGAACAAGATGTCTGCACAGATAAGAATTTGATATCATACAGATATTTTAGAGTAAAGGTTAAAGGGTGTTATTTGAAAAAATGGGAGATGTTGTCTCCCATTTTTTTTGAAACCTCATATAATTATGAAAACAAAAATTGCCATTCTCGTCGCTCTACTTGTTCTTCTTGCAGGAGGATACTTTGCTTTCTCTAAGCTCAGTAATGTATTCTACCCTAAAATGACTTTGTCTATACTTCAGATTAATCAAATAGGCTCGGAGGAGGCGAATTTGGATGTAGAGGTAAGTCTAAAAAACCGTTCACCCCTTGCTATAGACTTTGAAAGCTTTAGTTTTTATGTTTCAGCAGAAAACAAAGAATTGGTAAAGACCGATACTGCCATTCCTCTTTCTTTGAAATCATTCAGAACTACCCGTTTTAAACTTCCGGTTAAACTAAATGTACATAACATAAAATCACTCTCTGAAGAAAGCACGAAAGACAGTCTGGAATATCATTTTGGCATGTGCCTAACCAACAAAAAAAACTTCCTGCTTCCTGATACGATAAGTATAAACTCCAGTGAAACCTTACCGGTTTACTACCTCCCAAAGGTTATGTTAACCAAAATAGAACCCATTAAAATTCTAAAAAAAGGCGGGCCTACTTTTTACCTGCACCTGCAAATCAGAAATAACAATGCTTCACCATTAGAAGTAAAACAACCTAAATATTCAGCCACATTTGAGGGCACAGATGTTCTTTTAGCAGGTCAATACCCAAAAGATCTCTACATAAAAGCTAAAAGCACAAAATACCTTAAAATACCTGTTCAAATGGAAAAGAAAACCATTCTGGAGCATGCTGGAAAGCTCCTGTTCAATAAAGACGAACTAGATGTCAATCTCATTTTTGAAGGAAATATGGTTACCCGCAGCGAATACATTGATGGCTGTCATCTCAGAGTAATTATTAAAGGGAACTTTAAAGAATTAATAGGTTCGTAAAAATGAAAAATAAGAAACTACGCTATATTGTTATTGCTCTGGCAATACTTATGGGCATTAGAGCCGCTTTACCATTCGTGGTTAAGTGGTATGTAAATAAATCATTGGCTTCTTTAGATGAGTACATGGGGCATGTAGAAGAAATAGACCTTTTTATTTTGGCGGGCTCATATACTATTAAAGACCTCAGTATAAAAAAGATTGAAAATGATACTGAAATGCCTTTTATACGTATCCCTGAAACAAATTTATCTATTCAATGGAAAGCTCTGTTTAACGGAGAATTAGTTAGTGAAATCGTCTGCCGTAATCCTGAGATAAATTTCGCCTTCTCTGATAGTCAGGAGGAAACACAAACAGGAGTAGAAGAAGACTGGACCGTACTTCTAAAGGACCTGATGCCAATAAAACTCAATAGGTTTCAGATAATAGAGGGTAATATCAATCTGGTCAATATCATAAGCACTCCCGCCACCGACGTCACTTTTGCCAACTTTAATGCAGAGCTGACCAATATTTCGAATGTTGAAGATAAAGATGTATTACTACCGACACCGGTGGTTGCTACGGCCAATGTGGAAGGCCTGGGTGGAAACTTTGATTTTAAGGCCCATATGAACCTTCTGAAAACCATTCCCGACTTTGAGTATGACATGAGGCTGATTGATATGCAGGCCGTAAAGCTTAATCCGATGGCAGAGCATTTTGCCAACCTCAACTTTGAAAAAGGGCAGGTAAGCCTTATCAGCGAAATGGCCGCTCAAAACGGAAAACTCAAAGGCTACTTAAAACCAATAGGCAATGACATTCAGATTTTTCAATTTAATGAAGAAAAGAAAAGAACTTTAAGTCGGTTTTTTACAGAGCTCTTTGCAGAAACCGGGAAAGTGATATTAAACAATAAAAAGAAGGATCAGGTGGCTAGCAGAATTCCGTTAGAAGGAACACTGGAAAATACCAGTTCTGATTTCTGGCCTATTCTGTTCAGCTCATTAAAAAATGCCTACATAAAGGCATTTCAAAAAACAGTGGAAGAAAAAGAGTTTTTCAGAGAGTTATAAATAATTGCAAGATTTTATCTATTGACTACAAAAGAGTTATCGTAACTTTTCAATTCCACAATATCTCCCGGCAAATTAATTCCTGCATCTGTTAAGGCCTTATACACCTGAACTATAGCTTGCGATTGCACCTCTGCTGCGGAGAACTTTGGATCAAAAGTATTGAGCCAAAACAGGATGGTAATGTTTATGGTACTGGAACCTAATTCTGCTACCATATTTAGCGGCTTATGCTCTTCTTGTACTACACCGGGCACTTGCTCCATAACTTCCTGAATAATCTTTCGAGCCCTCTCGATATCGGCACCATAATCCAGCCCTACCGTAAACTCTTTACGTAAAAATCCATCAATAGTGTAGTTATAAAAAGGATTCTTGAGGATTTGACCGTTCGGAATAAATACATCCTTTCCATCAAAGGTTTTAATTTGTGTATCGCGGATGTTCATTTCTAAAATCACTCCGGTAATGCCACCTACCTCTACCGTATCCCCTACTCTGAATGGTCTTTTGAAAGCCATAATGATACCTGCCAAAAAATTCTCCCCTATATCTTTGAAAGCAAAACCTATTACAAAAGTGGAGATTCCGGCGGCGGCCAAAACACTTCCTGCTATTCCTCTCAGGCCTATTACATAAAGAAAGAACAAGATAACCAAGCCAATATTTACGGCTTTAATTACCTCATCAAAAAAGTAAATTATAAGCTTATCCTTGGCTCTTCGGAGCATCAAATTTATCGACTTCTTTCTTAGAAATCTTAAAATGATTGAGAACAAGACTACACAAGCTAAACCCAGAGCTAGTCTGGGTAAAACCTGAATAAAATCTCTGTAATATTCAATAAGCTGATCTTTGAGCACATTAATCTCTTCCATTTTATTCGGGAGAGTTTTGCTCGTGAATCTCCTCTGTATCAGGCCCAAACCTGGAGTCTTCACCATCTAGACCTACTGTAAAAACGCCTGTTAGAAAGGCTATACCCATTAAAATAACACCAATAATAACGGTGAGAAATATGATCTTTTTTACAGAAATTAATTGTCTTTCGTTTTTTACTTCGTTCATAATGATAGTTTTTAAAATGTTAATATCAGGCGGCTCCGTCTAGCTGTACTTTTGACGAAACACGCTGAGACTTTTGTTCTTCGGGAAAAGTGCCCATTAGCATGCACAGAGGCTTAAGCCCTGGCACATAGCCGCATATTTCCTTAAATACTGCAGCCATAGGAATGGCTACAATTAATCCGGGTACTCCCCAGATTTTTCCGGCTATTAACAAAAACAGCAAAACCATAAACGGATTTATGTTTATCTGTTTTCCTATTACTTTAGGCGTAATAAAATTCCCTTCGAGGATCTGCACCAAACTCATCCAGGCCAATACACCTACAGAGTACCAGGCACTGTCTTTTGTTATTAGTGCAATAAATGCCGGCAATAATGAGCCTATAAAAATTCCAATATATGGTATTACACTCAGTACCGAAGCCAGAATGCCATAGAAGATGGCATCTTCAATTCCCAGTACTAATAATCCAGCGGAATTTAAAATCGCCAGTATTCCTATAACTTTTGCCATACCTGCAAAGTAACTTTGCAATGCCTTCTGAGACGAGTCTATCATTTCGCTAAATTCTGTCCTGTCAAAAGCCTCCAGCGTTTTTAGAATTGACTTCAGGAAAAACTTAGGATACATCAGAAAAAAGAACATGTATATAGGGATCAGCACCAGATTGATAAGAAAATCAAAAGAAGCATTGATAGACCCAGAGGCATTATTAAATATAGAAGAAAGGTATTCTTCTGTTGTAATTTCTTTTTGGTAAACTTTGACCAATTTCTCTCCTAACTCATTCGTGCTTACCCTTTTAATGATTTTGTTATTGTAGTAGCTCATTTTCTCAGTAATGAGTTCTTGGCGAGAAGAGAGCTTTCCGATTTGTACAAATATTATATAAGATAAGCTCAAAAAAACCACTAAAATGGAAAGTACTCCCAGCATAGATGCCAGGCCTCGGTTAAAGTTTCTTTTGGTCAAAAAACGCACCAATGGCTCTACTGCCACGGCAAAAAGGATGGCAATAACAATAGGTATGAGAATAGACTTTAAATAGATTAAAGCCACCACCACAAGCGTACATATTATAAGTACCGCGGGTAAATCTGACCTTTTGATTTTGTTTGACATGCGTTTAATGGTAAGTCGTGAGTATAATTTTATTGATGGTTGTGTTTTTATAATTGTGTGGCTATCAGCTCGCTGATGTGCTGCAGTTTAAATGGTTTTTTCACAAAATGGTCTGCTCCATTTTGCATAGCTTGTTTTTGTACCGATGTCATTGCCGAAATCATAATAATTTTAGCCTGAGGATACATTTCTTTTATTATTCCGATATGATTAATGCCATAACCGTCAGGCAGGTTATTGTCCAGAATAACAAAATCAGGAGCAGTACTGTGGAGCTTTTTAATACCTGAGGCTAAATCACACTCATACTCTGCCAAATAGTTTTGACGCTGCAGATAGGCCTTTAAAAGCAGGCAGATATCTATCTCATCGTCTATAATTAATACTTTCTTCATAATCTTACTGTTTCAAATCTCCAAAAAGCACGGTTCTCTTAAATCTCATCTGTGTCTCTTCTTTGCTTGAGCATTGAGGTGCCAGCAAAGAAAAAGACCAATCCTAAAATGCTTAAGGCATACGGGCTTATATTGATAAGGTCATTTCCAAAAATGCCTACCACACCGACAACCAATGCCAGGGCTCCTAGAATAAGTAGTACTAAACCTGTAGTCTTAATCATGTTGTAACTCTTTTTTCAACTAATAAATCAAAGAATCATTCCTGCCTGATAAATTGATGAGAAGGTCCTGAAAATTGAAAATCTTGTCAGAAACAGGCTTACACATTCTGTTGATTCTACACTCTTCATTATCAAACATGTAGAAACTGTGGAATAAAATACACACACCAACAGATTGAATTAAAAGTGGATGAGGGAATTGTTTTTTTATGAGTTGATCTGAAAAAAACAAAATACTTATATGATACTATTATTCCTCTTCCTTCTTGGCATTATAGGCAGCTTAGTATATGTAATACACTATTTTGAGAAAACCCTTCCAGACAGGTCATTTAACTATTACGAGATGAAAGAGTTTCATGGCCAATATTCTAAAAACAAATGGTGGAAAGGTTTCCTTTTTTTCAAATAGAACTATCCATTCATTAGACTAATACACCGTTAATTGAACCCCTAATTCTCCAGATATATGAACTACACAGAAAGAGATCTTACAGCAGCCTTAAGACAAAATGATCAGACGGCTTTTGATTATTTGTATAAAAATTATTCAAACTCCCTGAGAATAATAATTTCACAGATAGTTTCAGAAGAAGAAAAAATAGCTGATTTGCTTCAGGACGTTTTTATGAAAATCTATTCAAAGATTTCTCATTACGATGATCTTAAAGCCTCATTGTATACCTGGATGGCCAGGATAGCACGAAATACCGCTATAGATCATTACAGAAAATATTCAAAAAGAAGTTTTCAGACAATTTCAGACCAACACAACGATATTTTTGTTGAAGCTTCTGCTTTTGAAGTAAGTGAATCAAATGATGTGAAAAAGCAAATAGCCGAGGTGATTCCTGACAGAAAGAGATTGCTTGAGATGGTTTATATTGAAGGTTATACTTTCAAGGAAGCTGCTAACCAACTTGATATTCCAGAAGGTACTGCTAAATCAAGGGCCCGCTCGGCTTTAAAGACACTAAGAAGTGTTTACAATTACCAACTGAAAGTGGCATAGACAACGAACATTCGGCTACAAAATGAATGTCAATAGAAGCCTTCTCCTATGCGGAGAAGGTTTTCTGCTTTTAGATTCACTCCTTTCTCTTTTTGTCTGTACTACATCAAAAAGAAAACAAATGCTTTCTTAAAGAGCTATTAAACTCTAATTCTGAAGGCCAAAACATAAAACCAAACCCAAGTTCTTTTTCTAATAGAATCTTGATACAAAATTAAAGCCCATAGAACTTTCATTCTATGGGCTTTAGCTGTCTTTAGGCTGAGACTTTAGTTTTACTCTGAGTCCATAGCTTTGGCTGCTTCTTTTTCTCTTTCCTCCTTTTTTCTGAAGTACTTTCTAAAGAAAATGCTGTGTTGCAATGCCTCCAGGTTTTCATCAAGTTTCTCCGTACCGGACTCTACATTTATCATTGTGCTTTTCATGTAGTCGGCCATTTCAGGATTATTGATTAATACTCCGAAAGCACTGTTTTTACTGCTGGTAATTCTATTTAAATCTGATTTCACTTCATTTACCAAAACCTCGGCATTTCCGGCTGTTTTCTGCAATGAACTCGCTCCGCTCTCCAGGCTATTCACTGTGCTTTCTAGCTTAGGCATTATAGTTTTATTCGTTGCTAATTGATAAGGTAAACCCTGAGGATCATTTAGCTTTTTACCAAACTGATTTAAACTTTTTGCAAAGTCAGTTACTTGATATGAGCTGGCTCTTAACTGTCCCACTGTTTGGCTAACCTCATTAAACAGCGTTTCATCTTTCAAAAACTTGCCCAGATTACCCTTACCGCTATCTATGCTGGCTATCATATTTTTCAAATCATCAGTGATTGCAAGAATATTCTTGTTATTCTCCTGCAGGGTTTTGATCATATCTTGCTGGGAGTCTTCACGACTTATTTTAAAAATATGCCCGTCTTCAATAACGCCCTGGCTTATATTACCGCCACTAATGACCAAAATAGGGTTTCCTATTAACCCATCAGTGCTAATCTTCACATCGGCATCTTTGAAAATATATTGCTGCGATTTTTCTTCTATCTGAAAATTCACCTTTACGCCTTTATCCGGGATAAATTCCAGCGATTCCACTGTGCCGACCTTCACTCCTGAAAACCAAACATTATTACCCTTTGTAAGACCTGCTACATCCTGAAAAACGGCTACTGCAGATATTTTTTTAATAAACACCTTCCGCATACTACTGATAAGTATGATTCCGCCGGCGAATATGATTAAACCAAAGAGCATGAATAAAGCTACTTTGGCGTTTTTCTTTGTTGAGTTCATGATAATCTATTTAAAAATTCTTGTTGTCAATGAAGTTATAATCGTGAAACTGTTTAATCTGAGAAGAGGCCTCTGAATTGAAAACCTCCGCAAAATTTCCTGTCTTCTCAAATACCCCATCCAGCAGTACAGATACCCTGTCACCTGTTTGTTTAGCACAGGTGAGATCATGAGTAATAATAATACTACTCGCCTTAAATTCTGCTTTTACCTGGTTTATCAGATCGTTGATTTCTACACAAGTAATAGGATCAAGACCCGCCGTAGGCTCATCATAAAGCAAAATTTTAGGATTCACAACGATCGTTCTGGCAATACCTATTCTTTTTTTCTGACCACCCGACAGTTCTGCCGGGTATTGCTTTTTAGTCTGTTCCAAGCCCACAGCTTCCAGCACTCGGTCTACTTTTTTGTCCATCTCCATTTTTGAGAGGTTTTTCAAGGCGTATTTAAGCGGAAACTCAATGTTTTCCTGAATGGTCATACTATCATACAGAGCACTATGCTGAAAACAAAAACCTACCTCAAGTCTGAGTGCGTTCAACTCAGCTTTTGTTATATTATTTAGGTCATAGCCCAAAACATTCACTTTACCCTTGTCTGCCTTTATTAACCCACAAATGATCTTAATTAAAACGGACTTTCCGGTACCCGATTTCCCTAAAACCACCAAGTTTTCTCCGTCGTACAGATCCAGGTCTATTCCTTTCAATACGTGCAAATCGCCGAAGGATTTATACAAATCTCTAATTTCTATGACTGTATTTCTCATCTGAAAGAATTAGTTACCTGAACGACAAAAATTTCTATTATAAAAATCAAAAAGATAGACCTAACTACAGATGTATTGGCAGCCTTACCCACCCCTATGGTACCCTTTGAAGCATTATAACCACTGTAACAACTCACCATACCTATGGTAAATCCAAAAAGTATGGCCTTTATTAAAGACGAACCTAAATCTAAAAAAGTAATGCTGTCAAAGGCGTCAAAAAGAAAAGCTCTGAGATTAGTTTGCTCATTAACATACACATTAATGAATGAACCCGCCAGAGCTACAGCTGCTGTATAGAAAGACAAAATTGGAATGGAAATAGTACAGGCCAGCACTCTGGTTATAACCAAAAAGTTGAACGGTCTTACCGCCGAGACCTCCATGGCGTCTATTTGTTCGGTAACCCGCATACTACCCAACTCAGCACCGATGTTTGAGCCCACTTTACCGGCTGCAATAATGGCCGTTACTAAAGCGGCCAAAGCTCTTACTATGGCAATGGAAACCAAACTGGGCAGCCATGACTCTGCTCCAAAATCTAAGAGGGAGGGTCTGGACTGCTGAGTAAATACAAGACCCGTTACAAAACCTGTCAGGCTGATTAAGCCAAGCGATTTAAGGCCTATCTGGTAACACTGGTGTACAAATTCAGACCAGACTAAGGTTTTAAAAGAAAACTCTTTAAAAAAAAGAATGACGAAATCTACTCCTGACTTAAAGTCGAGCAACTGCCGATCAATCTTCTCCGAAATAAAGTTTTCCCTTTTACCCGGTGGTTTTTTTAGCATAATTCTTAAAGGTTCTTCCTTTTATTATCTGAGATATCCCTTGCCACAAAAGGCGACAAGGGAATCCAAAACTAAACTAATCGATTTTCAAATGAATTGTTTACAAAGAATCAGAACTTTCCGTTCAGTTTCCAGCTGTAATCTGTGTAATTAAAATCTTTCTTTTCAGGGTCTACTTTGTCGTCTGAATACTTATTAATCCATTCGGCAATACTCATTTCTCTTTCGAAATCCTTTGAATACCATTTAAACAAAGGACTAATAGCCACTCCATCCTTTCCAATCTTATTCTTTTCTCTATTATTTAAAAAGACCTCTGCTTCTTCTTCAAGTTGCTTGTTAAGTTTTTTAGCGGTGTAGGCCTCATTCCTTAATCTGGGGCACGACTCTGCCGCACATACCAAGGCAAAATGATAGCGGGGATCATTCTTGTATTCTTTTCTTATGATGCCATGCTCTATATTATTCAGATCGTATTTTTTACCATCTATCTCAATGAATTTAATATCCCAGGGGGTATTCACAAAAGGTACTTGAGTTTTAGGTCCTATGTCTTTTATACTGGCGATACCGTTATCCGCATTATTCAAAATAAGCTTAACTGTAAAAGCATTATAGGCATTTATCCAATACGCCAGTTTTTCGTCCTTTGACCAGTTCTTTGCTGGTGGATTAGCCGATACACTTGCCAGGTATTCATCAAGCTTCTTAACATCCTTCTTCATTCCTGCGTAATCTACCTCCCCTTTCTTGTTTACGTGCTCTTTGAGTAAATCGTCCCAGATTTCAGGCCCTACAAGTTCCCCTTGGTCCTTTTCTTCTAATTCCACCTTTTTCGAATCTTCAGTGACTGTTTCTTCAGCCTTTACTTCAGCAGATAGTTTTTCCTTGCTGTTTTCACTCTCATGCTGAGAACATGAAATTCCTGTAAGGCATATAGCAAATACCCATACTAACTTTTTCATAATTGTTTTTTTTTGATAATTGAATCTTCACATTCAATTAATTAATGGCCAGCCTGGCCGACAAGCCAAAGACGGGTAGAGCCAAACCTGTGTAATTAATGAAGTTAAATTCGGGTTTCCAGTCTGCACTTAGATTAATCGGGATTTCCCTAAACGTATGTTCAATTCCCAAAATACCATCAGCTCCTACATGGAACTCTGTACCCAGTGGCTCGTAGCCCCTTCTTTTGGGTGCCGCACCCATATGACCCCCAAATCCATAATACCATCTCCATTGATTTGTACCAAAAGCCGATTGATGAATTTCGTACAGTAGAGTTCCTTTTAAACCTCTGCCAAAACCACTTAATAGAGCCTCTGCCGCAGTGTTTCCTCCGGTATTAAATTTTGCAGTAACTGCCGGGCCACCATGAAATCTTATACCTACGGCAGCCTTATATTGGGCCGTAACCGAAAAACTACAAGCAATCATTAGAAGGGTAAAAACAGTAATCTTCTTCATTATTCGTTTTGTTGATATGCCATCTATACTAAAAGAGCATACCAAAACTTTATTGTCGCAATTGACAAACATTTGTAGAGTATTTTCTACACTTCTTCCTTAAAGGCTCTACATATTCTTTCCTATATAAATAAGCGTTCATAAAATTTATGAACTCCGGCACCCTGTTTTTACGGGCTAAAAGACACTATTGCTTGTCATGTATAAATAGAGGATAGAATAGTGCTGCAACAAAAGCTAGACCGCTATACACGAACTACATACTCTAAATGGGCACATTTGTCCGAAAAAATAGGTCAATATTCTCTTTATGGCGATGTTTGAATACGTCTAGGCGTTAACAATTAGATAAGAACCCATTCTTATTCGTGCTTTATAAATTTTAGTGGTTCAAACTAGTAATACCCAATTAGGATATGCTGGAAGATATACTCAGGGAAAAATATAAAATAAAATCAGACAATTTAGATAAGCTAATTAGCTTATTTGAGCCTATTAATTATCCAAAAAACGCCTTTCTTATTCAACAAAGGGAGTTGTCAGAATGCCTTTTTTTTATCAGTAAAGGGCTCGCCAGAGAATACTATACCTTTGATAATGTACATGACGAAGACAATACAACTCAGTTCATAAGAGAAGACGAGTTTTATTTTTCGATCAATTGCTACATTGATGGTAAAAGATCAGAATGCTTCACCCAGGCTTTAGAACCTGTGAAAGCCTATATTATTACCAAAGAGAATCTAGAGCGTTACTCAGAGGAAATACCCGAAATTCAACAGTTAATTAATAATGTGCTGAAGGATTGCCTGCTTAGGTTAAGCAATAGAATTCATCTTTTCATGAAAAGCCGAAAATCATCAGACCGATACGAGCTTTTTAAAATTCAAAATCCGGAAATTACACACCGGGTGAGTGATAAATACATTGCCTCCTACCTTCAAATAAACAGTAGTACACTGAGTAGAATAAGAACTGGTGGTTTTGCCTGAGATTCAAAAGCGTTTATTTGACTACAACATCTTTTTCATAAGCATTGATATTTATGATCAATGCTTTTTTAATTCAGCGACCACACTCCTGTTTTGAAGAATTCCAACACTTTCTCTTGTAACAGAAAGCTATATTTAGCTTGTACTAAATTAGCTTTGGCTCTGTCATAATTTGTTTTGGCCAGTATGTACTCAATGGCGTTTACGGTTCCGGCATTAATTTGAGCCTGTACAGCTTCCAGATTTTCATTATTAACCTTTACCTGCTCTTCAGCATTTTTGAATTGCTCATAAGCAATATCATAATTCTGTAATGAGGTGTAATAACTCTGCTGAATACTGAGCTTGCTTGATCTCAATTGATTCTGTGCTACCTTCTTTTGGATCATGGCCGCCTGTACTCTTGGACTTGTTTGCAATCTTCCGAAAATGGGAATCTGAAGCCCTAATGTGACGGAGCCGTTTCGGGTGGAGTTAATTTGCTCAAAAAACATCTCCTGCGAATTTGATGAGGCATAGAAAGTGTTCCAGTCGGCAAAAAAGTTAAGCGAAGGAAGATTCTCAGCCTTTATAGATTTAGCTTGACTTTCAAAAGACTTAATCTGTGCATCCGCCGCCTTTATTTCAGGTAAATTTTCAAATACTCTCTCCATTGACACCTCCTTAAAATCCTGGCTTGCCATATTTTCAGGTAGTCTTTCAAAACTGTAATCATTATCTGGTGAAATATTTAATAGCTGGAAGAGTGCCAGTTTGGCCTGTTTAAGGTTGCCTTCAGCATTAATTTTCGCGAATTCGTCATTAGAATATTGCGTTCTCATTTGAAGAAGTTCGCTTTTACCTAACACTCCGGCTTCTGTCTGTTTGGTTACTCGGTCTAATTGCTGAGCCGAAGAAGCCACCTGAGATTTGGCCACTACCAGTAGTTCTTCTGCCTGCAATACATTTAAATAAGCCTGAATGATACGAATGGTCAAATCATTTTTCATGGCTTCAATATTGTGCAACTCAGAAGAAACTCGAAGCTCTTTGGAGCGGATATCATGCTTCATTCTGAAGCCCTGGAAAATAGGCTGACTTAAGCTGGCCTGAGCATAAGTACTGCTATAAATTTGATTAATGTAGGCATTTGTAAACCTATCAATACTTCTACCCGTATTGGTACTTTGATAAACCTCCACTTGCATATTCGGCAATCTATTGCTTTTAGATGCCGAGAAATTGGCTTCAGCTATTTCGGCATTTAATACAGCTCCCTGATAATCAGGATGATTTTTAATGGCCATTTCTACACACTCTTTTAAAGAAATGTTCTGGGCCTTGAGTACAGAAGTGGTAATGGCAAGGGTAATAATTGCCAGTAAAAGCTTTTTCATAATTCTTAATTGTATGTCGTGGCAGAATGCTTAGTCTATCCAGCCGTCTTTTAATCTGATTACTCTATTGCCGTATTCGGCATTTTTTTCTGAATGGGTCACTTGAATAATCGTAACGCCGTCTTTCTCATTCAATTCTTTAAAAACCTGCATGATTTCATCTGCTTGTTCTGAGTGTAAATTGCCCGTCGGTTCATCGGCAAAGATCACTTTAGGTTCTGTGACTAAGGCTCTGGCCACACCTACTAATTGCTGCTGACCTCCAGACAGCTGACTAGGGAAAAGATCTTTTTTAGCGACAATCTGAAATCTATCAAGAATGTCGGCTACTTTACTTTTTCTTTCTTTTCCTGATAATCCTTTATATAGCAAAGGGGTTTCTATGTTTTCGTAAACGGTGAGTTCATCTATCAAATGATACGCCTGAAAAACAAAGCCTATTGCATTTCTATGTAATTCTGTTCTTTTCTTTTCGTTCAGTTTCTGTACAGGCGAATCCATGAAATAATATTCACCTTCTGAAGCTTCTTCAAGTAAACCTAGAATATGTAAGAGTGTAGACTTACCTGAGCCAGAAGGGCCCATTATTGAGACAAATTCTCCCTCTTTTACCTCCAAATTAACATTGCGAAGCACATAGGTTTTACCAAATCCCGCAGGATAGTATTTTGAAACATTTTGTAGTTTAATCATCTCCTTGTTTTAAATCTTATTTCTTTTTTCTCTTCCATACCTTCCTCTATATCCTTTCACTCTAATCTAATTTCCAACTTTATGCCAATAATATCAACCAGCTATCTATCAATACTTTAAGCAGATTCAATTTTCTTGTATATGTTCATAAACGAACAATATTGTACGAGGCCGAACATAGCCTCTCCTCAAAAACAGCCCAGGTGTAAATTAAGAAAAACAAAAAAAGAGCGAGGAAATGATATCCCCGCTCTTTAAAAAGCTCATGTATGTAATTTCTTATTCAGACAATTTTCTGAAAAGATAGCCAGGAGCATCAAATGCAATTCCCTGATCAATCATCATTTCATTGTCACAAATTCTTAATGTTCCTTTTACAATGTTATTCTCATTGAAACCATCCATCAGGTTATCGGTAATAACTTGAATACTTGTATAACCGTTTTCAGTTTTCTCAATCACACTGTAAGCATCTGTATATACGTTTTGGCCGTCTTTTGTTACAAACACACCACCATCTTCTTTAAATTCAACCTTGATGTTTGGAATTTCAGTGGCTGGCATCATTGAAATAATTCCTTTTAGCTGCCACTTTCCTACAATCTTCGTTTGGGCATCCGAAAGCAATGGTGGGTTATCAGCTTGTTGGTTTATACAGCTAAAGTCCTCAATACTTTCTGCTTTAATCATGTCAGAAATTTCTTCGCTCTCTACCGTCGATGTCTCACATGCGGCGAAGCTTAATAACGCTAGTCCTAAAAATAGTTTTTTCATAATAAATTGATTGTTTCCCTTTAAATGCGAATTGCGAAATCAACGTTGTATAAGAGAAACAGAAATTTATGTAAATTGATTTAACGGCAGAAGCCGGTAGTAAAATTACCACCGGCTTCTGAGTCATTCTGATAAGGCACTATTAATTAATATACACATTGCCAGAGCTTGTAGAGATTTTCACCTGTACACCCCCTCCATTCACTGTGCCAGACACCCTGTCTTTATCAAAGGAGCCGTTGAAGTTTTTGTACTCCTTTATACTCACACGATTCCCTTTGATATCCAGGTCCATTCCTTTATTAAAGGGCATATCTACATCAATATTGCCACCGCTGCTGTGGAGCACCAGAAAATCTCCTACTTCTGTAATATCGGCATGAATGCCCCCTCCACTGGTATTGGCTTTTACACTTCCTCTGATAGCATCCAATGAAATAGACCCTCCTGAGGTAGAAGTAAAAAGTTCTCCTTCTACGCCATCCACTCTTACGCTCCCACCGCTGGTAGTAGCTCTTATACTTCCGTACATATTACCCAAGCTGATGCCCCCACCACTGGTGGTAAGTCTAACTGTACCGGCCACATTTAAGGCTTCTATTCCTCCTCCACTGGTAGTTAAATCAATGTTATCTTCACTGTCTTTAATTTTAATACCTCCGCCTGAGGTTCTTCCTCTAACGTTACCTCTTAGACCAATAAGATCCAGTCCCCCTCCACTCGTGGTGAATTTTAAATCGCCCTCAAGGTTAGCCATTTTAATTCCGCCGCCACTGGTGTTTAATTCTGTATTGATTTGCTCCGGAGAATATACCTTAAAAGAAATAGTCAGGCCATTTTTCCATGTCCAGCCTCTGGAGTTGTTTTTTGCAAAACACACCAACGTATTGCCCTCTTGTCTTACCTCAAGTGTATAATCTTCGAGTCTGTCTTCAATTTCACTCGCAGATAACTTACTGCCATTGCTTGATTTAACATACACTTCCACTACAGCTTCGGCATTATCTCTGCCCAATACTGTAATACTTCCGCCTGAGGTTTTCACATCCAGATTCCTGATTTGGGATGCCTTAAATGATTTGGTCATGTATGGGCTTGTTTGTGCAGATACGCCAAAACTTGAAGCACCTAATACTAGAAGAGTTAATAGTTTTTTCATTTTCATTATGTTTATAGTTTAAAGACATGCTACCTAGATGTCAAGTGATGATCATCGGTTGCCTACCCGAGTATATAATAGTCTGAAAATTACTATCCATCAGGGGTACTATTATGATATCACAACTTATTTGCCAAAGCTATAAACCATTGATTTTTTGAATCTTATGAACTATTAGCAATTTTTATTCGTTCAAATTAGAACACAGCTGTTCGAATTCGGACACAGCAATCGTTTGCATCGATAATAATTCTCGGCTTGAGTATTAATAACTATACAAACTGTTCTTTTTAGTAAAAGATCCGTAATTTTGCGTGTTGCCGAACCTATCTATTATACTGTCAAAGAACCTATAAAGAAGATTTTAAGAATTAACACAGACTAGTATGATAGTTTTGCAAGAAACCTTGGGTAAAAGATATGGCATCACTGAAGAGGATGTAGAGAGAATACTTCCGCTTTTTGAGCAAGTTAATTTCCCAAAACACTCTTTTCTTATTCAATCAAATGAGATTTCTAAGAACCTTTTTTACATCAGTAAAGGACTGGTTAAAGAGTTCTACACCTTTGATGAAATCAATGACGAAGACAATATTACCCAATTCATGAAAGAGGGTGATTTCTATTTTTCAATTAATTCATTCTTAGAGAATAAGCCTTCAGATACCATTACTCAGGTATTGGAACATTCTAAAATTTACATACTCTCTTTAGAGAAGATGCAAGAGTACAAGAAGGAGATTCCCGGGCTTCAGATTTTGACAAGTCAGGTTTGTCGCGACTGCCTTTTAAGACTTAGCAGCAGGATTAATATCTTTATGAAAAGTAGAAAGGCGAAAGACAGATATAACTTTTTCCTTGAAGCAAACAGAGAATTGAATAACAGATTAAGCGATAAGAACATTGCTTCGTACCTTCAGATCAATTCTAGTACTTTAAGCCGGATCAGAACTGCCCCTTATACAGCGGTTAAAAGCGATCAAGACTAAATTGCTTTTAGCCATTGAAAAGAGAGGATGCATGCAATTATGTATGTATATTTTTTTCTGACAAATTTGGAAGAACTTTTGGAAAGCATACACCCTCACTTTAAAAGGGCTGTCTATAATTAAATAGACATGTAAATTTGAGCAGAGTATTTCTCAAATGAAATGCACTTTTATGGAAATATCGTTTTGACCTTTCTCAAATATAAAAAATGATATTTATCATATTTCTTCTTAAGAAACGCTGATTTCAAACGATTTCGGTCAAATTTGAGTTTTTTCCATTACCTTCTTCATTTCATCTCTTTTCACAAAAGTAATTGGCACAAATTCATCGGTAGGTGAACCAATAAAGTAGAGCCTCCAATCATGGTCATAATCTTTTAATAAATGTTTTATACACTCTGCTCTGTCGACTGTCGGAACAGTACAATCTTCCCAGTAAAATAATTCTACGCGATAGTGTAGCTGTTGCTTTTCACCATTGATAGTTACTTCTATTTCTACATCTTGTTTTCCTTTGCCTTGTGGCAATGGTATTGCTATATGTGCCATGTGTTTTGGGGTTGGTTAATTATTCGTTTTTTAATGATTCTACCGGATTAAGAAATGCCGCCTTTACTGCTTGAAAAGAAACTGTAAGAAAAGCTACTGTTAATGCTACGAGAGCGGCCACTATAAATATCCAGGCTTGCATTTCTTCGCGATATGTATAGCTAGCCAGAAACTTCTTACCTGCGAAGAATGCCAGAGGAAAGGAGATGAGCAAAGAGATAAACGTAAGGATCAAAAAGTCCTTTGTCAGTAAGCTTACAATACTTGCCGTAGAAGCCCCTATGGCTTTTCTGATACCTACTTCCTTGGTTCGTCTCTCTGAGGAAAGCAAGGCCAGCCCGAAGAGTCCAATACATGAAATGAATATGGTCAGTAATGTACTGATAAATGTGATCTCTTTCCACTTTGATTCTCTTTCATAGGCTTTTTTGTTTTCAAGGCTTTTAAATCGATAAGAGTATGACTGGTAAGGGAATAAATCTTTAAATGCAGTTTCAATATGTGCTAAACTTTCAGATTCTGACTCGGGTTTAATTTTAATATTTACCATGCCATAACCAGTGGGTCTCATAGTAAAAAGCTGCGGACCTATCTCGCTACTGAGACTTAGATAATGATAATCTTTGACCACACCAATCACAGAATATTTCTTTACATCGGAATACCAAAAATCTACTTGTTGCCCTATGGGCTGTTTCCAGCCTGCTTTTTTCACAAAACTCTCGTTAACCAAAATGGCTGAGGAGGCATCAGAGGGAAAATCTTCAGAGAAATTTCTACCCGCTGTAAGCTGTAATTTTAGCAATGGCAGATAGGCTTCGTCAATAGTCTCGTAGGCAAAGTTTAATTCGTCTTTTCCATTGACCATGGCTGATTTAATCCAACCTCCACTATTTTTAGGTGCTACCCCTTTTATATTCGGGTTGCTAATGAGCTTTTCTTTAAATATATCTACTTTCCCTTTGTCTAAATTTCTACCAAAATTGACTTCGATTATATTTTCATCGTCATATCCAAGATCCTTGTTAATCAAATAATTAAACTGATTATATACGGTTAGTGACAACACTATTAAAAAGCCTGCCAAAGCAAATTGTACCACTACAAGTGTTCTTTGAAGATAGTTTTTACCAGAAAGCTTAAACCGGTTATATAAAGATGTTACCGGACTTTGACTACTCAATACCAAAGCAGGATAAAAACCGGCTAAGGTACTGGTAATTACAAATGTCAAAATGTATATACTTACTAACTGATAGTCTAGCAAATAATCAAATGACAGGGCTTTGTTTGCCAGATCATTAAACTTGGGTAAAAAGAGATGAACCAACAAAATCGCCAAAATAAATGCCAGAAAGCCTATCAAATAAGACTCTCCCAAAAACTGATAAATAAGCTGCCTTCTGTCTCCGCCAACTACCTTTCTGAGGCCAATTTCCTTGGCTCTTTTAAGAGACTGAGAAATAGTTAAATTGATAAAGTTTATACAAGCAATTATCAACAAGAAAATTGCAATAGCCGAGAGTAAGTAAGAAAGAACAGGATTGCTGCCGTCTTTTAAACCATTTTGTGCCAAATAATCTGTACTTAAATGAATCTTTTCAAGAGGCTGCAAAAGGTATTTTGTCTTCTCCATATCCCCGTAAGTTTCCTGCATCTCCTTGAATGTCTGTGCAGTTTCTTTTTCATAGTAGGCGGCCATAGAGGCTTCAACTTCTTCCTTTCGGGAGTTTTCTTCCAGTAGCACAAAAGTGTTCAGGAAAAAGTTAAACCATTGTTCACCTTCTATATTTCCGGCATTATTTTCGGCATAGGCTAATAAAATGTCGAATTTAATACTTGAGTTTTGAGGAGTCTTTTTTGAAATACCTGTTACGGTATAATATTCAAATTCGTCGGCCTTTTTTATTTCTAGTGTTTCATTTAATGCATTCTTTTTCCCAAAAAATTGAAGGGCTTTTTCCTCAGAAATAACAATTGATTTCGGTTTATTTAGGGCGGTTTGTTGGTTTCCGTATATTAGTGGAAAGTTAAATACCGAAAAGAAAGAAGGGTCCACACTTAACATTTCAAAGCCTTCAACACCGTTCTGGAGTTTTATATCGTTGTATTCGCCTTTCACCCTCACATATTCTTTAATACCAGGTACATTGGCCTTAAACATAGGGCCTTGCGGGTTTCCGGTGTTGCTGTCTGAGCCACCTTTGCTTCCGTCAGGATTGTACCAATCATTTACAACCCTGTAGATTTGAGGACCCTGTTCATGAAAACGATCATAACTTACTTCGTCTTTCACATACAGCGTGATAAGCATTACAACAGCGAGGCCCAGGGATAAACCCAGAATGTTGATTGTACTAAACACTTTATTTCGTGCGAGGTTTCTCCAAGCTATTTTAAAGTAATTTTTTAGCATAACTAATTCCCTTTTTACTCACTCCTTAAAGATTTTACCGGATTCACTACTGCCGCCTTTATACTTTGATAACCAACGGTTAAAATAGCGATACAAACAGCGGACACCCCAGCCAGAACCAGCACCCACCAGCTGATTTCGATTCTATATGAAAAATCCTGTAGCCACTTATTCATGGCATACCAGCCCAGCGGAATAGAAATTAAAATAGCCAGGCCTACCAGCTTCAGGAAATCAAAAGTAAGCCTGTAAACTATTTGCGAAACACTGGCTCCCATGACTTTTCTTACTCCTATTTCTTTCGTACGTTTCTGAGCATTAAAAGCAGCCAAACCAAACAAGCCCAGACAGGCAATAAGCAAAGAGATGAAAGTAAAGGTCATAAATATTTTCCCTAATCGCTGTTCTGTCTCATAGGTGTTATTGAAAGAATCATCCATGAAATAATGATTAAATGGTTGACCAGCTGCCACAGTACCCCATTTTTCTTCAATAGCTCCAATTGTATTGCTAAAATCGCCAGCTTCTAGCTTGACTACCAGCTTATTAGCATATTCTCCCAAATAAAAACTCAAAGCCCCTATTTCATCTTTAAATGACTCAAAATGGAAATTTTTAACGACTCCAATAATGGTGTAAACATTCTCCGGCTCACCTCCTGGGGAATCTCCCAGCTTTCTCCCAATCGATTCTTCTGGCTGTAATCCCAGAATGGCCAGAGCTGTTTCATTAATTATAATTCCGGTAGAATCTGTGCTGAAGCTTTTATCAAAATCTCTGCCTGCCAGCATTTCAAAATCCAAAGTTTCAACATAATCATGATCCACCCTCCAGGCTTGCATTTGGACTGTTTTATCGTTGTCACCATTGCCTAGTAAAGAATATCCATTGTCTGATCTGTTTGAGGGTGTGGGCAAGTAACTGCTTAAGGTGGCAGACTTCACTCCATTTAAACTCAAAACTTCATTCTTAAATGTTTCTACCTGTTCGCCGGCAGCATAGACATCATCAATAATCAAAATCTGGTCTTTACTATAGCCCAAATCTTTATTCTGAATAAACTTCAGTTGCTGAAAAACCACCAGTGTACTAATGATTAAGAATATTGATATAGCAAACTGAAAAACGACCAAAGCATTTCTGACTTCTCCACCACCAGTACTGGATTCACCATCGCCTTTAAGCACCTTTACCGGAACAAACCTTGATAAAAAGAAGGAAGGGTAGCTGCCCGACACCATTCCCAGAATGGCTGTACTTACAAGAATAATCAACCAGAACATGGGGCTTAAGAATGGTATTTCAATCTCTTTACCAGAGAGCTGATTAAAGTATGGCGTAAGAACCAAAGCCAACAAAATAGCTATTAAAAGTGATAGGAAAGAGACCACGCCAGACTCCGTTAAAAATTGACGGATCAGGCCCGACTTATTAGAGCCCAGCGTTTTTCTTATGCCTACTTCTTTGGCTCTTTTTAAAGACTGGGCTGTTGAGAGGTTCATAAAATTGACTACCGCAAGCACGATCAGAAACAAGGCAATGAATGATAAAATATAAACAGTCTGTTTTGTGCCGTTTGTATTCATCTCGGCTACTCGGTTCCCAGATAGATGCAGATCTAGCAAAGAAACTGTACTGTAGCGAATATAGTTACCATCAGCCTCAAACTTCTCTCTGTTAAGGTTCGGCATGAATTTCTCGGCATAAGGCACCATATACTTATCAAACAATATCTGTAGGGGCTGCTGAAGATCAGCCGCTTTAGCAGATGGAATCAACTTTATGAACGTATTAAAGTTATTGCTTCCCCATTCTTGGCTTTTGGCTTCTTCATAGCCTGCCATTGACATGAAAACAGAGTAATTCCTTAAAAAGGAATTCTTAGGTAAATCAGGAATAACACCTGTCACCTGGTATGTTTCTTCATTATTAATAGTAATACTTTGCCCTAAAGCAGAGCTGCTTCCAAAATGTTTTCTGGCAGTGGTTTCTGTCAGCACTACTGTATTAGGCTGCTCAAGGGCGGTTTTAGCGTCTCCCTCTGAGAGGTTTAGACCAAAAAACTGCAGAAAATTAGCGTCGGCAAAAGTACTCTGCTCTTCTTTTTGATTTTGAAGAGTTTCGGGTCTTCTTACCAGCATGCTGCCCCAGGTTCTGAAACGAGTAGCATCTTCTATCTGATCAAAATCCTTTTTTACCGCAGCTGCTAAGGGAGGTACAACCACGGCAAACTCCTGAGCCTGACCACCAAACTTGATATCAACATTTACTCTATGAATTCTTTCAGCATCTGCAAAGCTTTTATTATTACTGAACTCATCGACAATATAAAGTGATATTAATAACGCCCCGGCCATACCTACAGCAAGACCAAATGTGTTTAGAAAAGTGAAAAAGGGTTGCTTTTTCAGGCTTCTCCAGGCGATTTTCAGGTTATTCTTTAACATAGCTTTTAAATTAATACTTTCAAAAAAATCACGGGCTCATCCTCTCCGATACCCTATTCACTTCGTAAGCTTTTAACCGGATTTACAATTGCTGCCTTAATGGCCTGATAACTCACCGTTAGGATGGCAATTACCACTGCCATAACGGCTGCCAGTATAAATGCCCACCAGGGTATCTCTATGCGGTAGGTGAAATCTTGTAGCCATTGGTTCATAGCATACCAACCGAGTGGTAGAGATATTAGAATAGAAATGAAAACCAGCTTTAAGAAGTCTGAAGAAAGTCTTAACACTATCTGCCCTACACTGGCACCCATCACCTTTCTTACACCTATTTCTTTAATTCTTTTCTCGGCATTAAATGCGGCCAGGCCAAATAAGCCCAGGCAGGCTATCAATATTGATAGGAAAGTAAAAATCAAGAATATACGCCCTAACCTTTGTTCTGACTCATAAGTACTATTAAAGGAATCGTCTAAGAAATAGTAATTAAAAGGCTGGCCGGGAGCAATTGCAGTCCATGCATCTTGAATATCGTCTATTGTGGCATTGAAATCTCCTGCACTCATTCGGACAATCATTTTTTCTGAATAACTGCCCATAACCATACATAAGGCACTGACATTCTCTTTTAATGATTCGAAATGAAAGTTTTCTACCACACCAATGACTGTGTAGGTATGTACCGCTCCGCCTTGTCCCAATGGTTCTATTATTCTTGTCCCAATGGCCTCTTCCATACTTTTGCCAAACAATTTAGCCGTAGACTCATTGATTATCATTGAAGAAGAATCAGAGATGATGGTTGGATCAAAATCGCGACCGGCAATTATCTTCATTCCCATCGTATTGATGTAATTGTGGTCCACGCTCCATTGCTGCATATTTACATTGTCCTCAGCATTAGGTCGCCCCTCTTCGTAAAAAGTATTATCTGACCGGCTTGATGGTGTAGGCAAAAAACTACTCAGTGCCACCTCCTCTATCTGAGGCAATTGACTAATCTGATTTTTCAAAGGCTGAATTATTTGCTGTACCGATCCTAAATCATCAATAACTAAAATTTGACTCTTTTGAAATCCAACATCTTTATTCTGAATAAAATCTAATTGACGGTAAACCACCACTGTACTTAGTATAAGAAATACAGAAATGGTAAATTGGAATACCACCAACGAATTCCTGATATTTCCTCCACCTTTAATTCCACTAAAAGTGCCTTTCAAAACTTTTACCGGTGAAAACTTAGTGAGGAAAAAGGCAGGATAACTCCCGGAAAATAGGCCTAAAACCAAAGCAAAAACCACAAGCAGAAGCCAAAAAACGGGATTCATATAAGGAATACTTAGAGACTTAGAGGCCAGGTCATTAAATAAGGGTAAGAAGATAACAGATAGCACCACAGCAAAAAACAATGAAAGCAGAGCCACCAATACAGATTCGGTTAAAAATTGTCTGATTAAACCAGATTTATTGGAACCCAATGTCTTCCTTACTCCTACTTCCTTGGCTCGCTTTAGCGAATGGGCAGTAGATAGATTCATAAAATTCACTGCCGCCAGTATGATCAAGAACAATCCGATAAAAAACAAAATATATAGATTCTGGCTACTGCTGTTTGGGCTCATCTCAGCCACTTTATCAGAGCTAAGATGAATGTCCTTTAGAGGGGTTAGTTCATAATAAAGAAAATTGCCGGAGGCAAGAAACTCCTCATGTGTAATGTTCGGAAAAACGGTTTGAACCCAGTCCATGACATAGGTTTGTATTATTTTTTGGATTTCATTTCTAAACTCTATTGGCTTTACATTTTCGTTTAACTTGATAAATGTGGCATAATTATGACTTCCCCAGCGAGTATTTAAGGCATCATCTAAACCAGCCATCGCCAAAAAAACACTATGATCTCTCAAGAAAGAATTCTTTGGCAAATCATCTATTACACCCGTGACCGTATACAATTCTTCGTTATCTATCATTAAAGATTGACCCACAGCATTTCCTTTACCAAAATGCTTTTCGGCAGCCGTTTTGGTGATTACCATCGTGTTAGGACTTTTCAGGGCGTTTTCAGGATTCCCTTCTAATAGGGCGATATCAAAGAGATCAAAGAATGTAGAATCTGTATAGGCAGAATTACTCTCTTTTACATTCAATGTGGCATCAGACTTTCTTAAAAGTCGACTCCCCACATTTCTGAATCGCATCGCTTGTTCTACCTGAGAATAATCTTTCAGTAAAGTGGAAGCCAAAGGTGCAGGTGCTACTGCCATTTCTGAGGCTTGGCCACCGAATTTTAAATCTGCATCGACCCGATAAATTCTTTCAGAATCTGTAAACATCCGGTCAAAACTAATTTCGTCGTAGATGTATAAAGAAATCAGAAGAGCTCCGGCCATGCCTATTGCCAAACCTACTGTGTTCAGAAAAGTAAAAAAGGGTTGCTTTTTCAGGGTTCTCCAGGCGATTTTGAGATTATTCTTTAACATAGCTTTTAAATTATTTTTTTATCAAATCACTAACTGATTTCTTCGGATTCAGCCCTATTCACTTCTTAAACTTTCTACAGGATTTATTAAGGAGGCTCTTAGGGATTTATACAAGACAGATGCAAAGGCTATTACAGCCGAAATACCTAATGAGGCCAAAAAGATTCCAATACCCACTTCGGTTTGAAACTCGAAATCCTGCAACCACTCTTTGCTAAACCACCAGGCTATAGGGGCAGCCAGCAAAAACGATACAGAGACCAAAACCACAAACTCTTTCCCAAATAACCAGAGAATACTTTCTACCGAGCCTCCTAATACTTTTCTTACTCCTATCTCTTTGGTTTTTCTTTCCACCATAAAGGATACAAGTCCGTAAAGTCCCATGGCCCCAATAAAAATGGCGATCATAGTAAATATTTTTATGAGCGAAAGTATGGTTTGCTCGCTTTGGTAAAAGCCGGCCACTTTTTCATCAACAAACTCATAGCTAAAAACTCCATCAGGATTAATCGCGGTCCATTCTTTTTCTACAGCAGCTAAACCTCCGCTAATATTTTGTGGGTTTAATTTCACAGCTACTGAATAAAATACTTCATTAGCTGCACCAATTCCCACGGCTGAGATGTCTTCGTGAAGCGATTGATCATTGAAATCTTTTACCACTCCTACAATCGGCACCTTAACATTTCCTCCTATACTGATTCTTTTCCCCAAGGCATCTTCTGGTGAACTGAAATTCATTTTCTTTAGGAAAGTTTGGTTAACCAATAACTCCGTTAAAGTATCAGATTGATGAATGTTCCTGCCGGCTACCAGCTCAAGTCCAAAAGTTTCTAGGTAGTCTGCATCTCCACTTCGGACAATCATCCTAAAGTCCTCCTGCTCAGTCTTATTTTCAAAAATTACACTGGTACCCCAATTGCTATCAGAAGTAGGTGAGGTAAGACAAACAGAAGTAGACCGAATGTCAGAATAGGTTTTAAGTCTCTCCTTTATCAAATGAAACTCTGTGCTTTTCATTTCTGAAGTTACCGGAACCAAAACCACAGCCTCTTTATCAAAACCCAGGTCTGCATTCTGTGCAAAACGCATCTGTTTCACAATTACCAACATGCCAATTATTAATACCTGTGAAATGACAAATTGTACTATGATTAAGGATCTTCTCAAATTCAGGCCTCCTATATTTACCCGATCCAGTTTGCCTTTCAAAGCAGAAATAGGTTTAAACCCGGCTAAAAGAACTCCCGGATACGAACCCGAAACAATAGTGGTTAGAACAAAGGCTGAAAAAATAAAAAGTAAAAGCCCGGGGTCTTTCAGAAAATTCATAGATACCCGGACGTCAAATAGCTCATTCATATAGGGAAAGACCAGATAAGCAAGCCCGGTTCCCAAAACTGTAGCTACAAAAGCAATCAAAGAAGTTTCTGTTAAAAACTGCCAAAAAAGCTGCTCCTTCTTACTGCCCAATGACTTTCTAACACCCACCTCTTTTAATCTGTTAAAAACTTGTGCAGTAGCAAGATTGACAAAATTTAAACAGGCAGAAATCAAAAGAAATAAACCAATAATACCAAGTGTCCATAAAGTACGTATAGGCATTACGCCGTCATAATTTGGATTAAAATGCATTTCATTCAGAGGCTGTAACAAATACGTGTGGATATTGCTGCTTTGTGGTCTGTATTTAGCTGGGAAAGGCTGCATAGCTGCTTCTACCTGAGCGGGATTCACTCCAGGCTTCAGCTTAATAAAGCAGTGCATATAAGAAGAAATACCACCCCATGAATCTGAATTGATAAACCAATCATTGTATTCCTTCAGCGTTTTATACGATAGATAGATCTCTGATTTTTGTGCTGTGTTGGCCGGCAGATCTTTTAGTATGCCAATCACCGTAAAATTCAGGCTGTTATCCATTCTCATAGATTCTCCGATGGCCTTACTGGATTCCCCAAAATATTTTCTGGCCAGACTTTCAGTGATATAGGCTTTATTGGGCTCTTCAAACTCTTTAGTAAAAGTGCCGCTTTTTAAAGGGAAATTGAATATCTCAAAGAAAGCCGGCTCGGCAAAGGTGACTCCGGCATCTTCAATATATTTGACTAGCTGTCCGTCTCTGTTTACGTTAACTTGGATATCCTGAAAAGCCACCTTTCTGGCAATACTCTCTTCAAAATCGTAATCTGTTCTTACTAATTCTCCAAGAGGACTAGGTACTCCGCTTTGGTAACTAATTACATCCCTTTTTTGCTGAGTGACAATCCTATAAATTCGGTCATCATCCTTATGAAAACTATCAAAATTTAAATGGAAACTGATATAAGCAAAAATTAGAAGACCAGAAGCAATGCTGAGCATAATACCTATAGTGTTTATTAGACCATAAGCTTTATGTCTTTTAAGATTCCTTAAGGCTATTTTTAGGTAATTCTTTAGCATTATTACTCTGTTTGTCCCTTCACTCCTCCAAGACTTCTGCCTTTATTTTCTTGAATTTAAACAGAGTCAAAAGGCTCAGAGGGTGTTGGCTTTTGCTTTTTCATAATTTGTATTGCCTAACATTTATCTAATGATGTGCCAAAATCACAACAACCTAACTATAAGATAGATAAGATATAAGTAAAGAAAAAAAAGTGTTCACAATCGGACGATTTAGTTCGTAGGTGAACGGTCAGAATTGTGACTTTGTCTTAACCATCGCAAAGCTTAGGAAGGCCTTAAGTCTAATCATGGCCTTTTAGTAGGTTTACTTATCCAACAAATATAAAAAACCATCTTCGGCACCAACCAGAAGCTGTGGCCCGGATTTTTTGTTCAAATGGATAATAGTGGGAGAAGTGGTGTGACCTGCCAATGTTTGCTCTGAAACATCTCCTCTAAAAGCCATTTGTACTTTATGCTCTTTAATCCCAGTGTTTTCAAATAAGACAATGTTCTTCCCATTTACCAGCAAATCCAGATCACCATCCTTGTCCCAGTCAGCAAAACACAATTTTCGTCGACCGCTACTTCCTGCTATGCCCGTATTCAGTTGTAATGGGCCGTAATCATAATTTTGTACTTCATTTCTATTACTAAAGGCTGAGCCATGTGTTCCATAAAATATACGCTTCCCCGGCCGCAATTTAAGACTACCCCTGTAAACAAAACGCTCAAAATAGGTCAAATACCCTTGATGATCTAACATAACAAGATCCATCATTCCGTCATTATTCCAATCTATCGCGTAGGGTGTAGTTCGCCATTGGGTTACTAATTCATTCGACATTGGAGACCACCAATTCCAGCCAGGTTTAGGAACGGAAGTCGTGTCCCAGACTATCTCCACTGCCTTGGGGTTTGTCAGTTCTGCATCTCCCTTCTTTCCTGTATTTCTCAACCACTCTACTCTCCCCCAAATAGAATTCACCAAAATATCTTTTAAGCCGTCTCCATCCCAGTCTGCCACAGAAAGAGTAGTATATCCCCATTTTGCTTCTGCAGGCCCTTGAATTGATCCATTTTCACCTGCCTGATAACGAACAGGTTTATCATTCACAGTTAAATAAACGGGTTCGGCCCAAGAACTCCCCAGATTTTCTATAAATCCAATATATCCTGCAGAATTCCCGCAGATTAAGTCCTCATCTCCATCGTCATCCCAATCTACCGCATAAGGAGTAACCAAAGCTCCAAATTTCACTTTGTCTGCTTTTTGTTTCAAATATTTAGGGTTTTCAAATTGCGGCATATTGTCTTTGATCCGTCCGGTATTTAGGAGTAAAGCTACCCGACCATCCTCATCTCCTATGATCAAATCTATATCGCCGTCAGAATCCCAGTCCACCGCAGATGGAATAATCATCTCAAGATCCATTTTTATCAGACCCCTTGCATTGCTTAAAAATCGACCAGCAGCAAAAACAGGATTACTTCTGCTACCTACGTTTTCAAACCAAGTCAATCGGTCCAGAAACTCACCACAAATCAGATCCAAATCACCATCATTATCGAAATCATACATATTGGGAGAAGGAGCCCCATATACATCAATGGGTTTGCCATTTGCTATGATTTTACCTCTGTTTTCGTAGCTCCCTTTTACATTTTCGAGGTAGTATACAAAACCTCTCAAAGGACCATTTGTCCAATTCCCTTTGTCGTCAAAAGCATTGTCCCAGCCATAATCTGCCCAATCGTCAATCCCTACCAATACGTCCTGATCGCCATCTCCGTCATAGTCCACATATTTCCACTGACTGAAACGAATTTTCTTGTGATTCTTTTCAAGTTCGTTTTTATCATAAATAGTCTGCGGATCTTTAAATACTTCCTTCCTAAAATTCTGATATTCAACACCTGCACTTGTCACCCTAGGTTCATCATTTACAAAAGATACCTGAAGGTTTTTCATTCCTTCTCCAATCCTAACACCTTTTTCAAAAACGACTTCCCCGGTATTATCTACCGATTTATTCTCAAAGAAGTACGTTCCGTTAGAAGGTTTATCCGGACATGAAACCAATAAGTCCATATCGCCATCTCCATCAAAATCCATAGGCAGTGGCCAAGCCCAAAGGCCTACTCCTAAATCCACGTTTAATTTGGGGTTATTATACTCTAAGCTCTTAAAATCATTGATCTGAGCATGTAAAGGAAATAGCAAAGAGATACCCGAAAGCACAGAAACTAAAGGAAAAAAAGGAGCAACTACGGCTTTAGCGGTTGTAAAGAAATTCATCGCCTTTATTGGGATAGGGTGGGTTGAATAAGTCAGACAGACTTGTAAAGCAATTTACAATTATTTCTAATCACACCGCTATACCATAAACGATATAGCTTATGCCTGAAAGCTATTCACCTTCAATTTAATTGCCAACATTTCATTCCAATGGCAGCTTGTCCTTACTGAAAAAGTTTATCAAAAAGGCTTCAGGTATTACCCAAAGCCTTTAGAGAAGTGAATGATGAAATAATTTAATTTACTCTGATTTTATACTATGTATAGGATTTGCTTTGGCCGCAGCTATAGTCTTGTAAATGACAGTTAAGAGACAGACCACAAGGGTACATACTACAGCAAAGAAAATTAGCCCAACCGTGTTCTCGATTCTGTAAGTGTAAGAATTTAGCCACAGGTTCATGGCATAAATACCAATTGGAATTCCAATGCTAACTGAAATGGCTACTAAAACCAGAAATTCCAATGATAGTAATCGCGTTATCTCGAAAACCGAGGCCCCTAACACTTTTCTTACTCCTATTTCCTTGGTTCTCTGCTGTGTAGTAAAAGAAACCAGGCCCCAGATTCCTAATAAACTGATTACAATAGCAAGAAAAGCAAAGGTATTTGACACCTTCTTTAGTCTTTGCTCTTCTGCGTAAATTGAAGCCATTTTATCATCTAAAAAACTAAACTGAAAAGGAACCTCTGGATTATGTTTAAGCCAAATTGACTCTATGCTTGAAAGTAAATCAGAAGTATTGCTTGCATTAAATTTAACTATCAAATTATTCAGATCGTTATCATAAAATGTTGCCACCGGTACTATCGCATTTTTCAGCGAAAGAAAATTGTAGTCTTCAATTACCCCAACAATTTCGTACGGCGAATCTCCGGCCTCCATATGATTATTGTGAAATTGCATTCCAATGGCCTCTTCCAAATCTATTTCAAAGGTTTTGAGAAATGTTCTATTCACCACCATCTGGGTACCATCTGCTTCAGGAAAAACTCTACCCTTTAGAAGCTTGATATCCATGGTTTGAAAGAAGTTTTCCCTGGCCAAATTCAAGTTAACAATTTGACCGTCATCTGCGGTTCTGCCTTTTGGAAAAAGTAATTGATCATACCAAATATTCTCCGAAGGGATGAATTCTGTTCCCGTAACCTCCTCTACGGAGCTAAGATTTTCCAGATCATTCTTTAATACCTGATAATTCTCCATAGCTTTTGAAGTCTTAAGTGGTACCACCAATTTTTGGTACTGTGAGAAACCCAAATCCTTTTTATTCAGATGGGTAATTTGGTTAGTTATGACTGACACAGCATAAATCAGTAAGAAGACCATAACGAATTGAAATACTACAAGCCCATTTCTAAATAGAAACGCCCTCTTCCCAGTTTTAAAACTCTGTTTAAGTATCCTGATTGGGTCCATCACAGATAAATACATAGCCGGATAAGACCCTGAAATCAAACCGGTCACCAGTCCTAATAAAACTATAGTAATCAACATCTTAAGGGAAAGTATATCCTGTAAAATCAATGAACCATTTAGTAGTTCATTCATTGAAGGTAGCATGATGATTAAAATCGGCAGAGCCAATAACACTGAAAAAATAGAAATCATAATTGACTCTATTAAAAACTGATAAACCAAAGCTTTGCTTGCAGCACCATTCACCTTGCGTACGCCTATCTCCTTGGCTCTTTTGGTGGCCTGAGCAGTAGTTAAGTTGATATAATTTATGCAGGCCATCAATTGAATAAAAAAGGCAATCCCCATTAACAAATAGAGATACTTAATATCTGACGTTTTACCCAATGGATTGGAATATTCGCTTGACCTCAAATTGATATCTTTTATGGCCAGCAGTCCCAAACTTTTATCCATGGAGATAGACCGCAAATAATCACCGGCATTTTTTTCCAGAAAACCCGGCAGCTTGCTTTCCAGTGAGGTTAAAGTAGTATTAGGATGAACTTTAAGATAAGTATGAACAAAATTATTGGTTCCTAATTCACTGGAGCCGGCTACATAAGAGCCCATGCCCGTGCTGGGCATACTTATTATATAATTAGGTTTTAAATGTGTTTTAATTCCTTTGTCGTCTAATACTCCGGTTACCTGAGCAATAAAATGGTCGTCACCATTTGATACCTCAATGGCCTTTCCTAAAGGATTCTGTTCTCCGAAAAGCTTATCTTTTAATGCGGTAGAAAGTACAATGGTATTCGGTTTATCTAAAGCTGTTTTTCTATCGCCGAGCAATAAGTGAAAACTGAATACATCGAAAAAAGTAGAATCAGCCAGATAGCCCATCTTCTCAAAAACCGCCTGCTCCGCTTTCTCCGGTTTCATTAAAAACTCATTACTTCCTAAGTCAACCACCCGGGTCTGAACCTCAATTTCTTCAAAATCCCGTTGCAATGCAGGGCCAATGCCCGGAGAAGCGGTTATAGAAACAAAATCTGCAGTACCTGAGTGTTTGTTTGTAGTAGTTACTTTAAATATCTGCTGATATCCTTCAAATTCTTCCTCAAAACCGAATTGAGACTGAACAAAGGCCAGAATGCCTAAGCAGCAAACCGTACCAACCAATAAACCCACAAGGTTTATCAGTCCGTATGATTTAAAATTGACCAAATTCCTCCAGGCTATTTTGATATAGTTACGTATCATAATTCTAGTATTTAAAGCATTTTGGGTGTTATAAGTAATATGTCTCTATCTCGCTTCCAGGAGAATCCTATTCACTTCTAAAGCTCATGACAAGATCCTTTTTTTCCGCTTTGATATCCTGAAAACTTTGTTAAATACAACTTACTAGAGGCATTGCAAGTGCTATGCTATGCCCCGGCAGTAGAATTGATTTAACTTTATTATGTATATAATAGAATGGTTTTGAGTTTATTCATTTCTCAGACTATCAACAGGATTCATTAATGATGTTTTTATCACTTGAAAGCCAATGGTAAATAGTGTAATCATAACAGATCCTATGGCGGTCACAATAAAAACTCCCCAACTGATATTAATTCTGTAAGTATATTTTTGTAGCCACTCAGTCATGAAATACCATGAAACTGGAGCTGCAATCAAACATGCCAACAGAACCAAAACAAGAAACTCTCTGGTCAACAGCTGTAAGAGACTGCCTACCGATGCACCCAATACCTTACGAATACCAATCTCTTTGGTACGTTGCTCAGCAACGAAACTAGCTAAACTAAATAGACCTATACTTGATATAAATATTCCAATGAAAGTGAAAAATAAAGAGAGTTTGCTCAGCATTGCCTCCGTCTTGTATTCACTTTTAAAAACATCTTCAAGCAGAGTATACTCAAATGGATAATCAATGTGATTTTTATCAAAAGCAGCTTTCACTTGTGCAATCTGATTAGCCAAATTATCATTATCACTTAGTTTTATATAGTAATGCTGACCCACATTTTCAGAGTACATCATAACTAAAGGCTGTATTTTAGACTGCAAATTATCGTTATGAAAATCGTCCAAAACGCCAATAATACGCCCCTCTCCATTCCACATTTTTAGCTTTTGACCTATGACATTTTCAAGTGAATACCCCATGAGATTCATAGCCGTGGAATTAATTATATAATTTGAAGAGTCTGTATTACTGTTAAAATTCCTGCCGGCCAGCATTCTGATTTCCATAGTAGGTATAAATTCAGAATCACATCGAAAAATTTTAAAAATCGTAGACGAGTTGGCAGGCTTTCCATTCCAAACTGGATCTGTGGTAGTAATAGGAATAGTGAAAACATTACTTCCCGCAAAAGTCATATTCTTCACAAATGGCAATTGCCTTACATCATTCTTTAAACCTTCATAGTGTTTAACAATTTCATCATTTTGATTAATTACTAGTATATTATTCTTATTAAACCCCAGGTTCTTCTTATTGATAAAATCCATTTGTTTGTAAACTAATACACTCCCTATCACCAGAAGAATAGCTGTTGAAAATTGACCAGTTACTAAAATTTTACGGAGCAAGGCACCATTCGAATTTATAGAAACTCCGCCCTTCAGTGCCTTTATAGGCTTTACTTTAGAAAACCTATACGCCGGATAACTCCCTGCCACTAACCCCGTAATAACAGTAAGGATAATTAAGGCTAAAAGAAAAGCTGGATCAATTGGCATCAGCGAAATTGATTTGCCTGTTACCTGATTAAAAAGCGGCATAGATAGAAATAATAGAAAGAAAGCCAGAATCATGGATATAAATGAAGTTATAATTGCTTCAGAAATAAACTGAACAACCAAACTGGACTTCAATGCTCCTACTGATTTTCTTACCCCTATTTCTTTTCCCCGTATAGTGGATTTAGCTATAGAAATATTAATAAAATTTATACATGCCATGGCCAGAATAAACAAGGCTATTAAGCCAAAAAGGGTTACTTGCCATATTTTCCCACCTACATTTTTACCGTTTTCAAAATCACTATGTAGCCTTAGTTTTGAGTATTGATAAATGAAAGGAGAGGTAGTACATTGGCCGCAATTCTTTTGTATCAAACCCGATATTTTTCTATTTACCTGTTCCTTCATTTTGTAGGACTTAAGCATCAATAGCGTAGAAATAGCCCCACTTTGCCAATTTTGCGTCCAGGGATTCTCCTTTAAATAAAGTTCTATCGGAAGTACAAAGTCAACTCGTAAAGATGAGTTATCAGGAACATCATTAAAAACACTATTGACTTGCAAGGTATGATTAGAGCCTACAATGAGCATTTTACCTATAGGATCTTCATTTTTAAACAGCTTTTCAGATAACTTTTTTGATATCGAAACAGAATTGACTCCACTTAAAGGCACCTCCTTACTCCCGTTTATAATATTGAAGCTTAAAATCTTAAAGAACGCAGAATCAGCATAAATCCCATTTTCAATAAAGCTTTCGGTTTCATGTTTAATTAACAGATCGGTTGGATAACTTTGATGTGACACCAATTCTACTTCTGGTATTTCATTTTTTATTGCCTCTTTTAATTTGGATGGAGTCGCAGGATAAGTTTCTACTTTCCCATCTTCATAGGTATTATTTACGAGTACTTTAAAAATTCTGTCTGTATTAGAATAGTGTTTATCAAAAGATAACTCATCCCATATCCATAAACCAATGAGAAGAGTTACAGTCATTCCAACAGCAAGTCCACTTATATTAATCAAAGAATAAAGTCTATTTCTGACTATATTTCTCCAGGCTATTTTAATATAGTTACGTATCATAATTCTAGTTTTTAATGCATTTCGCATTGTTATAAGTAATATGTCTCTTTCTCACTTCTACGATCATCCTATTCACTTCTTAAACTTTTGACAGGGTCCATTAATGCGGCTTTGATAGCCTGAAAACTCACTGTTAATAAAGTAATTAAAATTGCTCCCACACCGGCTAAAAGAAAAATCCACCAAGCCATATTGGTTCTGTAGGTATACCTGCTCAAAAAGGCATCCATGCCCCACCAAGCCAAGGGCACAGCTATAAACATGGAGATGCACACTAACCACACGAAGTCTTTTGAAAGCATGGCCCAAAGATTTGGTACAGAGGCCCCCAGAACTTTTCTTACTCCTATTTCTTTGGTACGTTGCTCTGCTACAAATGAAGCCAGACCGAATAAACCTAAACAACTGATCAGAATAGCCAGCACAGTAAATACACTTGCCAGAGAACCAATGCGTTCTTCCATGGCGAATTTCCGGCCATATTCTTCGTCAATAAACTGATAGTCAAAGGGAAGGCTAGGAAAATGCTCCTTAAAAACCCTTTCTATTGTAGTCAGATTTTCCTTGGCAGACTTCTCTGGATTTAACCTAAGGTTATAAAAATTAGAATTCTCATACCGGTCAAAAGCATAAATAGCCTGTTTTACCGGCTCATAAGGCGACTGGGCAATGATATCATCAACCACTCCCACAATAACCATAGGGGGGTCTATGCTTTCTTCGTTATCGTCTCTTAACTGCAGACCTATAACATCCGTCTTGCCTATGTATTTTACAAAGGTCTTGTTCACAAGAATGGCATTAGAGTCTGTTGACATTTCTCTTGACAAATCTCTCCCTGCAATAATTTTCATTCCTAATGATTTGGCAAACTCCGGAGAGACTTCAGTCCAGGCAAAATCTTCCTGAAAGCCTTCAGGTTTACCTTCCCATAAAAAACCAGAACGGTTAGAATAGACGTCTGTAGTGGGGCTACTACTGGTAGACATCTCCACCACAGCACCACTGTTAAGAAACTGAGTTCTCATAAAATCTGCCTTACCACTGAACTCAGTAGACATGGCGGGTAATTGAACCATTCCTTCTTTATTATAACCAATAGGTCTGTTCTTTGTATGGTTTATCTGCCTCATGACTAAGGAGGTACCTATAATCAAGGCGATAGATACGGTAAACTGCATAACCACCATCACCTTTCTTGGAATGGCCGCTAGTTTACCTGCCTTAAATGTCCCTTTAAGAACCTTAACGGGCTGAAAGGAAGAAAGATACAGTGCAGGATAACTACCAGAAATTATAGCCGTAAAAGCAATAAAACTAAGGCTAGCCAGCCAAAAAGTACCATTCAGCCATGGAAACTCAATTTGTTTGTCGGCCAGATCATTAAAGGGATTCAAGAAGAGTAAAACCAAAATCAAGGCAATAACAAAGGCCAAAACCACCACCAAAAAAGATTCGCTTAGAAATTGATAAATTAATTGAGTTCGTAAAGAACCTATAGACTTTCTTATCCCCACTTCTTTAGCTCTTTTCTCTGATCGGGCTGTGCTCAAATTCATAAAATTAATACAGGCCAAGAACAGCACAAAAACCCCTATGACTCCAAAGAGCCAAACCAATTGAATTCTGCCACCGGCTTGGACACCATTCTCAAACAATGATCTCAGATACCAATCTTTCATGGGATGTAAAATCAACGTTGGGTTATAGTCCTGAAAATCTTCTCCGGCTGCATCGTATTTTGCCTTGGCAATTATTTTAGAAACCCCTTCTACAGTCTGATTCTCTTTCACCTGAGCAAACAACTGAAATGAATTGTTCCCCCAGCCATCCATTGAATTCTTAACCCATTCATTCTCTGCTACATATTGATCCCAGGGCATTAAATAATGGGTATCATAAAAGCTGGTATTGAATGGAAAATCTTCATAAACTGCCGTCACCTTCATATCGGTTCGGTTATTGACTTTTACGATTTCCCCTATCGCATCCTTTTCACCAAAAAGAGCTTTTGCCGTGGAAGCAGAAAGCATAATTGACTTTATCTCTTTTAAGCCCTGCTTTTGGCCCGCAATGACCTTTACGTCAAACATCTCTGGCCCGGCACTCTGCATATAATTACCCGTCTTGTTTATTGTAATATCGCCTGCTCTTAAGTATCGAGACTGTGTCCAGGTACTCATTACTATATGCTCAAAATACTGGTTATAATTATTTTTTAACTCAAACTCTAATGGACGCGGTATGGCCTGACCAGTACTTACTGAGCCATTAAAAGTTTGACTCTGCCAAAACTGACCTATTTTATCCTTTTTAGAAAAATAGCTATCATGTGTAAGCTCACCGCTTACCCAAAGGCCGATCATGATGGTCACAGCCATCCCTAAAGCTAAGCCTAAGACATTGATAAGTGAATAGGTAGGGTGATTCAGAAGATTTCTCCAGGCTATTTTAATGTAGTTTTTAAGCATGCTTGTTTCTTATTAATTTTCTTCTTTCTTCAAGTTCACACACCATGCCATGATCATAAATGATTGACTATGTTCTATTTACAATAGCTACACGACTCCAAATTTGTTCACTATCGAACATTTCCATTTGATTTCGTACAGCATGAAGCCCTGGCGGCTTACTCATTCCTTTAACTTTCTACTCAATCCTCATGGCATTCACCTGATTAGCTAAAGCAGCTCTAATAGAATGATAAGCTACTGCCAGCATAGTCAGAAAGAGCACCAGCATAGCTGAATAAGCAAACACCATCGGATTAATAGAAGTACGGTAAGTGAAAGTATCTAACCAACTATCTAAAAAATAGTAAGAGATAGGAAAGGCCAGAAGACAAGAAATACCTACTAAAATGAAAAAGCTTTTGGCCAGTAAGAACACGATTTGATGACTCTCTGCTCCCATTACTTTTCTAACTGCAATTTCCTTTTTACGCTGCTGGGTTGTGTAGGCTATTAAACCTAATAAACCCAAGAAAGCTAAAACGATAGTTAAGCCAGAGAAAGTAGAGAATAATTGCCCTCTTTTTTGATCTACTTCAAACTGAGCCTTGAAGTCCTCTTCCGCAAAAGAATACTCCATAGGTTCTTTAGGAAAGGACTTTTTATAGATTTTCTCGATAGCCGCTACCGAATTGGCAATGTCAGTGCCATCAACTTTAAACTGCATTGAGCCATTATTATGCGTGTAGGTAAGCATAAGTGGTTCTATCGGATTATAAATAGACCTCATGTGAAAGTCTTTCACTACACCTATCACATATAAATACGGCTCTGCATCGTTCCCCTGATTTTTAATTCGTTTTCCAATGGCTCCTGAACCCCAGTTCATTTTACGAACGAAAGTCTCATTCACTAATACATTGATACAAGAATCCGGCCTGTCAGAGAGCCTGAACTGACGACCTTCAGCCATTTCTATTCCAAAGTTATCCAGGTAATTTTCGTCTATACCAAAATTATCTATTCCCTGCGAAATGAAACCTCCTTCTGTTTCTACTTCAAAAAGATTGTAGTTCTGACCCGAGGTTCCCGGCGTATAATAAGAAGTAGAAACCTGCTTAATTTTGGGATTTTGAAGAGCCTCATTTTTAATAAATTCTAAAGTGCCCACATTTCTACTTTCAATAAAAGGAAGCGAGAGCACCAAAATATTTTCTTTGTCATAGCCTAAATCTCTGTTTTGCAGAAAACTTAATTGATTGTATATAATCCAGGTGGAAATAAGCATGATAATAGAAACTGTAAACTGAACTACTACCAGGCTTTTGCGTAGTCCGGCATTTGATGATGATTTTGAAAGTTTACCTTTCAAGACAACCAATGGATTAAATTTTGATAGAAAAAATGCGGGATAACTACCACCAATAAATCCCGCAAGCAAAACGATGCCTAGGGTGTAGATCAACGTTAGTGGCTGAAGCAGATAAGAGAAAGAAAACGTTTTACCTGAAATCTCATTAAAAGAAGGTAAAAGCAAAGCTATAAACAGCAAACTTAGGGCAAAAGACAAGAAAGAAAGCAACATGGATTCTGTTAAAAACTGAGCAATGAGTTGCCCCTGCACTGAGCCCGAAACTTTTCGAATCCCTATTTCTTTGGCCCGTCTGGCTGAGCGGGCCGTGGTGAGGTTCATATAATTTATACAGGCAATTAATAGTAGCAATACTGCAATCGCAGAAAAAGTATAGATGTAATTTATGTTTCCTAATGGCTCTGGTTCGTACTTCAGCTTGCTTTTTAAATGAATATCTGTAATGGCTTGTGTATGATAGGTCATCGTCACCCCGAATGGCTCAAAAATAGATTGCTGATACTTAGGATAGATATCTGTAAGCTTTTTCTCGAAAGATGAAGGCTCAAAACCCGGTTTTAAGAGTACATAAGTAAGAGCCCCGAAATTACCCCATTGGCCCGGTCTGTTCAGAAAGTCTAGTGTGGAAATAGAAATAAGTGAATTAAAAAGGACATGTGAATTCTCGGGCACATCTTCAATAACTCCGGTAACCTTATAAACAGCTGTACCTTCTCCTTCTAAAGATTTACCCAAGGCCTCCTCGGGCTTACCGAAAAACTTAAGAGCTGTTGATTTAGTTAATACAATATTATTTGGCCCTTCGAGTGCTGTTTTGGGGTCTCCCACTATAAATGGATGTGTAAAAACTGCGAATGCATTGCTATCAGCAAAAAACACCTTCTCAATATATAACTCCTTTCCATTGTTTTTCAACAAGGTGTTTTCATTGCCTGGCAAATACCTGACGGCTTGTTCTACCTCACTGTAATCAGTCATAAGTGCCGGCCCCATAACCATAGGACTAATGGCCACCTTGTCTGTTTTATCCGGCTCAACAAGCTCAGAACTTATTCGGTAAATTCTGTCTCCTTTTTCATGGTAATTGTCAAAACTCAATTCGTCTTTGACATAATAAAACAAGAGCAGACTAAAGGTTAGGCCTATAGTCAAACTGAGAATGTTCAGAGCGGTGAAACTCTTATCCATTAAGAGATTTCTCCAGGCTATTTTAATGTAATTCTTAAGCATAGTTTATCAGTTTTGTGTTTTGACTATTTAAAAGGTCCTATTCATTTTTAAGGCTATTAACCGGATTCATTAAAGCAGCATTGATGCTTTTATAACTGATAATCAAAAAGGTGGTCAATAGTGTTGTCATACCCGCAACTACAAAAATCCACCATTCAATATTTATTCTGTATTCAAAGTCCTGAAGCCACATATCCATCAAATAATAACCAAGCGGAAAAGCAATCAATAAAGAAATAGAGACCAGTTTGAAGAAATCCCAGGTCAGCATTGTCACGATTTGTACAACCGAAGAACCCAGTGCTTTTCTTATTCCTATCTCTTTGAATCGTTGATCGGCAGTAAAGGTTACTAAGCCGAGAAGTCCGAGACAAGCAACAAAAATGGTAAGCATCGCAAAGACTCTAAGTACCTTATTCATATTGGCCTCTTTCTGGTAAGTTTCATTAAATAACTCATCCAAAAACGCATATTTGAACTCAATCCCTGAACCATAGTCGACCCATTTCTCTTCCATACTTTTTAATAAACCAGAAAGATCTGAAGTGCTGGTTTTAACTATTAGGCTATAGTAAGGATTAATTGACATCATAAGAGGTTCTATCGGCTCCCTTAAAGAACGAGCATTGAAATCCTTTACAACCCCTATTACCGTAATGGTTTCTCTTCCTCCTTGTAAGTCAGTTAGTTTTCTGAATGTCTTTCCAATTGGCTCATCACTAATACCAAAAACTTTGGCGGCAGTTTCATTTATTATCACATTTGATGTTTCATCTCCATACTCTTTCGAAAAATTTCTACCCGCTACCAGTTTCATCCCCATGGTTTCAATGTATTCCTCATCTATACCGTACTCCATTATACGCCGAGTAAACTCAGCGTTTTCTCCGGCTTCAATGGTTTGAGAGCCCGTATCTGTAGGGCCTGCCGGGATGTATGCAGATTTGCTTATTTTTTGAATTCTTGAATCCTTCAACAATTCTTCTTTGTAAGCATCTAGTTTATTTCCCAGTTTCCCGGCGTCTCTAAGTACAATTAATTGTTCACGTTCATAGCCTACATCTTTACTTTGAATGAAATTCATTTGTGTATTCACCACCAATACACCAATTATTAGACAGGCTGATATAGTGAATTGAAAAACAACTAAAGAGCTTCTAACTCCTTTGCTACTGCCTACGCTAAAACGTTTTTTGAGAGATTCTATAGGCTTAAAAGATGACATAAAGAAAGCAGGATACCCACCCGCTAACAGACTTACCAAGAGGGTTAGAAGGACAAAAGAAAGTAAAACTTGAGGTATCACCAATGATTTGATTTCCAATGCCTTGCCAGCTAATTCATTAAAATAAGGCAGAGCCAATTTCATTATTAACAGACCAAGTAACATGGCTACCAACGTTGAGATAAATGACTCCGATAAGAACTGAAAAATGAGCTGCTTTTTATCAGAGCCAAGCACCTTTCGCATACCTATTTCTTTTAACCTTTTTGAAGCACCGGCGGTTGAAAGATTCATAAAGTTTACACAAGCTATAAGTAGCATAAATAGGGCAATGGCTCCAAAAATGTATACCATCTTGATGTCTCCACCAGCTTCAAACTCTCCCACTCCTTTAAAATCGGAGTACAGATGAATCTCTCGAAGTGGCTGCAATAAAAAAGATAAAGAATTGCCTGAAGATAGAAATTCATCAAAATTCATCCCTAAGGCTTGCTCCATCTGTCCACTCATGTGCTTGCTGACAATTCGAGGTAGTTTTGACTCAAGAACCTCTGGTTCGGCAGATTTATCTAACAAAAGATATGTAGCATAGCTTCCAGATAACCACTGAGGCTTTTTCGATTCCTCAATACCCAACATAGAAGCAAAGAAGTCAAAATGAAAGTGAGAGTTTTCAGGAATATCTTCAGTTACTCCGGTTACAGTGTATAACCCACCTAAATCAATATGCCCGTTATCGTAGTATCCAATATCCTGAATATCCAGCACTTTACCCATCGGATCCTCTTCTCCAAAATACATCTTTGCCTGCTTTTCTGTCAGAATAACAGTATTTGGTTTTGTTAAAGCTTTTTCCGCATTTCCTTTTAAAAGAGGTAGTGTGAAAATGTCAAAGAAATTAGGGTCTACGAATGCCAAGGTGCCCTTATTTAAGATTTGCTTATTGATATTAACCTTGACATCGGTATAGACTTTACCTATTCTTGTGGCATCTTCTACACCGGGTAATTCAGCTTTTAATGTTGCCGCAACGGGGGGCATTACATTAGATTCATGGATAATTTCATTACCCATTTTTCCATCCAGATTGACTCGGACAATTCTATCGGCTTTAGTATTGTACGCATCGTAACTGAGCTCATCTGCTACAAAAAGTGCAATGATCAAACAGGTAGCGATTCCGATGGCCAATCCAATAACATTGATTGAAAACATGACCTTGTTCTTGGCCAAAGACCTAAAAGCAACTTTAATGTAATTGCGTATCATAACTATTCATTTTTTAAACTCTCTACAGGATTTATTGAAGCAGATCTGAACGAAAATAATCCTACGGCCGCACCGGCAACCGCTAAAACCACCATCGCAAAAAGAAACATTAATCCATAATTGACTCCATTATTGAATGTGAATAACTTGACATTGATAAACATGCCGGAAATCACTCCAAATGGAACCGCAACTACTGTGGCGATCAGTAATAATTTTAAGAATGACCAAGCCATCATTTTTATGATTTGAGAAACCTCGGCCCCCATAACTTTTCTGATTCCGATTTCCTTCACTCGCTTTTCCGCCGAGTAAACCAGCATTCCTAATAAACCCATTAAGGCAATAATGAATATAATGACCCCGGTTATTCCGAAAAGTTTCATATCCTCTGCGGGGTAGTATCTTTCATATAAATCGGTGGCTAACCAAGAGCCTTCGGCCTCTAAATAATGGTTTTCTAAATGCCAGATTCGCTCAATTTCAGATTCAAAAAATTCATGATTTATAGACTCCTCTGTGAGAATAGAAGCAATGTGAAATTGATTTGGATTATACTGTAAAACCAATGGCTCTATTTCAAATTGATAGTTAAAATGACAGAAATTCTGAACCACACCCACAACAGTCAAAGGCTTATCCGATTCAAAAAAAACTTGTTTGCCGATAGCCTCCTGAGAGGAGCCAAGATGTAGCCTTTCTACTGCCTTTTCGTTTAGCACTATCAAAGAAAGACTGGAGTCACTCTCAGAAGTCGGAATATTCTCTCCTGCCACAAAACTTAATCCCATATTCTGAATAAACTCTCTGTCTGCCGCATAGTAATAACTCAAGGTTCTTTCTGCCTTTGGCTCTGAGGCAATGCCTATTCTAGCTGGCATATTCCCGAATAATTGAGATACCCTACCTACCTGCTTTACTTCTTTTAGATTCGATATTTCATGGATAACTGAGCTTTCTCCTTGGCCCTGCAAACTGAGATTATATATTCCTTTACGATTAAAATTCTCGTTTTCGGTAGCCATATAATTAAACTGATTATACATATGGCCCATCATAAAAATAAAACCCAGGGTAACTGTAAACTGAATGACTATCAAAGCCCTACGAAAACCAACTTTTCCAAAAGTAGAGGGGGATATATTGCCTTTCAATACTTTTACAGGCTGGAAACCCGATAGAATTGTGGCCGGCATCAGTCCGGCTATCAGACCTAAAAGGAAAGTGAAAATGATAAATGAAATGATCACAAACTCGACATGGTCTACCTCCCAGTGAATCCAGCTTACATGAAGATTATTTTTGGCCAGCCAAAGCAGAAAGAGTCCAAGACTTAGAGATAAGAATGAGATAATGACAGCTTCGCTTAAAAACTGACCTACAAGCTGTGTCCTTAAGGCACCCATTACTTTTCGAACTCCTACCTCCTTAGACCTGCTCAGAGATCTGGCAAGAGTCAAATTCACATAATTGAAGGAAGCCAACAAAAGAATTAAAAGCGGAATGCTAAAATTGAAGTAAATGTCATTCAAATCTTCGACGTAAGGATTAAACTCAAGGCGGGTTCGTGCCGGCGAAATCTGATCAAATTCCTGGGCTTTAAAGCGTAACCTCTGATCTGAGTTAGCTAAAAAAGAGCCGGAAACTGCTTCTGATAGGTTATCTAAGACATGATCTATTTTTTTTAAATCATATCCCGGCACCAATTTAAGGTAAGTATGGCTCTGGAGGTCAGACCATTTCTCCGTTTCAGATTTATCCGCATTTTCATAGGTACTCATTGACACCATTGCATCCGCCTTAAACTGAGTTCGGGGCTTATGCTCCTTTAATACGCCGGTAATTCTAATAGCACCTTTGTCTGGGTGTTCCAGAGATTTCCCAATGGGATTCGTGTCGTTAAAATACCATTCAGCAGCCTCATGGCTAAGTACCATGGTATTAGGATCTGTAGAATAAGCCCCCTTCTCTAATGGAAAATTGAAGATTTCAAAAAACTCCGGCTCTGTGTAAATAGCATTAATATCCCTTGTTTTAAGCTTATTGCTTAGCACCCATCCAAACTCCCGAACAACCTTGGTAGAATTCTCTACACCAGAAAATTCTTCAGAAAGTTTATTCTCCAGATTATAAGGCGATGAAGCAAAAGAGGTTTTAATGCCTTCTTTGGTAATCTTATCTGTGATAACACGAACTATCCTGTCAGAATCTTTATGAAAATTATCAAACTCAAAAGATCCTTGGAGCTGTATTAATGCCAGCAAAGCAAATGGAATAGCTATGCCCAGCCCCAATATATTAATGAAGGAAAACAGTTTATGCTTCTTCAGATTCCTCCAGGCTATTTTAATGTAGTTTTTAAGCATAGCTTTACAGTTTAGTGTTTTGGCTATTTAAAGCCTCTTCTTAGTAGTGAGGAAGGTTTAACTGAGAACTAACCCTTCTTTTGAAAATACCAGTTATTCTGAGTTTAGGTAAGGATTCCGGAGAGAACTCCGAAATCCTGTATTTATAAGTAATAGTCTGAGTAAGACATTTTTAAACGTGAAAATTCTCTGTCACAATTTTGCCATCGAACAAATTGACTGTTCGGTGAGCAAAACCTGCATCATAGGGTGAGTGAGTTACCATGGCAATTGTGGTTCCTTCCTGGTTAAGTTCCTGAAGCAGATTCATTACATCTTCGCCATTGGCAGAATCAAGATTACCCGTAGGCTCATCGGCAAGTATCAATTTAGGTTTTGCTACCACCGCTCTGGCAATCGCCACCCGCTGCTGCTGCCCTCCTGATAGTTGCTGAGGAAAGTGATTTCTACGATGCATCATATTCATCCTTTCTAATGCGGCTTCTACTTTCTCCTTTCTTTCTGCCGCAGGAATTTTAAGGTATAAAAGAGGCAGTTCTACGTTTTCAAAAACCGTCAATTCATCGATCAGATTAAAGCTCTGGAAAACAAAACCTATGTTACCTTTTCTTAACTGGGCACGTTGCCTTTCTGTCATGCCTCCTACTTCTGTACCATAGAAATCATAGCTGCCTTCAGTGGGGTTATCTAATAAGCCCAGGATATTCAGGAGCGTAGATTTTCCACATCCCGAAGGCCCCATGATGGCAACAAACTCACCATCCTTAATTTCCATGTCTATGCCATTTAAGGCAGTAGTTTCTACTTCATCAGTAGTAAACAGCTTTTGTAAATTACTTGTCTTTATCATGTTTTATAGCTTTGATACTTAATGTCTTTTTATTTTAATTCCAAAACCTCTTTATCTCCGAAATTCCCATAGGAACTTGTTATTACTTTATCCCCAGGTTCCAGGCCATCCAGCACTTCATAATATTGAGGGTTTTTACGACCCAATGTAATGTTCCTTTTCTCAGCCCTTGAGTCTCCCTCGGCTACCACATACACCCAGTTTCCGCCAGTGTCTGAGAAAAAGCCTCCTACAGGCAGTAATGTGGCTTTCTCTGATTGTCCTAATTCTAATCTTATAGGAGAAGACTGGCCTCTTCTGATTCCTTCAGGAGCAGATTTCACAAAAACCATATCCACGGCAAATCTACCGTTCAATACTTCCGGGTAAACTTTTACAATTTCCATCTGGTTGGTCTGTCCATTGAAATCGAAATTCGCTTTTAAACCGGCAAATATTCTGGAAATATAATGTTCATCTATGTCTGCCCTGAGTTTAAAACCGTTCATGTCATCTATTTGGCCAATGTTTTGCCCCTGATTGATATTTGACCCTATTTCCACATTTATGGCAGATAGTAATCCAGACACCGGTGCCTTTACTACCAGATTTTCCAATGTTTGCCTCCATAATTCTACGTTCTTTTCTGTTCTTTCCAGTGTTCCTTCTAGCTGCTTAATCTGTATCTCGGCATTCTCTTGCTGATACTTCTGAGATTCTATCTCTATCTCTCTTTGTCTCACCAGTTTTTCATAATCTCTTTTGGTCTTCATGTATTCCATATCTGAAATCACATTGTCCTTTTTCAGTTGGGCATTTCTATCAAATGCGTCTTTTGCCTGTGCAATCTGAAAATCGAGATCACTCAATGTTTTTTGCAGATTAAAACGTTCTACCTTTAATCTTTGACGTGTATTCTGAAGTTCGTTCACCAATCGGCTCGCCTCTGTTTCAGACTGCAGAAAATTTAGCTTCAATTGCTGATTTTCTAAGCGTAAAATAATTTGTCCCTCGTTCACCATATTTCCGCCTTCCACCAGCTTCTGCGTCACATAACCACCTACTATGGCATCTAATTGAATGGTTTTCAGAGGTTGTACCACACCTTGTACAATAATGAACTCATCAAAAACACCCTCTTTCACTTCAGAAACAGTGATTTTATCAGTCTCTACATTCAATTTTGATCGATGATCAGCAAACATGAAGTTGTAGCCCAGTAAGGATACCAGAATTACACCTAAGGAAATGGCTCCTATTCGCTTAGCAGACCAAAACTTCTTTTCAATTTTTCTATCCATTGTATTTCTAAATTCTTAAATCTGATTGTCCGTCAGTGAATATTCCTCACGGTTGCCTTATACTTTGCCAAGGATGTGCCAAAAGACATAACCATCTATTATACTGACACTTACATATTATTTAATAAATTTTTCTGTTCATCTGCGTACAGGTTTGTTCGTTTTCGAACACTTATAGACAACATCCCTATATTGCATTCAAAAGCTATTCTTAACTTTAAAGAACTTTGCCTGATTAAGGCTCTCTAAATATGGCCAAAATACTCATTATTGACGACGACGTAGATATTCTTAGTGCTGCAAAACTTTTCCTAAAGAGGCATTTTGAGGAAATCACAATTGAAAAGAATCCAGAAAAGATCCCCTTTTTACTCAATAACTATACGTTTGATCTTATTCTCCTTGATATGAACTTCACGCAAGATGTGAATACCGGCAGAGAGGGTTTCCAGTGGCTTGACAAAATTCTTGATTTAAAGCCAGAGGCTAAAGTCGTTCTTTTTACTGCATATGGTGACGTGGAAATGGCGGTGAAATCTATAAAGCTGGGGGCAAAGGATTTTGTGCTGAAACCCTGGGAAAATGAAAAACTTTTAGAAAGTCTTAAAACAGCATTGAATGAAGAAGTAGTAATTCCGGAAAAACCCGCTACCGATATTATAGGAGAATCAGAGGCTATTAAGCAGGTCTTAGAAACTATGGAAAGAGTAGCAGACACTGACGCAAACGTCCTGATTTTAGGTGAAAACGGTACAGGAAAAGATTTGATGGCGAAGGCTCTTCATAAATATTCAGGTAGAAAAGAAGCTGAGTTCATTAGGGCCGATGTAGCCGCTCTACCAGAGACTCTCGTTGAGTCGGAGCTTTTTGGTCATGTTAAAGGAGCTTATACAGACGCAAGAGAAAACCGTGTGGGGAAATTTGAAGAGGCCAATCATGGCACTTTATTTCTTGATGAAATCGGCAATTTATCTCTTCCTGTTCAAAGCAAACTGCTGAACGTTCTTCAAAACAGGACCATCTCACGCGTAGGAAGCAGTAAAGAAATCAAACTTGATATCAGACTTATTTGTGCCACAAATTCAGATATAGAGCAAAAGGCAATGGATGGCTCTTTCCGACAAGATTTACTCTACAGAATAAATACAATAACTTTAGAAATGCCTCCTCTAAGAGAGCGAATTGGAGACATAGAATTACTGGCAGAGCATTTCCTTCGCATTTACAGTAAACGGTATAGCCGAAAACTCACAGGCTTAAGTGCCAATCTCAAGAAAGAATTGGTAAGATATAGCTGGCCTGGAAATGTCAGAGAACTTCAGCATGCTATAGAGCGGGCTGTTATTATGTGCAAAGGTAAAACCTTAGAAACAGAAGATGTATTTGGAAATAAAGCAAGACCTACAGTAAAGTCTGGTGACAGCGTGAAAAGCTACGACCTAGAAAACATGGAAAAACAATTGATCGTCAAAGCTTTGAGACAATTTAGCGGCAATATAACTGAAGCGGCAAAAGAACTTGGCTTATCTCGGGCAGCCCTGTATCGAAGAATCGAGAAATACGGCCTTTAATATTTAATGAATTGTAAAAGGAAAGCTCACAAATGAGAAAATTCTCTATTCAAGTCTTTTTACGTCTTATCCTTTTAGCGGGTCTGATATGTCCTATACCCTTTCTGATAGTTAGCAAAGATTATCTTCTCTCCACCGTCTTGTTGTTTTTTGGTGTTTTAACTATTGTTTCTTTGTATCGTCTGGTGACATCAGTTAATCAAAAACTCACCCTTTTTTTTGAGTCTATTCAATATTCAGATTTTACTGTAAAATTCAGTTCAGACAATAAACTCGGAAGAAGCTTTAAAGACCTTAATCTTCAGATGAATCAGGTTATTGACGCCTTTAAAGCAGCACGAGCCGAAAAAGAAGCCAATATTCATTATTTAAATACTTTAGTTCAGCACGTTGATGTAGGTATTCTATGTTACGATTCTTCAGAACATATTGAGCTTCTAAATAATGCGGCCATCAGATTACTTGGTGTTTACAGGCTCAGAAACCTCAGCGATTTGCTTGAAACAGACCAGCATCTTTTATACCACAAAATAAAAGAATTGCCTTCAAAAGGCAGGCTAATGTATGAAACTAAAAATGGGATGCAGCTGGCCATTAACAGCACAAAAGTAAACCTAAGAGGAAGGGCTGTTAAAATTGTATCTCTTCAGAATATCAAGACTGAATTACAAGAAAAGGAAGTTAGTTCGTGGCAAAACCTGACCAAAGTACTCAGGCATGAAATAATGAACTCCATTGCTCCCATTGTTTCTCTTGTAGGTACCATGAGAAGTATTGTGAATGAAGATTTGGGGAATAATCCTGCCATTAAAGAGCCTGTAGAAGACCTTGATCTTGCCTTAGAAACCATAGAAACCAGAGGAAAAGGTATCATGAAATTTGTGAACGCTTACAGAGATTTCACTACATTACCCAAGCCGGTATTCACCAAAATTAGAGTATCTGAGATCATTACGCATTTAGCCTCTCTCAATCAAAACCCTCAAATTAGTATCAAATGTGATGTAGACTTTGAGGTTAACTGTGACAGAGATCAGATTGAAATGATCTTAATAAATCTGCTTAAAAATGCAAAAGAGGCAATAGAAGCTAAAAGCGATGGCTTTGTTAATATCAATACCAAGATTAGTAATTCTATTGGTATTATTGAAGTTCACGACAACGGATCAGGCATTGTGCCAGAGGCACTTGAGAAAATTTTCATCCCTTTTTATACCACGAAAAAAACAGGCTCAGGAATTGGCTTAAGTTTATCTAAACAAATCATGCAAATGCACAATGGCGAATTAGCTGTAAAGTCAGAATTAGGTAAGGGAACCGTTTTTGGACTAATCTTCAACGAATAAAATTATCGGTTGCTCACGTAGTTCTCTTTCGCGACCGGATAGAAAAACCGATTTTTATCGTTTAGGCTTTTTAAAGTATTCTCCAAATATCTCGGATTGTAGAACCCCGTCAGTTGAGCAATTTCATTTGCTCTGTAGTCACCCACCAAAATCGTAGGAAATACTTTAACTTCAAACTTCTCAACAATCTCCATTCCTTCAAAAGAATCAATATTGACTCTGTAAACCAGAAAATTATTGTTTAGAAATTCTGCCAAATCTTCGTTTGAATAGGTTTCGGCATCCATCTTTTTGCATGGTCCGCACCAACTGGCCCAAAAATCAATGAGAATGGGCCTGTGAAGTTTTTGAGCCTCTCTTAAAAAGTTGTCGTAAGAGCCTTGATAAAACGCAGTTTTTTCCTCCTTTGGACTAGGTAACCACGCAGAGGAGACAAATAAAATGCTGACGCATATATATAGGAATCTGGTTTTCATATGAATGCACGTTTATTGAATAGGAATTATCAAGATTCATGCCAAGCATAAATACATTGATAATCACAAATTTAGGTATTCCTGATTACCATTCAATAAAAAAAATTAGTGCTCTTAAAATATTAGCCCCTCCAGATGTCTGGAGGGGCAATATGATCACCTTTTAACCTAAATTCCAGTAAAATCAAAACACTGAATATTTTCTGTACCTCATTTCAAAACCTCAAAACATGATACTATTTTGATCCTACGCAATTGAGCAACGGCAATATAAGATTAGTGCACTCCTTAGAAAAATTCTCTAGATTTAAGCAAGGATTCGTATGCTCAAACAGCTATTTGGGTAGACGGCGAAAAGAAATACTACGGAACGTGCAACCCTTACACCCTTTACATGCATCTATGAATTGAAACAGGCCATTTATGACGAAAATTTTATCACTGTTTAAGTCCGAGTATGATCTTGCCAGGGCTATAAAACGTGGAGATAGAAATGCACAAACTCAGTTTTATGATCAATACTCAGGATTGATGCTAGCTATTTGTATGCGTTACATAGGTGATAAGATGGTAGCCGAAGATGTCATGATTAAAGGATTGATGAAAATCTTTGAAAAGATAGATCAATTTGGGTTTAAAGGAAGTTTTGAAGGTTGGGTCAAGAGAATAATGGTGAATGAGGCACTTATGCAGGTGCGTTCTCAGAAAAATCTGGAAGTAGACATGGATGAGGTCTCTACTCTAAACTTCAAAACAGAAGAAACCACAAATCTTGAAGAAGAAGATTTAATGACATTGATTAATAGCCTTCCGCCCGGGTACAGAACTGTATTTAATTTGTACGCGATAGAAGGTTACAGCCATGCTGAAATTGCTAAAGAATTAGGAATTTCTGAAGGAACTTCTAAATCACAATTAAGTAGAGCAAGGGCATTGCTGCAGGAGAAACTAGGACAGCAGGATAACGAATTAAGGAAAACAATAAAATGACTCACTTTAGTAAAATGAAAAAACATCCAATAGATGAGTTGTTTAACCAGAAATTAAACAATTACCGGGTTGAGCCTTCAAAGGACCTGAAAGAAAGGTTTTTAAAACAACTTGAAGAACAACCAGAAAAGAAAGCTGCATTTACCCCACTCAGATGGTATTTTGCAGCAGCAGCTTCAATTGCCATAATGATTGCAGTGGGCTGGTCTTTCTATGCAAGTTCATTAGACGACTCTACTCAAGGTGCTACTTTGAGCCAAATGACTCCTCCGGCTCCAAGCACAAGCTTAGAAGAAAACAACACTAAAGAAAGCAATAAATTAGAGCTGGTTACTTCCGAGCCTGAGGCAAAGCCAAATATGCAATTGGCCATCGTAAAACCATCTAAAAAAGTTAAAATTACAGAAACACCGTCTCTTGTTGAAAAGCCGGAATATATAGCTCCGGTATCGGCTACAGGTGTATCTGAAATTGACGAATTGATTCCTGATGAACTGACCTTAGCTCTGCAAGCATCTGAAGCTGAAAAAAAGCAAACTCGTAGAACAGAAGAGGTTGAAGGTATTTTCAGAAAAAGTGCAGGAGAAACTATTATCATTGTAGCATCAGATTTTGAAAAGGAAGAGAAGATATACCTACCACAAATTAACTCTGACTCTCCAATAACCCTTACTGAAGCCACCGATATTGCCGAGGGAAGAAACACCTCAGAAAAATCACTTTTAGCGAAAGTTTTCAAAGAAATCAAACATCTTAAACATGGAGAGAAAATTGGCTTCGACGAAATAGATCAGGGCCTAGCCATGACCTATGATGAAGATACCTTTATTGGTCACGAGGCCATGGAATTTCGCGAAAGATTCAGATGGGTTAAAGAAAAGCTTTCTAAAGACGAATAAACCATAGTAAGAAAATGACAAGACTTGTAGTTTCTATCTTCTTTATTTTAACCGCTTTTGCCTCAAAGGCAGAAATACTCAGAGACACAACTATTATTGAGTTCTCTGACAAAACGGTCAATAAACGTGTTACCGTTATTAGTACAGGTGACAAAGAAATAGAACTCCCCGCTACCTTAAATATCAATAGTGTTTTGAAAGAGCTGGGGATAGATACCACAGAAAGAGAACGTGCCATTGTATTGATGGGCCAAAACGGCCAATCTAAAGATACCATACTGGTCATCTCACAATCGGGTCAGAAAATTCAAATCGTAACTAGACAGCCAATTATAAAAGAACAGAAGCCGGCTGAAGTTAGTCAAGAAAATAGAGACGGACTCAAAACCCAAGAACCGAAAGAAAACGGGAATATTCCAACGCCTGTTCAGGTTCCAAAATCAGCTAAGAACAAACGCTTTTTCCCAAAAAGTGATTTCGGTCTATATTTCGGTTTGAACAATATTAATATGAGTGGAGCAGATCCATTTAACCTGAGAACCTGGCCCTCTCGCTATATAGCCTTGTCATTTAGAAAAAACGCAACTCTTCTAAGGGGTGAGCAAGCTGATCTGGCCATAAGCTACGGCCCTGAAATAGCTTGGTACAATTTTATGTTCGAAAACAATACTACAGCCACCTTCACCAACGGACAGGTCGCTTTCCCCGACGCCCCGTTTTCTACCTCTAAATCAAAACTTGTGATGCCTTTTCTGAATTTACCCGTCATGTTGAATATTGGTTTTAAAGAAGATAAATTCAAATTGGGACTGGGAGGCTATGTCGGCTACCGAATAGGTGGACACACAAAGACGAAAGATACAAATGGAAATAAAGAAAAAGTGAAAGGTTCTTATGGGCTTAATACTGTCCCATACGGTCTCACAGGAGAAATAGGTAAGAAGAACGGTTTAACTATATTTTTTCGCTATGATTTGAACACTTTATTCGAATCTTCGCAAATCGTCACAAAAGATATAAATGCCTTCAGTGTGGGCATACGACTGTAACAAGCACACTTTCAGTGGTTAAAAGAGAACTTTTAAAGAATACAGAATGCGTTCAAAAAAAAACATCAAGTTTTTTTCAAGGGAATTTTGCCAAGACAAAAAAACGCCATACTTTTGCAACTCCTTTTTCGGGAGGAGTAGTTCTTTGGAATAAATTACTGAGTTATTTGGGGGTGTACCAGAGTGGCCAAATGGGGCAGACTGTAAATCTGCTGGCGTATGCCTACGGTGGTTCGAATCCATCCGCCCCCACACTTTTTTTTACAAAGCAATAATATTGAATGCGGGCGTAGCTCAGTTGGTAGAGCGACAGCCTTCCAAGCTGTAGGTCGCGGGTTCGAGCCTCGTCGCCCGCTCAATTAGCCTTCGTAGCTCAGGGGTAGAGCACTTCCTTGGTAAGGAAGAGGTCGGCAGTTCAAATCTGCTCGAAGGCTCTGCTAAAGTAATAAATTTCAAAGTCCATTTTCTCATTGAAAATCTGGAACTGTTTTAAAGTTTTAGTTAAGAATTTTATATAATTTAATTTAATAACGATATGGCAAAAGAAAGTTTTGACCGTAGTAAACCCCACGTAAACATTGGTACTATCGGTCACGTTGACCACGGAAAAACTACTTTAACTGCAGCGATCACAACTGTTCTAGCAACAAAAGGTCTTGCATCATTAAGAGATTTCTCGTCAATTGACAATGCTCCTGAAGAAAAAGAGCGTGGTATTACTATCAATACTTCACACGTGGAGTACCAGACAGAAAATCGTCACTATGCTCACGTTGACTGTCCAGGTCACGCTGATTACGTGAAGAACATGGTAACGGGTGCTGCTCAGATGGACGGTGCAATTCTTGTTGTTGCCGCAACTGATGGTCCAATGCCACAAACACGTGAGCACATCCTTCTTGCTCGTCAGGTTGGTGTACCTCAGTTAGTTGTTTTTATGAATAAGGTTGACATGGTTGATGATCCTGAACTACTTGAACTAGTAGAAATGGAGATTCGTGAACTATTGTCTTTCTATAAATTTGATGGTGATAATATCCCTGTTATTCAAGGTTCTGCTCTTGGTGGCTTGAACGGCGAAGAGAAGTGGGTTAAAACTATCGAAGAACTAATGGAAGCGGTTGATTCATACATTCCACTTCCTGAAAGAGCTACTGATAAGCCTTTCTTGATGCCTGTAGAAGATGTATTCTCTATCACTGGTCGTGGTACTGTTGCTACTGGTCGTATCGAAACTGGTGTAATCAACTCTGGTGATGCTGTTGATATCCTTGGTATGGGTGCTGAGAACCTTAAGTCTACTGTAACTGGGGTTGAGATGTTCCGTAAGATTCTTGATAGAGGTGAAGCTGGCGATAACGTTGGTCTACTTCTTAGAGGTATCGAAAAAGAAGCTATCCGTCGTGGAATGGTTATCTGTAAGCCAGGTTCAGTTAAGCCTCACACTAAGTTCAAAGCAGAGGTTTACGTATTATCAAAAGAAGAAGGTGGACGTCACACTCCATTCTTTAACAAGTACCGTCCACAGTTCTACTTCAGAACAACTGACGTAACTGGTGAGATCATGCTTCCAGCTAACGTTGAGATGGTAATGCCTGGTGATAACGTAACTATCGAAGTTACTTTGATCAATGCAATTGCTATGGATAAAGGTCTTCGTTTCGCGATTCGTGAAGGTGGACGTACCGTAGGTGCAGGACAGGTTACTGAAATAATTGAATAATATTTCAAATATTCTATAAAAAAAGCACTCCCAACGGAGTGCTTTTTTACGTTTATAGCTATCCCAAAAATGAGGAAGAAAAACGCAGCTATCATATTCATCTTTATTACAGTCCTAATTGATGTTATTGGTATAGGTATTGTAATTCCGATAGTTCCGGCACTGATAAAGGACTTAACTGGCGGTACCACAAGTCAAGCCAGCCAATATGCTCTATGGCTAGTTCTTCTTTACTCGGTGATGCAATTTCTCTTTTCACCAATCATAGGTGGCCTGAGTGATCAATATGGCCGTAGAAAAATTTTACTGATAACTCTATTAGGTTTTGCTGCCGACTCACTTTTTCAGGCCTTAGCTCCTACCATTGGCTGGTTGTTTTTGGGCAGAACTATTTCCGGAATTTTAGGTGCTAGCTTTTCCACAGCCAATGCCTACATCGCAGATATAAGCCCCGCCGAAAAGAGATCTCAGAATTTCGGTATGCTGGGAGCCGCTTTTGGCCTTGGCTTTATTATAGGGCCTTCTATTGGCGGTATACTCGGAAGTTATGGTCCAAGAGTACCTTTCTATGCTTCTGCTATTCTATCTCTAATAAATTGGATATACGGTTACTTCGTTCTTCCAGAATCACTTGCACCAGAGAATAGGCGGAAATTTGATTTCAAAAGAGCAAATCCGCTTGGCTCCCTTAAGAACTTGAAAAGATATCCGATGGTATTGAGTCTGGTGGCCTCTCTTTTTTTAGTCTACATTGCCAGCTATGCCCCGCAAGCCACCTGGTCTTTTTTTACTATGGAGAAATTTGGCTGGAATGAAATGCAAATTGGTTTGTCTTTGAGTTTTGTAGGCCTTATGATAGCCATAGTACAGGGCGGTTTAATTCGAATAATTATTCCAAAGATAGGGCAGACAAAAGCTTTGTTCTTAGGCTTAACAATCAATATCCTGGGTCAGGCAGCATTTGCTTTTGCCAGTGAGGGATGGATGATGTACGCTATCATGGTACCCTTTGCTCTAAGTGGTTTAACAAACCCAGCCTTTCAAGGTTTAATTTCAAATGAAGTACAAGCCAACGAACAAGGCGAACTCCAAGGTGCCCTTACTTCTGTTGTGGCATTGGCTTCTATCATTGGTCAGCCCTTAATGTTATGGATGTTTGGTAAATTCACAGCTCCGAACGCTCCCGTTTATTTCCCGGGTGCCCCGTTTATGACAGGATCTATTCTGTGCATAATCAGTCTTGTCATAACTTATAAGCTAATTTCAAGGAAAAAATCAGTGTAATTTGTAAAATCAACAAATATCTGTATTTTTGCAGCCCTGAATTGCTCCCTTACACGGAGTTCTTTTTTTTATACACGGGCATAGTTCAATGGTAGAATAGCGGTCTCCAAAACCGTTGATCAGGGTTCGAATCCTTGTGCCCGTGCTTTAATCTTATAAAATGGATAAGTTACAAAAGTTTTTAAAGGAATCTTGGCACGAAATAACCAAAGAGGTTACATGGCCAAAATTCAGTGAATTACAGTCAAGTGCTACTTTGGTATTAATTGCCTCTGTAATATTTGCCTTGGTAGTTGGGGCCATCGACTTCGTTATCGACAATGGCTTGAAACTACTTTATCAATCATTCTAATAGTATGAGCGAACTTAACTGGTACGTAGTAAGAGCAGTTTCCGGACAGGAGAAGAAGATAAAAAACTATATTGAGAATGAAGCAGCCAGAGAAAACCTCACAGAATTCATTCCTCAAGTTCTAATTCCTTCTGAGAAGATTGTTGAAGTAAGAAACGGAAAGAAGAGAGTCAGAGAGAAGAATTATCTCCCTGGTTATATGCTTATTCAGGCAGACCTGAACAATGGAGAGGTAATGCACATGGTGAAAAGCCTTCCGGGTGTTATTGGCTTCCTTAGAAAAGATGGGAACTCATCGATTGAACCTGAACCACTACGTCAATCAGAAATTAACAGATTCCTGGGTGTTCAAAACGACGAAGAGGAAGAAACTATTGACTCAAACATCAGTTTCGTAGCAGGAGAATCAGTACGAGTTATTGATGGTCCATTCTCAAGCTTTGAAGGTAGCGTAGAGGAAGTATTCGAAGAGAAGAAAAAACTCAACGTTAGTGTAAAAATATTTGGAAGAAGTACTCCTGTTGAATTGAGCTACCTGCAGGTAGAAAAATTACAATAGGACAATCTGAAATAAAATTCATTAAGCCTGATCCAACGGATCGGGCTTTTTTTATACCCATTCTTCACCTCACATTATTTATACATCATTATCTTACAGGATGTTGGCATAATAATAAAATTATATTACCTTTGCAGTCCGTTTCTGGATACCTATGGTTTTCAGACGGCGTAAAGCTGATTATTTTCTTGTCGTCTCTTCCTTGAAAAGTCGAAACGCTTCCCCTGAGAATTTAAGATGCCTTATGGAGAAACGAATGAGCAGTTTTGATCTAAGTATCTGATTGTGACTAAGATACCGAAAGCATTCTGTGAATCGTCATTTCGTAATTCTCAACATTTAAATAGTATAATAACATGGCGAAAGAAATCGCAGGATATTTAAAATTACAGGCAAAGGGTGGTCAAGCCAACCCTGCACCTCCGATTGGTCCTGCCTTAGGTTCGAAGGGTATTAACATCATGGAGTTCTGTAAGCAGTTTAATGCTAGAACTCAGGATAAGATGGGTCAGGTTGTTCCTGTATTAGTTACATACTACAAGGACAAGTCATTTGACTTTGTAATTAAAACCCCTCCTACTGCCGTACTATTAAAAGATGCAGCGAAAGTTAAGGCCGGTTCTGATCAGCCAAATCGTGTAAAAGTTGGTTCCGTTACGTGGGATCAAATTAAGACGATTGCTGAAACGAAAATGCCTGATTTGAACTGTTTCACCATTGAGTCTGCCATGAAAATGGTAGCTGGTAGTGCAGCAAATATGGGATTAAGAATCAAAGGTACAGCACCTTTTTAATTTTAAATGAACAACTGGGAGCTACATCCAGAATGTAGCGTTAGTACCAAACAAATTTTCTTATGGCAAGAATAAGTAAAAAAAGAAAAGAAGCACTTTCAAAGTATGATCCATCTAAGGAGTATTCTTTGACTGAAGCTGCCAGTGTTTTGAAAGAAATTTCATTCACTAAGTTTGACGCTTCTGTAGATTTGGATATTCGCTTAGGCGTAGATCCACGTAAAGCCGATCAAATGGTTCGTGGCGTTGTAGCTCTTCCAAACGGAACGGGTAAAAACGTAAGGGTTCTTGTACTTTGTACTCCTGATAAGGAAGAAGAAGCAAAAGAAGCCGGAGCAGACCATGTAGGCCTTGACGATTATATCTCAAAAATCGAAAAAGGCTGGACAGATATTGATGTTATCATCACCATGCCTGCAGTTATGGCGAAACTAGGCCGCTTAGGTAGAGTATTAGGACCAAGAGGTCTGATGCCAAATCCTAAAGCTGGTACAGTAACACCGAATGTAGGTAACGCGGTTAAAGAGGTGAAAGCTGGTAAAATTGACTTTAAAGTTGATAAAAGTGGTATCATCCACGCGGGTGTAGGTAAAGTATCTTTTACTCCTGAGCAAATTATTCAGAACGCTAACGAGCTGATTCAAACAATCATCAAGTTAAAGCCTTCTTCTGCGAAAGGAACTTATGTGAAAGGTATTACTTTATCAAGCACAATGAGTCCTGCAATAAAGATTGATCAAACCTCAATAACCGGATTGTAATCATGAATAAAGAACAAAAAGGGGTAATTATCGAGGATTTAGCAAACAGGTTTGAAAACAACCCTTACTTCTATATCACTGATGCCAGCGGGATGTCCGTGGCAACAACAAACAAGTTGAGAAGACTTTGTTTTGAAAGAGGTATCGAATACAAGGTAGTTAAGAACTCGCTGATCGAGAAAGCTCTTGAAAAATTAGAAGCTGATTACACACCATTTAACGAGTCTGTTTTGACGGGTTTCTCTGGTATCATGTTTCACCCGGAATCGGGTAAAGATGCTGCGAAACTTATCAAAGATTTCTTAAAGGATAATAAAGATTCAATTAAGCTGAAAGGTGCGTCTATTGAAAGTGAACTATATATAGGTCACGATCAACTGGAAGCTCTTTCTACATTGAAATCTAAAACTGAGCTAATTGGCGACGTAATCAACTTGCTACAATCTCCTGCTAAGACCGTTATTGGTGGTCTTCAGAGTGGTGGCAACAACCTGGCTGGAATTCTTAAAACTCTTTCAGAGAAAGAAGCAGCCTAATTTTAATCAAAGTATAAACTATTAAAAATTTATTATAATGGCAGATATTAAAGCGTTTGCTGAGCAACTAGTTAATCTTACTGTAAAAGAAGTAAAAGAATTAGCTGACATTCTTAAAGATGAGTACGGTATTGAGCCTGCAGCCGGTGGTGCTGTAATGGTAGCAGGTCCTGCTGCTGGTGGTGGAGATGCTGCTGCTGCTGAAGAGAAAACATCTTTTGATGTAATTCTTAAGGCTGCTGGAGCAAGCAAGCTACAAGTAGTTAAGCTTGTTAAAGACCTTGCCGGACTTGGACTTAAAGATGCTAAAGACTTAGTTGACAGTGCTCCAAAACCAGTTAAAGAAGGTATTGCTAAAGACGAAGCTGAAGCTTTGAAAAAGCAGCTTGAAGAAGCTGGTGCTGAAGTAGAACTAGTTTAAGCTCTACAAGCCCAAACATCAGACTCGGTCCGATTTTCACTGGAAATCGGTCGAGTCTTTTGCTGTAAATAACACCCGCTATTCAATTAGCACACAACTAAAAGATTTTCAGGACGTTATAGTCTTGATGTTTTAAAGAATTTTGTCCGATACACTGCTGTTTTTCGTGGGACAGCTGCACAGGGACTTGATTTGGCTTCACTGCGTTTTATGGATTATCAGACTTGTCGTTTGATAAGCTCAAGTAATTTAAATTATTCACTTTTTAAACAATTTAAAGCCTTGAATTTGACAGAAACCGGAAGGAAGACTTTTGCCAGCATTCATCCCGCTTTACAATATCCAGATTTCTTGGATATTCAACTTCAATCTTTTCAGGAGTTTTTCCAGATTGACACACCTGCAGAAAGCAGACGTGCCGAAGGCCTTTATAAGGTTTTTATGGATAACTTCCCGATTGCAGACTCTCGGGAGAATTTCGTTCTAGAATTCGTTGACTACACAGTTGACCCCCCAAAATACTCTATCGATGAATGTATTGATAGAGGATTAACGTACTCAGTGCCTTTAAAAGCAAAGCTTAGATTGCTTTGTAATGATGATGACAATGAGGACTTCGAAACTATGGAGCAAGAGGTGTTTTTAGGAAACATCCCTTACATGACAGAGAGAGGTTCTTTTGTAATTAATGGTGCTGAGCGTGTAATTGTATCACAACTTCACAGATCGCCAGGTGTGTTCTTCTCAATGAGTAAGCACACTAACGGTACCAAGCTTTACTCTGCCAGAGTTATCCCGATGAAAGGATCGTGGATTGAATTCTCAACAGACGTAAACAATGTGATGTATGCGTACATTGACCGTAAGAAGAAATTCCCGGTTACTACTCTACTTCGTTCTATTGGTTTTGGGTCTGATAAAGACATCCTTAACCTGTTTGAACTTTCAGAAGAAGTAAAAGCAAACAAAAAAGATCTAAAGAAAGCCGTAGGAAGAAAATTAGCTGCCAGAGTTCTTAAAACCTGGACAGAAGATTTCGTGGATGAAGATACCGGTGAGGTAGTTTCTATTGATCGTAATGAGGTAATCTTAGAGCGTGACTCTATCATTACAGAAGAAGATGTTGACCTGATCATGGAAACTGATCAGAAATCAGTCATTTTGCACCGTCAGGATGCTAACCTTGCTGATTATAACATTATTTATAATACGCTTCAGAAAGATAGCTCTAACTCAGAAAAAGAGGCAGTAGAACAAATCTACCGTCAATTGAGAAATACAGAGGCTCCTGATGAAGCTACTGCCCGTGAAATTATTCAGGGTCTTTTCTTCTCAGAGAAGCGTTATGATTTAGGTGAAGTAGGTCGCTACAGAGTGAATACTAAACTAAATCTTGACACTGAGTTAGAAAAGAGAGTATTAACTACTGAAGATATCATTAGAATTGTTAAGTATTTGATCACTTTGATCAATGCCAAAACTGTAGTGGATGATATTGATCACCTTTCTAACAGAAGGGTAAGAACGGTAGGTGAGCAGTTATCCAGTCAATTTGGAGTAGGTCTTGCCCGTATGGCTCGTACCATTAAGGAACGTATGAACGTTCGTGATAACGAAGATTTTAAACCTGTTGACTTGATCAACGCACGTACATTATCTTCAGTTATTAATTCATTCTTTGGTACAAACCAGCTTTCTCAGTTTATGGATCAAACCAATCCACTTGCTGAGATCACTCACAAGCGTAGAATGTCAGCCTTAGGACCTGGAGGTCTTTCCCGTGAAAGAGCAGGTTTTGAAGTACGTGACGTTCACTATACGCACTACGGTCGTCTTTGTACCATTGAAACTCCTGAAGGACCAAACATTGGTTTGATTTCCTCTCTTTGTACTTATGCTAAGGTAAACTCAATGGGTTTCATTGAGACTCCTTACATGAAAATTAAAGAAGGTAAGCTATCAGGTGACATTGAATACCTGACTGCTGAAGCTGAAGATGGTAAAAACATTGCCATGGCGACTTCTCAAACAAAAGAGGACGGAGCCTTTACTACAGACTCACTGAAATGTCGTTTCGAAGGTGACTTCCCGTTGAAGAATCCTGAGGAAATTGATTACATGGATATAGCTCCTAATCAGATTGTATCTGTTGCCGCTTCCATCATTCCATTCCTGGAGCATGATGATGCCAACCGTGCATTGATGGGATCAAACATGCAACGTCAGGCTGTTCCTCTGTTACGCCCTGAAGCCCCAATCGTAGGTACTGGTCTTGAAAGCAGAATTGCTCAAGACTCTCGTACCATGATTACCGCAGAAGGTGATGGAACGGTAGAGTATGTGGATGCTAACAAAATTGTAGTAAACTACGATTGGAGCGATGATGACGTAATGGTTAATTTCAATACCAGCGTTAAAGAATACAGCTTGATTAAGTTCCGTCGTACTAACCAGGATACTTGTATTAACCTCAGACCTATTGTTTCAAAAGGAGCAAGGGTTAAGAAGAATCAGGTATTAGTTGAAGGTTATGCTACCCAAGGTGGCGAGCTGGCACTGGGAAGAAACATGATGGTGGCCTTCATGCCATGGCAAGGTTATAACTTTGAGGATGCGATCGTTATCTCGGAAAGAGTAGTTCGTGACGATATTTTCACTTCAATTCACATTGAAGAGTTTGACCTTGAAGTTCGTGATACTAAGCGTGGTCAGGAAGAATTAACAGCTGAAATTCCTAACGTTTCTGAGGAAGCCGTTAAGAATCTTGATGAGCATGGTATCGTTAGAACCGGTACATTCATTAAAGAAGGTGATATTCTTATTGGTAAGATTACTCCTAAAGGAGAGTCTGATCCTACACCAGAAGAAAAACTTCTTCGTGCCATCTTTGGAGACAAAGCGGGTGATGTGAAAGATGCATCTAAGAAAGCGTCTCCATCATTGAGAGGAATGGTTATTGACACCAAACTTTTCGCAAGACCAAGCAAAGAAGAAAGAGCTAAGCATAAAGAAGAGGTCAAAGTATTACTTAAATCTCACAGCAAGAATCTTTCTGAACTTAAAGAAATCATGATCGATAAGATGGTGAATATTCTTTCAGGAAAAACTTGCCAGGGTGTTAAGCATAAATTTGGTGATGAGTTGATCTCAAAAGGAGTTAAATTCAATAAGTCGAACATCACAAATAACCTTTTCCCAGAGAAAAACCCGTACGTTGATGAAAGTACATACAGTGTACCTGAAGAATCAAACTTATTGGGTGATATCCTACTAGAAGGATGGACAAAAGACGAAGCCGTTAATCAGCTTCTTGTTAGGTTAGTTAAAAACTACCTTTCTAAGAGAAGTGAGATTATTGGAGACTTCAAACGTCAGCGTTTTGTGCTTGAAGTTGGAGATGAACTTCCTGCTGGTATTGTAAAACTTGCTAAAGTTTACATTGCTAAAAAGCGTAAGCTGAAAGTGGGTGATAAAATGGCCGGTCGTCACGGTAACAAAGGGGTTGTAGCCAAAATCGTAAGAGATGAGGATATGCCTTTCCTTGAAGACGGAACACCGGTTGATATTGTTCTAAACCCACTTGGTGTACCTTCTCGTATGAACATAGGTCAGCTGTATGAGACTGTCTTAGGATGGGCTGGAAAGAAACTAAATCGTAGGTATGCAACGCCAATTTTTGACGGAGCATCTGCTGATGAAGTATCTCAGGAACTTGCAGAAGCTGGTTTACCAGAATTTGGACGTACAGATCTATACAATGGTCTTACAGGTCAGAAATTTGACCAGAGAGTTACGGTAGGTATCATTTATATGCTGAAACTAGGTCACTTAGTTGATGATAAAATGCACGCCAGATCCATTGGACCATATTCATTAATTACGCAGCAGCCTCTAGGTGGTAAAGCACAATTTGGTGGTCAGCGTTTTGGTGAGATGGAGGTTTGGGCTCTGGAAGCATTCGGTGCTTCTCATATTCTTCGTGAGATTTTGACACTAAAATCTGATGATGTAATAGGCCGTGCAAAAGCCTATGAGGCGATAGTGAAAGGTGAGAATTTACCAAAAGCTAATATCCCTGAATCATTCAATGTACTTGTACATGAATTGAGAGGTTTGGCTCTTGAAATCACCATGAAATAATTTGATCATTTTCATTAAAACATATATAAAATGTCTTTAAAGAAAAATAAAAAACTAAGCAGCGACTTTAACAGCATAACCATAAGCTTGGCTTCTCCTGAGTCAATTTTGGAAAGCTCTTTTGGTGAAGTTACGCAGCCGGAAACCATCAATTACAGAACTTACAAACCAGAAATGGGTGGTTTGTTTTGTGAGAGAACTTTCGGGCCTACTAAAGACTGGGAATGTCACTGTGGAAAATATAAGCGTATTCGCTATAAAGGTATCATCTGCGACCGTTGTGGTGTAGAAGTTACTGAAAAGAAAGTTCGTAGAGAGCGTATGGGCCACATTGAACTTGTAGTTCCTGTAGCTCATATCTGGTATTTCAAAAGCTTACCTAATAAAATTGGTTATCTACTTGGACTTTCGTCTAAGAAGCTTGATCAAATTATTTATTACGAGCGATATGTGGTTATTCAAGCAGGTGTTAAGGAAGAAGATGGTCTTGCCTATATGGACTATCTTACTGAAGAAGAATACCTGGATGTGATAGACAAACTTCCAAGAGAAAACCAGTTGCTGCCTAACGATGACCCTCAAAAGTTCATCGCCAGAATGGGAGCTGAGGCCTTGGAAATGCTTCTATCCAGATTAAATCTTGATGAACTATCATATCAGTTACGTCACCAGGCAGCTACAGATACATCTCAGCAAAGAAAAGCGGAAGCTTTGAAGCGTTTGAGAATTGTAGAGGCTTTCCGTGATGCCAATACTCGTATTGAGAACCGTCCGGAGTGGATGATTATCAAAATGGTGCCTGTAATTCCACCAGAATTACGTCCATTAGTTCCTTTGGATGGTGGTCGTTTTGCCACTTCTGATTTGAACGATTTATATCGTCGAGTAATCATAAGAAACAATCGTCTGAAAAGACTTTTAGAGATCAAAGCTCCGGAAGTAATCTTACGTAACGAGAAGCGTATGCTTCAAGAGGCCGTTGACTCACTTTTTGATAACTCAAGAAAAGTTAACGCGGTAAGATCTGATGGTAACCGTGCCTTGAAATCACTTTCAGATATGCTGAAAGGTAAGCAAGGTCGTTTCCGTCAAAACCTTCTTGGTAAGCGTGTTGATTATTCAGGTCGTTCTGTAATTGTAGTAGGACCAGAACTTAAACTTCATGAGTGTGGTCTTCCAAAAGGAATGGCTGCTGAATTATTCAAACCATTCATTATCAGAAAGCTGATAGAGCGTGGTATTGTAAAAACTGTGAAGTCTGCCAAAAAGATTGTTGATAGAAAAGATGCGGTGGTATGGGATATCCTTGAAAATGTATTGAAAGGACACCCTGTATTGCTTAACCGTGCTCCTACGCTACACCGTTTAGGTATTCAGGCTTTCCAGCCAAAACTTGTTGAAGGAAAAGCAATTCAGTTGCACCCATTAGTTTGTACAGCATTTAACGCTGACTTTGATGGTGACCAGATGGCTGTTCACGTTCCTCTAGGACATGAAGCTGTTATGGAAGCCTCCATCCTAATGCTTTCTTCTCACAACATTCTTAACCCTGCCAATGGTGCACCTATTACCGTTCCTTCTCAGGACATGGTTCTTGGATTGTACTATGTAACAAAAGGAAAGAGAACTACTGAGAACGAGAAAATAGCCGGAGAAGGTATGACCTTCTATGCTCCTGAAGAAGTAATTATTGCTCTAAATGAGAATAAAATCTCTAAGCACGCTTACATTAACTGTAAAGTTAAAGTGAAGAACGAGCAAGGAGAACTTGAAGATAAAATTATCGAAACTGTTGCGGGTAGAATTCTATTCAATCAGTATGTTCCGGAAGAGGTAGGTTATATTAACGAGCTTTTAACAAAGAAAAAGCTTCAGGTAATTATTGGACAGGTTTTCAAAGAGGTAAGTTTTGCAAGAACTGCTAACTTCCTTGATGATATCAAAACCTTAGGTTTCCAAAATGCTTATACCGGTGGTCTTTCTATCGGACTGGGCGATATCATGATTCCAGAAGAGAAACCTGAGTTAATTGAAAATGCTCGTGCCGAAGTAGAAGAGGTTCAAAGCAACTACATGTTCGGTATCATCACGGAGCGTGAACGTTATAACCAAATTATTGATATCTGGACTCGTGTAAACACCAGGTTGAGAGAAACTTTACTTCAGCAATTAGAAGAAACAGATCAAGGATTTAACTCTGTTTACATGATGATGCACTCCGGAGCCCGTGGTTCTAAGGAGCAAATTCGTCAGTTAGGTGGTATGAGAGGTCTTATGGCCAAGCCGCAAAAGAACATTCAAGGTTCTGTTGGTGAGATCATTGAAAACCCGATTTTATCTAACTTTAAAGAGGGTCTTGATGTACTAGAGTACTTTATCTCTACCCATGGTGCCCGTAAAGGTCTTGCAGATACGGCTTTGAAAACTGCCGATGCGGGTTATTTGACTCGTCGTCTTCATGACGTAGCACAGGATGTTGTAGTCAATACTGAAGATTGCGAAACTCTTCGTGGAATTACCGTTTCTGCTCTTAAAGAGAATGAAGATGTAATTGAGCCATTAGCCGAAAGAATTCTTGGTAGAACTGCCGTTAGTGACGTAATAGATCACATAACTAAAAAGGTTTTAGCAAAAGCTGGTGAAGAAATTACGGAAGAAATTGCCGAAGAAATTGAGAACTCCTCAGTAGATTCAGTAGAAATTCGTTCAGCTCTTACTTGTGAAGCTAAAAAAGGAATCTGCTGCAAGTGTTATGGTAGAAACCTATCTACTAACAGAATGGTAGAAGTGGGTGAAGCTGTTGGTGTTATTGCCTCGCAATCTATTGGTGAGCCTGGTACTCAGTTAACTCTACGTACGTTCCACACTGGGGGTACTGCGATGAACGTTTCTGTAGATGCCAACATAAAAGCTAAATTTAGTGGTGTTGCCAATTTTGATCAGGTTAGAACTGTAGAGACAACTGATAAAGAAGGTAATCCAATGACTACTGTTCTTGGTAGACGTGGAGAGGTTCGTATCATTGATCCTGAGACTAATCAAATCTTAATTTCTAATATCATACCTTACGGTGCAAATCTATTGATCAAAGATGGTCAGGAGTTAACCAAAGGTGATGAAATCTGTAGATGGGATCAGTTTAACGCGGTAATCATTTCTGAAATTGATGGTAACATTACTTATGATGCTATCGAAGAAGGTATCACATTCCGTGAAGAATCAGATGAACAAACTGGTTTCAAAGATAAAGTAATTACTGACTCGAAAGACAGAAAGAAAAACCCGGCGATCATTATTACAGGTAAAAAAGACGAAGAAAAGTCTTACAACTTACCAGTAGGTGCTCGTCTTATGGTTGAAGATGGTAAAAAGGTAAAAGCAGGTCATATCCTGGCTAAAATACCTCGTGCAGTAAACATGAACGCCGATATCACCGGAGGTCTTCCGCGTGTAACTGAGCTTTTTGAAGCACGTAATCCATCTAACCCGGCGGTAGTTTCTGAAATTGATGGTGTAGTTTCATATGGTGGTATTAAGCGTGGAAACCGTGAGGTTTTTGTAGAAGCTAAGGATGGTACCAAAATGAAATACATGGTTTCTTTATCAAAACTTATTCTTGTACAAGAAGGTGACTTTACCCGTGCGGGTGAGCCATTGTCTGACGGAGCTATTACTCCTGCAGATATCTTAAGAATTAAAGGACCAACAGCTGTTCAGGAGTACCTTGTAGACGAAACGCAAGCTGTATATCGTCAGCAGGGTGTGAAGCTTTCTGACAAACACATTGAGGTCATCGTACGTCAAATGATGCAGAAAGTGGATATCATTGACGCTGGTGATACCGTGTTCTTGGAAATGCAAGCTGTAGATAAGTGGAAATTCAGAAAGGAGAATGACCGTATCATGGACATGAAGGTTGTTGTTGATGCTGGAGATTCTGAAAATTACAAACCTGGTCAAATGTTGACTAATCGTGAGTTCAGAGACGAAAACGGTAGACTGAAAAGAGAAGATATGAAACAAATGGAGGTTCGCGATGCGAAGCCAGCTGTCTCTCAGATCATTCTTCAAGGTATTACTACTGCTTCGTTGGGTACTGAATCAGTATTCTCAGCCGCATCATTCCAGGAAACCACCAAGGTTCTTTCTCATGCTTCAGTGCAAGGAAAAGAAGATACACTTGAAGGTCTTAAGGAAAACGTGATAGTGGGTCACCTGATTCCTGCCGGAACAGGTAAACGTGATTATCAAAATCTTACTGTAGCTTCTAAGAAAGAACTGGAAGCAGCTCAAGAGAGAATTCTCATTGAGAACAGAAAGAGAGAATATGTGGACTAAAATATTGAGCCTGACTGCATAGTCAGGCTCTTTTTTATAAGAAGAGGAGTCTACTTCCCTTATTAATTACTATTTTTGGACAAGTGCTCATTGAGCACTTGTCTTTTTATTGCTCTCTTATTCAAGAGGTGCATATAAAAATAAAGTATTTTCGTCTTAGAAAGGCATTCGGGTTTCCTGAATGTCTTTTTACATTAAAAATATTAGCAAAATGATATACTTCATAAAGATGAATTAAAAAGGAGTTATTTTTGCATGTTATCAAGAACTTTAAATTTATCAAGTGACTCTTATTAAATCCATATCAGGTATCCGAGGTACAATTGGCGGAAAGCCTGGTGAAAGTCTAACTCCTGTAGACGTAGTCAAATTTACTGCCGCGTTTGGTTCTTTCTTATTGAAAAGAAATCCTTCTTTAAAGAAGGTAGTTATAGGCAGAGATGCACGAATATCCGGTGAAATTATTTCAGGTTTAGTAAGCAACACATTGCTTAGTTTGGGTCTTGATTTAGTGGATCTTGGTTTATCTACTACACCCACTGTAGAAGTAGCCGTAGTAAAAGAAAAAGCCTCAGGAGGCATCATTCTCACTGCCAGCCACAATCCTATCCAATGGAATGCCTTGAAGCTGCTTAACGAGAAAGGAGAATTTATTTCAGGCGAAAACGGTGAAGATATTTTGAATACTGCAGAGAAAGAAGACTTCTACTTTTCTGAAGTAAAACAACTAGGTCATTTGACACTTGACAATACGCATCTTAAGAGTCATATTGATGATATTCTGAAACTTGAACTAGTAGATGTAGAAGCAATAAGGAAAGCCAATTTTTCTGTTGTTATTGATGCAATTAATTCTACCGGTGCGATTGCCGTTCCATTACTCCTAGAGGCTCTTGGTGTCAAAGAAATTAAATGTATTAATAGTGAACCTAACGGCCATTTTGCTCATAATCCTGAACCTCTGCCTAAACATTTAGGAGAGATATCTAATGAGCTACAAAAAGGTGATTTCGATCTCGGTATAGTCGTTGACCCTGATGTAGATAGATTAGCTTTTATTTGTGAAAACGGTGAGCCTTTTGGTGAAGAATACACTTTAGTTTCTATAGCAGACTATGTGCTTTCAAAAACCAAAGAGAAAGGTCAAAAAACCGTCTCAAACCTATCTTCTACAATGGCACTAAAAGATGTTACTGAAAAGCACGGGGGAGAATATCATGCATCTGCTGTAGGAGAAGTGAATGTAGTCACTAAAATGAAAGAAGTAGGTGCTATTATAGGAGGAGAAGGCAACGGCGGAGTTATTTATCCAGAATTGCATTACGGTAGAGATGCACTGGTAGGTATAGCTTTGTTCTTATCCAATCTGGCCCATTTTAATAAGCCTGTAGGCTTCCTTAGGAAGTCATATACCAATTACTTTATTTCAAAGAAAAAGATTGAGCTAGACGCAAATATGGATGTTGATGGCATACTGGAGCAAATCCAAGTGAAGTATAAGAAATATCCTATTGACGTCCAGGATGGCGTAAAAATCTTATTTGATAAAGAGTGGGTTCACCTTAGGAAATCTAACACTGAACCAATAGTCCGTATCTATGCAGAATCGGAATTTGAGACGACCGCAGACAATCTTGCAGATAAGATTATTCAGGATATAAAAGAAATAATGAACAAGCAGTAGTAATTACTTACTACTTACCATAAATACTATTTATTCTACTTGTAAGAGAGAGCTTTTTAGAAAGCTCTTTTTTGCTTGCTCTAAACCAAAAAAATGCTAAACCAGCTACTAACAAATAAGGAGTAAGCAGAAGATAAAGAATTCCAAAATTTAAGCCTGTTCCTATCACTCCTCTACCTTCACTAAGATTACTGCCTACAGTAGCTCTACACATTGCACATTGTGCCCAACTAACATTGGAAACCAGCACAAGAATTAAACCGATAAAAAGAATTTTCTTCCACATAATTTTAAGAATAATACGGGGAAATCATTAAATAAGCCAGAACTCCAGTTATTGAAACGTATAACCAGATTGGATATGCATATTTTACAAGCTTTTTATGCCTTACAAAATCGGCTTGCCAGGCAAAATAAATTGCTCTAAGAACCAAAGGTAATACAACCAGCGAAAGTATAATATGGCTAATAAGTATGAAGTAATAAACATATCGTATAACCCCTTCGCCACCAAAACTTGTAGAAGGATTTGTTAAGTGATAAATCACATAACTAATTAAGAAAACACCCCCCAGAATAAAAGCAAGAGTCATTACAATTCTGTGGGCATCCCTCTTATTCTGCTTTATGAAGACAAGGCCCAGCAGTAAGCACACCGCTGTTAAGCTATTCACAATAGCATTTACAAAAGATAAATTTGAGGTCCAATCCCCCAAATCTGGCTTAGTTCGTATACCCAACAAAACCGCAACGGCTACAGGTATTACTACTGATAAAATATTAATTGTTCGAAGCGATTTTTTCTCCTCCATTATTTCTTTTCCAGACCGTCAAGTAAAACTTTAATCTCAACAAGTAACCTAGCCATATCATCTTTATCAGTTCCTTCGTAAATCCCTCTGATAAAGTTTTTACTGTCTAGTAAAAGTACTTTATCAGAATGAATAAAAGCATCATCTACATCAACGATGGTAGAGTCATAAACCGAGGCATCAGCCACAGGAAGCTTAAAGTTCTTAATTGCTAAATCATATATATAAGCCTTAGTTCCTGTCAAAAAGTTCCAGTTTTCAGTATATGAATCCATAGATTCTGAGTACTTTTTAAGCACAGAAACACCATCATATTCGGGGTCAACTGTTATAGACAAAAAGTCCAAATTTTCTTCCTTTGAGAAGTTATCTGCGACTCTTTTCACCTGTCCACTTATTATTGGACAAATAGTCCCACACCGAGTAAAAAAGAAGTTTACAACCTTGATATTACCATCCAAACTAACAAGGCTAACACTATCTCCCGTCTGATTGATAAGTGTAAAATCTTCTATTTGATGAAAGAGAGTATCTCCATCTATTACAATAGGGTTACCGGACTCGTTGAGTTCAGGGAAATAATAAGGCAAATCAAATTTATTATCACCGAATGTATCGAGGAAAATAAATATGAAAGCCGGAACAACTAATATCCCTATTAGTATTCCGGCTTTTAAAAACTTTTTTGACATAAGTTTATCTAACTGTCCCGATATACTCACCTTCAAGAAGTACCAATGCAATCAGAAACCAAACAACAAATATGACAGGAAGTACCACTGTCCATATTAGAGATTTAACTTCTTCCTTTAAGTGCATGAAGGTTCCTACTATATAGAAACACTTTACAAAAGTTAGAATTATGAATATGCTTATTTTAAACCACTTACCTACCTCTGTATCAGCCGAGATAGTAAATGCAATAATAAATTCAAGAACCGTTACTGCAAGGAGAATAAAAAACACTTTCCATAAATGGGCGGTTTGTGGTTTTGCTATTTCTCCAGAATTATTTTCAATATGTGATGCCATCTTTCGCTGATTTCAATTTTAGATTATACAAGATAGAAAAAGGTAAATACAAACACCCAAACCAAATCCACAAAGTGCCAGTAAAGACCTACTTTTTCGATCATTTCATAATGACCTCTTTTTTCATAAACTCCATTTACTGTGTTATAGAAAATTAAGACGTTTAGAACTACACCGGATAACACGTGTGTACCGTGGAACCCAGTGATAAAGAAAAAGAAGTCTGCAAATGCAGCTGGGCCGTACTCGTTATATACAAGATTAGCTCCACCGCCACCAGTACCATGAATAAAGTGTGACCATTCCCAAGCTTGAGAACCTAAGAAAGTGAAACCTCCTAATATGGTCCACAACATCCATTTCTCAACATCCGCCTTATCTCTTCTATGCCCGGCTTCTACGGCAAGCACCATAGTTACAGAGCTAAAAATCAATATGAAAGTCATAATGCCGACAAATACAAGAGGGGCACTTACTCCATGTAAAAACGGAACTGCCTCAAATACCCTTTCCGGAATTGGCCACCAGTCTTGAGAGAAAGTAAAGTCAGAAAAGCTTTTACCCGGATTCAAGTCTTTGAAACCTGGAAAGCTAAATCTTACTAACCCATAAGAAATTAATAGTGCCGAAAATGTGAATGTATCTGATAACAGAAAAATCCACATCATTAGCTTTCCATATCCAACTTTCATTGGCTGAATACCACCTTTCCAAAGTAATTTTTCAGGTGTCGAAGAAGCATGTGTCGTTGCCATAAACAATTAATAGAGTTTCGAATTCGAGGCAAATTTAAACATCTTTTACAGAAATGCCCTAGTTTCGGTTTATTGGTTAAAAAATTATCTGAAATACAATAAAAAAACAAAAAGATAGATCCATAGAATATCAAGAAAATGCCAGTAAGTGGAGCAAACCTCTAATTGAATCATCTTTTTAGAATGAATATTCATTTTAAACGAAGCCGCTAAAGCAAAGACCAATACCACTAATCCACTAATTAAATGGAATGCGTGTAATCCAGTTAAGATATACAAGAACGAACCTGAGGGATTACCCTTCAAATAGATTCCGGTTTCCTGTAGTTGCTGCCATCCAATATACTGCATAATCAAAAAGGCTGTACCAAGGACAAATGCTCCTGAAATGAATGCCCTTAGTTTCTTAAACTCATCACTTCGGGCTGCTCTTACAGAAAGAAATACCATTACACTACTCAAAAAAAGCACCAACGTACTCCAATAGAAAATTTGAGGCATCTCAAACTCCGTCCAATTCCCTTCTGCTCTTCTCACCAAATAGGCCGAAGTTTGCGAAGCAAAAAGCATTACAATCGTTATAATAAATAACCATGTAATAAACTTCCATTTATTAATACTAAGGACAGGTTTCGGCTCCTCTCTAAGTGTATTCTCGGCTGTCATTATATTTTATCAATTAAATAAGAAATTTGAACAATAGGTAGATAGATAAAAGAGCCAAACATTAGCTGCAAAGCCGCTTTATCATTTACCTTACGCATTAAGTGAAAGGTTTGTATTAAAAATAATACTCCAAACAACATAGCTATCATGGCAGAATGAATACCCGTCATTCCCAGGTAGAATGGAATCCAGCACAAGGGAAGTAAAACTACTGTATACATCATTATTTGAATCGCTGAATTTACATCTCTGCCTCCTGAAGATGGCAGTAGTTTAAACCCGGCCTTTTTATAATCTTCGTCAAGCACCCATGCAATAGCCCAGAAATGGGGGAATTGCCAAAAGAACTGGATTGCAAACAGTATCCCTGGTTCTAAACCGAATTGGTTAGAAGCTGCAAGCCAACCAATCATCGGAGGAAAAGCTCCGGGCAAAGCACCAATAGCTACCGCAATTGGCCCTTTTCTTTTTGCCGGAGTATAGACAAAGCCATAGAGCAGAAAAGATAGAAGTGCAATACCAGTAGCCTTTAAATTAAAAAAGTACGCAAGAATAAAAAGAGCAGTAAATAGGCATATTGCTCCGAAAACAATAGCTTCATATACAGAAAGTCTACCAGAAGGTAAGGGTCTTTCTGCGGTTCTTTTCATCAGTTTATCTAAGTCTTTTTCCCAAATTTGATTGACTATATTAGCTGCTGCTGTAGTTAAAAAAGCAGCTACTGCAAAAAGAGCTAACATTGAATAGTTTACCACAGTGCTTCCCAGAACAAACCCTACCGCTCCAGAAAAAACTACTGTGGAAGATAATCTAAACTTTGTTAAATCAAAGAACGCTCTGGTCTTTGAGAAGAAACTATTTGAAACTACCTCTGTCATATCATTACCTCTCTTTTCCAATAATTAAAACTAATCCAAATTCGATACCTAAAATCATAGTAGCTAAAGTAAGATGAATAGGCTGTATCCATGCCGGTACTCCAAATACACCTAATACTAAACCACTACTAAATTCAAAAAGAATTAAAGCCAATAAAGTATTTAAAAGTACTCGTGAAAGGCCTTTAAATTCATTCCTAGATCCTCTATAAAACCAAATTGACGCCAAAAGAAGCAGTATTCCCAGTCCAATATGGACATAATAACTACCATTTAGAAGACCTATCCATTCATTTCTATCCAGAACCTCTCGAGCAATCTCATCAATACTCTCTCTAATTTGAGTACCCATGATTAACTGACCAAAAGAAAGTATCATTAAAATCCAAACTAAGAACTTCTTCGAAGCTCCTGAATTATCTGTTGATGAGTCCTTATATTCAAAAGCCAAATACAACGAATAAATTAGACTAAAGACAACTGCTATTGCCAAAAGCATATGCAGTGTTATTAAACCAACATGTAGCTCTGACGATACAACTTTGGATCCTAACCAACCCTCCAATGCAACTAAAACAAAAGCTAATAGAGAATAAGCAATAACTTTCCTATTAGTGCTTCTATACTCTATAGAGGCAGCTATGAATGTTCCAAAAATTAAAAAACCAATTAAAACACCAACTAACCTATTAACATATTCAGTCCATGTTTTGAATACATTAAACTCTACTTCTCCTTTTAATTTCGCACCAAATATCTCCTCATAGTTAACAGGCAACTGGTCTACATGTGTTGGTGGTATCCAAGAACCAAAGCATTTCGGCCAATCCGGGCATCCCATACCAGAACCTGTAGCCCTTACTATTCCCCCAACCAAGATTAGGAAAAAGACGGCTCCAATAGTTACGAATGCCCACTTCTTATACATAATAGAAGCAAAAAAAGTACGGAGTATGAGAAACAATCTTCACTCTCCGTACTCCTATGTTTTAAATAATATACCTGTTTTTAGTCAGGGATATTATGATTATACTCAATGTTTTCAATCTCCTTTTCCTCGCTAATCATTTCATTCTCCTCTGGAAGATTAGATTCAGGCGTGGCTGAATAAGGTACATCCTGAGGAATGAAATCTTCTTTGGCTCCTGGTTTACTGTAATCGTAAGGCCATCTGTAAACCGTTGGTATTTCACCAGGCCAGTTACCGTGACCAGGATTTACAGGAGTAGTCCATTCCAAAGTTGTTGACTTCCATGGATTCGCAGTTGCTTTCTTACCCCAGAAAATAGAGTAAATAAAGTTAAAGATGAAAATCAACTGAGCAGAGAATGTCAATATAGCCGCAACAGAGATAAAGGCATTTAAATCTGCGTACGTGTTAAATGTTTCGAAACCAGACCACTGATAATATCTTCTTGGGAAACCAGCAATACCAATGTAGTGCATAGGGAAGAATACTAAATAAACCCCGATAAATGTGAACCAGAAGTGGACATAACCTAAAGTCTTATTCATCATCTTACCAAACATCTTAGGGAACCAATGGTATACACCTCCAATCATTCCAAAGAACGCAGCGGAACCCATTACCAGGTGGAAGTGAGCCACAACGAAATAGGTATCGTGCAACTGAATATCTAAAGCAGAATTACCAAGAATAATTCCTGTAAGACCTCCTGATACGAAGAATGATACCAAACCAATTGCAAAAAGCATTGCAGGAGTAAATATTATATTTCCTCTCCAAAGGGTGGTAATGTAGTTAAATGCCTTAACCGCTGATGGAACCGCAATAATTAAGGTTAGGAGCATAAATACCGAACCTAAGAATGGGTTCATTCCTGTCATAAACATGTGGTGAGCCCAAACAATGAATGCAAGGAACATGATACCAGCCATTGAGAAAATCATCGCTTTATATCCAAAGATAGGTTTACGAGAATTTGTAGCGATAATTTCAGATGTCAAACCTAATGCAGGAAGGATTACTATATAAACCTCCGGGTGACCTAAGAACCAGAATAAATGCTGGAATAAGATAGGGCTACCACCTTGATTAGGTAAAGCATGACCATTTATATAGATATCAGAAAGGAAAAAGCTTGTTCCAAAACTTCTATCAAAAATTAGCAATAGAGCAGCTGATAGTAATACAGGGAATGAAAGTATACCTAAAATGGCAGTAAATGTAAATGCCCAAATAGTCAAAGGCATTTTATCAAATGTCATTCCCTTTGTTCTAAGGTTAATAACAGTAGTAACGTAGTTAATACCTCCTAACAATGAAGAAACAATAAACAAGGCCATTGATACTAACCACAAGGTCATACCTGTTCCAGAACCTGGATTTGCTTCTGCAAGTGCACTTAACGGAGGATAAATTACCCAACCGCCTCCTGCAGGGCCTGTTTCGATAAAGATAGACCAGAACATGATCACACTGGAAATAAAGAAAAACCAGTAAGACAACATATTCATGAATCCAGAAGCCATATCTCTGGCACCAATCTGTAATGGAATTAGGAAATTTGAGAAAGTACCACTAAGACCTGCAGTCAATACAAAAAATACCATGATTGTACCATGCATGGTAACTAGAGCCAAATAAAAGTTAGCATCTAACTTGCCAGACTCATTTATCCACTGACCTAAAAATGGTTTTAACCAAGACATGTCCATGTCTGGAAAACCTAACTGTAAACGGAAAACTAAAGACATTAAGCCTCCAATAACCGCCCAAATAATACCAGAAATCAGATATTGCTTAGCAATAACCTTATGGTCTTCAGAAAAAATATAGCTTCTGATAAAACCAAGATCATGGTGCTCTTCATGACCGTGCTCTACATGTGCTGCTGCTGCCGTTGACATATCTTCTTTTTTTCTTCTAAAATTAATTTTATTCTACTACCTCTTCAGTAACTTCTGTTACTAACGCAACTTCTTCTTCACCCTGAGTATATTTCAAAGCTCTCGCCTTTAAGTTGGCAGGAACCTTCTCTATAAACCCTGGATTCTGAGTAAGAAAAGGGGTTTGCTCCTTTTTCCAAGCTTCATAATCCTCAGGCTCATCCACTACTAATATAAGCTTCATACCAAAGTGGCTTCTTCCACATACTTCAGTACACGCTATCTCGTAATTGAAATCCGGATTGTTAAGTTCTGCCCTCATATCCTCTGTGGACTTATCAGCCACGAACCAAAACTTAGTAGGCATACCAGGAACCGCATCCATTTTAACTCTCATGTGAGGAATAAATACTGAATGGAGCACATCCCTGGCTCTGATCTTAAGCAAAACAGGCTTTCCTTTCGGGATATGCATTTCTGTTCCGTTTGTAAAATCATCAAATGACTTAGGGTCTGTATAATCAATACCAAAACTGTTACCAGAAGCATCGTCCATCAAACGGAAATCATAATTACCCAATTCATTATCATCTACACCTGGATAACGTACTGCCCATGCAAATTGACGACCCATGATCTCAACAACTTCAGCATCTTCAGGTGCGTCATCCATTACCTTGTTCCATACTCTAAGACCGGTAAATACAAGACCAGCCATAATTAGTGCAGGGATAACCGTCCAAATCACCTCTAATTTATTGTTATGCGGATAGAATGTTGCTTTTGAGTCTTTGTTATACTTGTACTTGAAAGGAAAGTAGAATAATAAAGTATTGACAACAAAGAAGGCTAACATAATTACAGCCATAGATACCCAAAACCAGTAATCCGTTTCTCTTCCATGAGGCGATGAAGCCTCGGGTAAGAAATCCTTTTTTGCATCGAAATAAGACCATACAACGCCTACCGCACTAATAATCCAGAAAACGAATAGACCGATGGCATTCCAGTCGTTTGCCTTATCTACATCATTCGCATTTTCATCTTCTATTGCTTCTTCTCCCTTAACTCCTTTTAATAAATCCTGAGTCTTACCAATTACCAGTACAGTAAGTACCAGAAATAAGAGAGCTAATATTCCAATTACAACTACCATATTTTTATTATCTAAATCTCTTTCTGAATTTATTAAATGTTAAATATCATGGTGTAAGCTTTCCTCAAGGAAAGGATGATTTTTAGCGTATAGATTCGCTTTGGCTAATTGAGTTAATACAACATAAGCAAATGCACAAACAAAGGTTAGTGTCGTTCCCCACTCAATTAATCCAATACCTCCCTGATCTTTTGCAACACCTGGCATAATCATTTGATAGAAATCAAACCAATGTCCAATTAATATGGCCCAACAAGAAAGCTTTAATAAGGTAAAACTCCTTTTTGACCCTCTTGCCATAAGTACGAGAAGTGGGAAAATAAAGTTTAAAATTAAGCTAGTAATAAATGGAGCGAAATATCTTCCACCATATCCACTAATTCTTTCTCTGAAATAAATAGTTTCTTCAGGTAAATTAGCATAGAAAATAAGTAAAAACTGGCTAAACCAAACGTATGTCCAGAATACTGAGAAACCAAACATTAACTTACCTAGATCTTGTAAAGCTGAAAGATTAACACCTGCTAAGTATCCCTTACCTTTTAATGTTAAGATCACAAGCATAATGGCAGCAAGACCTGCTACATGCCAGCTAGCCAAATGATACCATCCAAACATAGTAGAGAACCAGTGAGTATCAATAGCCATTGATAGATCCCATGCTGCTGTAGAACTTGTTACAGCAAAGAAAATCAAGAACACCTTTGCATAATTTCTACTTTTCGTATAATACGCAAGATCACCATGAGCATCTTCTAACAGTGAATTCTTTCTGATTTGTGTCCATAGATAATACCAAATCACAAAATAAGCCACCAAACGAACAAGATAGAAAGGCATATTTAACCACCATTCTTTACTTGCAATAATTTTATCGTAATGATGACTAGCCGGATCCATGATACCCTCATGTGTCCAGTGCATTACAATATGTCTTGTTGTTGGGAATAAGAATAAACCCAAAATCAACACTGATGGAATCCACATAAAAGCAGGAAAAGCTTCAGGAATACGCTTAAATGAAGTATACCAACCAGCTTTCGCTACATAGTTGTAAGAGATAAAGAAAACTCCAACAACTGATATTCCCAGAAAATAAATGGAATTCATCCAAAGATTAGCAACGATTCGATGCAAAAGAGTTGCACCCGTACCATGTTCTTCTCCATGACCGCCAGCGTGCTCTGCACCATGTGCTGCTTCATGAGCTCCACCTGCAAATCCTTCAGGACCCCAAATTCCAGAATTAACCAAAAATGCACCAACTGCCACTAGAACTAAACCTATAATTCCACCGAGGAGGAACTTACGTTTAAGCTCGGGCGAGAATTCAAATACTTCCTCTACTGAAGGTGTTTCGTGCTTATGAGCCATGTCTCTTATTCTTATAATTCCTTTCTTTCGAAACGTTTAAAATCAAATCTATATTCCTAATTGTAACCTCTGAACATAATGAACAATTTTCCATCTTTCTTCAGGAGTAACCTGAGCCGCATGTGGCCACATTCTACCTTTACCATGGGTAATTACATGAAAAATATGCCCTCCGGAGATAGAGCTAAGAGCATCAGAAGCATAATTAGGAACACCCTTATATATTTCTGCTACTTTGCCATCACCAGCTCCTTTTGAACCATGACAGTGCATGCAATTTCTTTGATAAAGTACTTTCCCTTCATCTTCTACCTCTTCAGACCAAGGAATAGGATTTACTAAATTATTAGCCGCCCATTCAAGGCTGTCTGCTGAAGTATCATAAATCATTAAATCAGAAACTACAGAACCATCATCCTGAACAAATTCTGTAGGATGAGTTACCCTTGCAACAGTTCCTTCTACAGGTAGTCTCATGTTCATTCCGTGTGGATTGATGCTATTGGATCTCCACTGAGTTTGTGCTTCGTAAGCTCTTGAGTTATACATGTTAGGAGCAAACTCCCATCCCGTTTTATTAGGATCGTTACATGAAGAGGCCATCAAGCCCAACAAGACTATTGAAAGAAGCGAAACTTTATTTTTTAAAATATCCATTTCTACAGTTTATATCTCTTTAATGTTAACCTCGGTCGCTCCAGTACTCTTTAAAAACCCAGTGATATCTTCTTCAGACACACTATTTTTACTTACCTCTATAGCCATTACAAACTTATCATCTGTAATTCTCTCATCAAAAATGATTGGTTTAGAGACAGGACTTAATTTCTCCATTCCAAAGAAAGTAAAGGCCATACCATAAGAAGCTAATAACACCGTAAGCTCAAATACAATAGGAATGTTGGTAGGGAAAGGGATAAAGTTCTTTCCACCAATATTCATTGGCCAATCCCAACCCAAAGTCCAGAAAGTCAAAAGGAAAGCCAAAGACGTACCAGTGATTCCAAATAAGAATGCAGGTACACCCATTCTTGCTCTTTTGTATCCCAGTGCATGGTCTAAACCATGAATAGGAAACGGAGAGTAGACCTCGTGAATATTTACACCTTTTTCACGTACATCTGATACAGCATGTAATACTACATCCTCATCATCAAATACGCCTAGTATATATTTTTTATGTGCCATTGTAGACTTATATATATTCTTTACTATTTCTTATCGGTTTTCTCTGAAGACGACTTCAATACAGCTTTAACTTCTGCCATGTTGATTACTGGTAAAAACTTAGCAAACAGAAGGAAGCAAACAAAGAAGAATCCAAAAGTGAATAAATAATCACCAATATCTCCCATACGTGGCGTGAAGTATGTCCAGCTTGATGGCAAATAATCTCTATGTAATGAGGTTACTATGATTACAAATCTTTCAAACCACATACCAATATTCACCACAACTGCTATCACAAAGGAAACTACTATATTCTCTCTTAATTTCTTAAACCAGAAAATTTGTGGTGACAACACATTACAAGTCATCATTGCCGCATAAGACCACCATAGAGGACCCGTTGCACGGTTGATAAACGCATAACTTTCATACTGTACTCCAGAATAAGCAGCAATAAAGAATTCTGTGATATACGCGACACCAACTATTGATCCGGTCAAGGTTATCACCTTGTTCATTAAACCAATATGCTCAATGGTAATATAATCCTCCAGCTTGTAAACCACCCTTGTTATCAACATAAGGTTTTGCACCATTGCAAATCCGGAGAAAATTGCTCCTGCAACGAAATACGGAGGGAAGATAGTCGTGTGCCATCCCGGTATAACAGAAGTTGCAAAGTCAAAGGATACAATAGTATGTACCGATAATACCAATGGTGTAGAAAGACCTGCAAGAATCAAAGAAACATCTTCATATCTTGCCCAAGCTCTTGCTCCACCAGTCCAACCCATGGCTAATGCACCATAGATAGTCTTTCTAATTCCAGACGCTCTATCTCTAATAGTAGCTAAATCAGGTATTAAACCAATATACCAGAATAATAATGAAACAGACAGATAAGTAGAGATGGCAAAAACGTCCCATACTAAAGGAGAGTTGAAGTTCACCCAAAGTGAACCAAAAGTGTTAGGTAGTGGCAAAGCCCAGTACGCTAACCAAGGTCTTCCCATGTGGAAGAAAATAAATGAACCTGCACAAAGTACAGCAAAAATTGTCATTGCTTCTGCCGCCCTGTTAATGGAAGTTCTCCACTTTTGACGGAAAAGAAGAAGGATAGCCGATATCAATGTACCTGCATGACCAATACCAACCCACCATACAAAGTTGGTAATATCCCAGGCCCAACCAACAGTCTTGTTAAGACCCCAGTTACCTAGTCCATACCACCATGTCTGATAGACCCAGTATCCACCATAGGCCAGAACCAATAGGGCAACCGTAAATACGACTTTCCATTCTTTGGTTACAGGACCTTCTACCTGCCTGCTAATGTCTTCAGTTACATCATGGTAGGTTTTACCACCTGTTACTAAATGCTCTCTTATGGGCGAAACTACTTGCATAATTGCTACGCTTTTAGCCGAAAAGACTTTTATGTTTTGTTTACTAAATCCTTTTATTAACCGTGGTGCTCCTCTTCAGCATGAGCTTCTTCAGTCTCATGATGTTCTTCCTTTTGAGCTCCAGCCACTTTGGCATCTGCCAAATCTTTATTTCTAATCTTAGTCAGATAGCTAATCTGAGGTCTAACGTTAATTTCTTCCAATACATGGAAGGCTCTACCCTCTGATTCTCTTTCTAAAGCCTTAGACACTCTTGAATTTGGATCTAACATATCACCAAAAACAATAGCCCCTGTAGGACAAGACTGAGAACATGCCGTTTCAATTTCTCCGTCCACTGGACGACGTTTCTCCTTCTTAGCGGCTAATTTACCGCCTTGAATTCTCTGAACACACATAGAACACTTCTCAATAACCCCACGAGAACGAACTGTCACATCCGGATTTAGAACCATTCTACCTAGTTCGTTATTCATATGGAAATCAAAATCTTCATTTTCGAAGTATTTCCACCAGTTGAAACGACGTACTTTATAAGGACAGTTGTTAGCACAATATCTAGTACCTACACATCTGTTGTAAGTCATTTGATTTAGACCCTCAGAACTATGAGTGGTTGCCAAAACAGGACAAACCGTCTCACAAGGAGCATTTGTACAGTGCTGGCACATCATAGGCTGTATCACAACTTCAGGATTCTCTGAAGCAATTTCCATTTCTCTCAGATGACTTGGATTGATCTGATATTCAGAATCAGCGTCTGAGCTATAATAACGATCCAGACGAATCCAGTGCATCTCACGTGCTCTGGCTACTTCTTTCTTTCCTACAACAGCCACATTGTTCTCAGCCTGGCATGACACCAAACAAGCTGCACAACCTGTACAAGTGTTGAGGTCAATAACCATTCCCCAGCTGTGGTTCTGCTTCTCATGACCATTCCATAATGAAATAGTATAAGGTTTTACAAGACCATCAGAGGTGGCTATATGTGGTTCAAATCGACCCGCTTTATTGTTCTTTACATACTCACTTAAGACAGACTCCTGAATGACTGCCTGACGGCCCATTACTGTTTCGTGAGTCTGTGTTTGAGCAAGTGTATATCCAGATTTCGTTTTTTCCAGGCTTGCATTGGCTGTCCAGTTAAAGTTGGTCATGAAAGGAGCTGCATTCGCACCTACATTTCCTGCTTTGCCTGCACCCGTACGCCCGTAGCCCATAGCCACAGAAACCACATTATGTGCCTGACCTGGTTGAATTAGAATAGGAAGTTCGATTTCATAACCATTCGCCGAAAGTTTTGCCCAGTCACCTTTCTCTAATTTCAGCTCATTGGCAGTTTTCTGAGAAATATTCAGAGTATTCTCCCACGTCACTTTTGAAATAGGATCAGGCAACTCTTGCAACCAAGGATTATTTGCCTGTGCACCTGTTCCGATCGCTATAGATTCATAAACAGAAACTTCTAAACCACCACCTTTGGTAGAGGATATTGAAGAAGCTGCTGCTCCTAAATCGCCTGAGAAGCTTACAGGAGCATTTTCCGAAGTTCCTGAAGTTAAAACACCATCATGAAGTGCAGATACCCAAGATTTACCACCTAGAATATTTGACTTCCAATTGGCCTTTAAATATTTATGATAATCGCTATCCAAGCCTGCCCATGCCAATAAGCTGGATTGAGCCTGACGCGTATTAAAAATCAATGAAATGGTTGGCTGCTGTAAAGAGTATGAACCCGTTTTAGGTTCTGCATCACCCCATGACTCTAAATAGTGAGGAGCCGGTGCAATATATTTACAAACAGACGCTGTTTCATCCGCTCTGTCAGCAAAAGAAACAGATGTTTTCACCTTAGATATGGCTTCAGCCAATTTCCCTCCCATTGGGTGACTAAATACCGGGTTGGTATCTAAGAATATAACCGCATCAACTTTACCTGAAGTTAAATCAGAAACTAGTGCATTTACTTCAGAATCTGTTCCCTGACGAAGGTTACATTTCTGTGCGAATGTGATAGTATTTCCATAACTTCCTAAAAGGCTGTTAATGCCATTAACGATTGTTTGGATAGCTGGATCATTTGAGCCAGAAACTACTAAAGCAGCACCCTGAGCAGCTTTAAGGTCTGCTATACATTTTGAAAGAATCTCAGGATTTACAGTCGAATTTCCAATAGTGTTTCCTGAAAGCTTGCTGTATAGAGAAATCAACAGAGCTCCTTCTTCAGAAGGTTTTATCATTGCTCTATAATCTGCCGCCGCACCGGTTGTAGTCATTCCAGTTTCAAACTGGTAGTGACGAGACATATCGTGCTTTCCATCTTTACCACTAACAAGCTTTCTACCCTCAGCCCATTGAGAAGCAAACTCAACAGGAGAAATCCATGTTCCTAAGAAGTCACAATTGATTCCAACAATAACCTTGGCCTTGTCAAAAGAGTATGAAGGCACAGCTGCAACACCAAACGATGTTTTGTTGGCCTCAATTAAACCCGACGCCGAATTGGCATCATAAGTTACATGAACAGCAGAAGGATATTTAGCCTGAAAATCAGCGATGACCTTCTTTGTAGATGGTGAAAAGATACTTGAAGAAACAATTCTAATGTTAGAAGCCGATGACAAACCTGCCATTACTTCCTTATCAAGATCTTCCCAGCTAATATCAGCCCCTCCCTTCTGAGGACCTTTTAATTTTTCGTTATCATATAAAGATAAAACTGAAGCATGCACTCTGGCACTAACTCCTCCTTTAGTAACAGGAGAAAGTTTATTTCCTTCAATTTTTATAGGACGCCCTTCAACAGTTTTAACCAAAACACTAGAGTATTCACCAGACTCCGCGTACGTAGTAGCAAAGTAATTAGGAATACCTGGCTCTACAGTTTCAGGCTTATTAAGATAAGGTATAGTTTTTCTTACCGGAGCATCACAAGCAGCTAAAGAAACCGCAGCAACTCCAAAACCTAACATCTTTAAGAAGTCACGTCTGTGAGTACCTCCATCTAGATCTTCAAGGTTGAACTCCTTATCGGCGTTTTTAACAACCTCTATATCATTCCTGTACTCCTCTATTCCTTTCCAATACTTTTTAGTAGTATTTTCCATTCGTCTATATATTTTCCCTAAAGGATATTTTACCGTTGATATCTATTAATAATGGCATCTGGCACACTCCAGACCTCCTATATCTTCTACTTTCATATTCTCTGAAGAAGCAGAATTGTGAGCTTCTAAAAGAGCATCGTAATACGCGTTTCCTTTCGCATTTACATCCGTTTGTCTGTGACAATCAATACACCATCCCATGGTCAATGAATGCCTCTGCTCTACCACTTCCATTTGAGGAATTTCTCCGTGACAGTTTTCACAATCCAATCCTGCAACAGCCGTATGCTGAGAATGATTAAAATATGCCAAGTCTGGAAGGTTATGCACCCTTACCCACTCAATAGGCTGATCTGTTTCCAGAGCGGTGTAAATTTTTTGAATGTTTGGAGAGCCCTGCTTGATAGTGTTGTGGCAGTTCATACAAATACTTGCCGAAGGAATACCGGCTTGTTTTCCTTTGTACACGCCCGTATGACAGTAAGCACAATTAATTTCCATATCTCCTGCATGCAATTTATGCGAGAATGGAATTGGCTGCGTAGGTGCATATCCCTGGTGAACACCTATACTATAAAGGCCATCAAAAGTGGCTTTAGCTCCAAATAATAGGAAAAGAACTACTATAGCATTTCTAACCGTTGCGTTTTGAAACACATTTTTCAAACCACCGCTGATTCTTTCACCAAACCCTCTGGTATCAATTTCTCCACCATCCGCTTTAGTAATCTGAGACAACAAGTTCAATACAGCCAGAAGAGCCACGAGAACAAGTCCCATTATAACTAATAGTGCTATAAGGACAATGTTAAACACGCTACTACTTCCTGAATCAGCTGTAGCAGCAGCAGCCGTACCCGCACCGCCATCAGCTGCAACCGGTGCAGCCTCATTCGCTTGTTTTACATAAGCCAAAATGCCTGAAATTTCGGCATCTCCAAAACTTTGGAAGGCTGTCATCTGCGTTTTGTTGTATTTCTCATACAACTCAACTGCGTAATCATCTCCACTTGCTATTACAGCAGCCGGGTTCTGAATCCATTCTTTCAGCCACTGATAGTCTCTCCTCTCTTCAATTCCTTTTAAACCCGGGCCTACCACTACAGCATCATCATAGGCATGACACTGTGCACAGTTATTTTTGAACAACTTTTCACCTAAAGCAGGATCGCCATCGGCTGAACCTTGACCAAATGTTAATGGGGCGGCAGATAAAGAAAGTAATAATAGAAGAAGAATTCTTATATGCGATTTGTACATATCTCTATTATATATAGATGCTTTTTTTGTGAGTGCAAATCTAGCCATGGAAAAAGTTCCATCAAAAGAGAACTTTGATTTTTTGGGTAGCACTTCTCAATTTAGAATTATTTTAAATAAGATTGTAACAATCTGATAGCTAGGTCTCTATAAACAAAAATACCATTCGAAAATCTACCGAAGCGGTAGGATAACGAATGGTATTTTAGCAAGATTAACAAATCGAATACAATAATCAATCGTTTCGATTCTAGTGAGGTCTCGAGCGGATTCGAACCGCTGTACATGGTTTTGCAGACCACTGCCTAGCCACTCGGCCACGAGACCTTTTAGTTTTATTTCAAATCCTCTTATCCTGATTTGAAAAGGTCTGCAAAGCTACAATTACACTACGATACGTACAAGAAGCTTTGAGACAATTTTAAATAAAGGCCGGCCGAATCAGCCGACCTTTATTCCATCTATTTAAGCATCAGAGCCTTTCGATTCCTTACTTTTTTTATTTTTTCTTCTTAGGAGCTTCCATTTCTGCCTTAAGAGCAGCTAAAGCATCCAGATCACCCAGTGTAGCCTTCTCAGAAGACTGTGAGCTTGCAGCTGCTTTAGGAGAAGATTTCTTCTTCTTAGCTACTACTTCCTCTTCTGAACCATCCCAGGTTTTCGTATGAGAAAGAACAATTCTTCTTTCTTCTTTATTAAACTCAGTTACGATAAACGGAAGCTTATCACCAACCTCTGCCAAAGATCCATCTTCTTTAGATAGTTGCTTAAGTAATGCCGTTCCTTCAATACCGTAAGGAAGCTCAAGATTTACACCTTTATCTGCTTTGGAGATAACTGTACACTCATGAGTGGTACCCACAGCGAAAGTATCTTCAAATGCGTCCCAAGGGTTCTCTTCAAGGTGCTTATGGCTTAGAGCCAATCTTCTGTTCTCACCATCAAGTTCAAGAACCTTCACCTCAAGCTCGTCTCCGATCTTTACGAAATCAGATGGGTGCTTAATTTTCTTCGTCCAAGAAAGGTCAGAAACGTGTACCAGACCGTCTATTCCTTCTTCAAGCTCTAAGAAAAGACCAAAGTTTGTAAGGTTTCTTACAGTTCCTTTGTGATCAGTTCCTACAGCATATTTACTTAGTAGGTCTTGCTTAGTCCAAGGATCTTCAGTCAATTGCTTAATACCAAGAGACATTTTTCTCTCTTCCTTGTCCATTGTAAGAACCTTCGCTTCGATCTCATCTCCAATTTGAAGGAAATCTGAAGGGTTACGTAAATGCTGAGACCATGACATTTCAGAAACGTGGATCAGACCTTCTACGCCTGGCTTAATTTCTAAGAATGCACCGTAATCTGCAATGTTTACGATCTTACCTTTCACTGTAGAACCTACTTCCAGGTCTGCAGCCAATGAATCCCATGGATGAGCCTCAAGCTGCTTCATACCAAGAGAGATACGCTTCTTATCTTCATCAAAATCAAGTACAACGACATTGATCTTGTCATCAAGATTAAGAATCTCGTTCGGATGATTAACACGGCCCCAGCTGATGTCTGTGATGTGCAATAAGCCATCAACACCACCAAGGTCAATAAACACACCGAAGTTTGTGATATTTTTCACAACACCCTCAAGAACCTGACCCTTATCAAGGTTAGTCAAGATTTGCTGACGTTGCTTCTCAAGATCTTTCTCAATCAATACTTTATGAGAAACCACTACGTTGTCGTTAGCATGATTAATCTTAACCACTTTAACTTCCATTTCTTTGTTAACGAAAACATCGAAGTCACGGATAGGCTTCACATCAATCTGAGAACCTGGCAAGAATGCCTCGATTCCGTGGATATCAACGATTAAACCACCCTTAGTACGACGCTTCACGAATGCATTCATGATAGTGTCTTCTTCGAAAGCCTTCTCAATATTGCTCCAAGCAGTAAGTATTCTCGCTTTCTTACGAGAAATTACTAATTGACCTAAAGCATCCTCCTGCTTTTCAATAAAAACCTCAACAGTATCACCAGCCTTAAGATTTGGCAGGTCACGGAATTCAGATCTTGATACGATACCGTCAGATTTGAAACCAATGTTTAGCAATACTTCACGATCAGAAACACCCACTACAGTGGCAATAACTACATCCTTCTCCTGGATTACGTTTAATGTTTCTTCATACGTTTTTGCTAATTCTTCTTTTTCAGCAGCAGAATAACCTCCGCCAATACCTTTCTTGGAAACTCTTTCCCAGTCAAATTCGGGAAACTCTTGATTTGTCATAAGTATTTGATAAATAGCTCTCTTATACATCTACAACCCGAGCTTATGGCCATAGAAATTGGTTAAACATAAATCACCCTTTCTAAAAAGGACTGCAAAAGTAGAAAATTGGAAGAAAATAAGCAAGAAGATGACCGCTATTCTCTTTAGGCTGAGTGACTACGGCTCAGATAAGGTGCCCATTTATCAGCTGCACTACCAGAGAAGTCTCTCAGGAAAGTCACAAACGTAGGCTTATAGGGTTTTCTGACCATGGTCATCTGAGCTTCTTCCGGCGTGAAATCACCCTTTGTTCCATTGCAGCGTTTACAGGCTGCCACCAGATTATCCCAGTTGGTTTTACCTCCCCGAGATTTTGGCATGACATGATCTAAGGTCAATTCTCTTTTGGCACCGCAATAAACGCACTGATGGCCGTCTCTTTTAAGAATGTTTTGCCGGTTTAGTACCACACCTTTGTAAGGGACTTTTACATAGTGATGAAGCTTAATTACAGAAGGAAGTGGGTAAGAGGTTGAAATAGTTCTTAGCCGTGCCCTTTCATCGTCTTTTAACAACTCGGCTTTGTTTAAGTACACCAATAAAAAAGCTTTTGGTACGGTACACACACTGATAGCACTGTAATCGGCATTCAGGACTAATACTTTCCTACCCATAAAGTTTCTCTTAAAAATTCAGTCTAATATACTGATTCTTAAGAGAATTGAAGAAATAAATGTATGTTAAGTAATGATTAAAACTTACGACTCTCCTGCCTTTCTACATCTCTCGCCTTAATGCTTTCTCGTTTATCGTATAGTTTTTTACCCTTTGCTAAGGCAATATTAATCTTTGCCAAGCCTTTGTCATTGATAAACACTTTTGTGGGAATAACCGTTAAACCAACGTCTTTCAGCTTTTCCTGAAGCTTTTTGAGTTCTCTCTTCTGAAGAAGCAATTTTCGCTCTCTGAGCGGTTCATGATTATAATGGGTACCGAATTCATAAGCCGCAATGTTCAGGTTCTTTATATAGAGTTCGCCATCTGCAAAATAACAATAGGCATCAGAAATATTTACCTTCCCCATTCTGATGGATTTAATCTCTGTACCCTTAAGTACCACTCCGGCGGTATAAGTATCAATAAACTGATATTCAAAAGAAGCTCTGCGGTTCTTTATCTCAATTTTACCTGAAATGTTTTTGCTCATTGTATTATTCTAAAAACACACAAAGGTATAAAGAATGACCGCCATTGAATTAAGAAAACCGAAGTACTTAGGTATTAGTAGAAGTAGTTTCTTGAAAAAATAAAATCCCTGCCTCAATTTTAGTGACAGGGATTCCGACTTACGTGCTTTCCTAATAATCCATGTGTAGCCATGTAAACATGACGTCAACTGCGGATTAAATCTTTATGAATCATACGATTCAAATATCTTTAGTGTGTGGTGTCAAGAGAACAAATGTATGTACTAGCTTTCAAAATTGCAATGCTTTACCCACACGAACTTTACAAATCTTCTTTCATTAACAAAACTAAAACTTGTTTAATTCAGTTACGCATACTGGAATTACGAATACTGTGCCAAGATCGTTGCCAACAATTTTCTTAAATATTTGAAAATATTTTTATACCTGAATATAAGCATGTTACAAAATATTTGAGTCTAAATCAAATTCTTGTTCGTAATTTTGGCACAGCCATTTTAATCAAAGTTTAAATAGAAATATATTGCTGAATACCCCATTAATATCGACCTCAAAAAAGAAGGAAAAATGTGTGTTGGTAGGTCTGATTAGTAGAGATCAAAACAAAGAAAAGACCAAAGAATACCTGGATGAGTTGGCTTTTTTAGCCACCACAGCCGGTCTTATCACCAAAAAAACCTTTGTTCAGAGCCTTCCTTCGCCTGATAATAAGACTTTTGTAGGTAAGGGAAAACTGGAAGAAATACAAACCTGGATAGAGGCTAACCCGGTAGATGCCATTGTTTTTGATGATGACCTCTCCCCCTCTCAGGTAAGAAACCTGGAGCACAGCTTCAAAGAAATAAAGGTACTGGACAGAAGTCTGCTGATTCTGAACATTTTCTCGCAAAGAGCAAAAACCGATCAGGCAAAAAAACAAGTGGAGCTGGCTCAATATCAATACTTATTTCCACGACTTACCAGAATGTGGACTCACCTTAGCCGCCAGAAAGGTGGAGTAGGCATGCGTGGACCCGGTGAAAAAGAACTGGAAACTGATAAACGTATAGTAAGAGACAGAATCTCCTTTCTGAAGAGTAAACTTGTCAAAATAGACAAACAAGCCATGACTCAGCGGAAAGAGAGAAACAGGCTGGTGCGTGTAGCATTGGTGGGATATACCAATGTAGGGAAGTCTACCTTAATGAGAGTACTGGCCAAAGCTGATGTATTTGCAGAGAATAAACTCTTTGCCACGATTGACTCCACGGTGCGTAAGTTGGTTATTGGTAACATCCCCTTTCTTTTGACAGATACCGTAGGATTTATACGTAAACTGCCTACCACGCTAATTGAGTCTTTTAAATCTACGCTGGATGAAATCAGAGAAGCAGACATTCTCATACATGTGGTAGACATTTCTCATAAGTCTTTTGAGGAGCAAATTGACGTGGTGAACACAACACTGGCTGATATTGGAGCCGCCGATAAGCCCACAGTACTGGTTTTTAATAAACTAGACCTTTACAAGCCGGAATCTGAAGAGGGACTAGACAGCCATTTGGCTACAGAAGAAGACCTTCAATTAAATCTGAAGCGATTAAAAAACAGTTACCTGAATAAGAATACGGAGAATGTGGTCTTTATCTCTGCCGAGAATAAGGAGAATATTGCTGAGCTTAGGGATACTTTAAATACCCTTTTAGCTGAAAGACATTTTGCTATTTATCCTAATTGGGATCCTAAGCAAAACCCACTATATGACTGGCAAGGTCAGATAGATCAGGATAATCAAGAACAAGAACAGGCGGATTAAATCAACTTTTAGGGATTTAAAAAATCACTTATTTTTGCCGCATTCTGATAGCCCCGTAGTTCAACGGATAGAATAGAAGTTTCCTAAACTTTAGATCCAGGTTCGATTCCTGGCGGGGCTACACCAAAATCTTATAATTATCTTATTATAATGTTACTATAAATTATTTTCCAATTATTTACAAGTGAGTGTATCAGTAAATTGTAATTCCTTAACCAACCTTCAATTACAATTCCATTTTTTATTATATTTCAATACCAAATAGCTGGCATATAACGAAACCGCAACCTCAATTACGCGACATATATTCTCTTTTCTTGTTTGAAGGCACTTGAATTTCATTCAAACCGCATGACTCTCTCTTGTTCCAGCTATCTGACCTTTTTTAGCTCATTAACTTCCAAACCTCAATATCACTAATAAAAAGTGTAGAAAGTAGCCTAACGGATTTCATTTTTACTTAAAATGGTGTCTGCATAAATACCTAGATCAAACTCCCTTATGATTTTGGCAAATTGATCCAATCCTCGAAAGCTATAGGTTTCCCTCGTTTCAAGCTATAGTTTTAAATTGATTCTTTATATCCGACTTATTAATCGGGGCTTGAATTAAGTATTAAAACTTACATTAAAAACCCAAACTAATCTTTGCAAAGTAGAATTAATAATTTGTAACCCTCCCCTTTTTGTAACCTTCCCCAAAAATAGGACAAGTTAAAACGCGACAATAAACGTTTAAATTTAACTTGTAAAATGAAAAGGAGTAAGCACTCAGAACATCAGATTGTGAAAGTACTCGGGGAGTACGAGAACGGTCGTAAGGTAGAAGATTTCTGCTGGGAATTAAATATTCACAGAGCCACTTTCCTTAACTGGAAGAAGAAGTATTCGGGTATGAATGGAACGGATCTGGCAGAACTAAAATCTCTTTAATAGGAGAATGCCAGACTAAAGAAGATGTATGCTAATCTGGCCCTTGATCACGCCGTTGTTAAGGATGTATTATCAAAAAAGTTATAAGGCCTTTTGAAAAGCGAGTGGTGGTGAATTACATCGTAAAAGAGCATGGCATGAGCATTCAAAAGGCCTGTAAGATCATGGATTTAAGTCGTTCAGTTTATTACTATGCTTCTGTAAAAGACGATACAGAGGTGAGAAAGAAGTTGCTAGGTTTAGCCGAAAATCATCCGAAAGAGGGGCGGGATAAGATGTATCTCAGGATACGGAATCAGGGTATTTTATGAAATTATTAGCATGTACTCTGGATTTACTATATATTATATATTGTATTGGGTCTAAACCTTCGTCAAAAGAGTCGCAAGAGGTTTCCTGCACGTGTTAAAGTGCCCTTGATTCAGCCGGATGGTATCAATCAAACCTGGAGTATGGATTTTATGCATGTTGTTCTTGGAAATGGCCGGAAGATCAGAATTTTGAATATCATTGATGATTATAACGGGGAAGCCCTGACAGTAGAAGCTCATTTCAGTATTCAATCAAATATGGTAGTACAATGTTTGGAAGATCTAATCGCATATAGAGTTAAGCCTAATCAAATCAGGGTTGAAAAGGGTCGGGGACGCCTAGTTCGGAGTTTATTGCAAATGTGTTGGCATACTGGTGTAGAGAAAATGAAATAAGACTACTTTATATCCAGCCTGGAAAGCCATTTCAGAATGGATACATCGAGCGTTTTAACAGGACTTTTAGAGAATTCATTTTGGATGCATATCTGTTTGAAAATATACATCAGGTCAGAATCCTGTCAGAAGAATTTATGAAAGACTATAATACCCAAAGACCGAATGAATCGTTAGGAGGGCTCACCCCGGAAAAGTTCAAAAATTTGGAAGAACAATAAATCAATATCTTTGTTTAATTATACTTTGTTCTAAAAAGGGGAGGGTTACAAAGACTTGATAAACCTTTATAAGCAACCTCGCACCTCAACAAACCAGTGGTTTGTAGAGTGTTGAAGTACCCTGACAAGGGTCAAGAAGATTGTCTAAAAAGTCAGTTGACTAAAGTACAATAATAAACAACCACAATATTACCATTTAGAGGGAGGTAAACTAAACTCTGTATAGGTCTTCATCCCGCTATGGCTAGCCAGATGGAGAAAAGAATCCTTTCAACCGGTAACCTTCAAAAGTAATTTATAAAACTGTTCTATTGAGCAAGAAAAAGCCCTTCCAACCGGACGGGCTTTTTTACTTATAAGAGAGGTCAAATTTCAAAGCATTTATTAAGATTACGATTAAATGTAGCTATTATATTCATTCAATTCTTGAAACAATTCAATAAAATTACGTAGTCAAAAGAGTAGCAGATTAATTGGACTTTAAATTTTGGATTGACTTTTGTAATTGAAAACATATCAGGCTGTAGTTTAACCACTTTATATCTAGAAGCAAACTCATTTGCTTTCAGAACGGCCCAATTAAAAATTGATTACTCAAACATTGCAGCCGTTAGAGTCATAAAAAACGCCGTTCCAAAAGGAGCGGCTTTTCTGATAATTTGATAATAAGAAAAGTAGTATTATCTAAAAGAATAATAGATAATTTTTAGAGTAGTCGTTTAGTACCCAAACAACTTATACCCCAATAAATTTACGCATAAAAAAGAACCACGGATCATCAAGAAAATGAATTCTGGTTCGACTTTTGCAAGCTCTAGTCTAGAAGCTACTGAGTAATCTACCTTTTTGAAAGTAATTGCGGGTTAATATTTTTGTCAATAAGAAATGTTTTAAAAAATTAGTATTTCATTTGTTAAAATTGAAAAAGAAAGCCGTTCCAAAATGGAGCGGCTTTTCTTTGATTACGACTAATTTATCTAACCATTAACCTAGATATTGTTAAAAATAGGAAGAATTATCGTACTGGTGAACCTTTGAAGCCACTTGCATTGATATTTTTGAGTATTTTTTTAATGTCAATGTGACCTCTAGCTAAGATCTTCGTCATAGTTTCAAACTACGAAACTATTATTCAACCTAAGCACTACAATTATGTTAATCCTTGGACTACCCAAACCGCTTATTTACAATAGTATATAAGTAAACAATGCCTTTGGGCACAAATCACATTGATTTAAATCATAAATTATACCATCCGCAATCATGTTATTGCGGCACAACCACTCAATAGAGTTCAACAAACGCTATAAATGACTAATCAGAATTTTAAAGTTCTCTGGTTCTTCTCCAGTGACAATCAGAAAGATCGTGAAGATAAAATCAACTATTTTATTAAAAGTAATGAGGAATTTGAAGTTCATCCTATTAAGAACAACGTAACCGAAATAAAACTTTACTTAGACAATGGTCAAGAAATAGGGATATATGAAAGGGGAAATCCTACTTTGATTCTTGCCGATTATGTTAAAATTTTCTATTTAAAAGAAGAATGATACTTACTTGTCCTAAAGACTAAAATCAATTATTGTCTTCGTAAATATCTTTATGAAGATTTCTTGACAGATGAAACCCCTGGGCTGTTGCCTTACGGGTTTTTGTACTTCGACAGAACAACAAGCCCTCATTTGAGGGCTTTTGTTTTGTCATCTAAATTCTAAGAGATTTATTGTACCAACAAAATCAAGGCTACATTCTGATATAAGCTTTTATATCTTGATTTTTCTAAATCATGTTGTAATTTCACTTCAAAGTTGTGTGGATTTATTATTAAGCAACCCCATAGGCTGTGCCTTTGGGGTTCTTTATCAAAAAGACTTAAATTTTTGGAAAAAATTATATAAAGAATTTGGCTTGAACATTGCAAGATTTTAACCTATAAGTATTAGTCACTCTTTAAGTTTAAGAGCGGAGTTAACGAACAAAAAGCCTTCAGTTGAGGGCTTTTGTTTTTGTGTTAACTAACTGACCATTCTTTTAAGCTTTGTAAGAGTTCACAAAGTGGTAGGCAAATTATCTAGGACAAAATAGCAAACAATCCCGGTTCGTTTATGATACAAAGGACTTGAATCATTTATTCCGAATTTTGTTAAAAGTTGGCTTGAAGTTATCCCTTTTATTTGAAAGCCTAGAGAATAAATAGAGGTCTTACCTTGTAAAAGCTTCCCTGAATTAATTCAGGAATTCGTAAGTCTTTCACCTCTTTTGCTAATTAATTTCTACCCAAATTATTACTCCACTTATTTATCAACTATTTTAGAGTATAGTTTGACATAAAGGCACAATGCTTACTCTCCGGGAAAGACACCTTACTGTGAGCGTATGCAACAAAAACACCACACATGATAGAAAAATAGTGATATGGTGAAATTAAAAGCAAAGGGTTTAGTTTTTATCCTATTAACAATTCCAGTCTCTTCGTGCACAAGCCAAGTAATTGAGAATTCAGTTATAACTACCAAAGAAAATGAAGTAAGCACCCCAACGCTCATTTTGAATCGAAGCTCAACCTTTCCACAAATTCATACCAATTTAAATGGAATGGTAAGAGAGTTTGTCAGGACAATGCATCAAGACAAAAAAGGGAATTATTGGTTTGGAACAAACGGTGATGGGCTTATCCGCTATGATGGACAAATACTTGAAAAAATCACTATTGCAGGTATTAACGAAAGTTCTCGAGTTTTGGAAATTATAGAAGACTCAGCGGGTAATTTATGGTTTGGGACATCAGAAGGACTCATAAAATATGATGGTGAAGATTTTACAACATTCTCGATAAAAGAAGGATTGCAGAATGAAGAAATTTGGGGTCTAGCAATTGACAAAAGTGGACTTATTTGGGTTGGTTCTACTGGAGGGGTTAAACAATTTGACGGAGAGAAGTTTATACCTTTTTCGTTGCCCGATTCAAAAGCCGAAAATGCAAAACCTATGCTATCAGACAAATTGGTCTTTAAAATTTTAAATGACAGAAATGGGACTATGTGGTTTGCTACTGATGGAAATGGAATATTCAAATATAATAACGGAAAATTTAGCCATTTAACTACCAAAAACGGACTTGTCGATAATAATACAGCAGATATTCTGGAAGACAGTCAAGGAAATATTTGGATTGGAACATTTTATGGTGGTGTGAGCAAGTTTGATGGTAAAAAGTACACGAATTATACGAAAGATGAAATTATAGAAGGAGAAGAAACTTACAATTTATACGAAGACAGTCAAGGAAATATTTGGTTTACAGCTGAGGGTTATGGTGTTTACCGATATGATGGTAATAATTTCAAACTATTCACAACCAAAGATGGATTAACCTCTAACATCACACAAAGTATTCTTGAGGACAAAAAAGGGCAAGTTTGGTTTGGAAGCTGGCAAGGACTATGCATTTTTGATGGAGAGAAAATTATGGACGCTATACATAAAGAGCCTTGGACAAATTAAAACGTTACTATTTCATACATCTACTATCGCATGCAAGAGTATCGTGCCTCTTTAACACTGAGATGCTCATTCAAGCTTTGTGCACTTAATGTGATTTAATGGTGGAAATACCCTCCATCGCAAGGCAACGTATTAATTGCTTCTGATAGAAAATATTCAACCAACAATGAAAGAAAAATTAATAATCTCCAAATTTACTTTATTAGTGCTTATTGCTTTTCAAGGATTTACCCAAACTAACTATTTGGAGCAATCTTGGCAACAACAAGTAAAAGGCATGGATAATTATTTCTTGACATACCAGTTCACAGAAAGCTCTAATCAATTGGGACACAGCTTTTATCCTTGGCAACAAACAAATTATCAAGTAAATGGTCAAATTTGGTATAACTCTGAAGAGTTTTCAAAACTAGATACTTTAAAATCTGGAAAGCATGTTTACACCTCAAAAACGGTACTAAAGGAAGCGGAAATGCTATTGTTGGATTTTGGTAATAAAGACTTAACTCAAATTACTACCAATTTTTTTGAAGACCAAACATATAAAACCGCAAGATATTCCCCAGCAAGGATATTGAATTATTTCGTTTCTAACAAAATATCTATTAGCAATGAAAGCGACCAAACTTATGCAATCTATGAAACGACAATTAATAAAACGATTGTAAAATTACATATCAACAAGCATAACAACCTACTATCAAAACTTGTTACCATAAGCGATGATGAGCTTTTTGGTGACGTAGAAACAGAATACATTTATTCAAATTACACAATAATAGGCAGTCTATTTGTGGCATTAAATATTGACATAAAGAAAATAAACGGTAAAATATTAGACCAAGTACGTTTAAATAATGGAGAAATAACGGATGGTATGCCTTCTTTGTTAGAACGTCCTGAAAATTATAAATTAACCGATGAAGTTCCCGCACAAATTCATATAACAACCGAAAAGTATAATGACAATATTTATTTGCTTGAACTAAAACATACTGACGATAAAATACTCATTGTAGAATTTACAAATTTTCTTTTGGTTGCAGAAGCTCCATTGAATAGTGAGAATGGCGAATTGATTATAGAAGAAGCCCGAAAAATAGCACCAATGAAACCTATCAGATATTTTGTATTCGGGCATTATCATCCTCATTATTTAGGAGGTATTAGACCATTTGTTCAAAAAGGTGCCAAAATAATAACCTCGAAACAAAATATGGAATATGTATCCTTTATTGTTAATGCAGAACATACAATTAATCCTGATAGCCTTCAAATTGACCCTAAACCGTTAGTTTTTGAAGAAATAAAGGACAGTTTGAAAATTTCTGATGGCAAAACTGAAATGACAATTTACTTTATCGGCGAGAAATCCTTTCACACAAAAGACTACTTAATATACTATTTTCCGAACGAAAAAATCCTTTTCGAAGATGACTTGGTTTGGATTTCCAAAAGTGGAGAATTAAAAAAAGCAAGTAATCGTCAAGCAGGACTTTTTAATGCTATTAAAGATTTAGGTATTGAAGTCAAGACAATCATACAGTCTTGGCCCGTAAAAGATTATGGAGTGAAAACAGTAATTCCGTTTGAAGATTTGGAAAAATCAGTAAGTATAAAATAATTTTAGTCGCTCACATTATCAATTGTTGATCTTATGCAAAAAAGGGAAAGCTACACTCTAAAGCGAAGTATGCCAGTTTCAATCCTATTGAGAGCGAGTAAGACTAGTTCCTGCAAGCGTGTTTAAGAAGTATAGAGACGTTTCAATTCCGATTAGGTGCGATTAAGACCGAACAGTCCTATTTCGATAAGCGATTGGGTAGTGATTTCAATTCCGATTAGGTGCGATTAAGACCACATTCCAGTAGCATCATAGAACCCCGAAAGCCTAATTTCAATTCCGATTAGGTGCGATTAAGACTATGCTGTACTTTTAGGCCGTGCAATCCGTAGCCGGATTTCAATTCCGATTAGGTGCGATTAAGACTCCGTTTGGATGTAAAGAACCTTTGTATTCTCCGAAATTTCAATTCCGATTAGGTGCGATTAAGACCTCAAGCGGTAAGGGGTACAAGAAAAATACCTATATTTCAATTCCGATTAGGTGCGATTAAGACGGCACACCTCACATTAAAAGACCTGGACCACTACCATTTCAATTCCGATTAGGTGCGATTAAGACTTCAGACTCACCGTCCAGGACTCTTTTGAGAGCAATTTCAATTCCGATTAGGTGCGATTAAGACTTGGGGCAATTCGTCAATAACTGAGCATTATTTTAAATTTCAATTCCGATTAGGTGCGATTAAGACAA
>JANSYO010000081.1 GCA_024742395.1 Cytophagales bacterium
CTCAATATTCGCTACTTCTTTTACCATATTGTAGGCAATATTGGCTGAAGAAAGGTTAGGGAATATGAATGTATTTGCACCTCCATCAGACAATCGGCTAAATGGATGGTTAGTATTCAGAAGGTCATTGTCAAAAGCAAGGTGTGCCTGCATTTCTCCTTCAACAATCATGTCAGGATATTTCTTTTGAAGAATATCTACAGCTGCTCTCATTTTAATTGGTGCAGGCCCATTGGAGACCGAACCAAAATTTGAATAAGTCAAGAAAGAGATTCTTGGCACTATATTGAATTTTTTCACCTCAGCTGCAGCAAGTTCAGCAATTTCGACCAACTCTTCCACTGAAGGATCAAAGTTGATTGTAGTATCGGCCAAAAACAAGGGGCCAAAGCGACTCATAAGAATGTACATTCCAGACACCTTTTTTAAGCCAACTTGCTTACCGATAATTTGAAGTGCCGGTCTAATTGTATCCGGATAACTGTGCGTTAAACCACCAATCATGGCATCTGCTGCTCCATTTTCTACCATCATGGCTCCATAATAAGATCTCCTTTTCATGATATTATGTGCTTCGGCAAAAGTAAAGCCCTTTTTCTTTCTTTTTTCATAAAAGAGATCGCCGTATAATTTGATAGTTTCCTTTGGTGCTCTTAATGGATCAATCTTTTCTACTCCGTCCAGTTGAAGCTGATTAGCCTCAATAAGCTTATCAATCTTTTTATGGTTACCCAGAAGTATAGGTATTGCAATACCTTCGTTTACCACTTGTTGAGCTGCTTTTAGTACGCTTAAATTTTCAGCATCAGCAAAAACCACTCGTTTCGGATTCTTCTTGGCTTTATTGTGAATGATTTTAAGAAGACTGTTGTCTTGTCCTAGACGTTTAGAGAGTTGCAGTTCATATTGATCCCAATCAGTAATTGACTGTCTGGCCACTCCAGTTTCTATAGCAGCTTTTGCTACAGCAGGTGCTACAGTTACTAGTAAGCGAGGGTCTACAGGTTTTGGTATGATATAATTAGGTCCAAAACTTAGATTGTCTTCACCATAAGCCATATTCACCATGTCCGGAACGGGCTTTTTTGCGAGTTCTGCTAAAGCCAAAACCGCAGCCATTTTCATTTCTTCGTTGATCTCTTTAGATCGTACATCCAAAGCACCTCTAAAGATGTAAGGGAAGCCCAGAACGTTATTCACCTGATTTGGATAGTCTGAACGGCCTGTAGCCATAATAATGTCCTTCCGTGCGGCTGTGGCATCTTCATAAGTAATTTCCGGATTTGGGTTTGCCATGGCAAAAACAATACAGTTTTTTGCCATACTTTTTACCATTTCTTTGCTCAGCACGTTGCCTTTTGATAAGCCAATGAATACGTCTGCCCCCTTCACACCTTCTTCAAGTGTTGTATTCGCAGGCATATTATCATTTATAAATTCAGGTTTTTTACCATTCAGATTTGTTCTTGATGAGTGAATTAAACCACTGCTATCGAACATAAAGATATTTTCTTTCCTGGCCCCTAAGGCTCTGTAAAGCTTGGTACAGGAAACTGCCGAAGCCCCTGCTCCATTAACTACTATTTTAACCTTTGTGATGTCTTTTTTCTGAATTTCAAGAGCATTCTTTAAGGCTGCGGCAGATATAATGGCCGTACCGTGCTGATCATCATGCATTACAGGAATGTCAAGCTCTTTTTTTAATCTTTCTTCAATAATGAAGCACTCGGGTGCAGATATGTCTTCAAGATTTACGCCACCAAATGTTGGCTCAAGGATTTTGACAGTTCTAATGAACTCTTCAGGATCTTTGGTATTAAGTTCAATATCAAAGACATCTATATCTGCGTATATTTTGAACAATAAACCCTTTCCTTCCATCACAGGTTTACTTGCCTCGGGGCCAATATCCCCTAAACCCAAAACGGCCGTGCCATTACTAATTACCGCTACCAGGTTGCCTTTGGCGGTGTAATTATAAACCAGATCTTTGTTTTTTTCTATTTCCAGGCACGGTTCAGCCACACCAGGAGAGTAGGCTAAAGAAAGATCTCTCTGATTGGCATATTCTTTTGTAGGGATTACTTCTATTTTACCAGGACGGCCTTTCTCATGATAGTCTAAGGCTTCTTTTTTCAAGTTTTGTTCTTTACTCATATCGTAGGTCTGATTGTGGCTGCAAGTTAGTTAACCCCTGAATCATAGCCTTACAAATAGCTTAAATTCATACTTTACGGCCTCATTTTGAATCTTTTGCTTCTTGATGCTTTCGGCATCTAATATTTCGCACTTTGAGGTGTTGATTTAATAAATGAACGTCAATAATATGAGTGTAGTTAAAGTTTATAACTTTCTATGCAATCTGAGAATTTTTGATTCGAATACAGAACCCACCAATAAATCGTTTTTTCCATCGGGCCATTGGTAATATGCACCAACGCTCGATCCAGAAAGCGGTGTCCCATCATTTAAATATATTTCTTCCTGAAGGAACTTGTAACTAGTTTCCGGTAAATAAACCACTTTGAGTATTTGAGAAGGACTCAGTTTTGTAGAATCTGTGGCGTGACCTAAAAATTTCAACATTTTAGGATGTGCTCCAATAATCAGGTTCCCAAATTGGTCTACCTCAATATTGTCTACGCCTGATTGAGTATTGTGTTTATCTTTAAATTCCAGCAAGTGTGATTTTCTGTCTTTTTCAAAAACATAAACCATTTTTTCTGTAGTAGCCGTTACAAAAACATATTTATGATCCGGCGAAATTCCTATGCCATTGGGGTAAGCCATTTTGTGGCTAACTACCGTGGTTTTGCCTTGATCATACAAAACAATAAATCCGTTTTTATCCAATAGAAAGTCTTTTCTTCTACGTTCCGGACTTGGTTTTAAGCCATGATCGTTACTGAAATAAAACGTTGCGGTGTCAATGGCCAGAAGGTCGTTGGGTGATATAAGCAGATCGTCAGTAAATCTATAATGATGAATAAGACTATCATTGCTAATCTCAAAACGGTCTACTACATCCTGATTATTCCTATGTGAAATAGTAAAAAGGTAATTCTTGCCATACCTATTTAGAAGTGATATACCATGGGGACGAAATTGTGTATCGGAAAACGCCTGTGTCAAATTCTGAAATTCGAAAGTTTCATTTTCAATATTGCCAACAAATAAGTCGCCCCTTTGATCGGAATCTCTTCTGTTTACAGAGGAGAAATAGAATTTTTTCGTCTTATGATCAATTGTTAAATCTTCTATACCTGGCGGAGAAGGAATAACTTCTATTTCTCCATCGAAATGGGGCTCAATACTCCTAAAGAATCCACTTTCTTTTAAAATGAAACTAATAGATAGTGAAATAAGGATAAACAAAGTGAGAATTCCATTGACAATGCTTTTCTTCATTTACTTAATATTGAAATTGTCTTTAAGTATATCTTCAGTTTCGTCGATGTGACCAAAAGCATACTCCATTTTTTTACGGTCAAATTCTCCTTCATTGTTGGCCAGAAATATTGTAGCCACACCATTTCCAATAAAATTGGTAATTGCCCGGGCTTCTGACATAAATCTATCTACCCCAAGAAGAAGAGCTAATCCTTCAATTGGAATTACTTTTAGGGCTGATAATGTGGACGCCAGCACTACAAAACCACTTCCCGTTACTCCTGCGGCTCCTTTGGATGTGACCATTAGAATTCCGATTACAGTGATGATTTGCTCCAATGAAAGTTGAATGCCAAAGACTTGTGCCAAAAATAATGTGGCCATTGAGAGGTAAATGGTGGTACCATCTAAATTGAAAGAGTAGCCAGCGGGAACCACCAATCCGACTACAGGTTTTGAGCATCCCATTCTTTCTAACTTTTCCATTAATGAAGGTAGGGCTGCTTCGGAAGAAGAGGTTCCTAAAACGATGAGAAGCTCTTCTCTTATGTATTTAAGAAATTTCCAAAGGCTAATTTTGTAGTAATTTAAAATGTAGCCCAGTACCGCAAAAATGAAAATTGCCATAGTGGTACAAACAGATATCATCAGTTTTCCCAAGGGTACCAGTGAGCCTATTCCATGTTTTCCAATGGTGTAGGCCATTCCACCAAAAGCCCCAATTGGGGCTAAAATCATAACCCAGTGCAAGGCTTTAAATACTACTTTGGAAGCCTTTGTGAGGATATCTATAATAGGCTTACTTTTAGCGTATTTGCTTAAGAAAATTCCAAACAGAATAGAAAATAACAGAACCTGAATAGTCTTATTCTCTGAAAAGATATCCATCCAACTGAAGGACTGTGCACCTTCCCTGTACTGGTCTACGTTAGCACCAGGAGTACCTGAGGCAATTACGCCCTTTCCAGGCTGAATGAGATTTGCTATGAATATGCCGATTAGTAAGGCGAATGTGGTTACTACTTCGAAGTAGATTAAAGCTTTGCCGCCTACTTTTCCAACTTTCTTTAAATCTCCCATGCCGCTAATCCCAAGTGAAATGGTCAGAAAAATAATGGGGAGGATAAAAAGTTTTACAACCCAAATGAATTTGTCACCCAGGACTTTCATTTCTATAGCTGTATCTGGTTTAAAGTGTCCTAGTAAGGCTCCGGTTGCAATGGCCGTCAGTACCCAAAAGGTAAGATTAGTAAAGAGTTTTTTCATGTATAAGAGTTGAGGTATTGAAGAATGGCACTCTGCGAACAGAAACCATAATTCGATTTAATTTTCAATATAAGGACTAAGACTTAATAATCTGAACGGCTTTCGTAACAGTTGCGATAAATAGCTGAGAAAATTTAGTGTTGAGTATACGAGAAGAAAGTTTGAGCCGCCGAGGAATACTTTTTTCAAAAAAAAAGCATCTTTTTTTTCTTCTCTCTGAAGTCACCATCGAGCGTATTGGTTGTATGAAATTAATGATTAATTATACCAACTCTAGTTTAGGGATAAAGGCTTGTTTCTGAGCAGTTATAAAGGGGCTCTTCAAAGAGCTTTTAAGGAGTCAAATGGAATGATCCTTGCGGGAATATTTTTACAATCCTACTGATTTTGGTCAAATAGGATACTAAATCTAAATAAGCAACTTGTGAAAACATCTGTATCTAAAAGTACCGTTTCTGAATCGGCTGCTGCAATTGGAAATAAAGCTGCGGAGCAACCACAGTTTTCGTGTCAAGATATTTTCAATGTGTCGTCAGACATGATTTGTGTAATTGGCTTTGACGGTTACCTGAAAATGGTAAATCCATCTTTTAGAAGAACTTTGTTATGGGGTGAAAAGGATTTATTGAGAACCAAACTTCTTAACTTTATTCATCCATTAGACAGAGAAAAAGTTGAGAAAAATCTGGATAAAATTCATGGAAAGAACAAGACTATTACTTTCAGTGTAAGGTTTAAAAAGAAAAATGGAGAATTCTTAAATCTGGAATGGGTTCTAAATGCAGATTTCAAAAAAGAAAGTATTTATGGAATAGCACGAGATCTTTCTTCTGTAGAGCAGACTAAGAATGAGCTTTTCTATGAGAAGGCCCTGTTAGAGGAAACAAATCGTGTGGCTCAAGTAGGGGGCTGGGAGCTTGATATTAAATCTAATAGGTTATTCTGGACATCACTTACTCGAGAAATACATGAAGTAGATGAAGATTATAAGGTGGAGTTGGAAACAGCGATTGACTTCTATCCTGAAGGTGAAGATAGAGATAGAATTACAAAGCTTGTAGACAACGCTATACAATTAAACCTTCCTTATGATACCGAGCTTCAAATAATTACGCCTTCCGGAAAAAGGAAATGGGTAAGAGCCAAGGGGCGACCAAAATTTGTGGATGGGAAGTGTGAAAAGCTCATCGGTACCTTTGAGGATATTAGTAAGGAGAAGCATGACAGAAAAGTGCTGGAGCAGCTGCATAACCATTTGGAGGCTATTATGGAAGCCAGTACTGAAACGGTAATTATAGCTACAGATCTTATTGGTAATGTCATTTACTTTAACTCAGGTGCCGAAAGACTGCTTGGTTATACGGCAAAGGAGGTAGTGGGTAGAATTAAGCCACTAGTCTTCCATGACAAAGAAGAATTAATAGAAAAAGCACAAGCTTTATCAAAAGAATATGGCGTTGAAGTAAATCCTGATATGGATTGCTATACTTTCAAAGCAAGAAAAGGGCTTACGGATAGCCAGGAATATGTCTTTATTTCAAGGTTTGGAGACAGAGCAACAGTAGAAGTTTCAATAACTCCTATAAAAAACAAGAAAGCGGAAATTACCGGATACTTGACCATTGGTGTAGATGTAACAGCAAAAAATGAACGAGATAAGCAAATACTGGATAGTGAAACCAGACATAGGCTTTTCTTTGAGAACTCTCAAGTGGTTATGTATACGCACGATTTAGAAGGAAACTTCATTTCTATGAACTCCCAGGGTGCTTACTTACTTGGCTATGAAGTAGAGGAACTAATAAGTAAGAATATACAAGATATCATTCCTCTTAAAACTAAGGAGGAGTTTCCAAAATATCTGAAAGAGATTCGAGAAACCGGAAAGTCTAAAGGTCTAATGGAGATAATGGACAAAACTGGCCATTTAAAAACCTGGATGTTTAACAATGTGCTTACTGAATCATCAGATGGTTCTGAGTATGTTATTGGGAATGTAATGGACCTTACGGATAGGATTGAGCTGGAAAAAGACCTGTTTAATGCCAAGAAGGCTGCTGAGTATAATGCCCAAATGAAAGATCAGTTTCTGGCCAATATGAGTCATGAAATTAGAACGCCGATGAATGCAATTACCGGTTTTGGGAAGCTGTTAGGGAAAACCAGAAATTTGGATTCTATTCAAAGAGATTATGTGAATTCAATCAATCTGGCTTCCTCTAATTTGCTGAATTTAATAAATGATATCCTGGATTTCTCAAAAATTGAATCTGGCCAGATTACCATCGAAAATGTACGCTTTAGTCTGAAAGATCAAATCAACAACGTTCGTAAAATTCTTACAAATGAGGCTCGTAAAAAAGGCCTATTATTGAAATGTATGCTTGATTTTGGTTTACCTGACATGGTGGTAGGTGACCCTACAAGACTGAATCAAATTCTGGTTAATTTGATGAATAATGCCATTAAGTTTACTGAAGAAGGTACTGTAAAACTCGAGGTATATATGCTAGAGGAGACAGATTCGGTTTACAACATTCAGTTTGAGATAGAAGATACTGGCATTGGGATTTCTAAGGAGAAAATTGAAATCATTTTTGACAGATTTACGCAAGCCAATACCAATACTACAAGAAAATACGGTGGAACGGGTTTAGGTTTGAGTATATCAAAGTCTCTTGTTAACCTTCAAGGAGGAGAAATGACCGTTACCAGTGAAGAGGGTAAGGGCTCAAAATTCACTTTTACTATTCCATTTGAAAAAGTTCTGGAAGAAGATTTTGAAGTCAAGGAAGACTATATAGAAGAAATATTTGAGAAACAGGATGTAAAGGTTTTACTGGTTGAGGATAATTTCCTAAATCAGAAACTAGCTCTTAAAGTGCTTGAAATTCAAGGTTTTGATGCTAAAATGTGTGAGAATGGTAGAAAAGCCGTAGAGTTATTGCAGCATGAGTGTTTTGATATAATTCTGATGGATCTTCAGATGCCTGAAATGGATGGCTATACCGCTGCAGAGTATATAAGAAAGGAGCTAAAATTAGACACGCCAATCATGGCAATGACTGCTCATTCTATTGTAGGGGAGAAAGATAAATGCCTGAGTATGGGTATGGATGATTACATAACCAAACCTTTTGAACCTGAGCATTTATTTGAGAAAATCAATAAGCTTGTCAGACGTAAAAGAAATGAAAACAGGACAGGTTTAACTTCTGAGAAGGAAATAGAAAAAACCGAAGTCAAAGAAGAAGTTAGAAACTATGTAGACCTGAGTTACCTGAAGTCTACTTGCGAAGGTGATGCAGATTTTGAAAAGGAAATGATAGAGCTATCGCTCAAAAACATTCCACAGGATTTAGCTCTGATTTTAGAAGGAATTAAAGAGACAAATTACCGTCAAATGAAAGAAACGGCCCATAAACTGAAATCTTCGTTTTTGGCCATTGGAATAAATCATGAAGGCATTCTGGATAAACTGGAGTATGACGGTATAGAAGATTATAGAACATTGGAGAGCTTATATTTTCAGCTAGAAAACATTTTTGAAGGCTCCCGAAAGGAATTAGAAAACATTTTGATATCAAACTACTAAAACACAACACATATGAATATTCACTTAATTGAAGATGAAGCACTTTTAAGAAAAACGCTGGAATTTAAATTCAAGAAGGAAGGCTATAACATCACTACCAGTGCTAACGGTTTCGAAGGTAAAGAATCTCTTTCTAAGAACTTACCAGACCTTGTAATTACAGACATCATGATGCCATTGGTAAATGGCCTTGAAATAGTGAGTCATGTAAGAAATGTCTTACAATCTGATGTCCCTATCATAGTACTAAGTTCGGCGGGGCTTGAGAAGACGGTCCTTGAAGCATTTGAACTAGGAGCAGATGATTTTATTTCTAAGCCATTTAGTCCAAATGAGCTTTTAGTGAGAGTTAAAAAAATGTTTTTCAGAAGGAAAGTAGCCTAGCCAAACCGTTTTAATGTCCAGACCAGAAGAAAATATTCTGTCGCTGTTAGTTGGCGGCTATGAATCTCAGATCGCGTTTTTTACATGGTCTGCCGGAATATTTATGGCCACTGGTTTAGGGTTTCTGACTTACGTTTTAATTAGCCGTCGTAATAAAACCAAGCTTCATAAATACGAAGAGGAGGTAGCTCAGCACTGTGCTCCGCTTATTACATATTTAGTATTTGGTGATGAATTTTCTAAAGAAGTGGAGGAAAGTGAAAAGTATCTTTTTGAGAACCAAGGCAGAAAGCAAATACTCATAAATGAGCTCATTACTTTAAGAAAAAGTCTGGTGGGAGAATCGGCGAGAATGATCGAGAATTATTTTGTAGAGAAAAAGCTTTACGCACTTAGTTTAAAAAATCTTAGGTCTGGTAACAAATACAGAATGATCCAGGCCATGAATGAATTAAGAAACATGAATTACCCTATTGGTGAGCGGATTATGATCAGGATAATCAACTCAATCAAAGATTATAATACAAGAAATTATCTGATTGCCATGATGATTCAAATTCACCCTACTTCAGGACTGCAGTTTGTGTTATCAAGAGATTACTTTATTTCTGATTGGTTACAAATGAGAATACTTCAGGTATTGCAAGAAGCTCAGGAAGTAGAGTTTCCACGAGTTACTGAGTGGCTTGCAAAAGGTGGTTCTCATGCCATATTTGGTTGTAGGTTGGTTGTTTTTGCAAAATCCTTAGTGGATGTTCCTGATTTGGTTATGCTCTTAAAAGGTGATAATGATCCGCTGAAAATTGAGGTTTTGCGTGCTTTGAATTCATTGGAGATGTCACAGACTTCAAAGTTTCTAATGAAAATTTATCCAAAGCAAAAAGACGAGGTAAAGCTGGAGATTTTGAAGACAATCATATCCTTTGATCTGCCAGAGAATCTTGAGTTTATAAAAAAGTGCTATCAAAATGAAAAAAAAGAACTGAGATATCTGGCTCAAAAGGAAATAACGGCGGTTTTAGGTTTTGATGTACTAAGTTCATTAGGAACTCCCTTTCTCTCTTGTATTAATAATAGCGTGGGAGTTCATAGTAAAATGGCCGTGTAATGGAAAATTTCACCGAAACAATTGGCCTGATAGTTACTTACGTAATCATATTTTACGCAGTATTCTTAATGCTTTCTTACGTCATTTTAGGTTTTGTGTCAATTTCTGTTTTACGTGATTATTTAAAGAAATCTGAACAAACTAACTATAAAGACTTACTCCCATCTTTTCTGGCACCATCCGTTTCTCTAATTGCACCTGCTTACAATGAAGGATTAACAATAGTCGAGAATATCAGATCACTGCTATCTATTCATTATTCCAATTTTGAAGTAATCATTGTTAATGACGGAAGCAAAGACGATACGCTGCAAAGGGCTATTGAAGCCTATAAAATGAAGCCTTCAAACATGATCATTAATTCAGATTTGGATACCAAAGATATTAAGGCCGTATATTATTCTACGTTACCTGAATTTAAAAACCTATTACTGGTAGACAAGGAAAATGGAGGAAAAGCAGATGCACTCAATGCCGGCATAAATATTTCAACTGCCAAGTATGTGGCATGTATTGATGTAGATTGCATCATTGAGCAAGACGCCCTACTGAAATTAGTGAAGCCATTTATGGATTCAAAAAGCAGGGTAATTGCTACCGGTGGTGTCATTAGAATCATTAATTCTTGTGAAATTTACAACGGAACAATTGCCAATGTAAAAGTGCCGGATTCATGGATCGCCAGAATGCAGGTTTTGGAATATCTCAGAGCATTTTTATTAGGAAGGGTAGCCTGGGGCAGAATGAGTGCCCTACTGATCATTTCAGGGGCTTTTGGCATGTTTGATAAAGAAATTGTCAAAGCCGTAGGCGGTTATGATACGTCTACCGTTGGCGAAGACATGGAGCTCGTAGTACGAATGCGAAGATACATGATGGAGCAGAAAGCAGATTATTCTGTCAAATTTATTCCTGACCCGCTCTGCTGGACAGAGGCTCCTGAAAGTAAACAAATATTAGGAAGGCAAAGGAACAGATGGACCCGGGGTACAGTCGAGACCTTATGGGCTCACAGAAAAATGTTCTTTAATCCGAAGTATGGGATTATTGGGATGTTAAGCTATCCCTACTGGTTTTTCTTTGAGTTTTTGGCACCAATTCTTGAGTTCATTGGCTTGGTTTGGTTTGCCGTTGCGGTGATTTTTCAATTCGTTAACTGGCCTTTCTTTATTGCCATAACTATCATGGTTTATGCTTTTGCTTTTATGATTAATATGATGGCTATTCTGGCAGAAGAAGTAACTTTTTATCAATATAAACGAACTAAGGACATATGGAGACTGGTATTAAGTGGCCTGTTAGAACCCTTTATTTACCATCCTTTCTTGGTGATTTCGGCTATTAGAGGCCATATAGATTTAATAAAAGGAAAGAAGACCTGGGGTGAAATGACCCGGGTCGGAATCAAAACCACATAATAACATGAATAAACTATTAAACTTTCGCTCGTTTCAGCCACTGGTTATTGCCAGCTTTCTATTTGGTCTACTTTTAGGCATAAATGATTTTGTGACCAAAGTACTTTATGACGCTGAGGAGGAAACAGCTTTTTCTTTAATTCTGGAATTAATAGGAAGCCTCATCTTTGATTTAGGAGTAGGAGCAATATTCTTCCTTATAATGGCTATTCCATATTTATTATTGTCAAAAGTGCATCGGGTTGCTGCCAATGGTTTTGTGTGGTTTGTAGCCGTACTTGTAATATTAGCTAATGCTGGCTTGAACAAATACTATGGCCTAACACACCTTTCTTTAGGTAGCGATTTCTTTGGCTATTCTATGCATGATGTTCAGGAGACCGTAGGAAGTTCAGCAGATACAAGTATCGCTGGTATTATTCAAATCCTACTTTTTCCACTTCTCTTTGGTTTGGGAGTTTACAGCATTAAGAATTATCAAAATGGAATGCTTGTTGCCATGGTTCTAAGCCTTGGTTTATCACCTCTGGTTTTTATAAAATATGACAAAGAAACTACAAATCTTAGTTATTTCGTGGTGGAGGGAATTGGCTATTTTAATGACTCATCAGGTGGAGCAATAGAATGGGAAAGTACTATAGAATACCCTCTTTTAAAACCCAATAACGATGCGGATCACGTATTAGCAGATTATCTGGAACTGGGTGCAGAAAAACCGAATATCGTTATTCTGGTGGTAGAGGGACTTGGAAGCGATTTTATGGGTGAAGGAGCACAGTATAAAGGGTTTACCCCTTATCTGGACTCTCTTAGCAAAGAATCACTTTATTGGTCAAATTTTCTTAGCAATACCGGTAGATCGTTTGGTGCATTACCCTCTATTTTAGGTTCATTACCCTTTGGTCAAAACGGTTATTTAGAGCTTGATAACTTACCAAGTCACCTTTCGCTTATATCAGTTTTGAAAAAAAACGGGTACATAACGTCTTATTTTGAAGGCGGAAATTCAGCCTTTGATAAAAAGAATAAGTACTTATATAATGAAGGGGTAGACTTCATTCTTGAAGAGAGTAATTATGGTAAGGGTTATCAGAAAACAGTAGGAACCGATGCCGGTTTTAGTTGGGGTTACCCGGACCATGAGATTTATAGGAAAACCGTTTCAATACTTGAAGATAAGATCAAACAACCGAGGCTAAATGTGGTACTGTCTCTGTCCAATCACGAGCCATTTCTTTTTCCTAGAAAAGAAACCTATATGGAGGAGGTTGATTTGATGAAAGAGTCATTAGGATACAATTCTGGCAAACTAAAGGATGTAATCAAATACAAAGAGATTTTTGCAAGTTTACTTTACACAGATGAGAGTATTCAACAGTTTATGGAAGACTATAAAAGGCTGCCTGAATATGAGAATACTATTTTCTTTATTACCGGAGATCACCGATTGATTCCAGTACCTCAAAAGGATAAAATTTGCAGATACCATGTACCACTAGTAGTGTATAGCCCAATGCTTAAAGCACCACAAGAGTTTAAGGGCGTTAGTTCGCATCTGGATATAATGCCCAGTATTGTCAATATGCTTAAGAGTAAATATCCATTTGAATTGGCATCCAATGTTCCATGGTTAGGCTCCGGACTGAGTGGTTCCAAGGAGTTCTCAAGCAAAGGCGAAATACCTTTGATGAAATATAAAGGTTCATTTTCTGATTATCTAAAAGACGGCAATTACATTTCTGATAAGGCGGTATTTAAGCTGGAAGACAACCTGAGTTTAAGTAAGGTGTCAAATGATGACCTACGGAAGGATTTAGTGCGGAAGCGTGAATTGGCAAAGAAAACGAACTTTTATGTAACACAGCAGAACAAGATCATTCCAAAGGAAATGGTGATTAATAGCTCAAACCTGGTCACTTTTACCAAGGAAGAAAAGGATAGGATTCACAAGCTTGCAGATGGTCTAACAGCAGATGAGCTTTTTTTAGTTGCCAGAGATTCTGCTCATAATAAAAATCATGAGGTTGCTCATTTACTCTCTGACTATCTGTTAAATGAAAACTTTTTACACTTTGATGCCAGGCTTCTAAAAGGAAGGATGTACGGCTGGGATGGAGAGTTCGAAAAGGCTGAAAAGGAGCTGCTTTTTGTAGTAGAACGTAATCCGGATTATCAGGATGCTTATTCAGCTTTATTTGATCTTTATTGGTGGAATGGCAAATTTAAGCGGGCTCACCAATTGGCGTCTTTCGGATTAAATAACCTTGAGGGTAATGAGAGTTTCAGAAAAATGGTGATGGCCAAACTCGCCAAATTTGATAAAAGCGACAGCTTAGCTGATAGTGATGAGGTAGTTCTTTTCGGCGATGAATATGTCAATGTTAACACGCCATTATTATGAAAACATTTTACACAGCTGCTTTCCTGATGTTGATGGCATTTATTGCAAATGCCCAATACGATGCCCGATATTACCCTTACACAGATCCTGATGAGGCTTTTGCAGATGCAAGAGAAATGGCATTTAATGGAAAGAAAAGGCAGGCCTCAGACTTATTAGGAGAAATCACGAAAAGATATCCCACTTATGGCGATGTAAGGCTATTCCATGCCACTTTACTCGGTTGGGAAGAAAGGTATAAATTAGCCAGAAAAGAGTTTCAGATTTTACTCGGCCAAGATAAAAAGAATAAGGAATATTGGATAGGAGCTATTAAAAATGAAAGTTGGGCTAGTCAACCTCTCGCTGCTTTGGAGTTGTCAGAAAGGGCTTTAATGGAGTTTCCGGATGATGTAGATCTAACCATCTTAAAGGCTTCTGCAGAAATGGACAATCGAGATTTTGGAGATGCCATGAAGAGCGTAAAAGTATTTTTAACCAAGTACCCTGAAAGTGAGCCGATGCAGCTTTTTAAGCAAAATCTTAAGGAAGAAATGGCTACAAACGAAATCTCTGTTACTTATTCAATAGATAAGTTTACCGAGATCTACGACCCGATGCATTACTACACAGTTTCTTATAGCAAAGAAACCAGGTATGGTAGTATTGTGGGCAGATACAATCTTAACAATAAGTTTGATTCCTATGGTTCTCAGGTAGAAATAGACGCCTATCCGAGTCTTGGGAAGGGTCTTTATGCCTACGTGAATGTTGGCTATTCGAGAGCCTCCATTTTTCCAGACTGGCGATATGGTTTTCAGTTGTATAAGTCTCTTCCTGCCAGTTTTGAAGCCTCTTTAGGTATCAGGTCTTTGAAGTTTGGAGATTCCTACACCAATATCTATACGGGTTCCGTTGGTAAGTATTTCGGAAGTTCATTCGTATTTTTTGTACCTTACCTGATTCCCAGTGACGAAGGTTTAAGTAAATCAGGTAGTGTAACTTACAGGAATTATGGAAGAAATGAAGATCAGTTTTTCTCACTTTCTTTGGGCATGGGTTTTTCACCTGAAATTAACAGATTTGGAGTAAATCCTGACCTTATACCTATTGTAAGTCTTAAATCTCAAAAAATTGGAATAAGCGAGAATTTCAGAATAAAAAACAACAATAACGTTATCGGTGTCGGATTGTCATTAATGAGGCAAGAGAGCTATTTTGACCCGGGTAAATATTACTTTATCGGCTCTGCTAGCTTGGGTTACACCTTTGCATATTAAAGGGCTCCTACCTGATTTTTGTTAGAATATTGAACTCCGTTCTGAAAAGGTTAAATTTGTTGCTAATCAAAGCAATAAATTGATAAAGAATAAGAAAATATTATTGGGTGTTACAGGGAGCATTTCTGCCTATAAAGCGGCATTGATTGTACGCCTCTTGATTAAGGAAGGAGCTGAAGTTAAGGTGATTATGACAGCATCAGCAAAAGAATTTATTTCGCCTTTAACCCTTAGCACCCTTTCCAAAAATCCGGTATTAAGTGAATTTACCAAAGGGCAAAACGGAGAATGGAATAATCACGTAGATCTTGGTTTGTGGGCAGATGTTTTTCTGATTGCTCCGGCATCAGCAAATACTTTGGCAAAATGTGCCAATGGAATTTGTGATAATTTGCTAATTGCTACGTATTTATCTGCTAAATGCCCTGTGGTGTTTGCTCCGGCCATGGACCTCGACATGTACAAACATGGCAGTACCCTTAAAAATATGGAAATCCTCAAGTCATTCGGAAACACCATAATCGAAGCTGAAAGTGGAGAATTAGCAAGTGGTCTGATAGGACAGGGTAGGCTGGCTGAGCCGGAGCATATTATGGATATATTGCCTGCTATTCTTCATCCAAATCAAACATTTAATGGAAAAAGGGTCGTAATCACTGCCGGCCCTACACAAGAAGCCATCGATCCTGTAAGATTTATTAGCAATCACTCCTCTGGCAAAATGGGCTATGAAATAGGGAAAGCCCTCAGAAATTTTGGAGCCAAGGTAACCATAGTTAGCGGACCGGTTAATTTAAACAAGCCTCATGGAATTGACGTGATTTCTGTTAGTTCTGCTCAAGAAATGTATGAGGAGGTAAATACACTGAATCATGGAGCAGATATCTTGATTTTTGTAGCAGCAGTCGCAGATTATGCCCCTTTGAAGGTTTCGGATAAAAAAATTAAGAAGAAAGAAGGTGAGATGTCAATTGAGCTAAAAAGAACCACAGATATTGCAGGCACTTTAGGTAAACTCAAAGCCAGGAATCAGATCTCAGTAGGTTTTGCATTAGAAACTGATAATGCAAAAGAAAATGCCTTAAGAAAACTTGAAAGTAAAAATCTGGACATGATTGTGTTAAATTCTCTACAAGATAAGGGGGCGGGTTTTCGTTATGATACCAATAAAATTACCATTGTAAAAAGAAATGGAGAATTGACGGAATTTCCGCTTAAATCAAAGTCTGAAGTTGCCTTAGATATTTTGTCAAAACTCGAGGAGGTAATGCAAAGCAAAAATGAATCTCCCAAAACTGTATAAACCATGAAATTAAATTTTAGATTAAAGGTGTTTCTCCTTGTTACCAGTGCCGTACTGTTGTCTAAAGTTTCTTATTCTCAGGAACTTAATGCCAGAGTAGAGATTAATTACCAGCTGATGCAATCTAAGATTCAGTATGAGCCAGGACTTTTTCAGGAAATGCAAACGCAGATTCAGCAATTCATGAACAATACCCGATGGAGCACAGATAACTTCAATCAAAATGAAAAAATTGAATGTACTCTGACCATCAATCTTATGCAGTCGGGTTCACAGAATGTTTTTGTCGGAAATGCTCGCTTTCAGGTAGCCAGACCTATCTATGGCACAAATTATAACTCAGTTACCTTTCAATACGTAGATCAGAATTTTAGTTTTTCGTATCAGCCCACTGAGCGTCAGATGGTGTATAATGAACAGTCTTTTACCAGTAATATCACTTCTTTAGCGGCGTATTATAGCTTGATGGCTCTCGCAGTAGATTATGATTCTTTTAGTGAATTAGGCGGTTCTCCTTATTTACAAAGACTTTTCAACTTACTGAATTTGGCCTCTTCAGCCAATGCAGGGGTGGGTTGGTCACAAAACGAAAAGTCTCAAAGGAACCGATATTGGATGGTAGAGAATATGCAAAATCAGCAATTTACTCGTCTTAGAGAAGAGTTCTACAAATATCACCGTTTGGTATTAGATGATTTTGGCCGTGATACACAGAAAGGAAGAGCTGAGGTTCTTAAGTTTCTTGAGGTGGTTCAGAATATATCCACTCTTCGACCTAATTCTGTTTATATTAATGCTTTCTTTGATGCTAAAGCACCAGAGTTTATCAATATATTTTCGGCAGGCAGCCCAAGTGAGAAACAAAAAGCCTTTTTATTGCTGTCTGGCTTAGATCCTGACAAAACAGAACAATACCGTCAGATTATCAAAGGTTGATTTCTCCTTTCAAAAAGCGTTTTATCTTATATCTTTGAAATAGCAACCATTACATAACTATGAAAACAGCACTGGTAACCGGAGCCTCCTCTGGTATTGGAAAAGCAACAGCCAAAGCTTTGGCAAAACTTGATATTCAATTAATTCTTTGCGGACGTCGTAAAGAAAAGCTTGAGGAATTACAAAATGAACTGAATGTTCCAAGTGTTGTTTTGACTTTTGATGTTAGCGATAAAACGGCCGTACTTACAGCCATAGAGTCTTTGCCTGAAGATTTTAAAGAAATAGACATTCTTGTTAACAACGCCGGAAATGCACACGGTTTGAGTAGTACTGCTGAAGGAGATTTAAATGATTGGGACGCCATGCTGTCATCAAATGTAAGTGGCCTTCTTTATGTAACCAAGGCTGTTTTGCCCGGCATGGTGAGTAGGAAAAAGGGCCATGTCGTTAATCTTTCATCAGTTGCAGGAAAGCAGACTTATGCCAATGGTACGGTCTATTGTGCTTCTAAAAAAGCTGTGGAAGCCATCAGTGAAGGTATTCGTCTGGATCATACTAAAGATGGTATTAAGGTAACGAATATAGCTCCCGGAGCGGTGGATACAGAATTTTCTGAAGTCAGGTTTAAAGGTGATAAAGACAGAGCCAAAAGTGTTTATGAAGGTTTTGAACCTTTACTGGCCGAAGATATTGCAGATTCAATTGCTTATGCCATAAGCGTACCTGAGCATGTCACTATTGCAGATATGACCATATATGCCAAAGCTCAGGCAGCCCCTACAACGGTTTACAGAAATAATTAAACCCTCTCCAGCTTTATTGGATAGGTCTTTTTTGACGCCCACTGTGCTATATAGACATTCTCATCTGAGTCTACATATACATCATGAGGATGCATAAATACCATTGAAGGATCTTCCTTTTTCTGCGTGGCTAATTGTCCGTTTTGGTAAGTCGGTTTAGTTCCGCCAGGGGTACTTACTACTTTATTGTTCTTATCAATAACTTGTATGTATCCTGAGAATTCATCGGCTTCAGAAGTGGACCTATAGACTGCCCCATATAAATTCTGTCCTTGCTGTACAGGTCTGCAAATAAAACTTCCGGGCATATGGATGGTTTCCTGATAGTCCCCTTTCATGGAGTATCTTTTCCAACAATTTTCTTGTCTTGAAGTTATCAGCAGACTTCTTTCTCTTTTGGGTCTATTATCTATTAAAACCCCATGATTGCATTTGTATTGATAATTTCCATCACCTCTTCCGCCCCAATGTCTTAAATATTTACCATTTTGGTCATAAACGATGACGTAGTTTAATCCATATCCATCTACCACATAGATCTCGCCTGTGATTGGATCAATAGCAGATTCTGTGGGTACAAATTGTGTTGGATACTGATACATC
>JANSYO010000094.1 GCA_024742395.1 Cytophagales bacterium
CCGGTGGCTATATTTTCAAGATTGACAAAAACACAGGTTCTAACAATGGAAGCTGGAAATCGAATTATTCAAACCTTCCGGTTGGCTTTAAACCCTCTGAATTTTTCTATGAGTACCCAAAGGACATTACTTCCATTCAGCGTGATTATATCAAAAACTTTGTTGGAGAATTTGAAAAAGCACTCAAATCAGACAATTTCACTGACCCTGTTTTAGGCTACCGGCCGTACATTGATGTCACTACTTTTGTGAAAGTGACTATACTTAATGAAGTCTCTAAAAATGTAGATGGTTACCGTATAAGCACTTTCTTTTATAAAGATAAGGATAGTAAAGATGGCCGATTAAAAATGGGACCTCCCTGGGATTATGACATTAGCTATGGAAACGCTGATTACTGCGAAGGTTGGCTACCCAGTGGCTTTTCTTATAATTTCAATAAGGTTTGCCCGCAAGACAATTGGTTTGTGCCCTTCTGGTGGGAGCGTTTTTTGAGTGACCCGGCATTTATTGCTGACCTTCGAACGGAGTTTGACTATTTGCGAGAAAACGGTATTCTCATGGAAGAAAATCTCATGAACTTAATAGATGAACTTGCTGCCGAAATTAGAATACCACAACAGCGAAATTTTCAGAGATGGCCAATACTGGGCACTTATGTTTGGCCTTCTCCCAGACCTGTACAACAAACCTGGCAAGGAGAAGTAGACGAGCTCAAATCCTGGTTAAAAACAAGACTAAAATGGCTTGACGATAACCTTCCTTCAGAATTTACAGTATTGGCGAATCAGCCAGAGGTAGCCTTCAAGCTAACGGCTTATCCAAATCCATTTATTAATTCTGTGAGTTTAGACCTCATCGCACCAGAAAGTGGACAGGCCAATGTCCAATTGACAGATATTCTGGGACGGATAATTGAGAACAAAAATTACGAGGTCATTGCTGGAAACAATGTCATCAATCTACAGCTTCCAGAGTCATCATTGGAAAATTTACAACTCTTAAAAGTTACTTTAGGTGATCAGGTGATAACTCAAAAGCTGCTCAGAAAATAAATTCCTATTCCTCCTTGATCATGATACAATGAAGGATTCCGTCTTCAATGTAGTCCTCTCCTATCTCTTTAAACCCAAACTTAGAATAAAATCTGGTAAGGTATTTCTGAGCTCCTATTTTTATAGGTAAAACTCCATATGTGGCATAGCAAGTCTTGATTGACTGCTCCAATAATTCTATCCCTAAACCTCCTTTTCTGTTTGAAGCCTTTGTAACTACTCTGCCAATGGCCAGGAAGCCGCTATAATAAAGATCCTTATCAAAAATTCGGCTGTAAGCCAGAAGCTTACCTTCAGAAGATTTACCTAAAATATGAATCGCAACATCATCTTTAAAGTCCATATCCTGGAAAACGCAATTCTGCTCTACTACAAAAACTTCAGTTCTTAAGGCTAGAATCTCGTACAATTCTTTGGTTGAAAGTTCTTCAAATGCTTTCGATTGCCAGATAACTTCACTCTTATTACTATAATTCGTCATCATCTACTTCATGAGCTTTTGCCAAGGCCACTCTTAAACTGGAGTTTACCTCAAAACCCAATATGATTATCAGGGCAATAAGATAAATCCAAACCATTAAACCAATGAGCGTACCGATTGATCCGTATAACTTGTTATATGAATTAAAATTGACCAGATAGTAAGAAAAACCATTTGTTGCCAGAATGCATAAAATGCTGGAGAAAAAGGCTCCTATATTGAAGAAGCTTAACTTTTTGTTAATGGCCGGGGCAAAATAATACAAGCAACTAATGCCTACAAAAAAGATGAAAAAGATAGCCAAATAACGCAAAGTTTCAATCATGAAATAATTAAAGTCGGCATTTAACCAGCCCATCTCAAAGAAATACGAAATCACTAATCTGCCCACAATTAAGACCAAGATGGCCGAAATCATCACCATTACTAAGGCAAAGGTTAGCAATAGAGCTATGCCTCTGGCTTTAAAGAAATTTCGCTTTTTTTTGTCGTCATCCAAAGCAATATTAAAGGCTCTCATTAAGGCCATCATACCGTTTGTAGCCGCATAAAGTGCAAACAAAAAACCAAAGGAAAGTACATCCACTCGTCTTCTGCTGACAATATCCTGTATCGTATTTGCCGCCGAGGCATAAATTCCTCTAGGAAGTATATCTGCCAAAAAGGTCATTATTCTTGCATCTAGATTTTCAATAGGGATATAAGGAATGAGCGTGAAGAGAAAAATCACCGATGGGAAAATAGCCAGGAGTAATGAAAACGAAACAGCGGCTGCCCGCTGATCTATATCAAATGTTATAATCTTACTCCAAAGAATTGTTAAGACGTGATACAGAGAAACTGTTGTATCCCAGAGGTAGATGCTTTTGAGAAACCTCACCAATTGTTTTACCCAGTTTATTTCTCTTAGTTTTATCATTCTTTAAAAAATGGCTCCAGAACATTGAGAATTATCTGTGGAGTTGCAACCACTTTTTCCTTCTTTTGGTCAAAAAACACCAAGGTCGTTTCACCAACATGAATTAGTTTTTCTTCCTCATTAAAAATCTCGTAATCAAATACGATCCGTTTGGAAGGCAATGAGCGAAGAAAAATCCGAATAGTCAACAAATCATCGTATCGAGCCGGAACAAAATACTTAGATTTATTTTCATATACGGGCATTATAATCCCCTCGTCTTCAAGATCTCTGTATCTTATTCCCAGCGACCTTAGAGACTCCACACGGGCTATTTCATATAATCTGGAATAATGGCCATAATACATATAGCCCATTTTATCTGTATCAGAATATCTAACCCTGTAAGTTGTATCGAATTTAAACATTATTGGATTCCACGTTCATTCATTGCCTTATGAAATTTTCTGGCGTTTGCATTGTGCTCAGCTAAAGTAGCAGCAAAATTATGATAGCCAGAAAAGTCTTCACGAGCACAGAAATAAACGTAGTTATGGTTTTCAAAATTGAGAACGGCATCAATAGCTCCTTTTTCAGGAAGTGCTATTGGCCCCGGTGGTAATCCTTGTATCTTATAAGTATTGTAAGGCGAAGCCACCGTTAAATGTTTCAATAAAATCCTTTTTAAACTAAAATCACCTACAGCAAATTTGACCGTAGGATCTGCCTGTAAAGGAATACCACTTTTAATTCTATTGACATATACACCCGCTACACGGGGTTGCTCGTCTCTCTTATTCGTCTCACTTTGAACAATACTAGCCATGATACCCACTTCCTTAGGAGACATACCAGTCTTGGCTGCCTTAGCTAGTCTTTCTTCTGTCCAAAACTGCTTGTATTCGTATTTCATCCTGTCTAAAAACTCATCTTCTGTGATGGTCCACCACATAAAGTAAGTATCAGGCAAAAACATACACATAATATTCTCTGTACTGAAGCCATATTTCTCACATACAGCCGGGTCATTCAATTTTTGAAGAAGCACCTCTTCCTGGATCAATAAATTAGCAGCCAATTTCTTAGCAAGCTCCTCCTTGAGTCTTATATTATTAAAAGTAAGTTTGACTTCATCCTGATCACCTGATCTTAATTTAGCTAACACTGTTCTGTTAGAAGAGTTTGGTTCAATCAGATATCTTCCTGGCTTAACCGACTCTCTGTACTCCATAAATTTACTCAGAAACCCAAAACTTATCTGATCATGAATTAGCTCATGTTTATTTAGGCTATCCAGAACGGTCTCATATGTAGCTCCTTTGGGAATCAATAAGGCAACGCTATTTTCTCCATCCACATTAAGATTGGGGCTTTTCACTACTTGCCAGAAGTAAAAAGCAAACGTAGCGGCCAAAGTAGAGACGATAACGAGTAAAAAACCAAGAATTTTGTGATTCTTAAACATGTAGTATATCAATTAATTGATTGAGAGAATAGTGGTTTTGCTCACCGCTTTCCATATTTTTTAAACTGTAGGTCTGGGTCTTTATTTCCTCTTCACCTATGACTAAAACGAAAGGAATATTCTTCTTGTTGGCATAATCAAACTGCTTTTTTAATTTAGCCTGGTCGGGATATAATTCTGAGGCTATATTTTTCTCTCTTAATATTTTTAAAATAGGCAGGCAAGCTCTCATTGAGGCTTCATCAAAGTTAACTAATAGCACTTTGGTGCTCTTTACCGTATCTTCAGGAAATAGATTCAACTCTTCTAACACGTCAAAAATTCTATCCACACCAAAAGAAATTCCTACGCCAGACACATTGGGTAAGCCAAACGTCCCGGTTAGGTTGTCATATCTTCCACCACCTGAAATGCTTCCTATTTGTACCCCTCCGGCTTTAACCTCAAAAATTGCTCCGGTATAATAACTGAGCCCTCTGGCCAAGGTTGGATCAATTTGGTATTGCGGGTTTTCCAATCCAAATCCATCAATCATGGCAATGACTTCTTCGAGTTCGGCTATTCCTTTAAGGCCAATTTCAGAATCCTTTAACCAATCTTTCAGAAGCAATAACACCTCTTGATTCGATTCGGGTAAGTTGAATACCGGTTGAAGATTTTGAATATTCTCAAGTGCGAATCCCCGAGTAACTAACTCTTCTTCTACTTTTTCCTTTCCTATTTTATCCAGCTTATCTATAGCTACGCACAGTTCTCCTTCAGTCCCTGGCTTCCCTATGGCTTCAGCTATTCCTGTTAATATTTTACGGTTATTGATTTTTACAGTGAAGTCTGCCAGCCTAAGACCTCTTAGTACTTCATGAAGCATCAGTACTATCTCTGCCTCACATAATAATGAATCCGTACCCACTACATCAGCATCACACTGATAAAACTCTCTGTATCTTCCTCTCTGCGGACGGTCGGCACGCCAAACGGGCTGAATCTGAAATCGTTTGAAAGGCATGGCAAGATCATGACGATTCATGGCCACGAACCTGGCAAAAGGTACTGTGAGGTCATATCTCAATCCTTTCTCAGAAACCTTCTGTAACATATCTTTGGCTCCGCCTTCAAAATCCTTTTGACTTACTTTTTTGAGGTAATCACCGGAGTTTAAGATTTTGAAAAGTAGTTGATCTCCTTCATCGCCATACTTCCCCATTAAAACAGATAGGTTCTCAATAGCCGGCGTTTCTAAAGGTAGAAAACCGAACTTCTTAAAAACTACTTTAATGGTATCTAAAATATGAGTGCGTTTGGCCATTACTTCGGGTCCGAAATCTCTTGTACCTCTGGCTAAACTTGGTTTTGACATAGACTGTTTCTCTTATGGGCACAAAAGTACGGTAATTCTTGATTTATCATTGATAATTATAAACAGAATACCTACCTTTGCACCTCGTTTTCGAGAAAGACAGAATTTAAGAATAAATATTACGATGGCAGTAACAAGATTAAAAAGAAAAGGACGCAAGAATAGAGCAGTTGCTAACAATAAGCAAAATGCGATAAAAATATTGACGGCTAGACCTGAAATCAAAAAGGTAGACGTAGAAGAACTTAAAGCTGAGTTCTCTAAATAAGAAATCTCTAGCTAATAGATATAATGCCTCAGATTTACGAATCTGAGGCTTTTTTGGTTTCTGGCATATTCTGTTAGAAAATCGATACTCCTCCATCACAATTTGTTCCTAAAAAAAGAAACTAATGCACTTCCGCATAGAAAATCATTCTTTGCATCAGGCTCTGAAATTTTAAATTCCAGGACACTTAAACTAAGCCTATCTTACCGTCGTACCTTGAAACCAATGTCTCTATTGATTATACAGTAAGAATGAAGAATACTTCCGATTTGCCCTTTCTAGACTATGGTGGTAATACCGGTATTTCCTTGGCCTCTCTCGACTGGAGCTCCCATACTCTTGGTCTCCCCAAGAATTGGGCAACTGAACTAAAAGTTTCGGTATCACTGATTCTTCAAAGTCCCAATCCCATGGCAGTGGTTTGGGGCACAGAGAAGATATTGATATTTAATAAGGCCTTTTCAGACCTATTTAGCCTAAAGGCACAAGCTAAACCGTTCGACTCTTATTTTCCTGAAAATCAAACCACCGTAGATGCCGCTGACTTGGGATCTATCCAGCTCAATCAAAAGGTGGGTAACGCCTTCAATTTCTCTGTTAGCAGAATAGATCTTTCTGGTGAAAGAAATGGCGGTATAATGCTGACTCAAAACTTTAACGTCGCACAAAAATCTGCAACTAAAAGCACGCCTCAGGAATCTGATCTCACCTTATTTAAGTTTATGGCAGACCATGCCGCAGACCCCTTCATTTTAATGAGGGAAGATGCAAGTTTTGCCTATTTAAATCAGGTGGCTATAGATAAATGGGGGTACGATGAGGCGGAAATTAAGAAACTAAGAGTTCCTGATGTAGACCCACTCCATGATATTGAAAACTTCAATGTGGTTTTCTCTAAAGCTCAGAATGAAAAAATTGAGACTTTTGAAACCTTACATAAAAATAAGGCCGGTCATGTTTACCCTGTAGAAGTAAGTATGGCAGGTATTAATCTGGATGGCAAACCACATCTTTTTGCTGTTTCCAGAGATATTTCGGAAAGAAAAAGCAATGAAGAAAATCTGAGAAAAACCTTTATTCAACTGGAACAAAGTGAGAAAAGGTTTAAAGAAATTGTTAAACAAGCACCGCTAGGAATCGCTATCTTCAGAGGAGAAAATTACCTGACAGAACTAGTTAATGACTCCTACCTTGAAATAACAGATAAAAAAGAAAATGACATAATTGGTGTTCCACTCTTTGAGAGTCTTCCTGAGTTAATTTCCACAATAAAGCCGCTCTTTGACCAAGTATACGCTTCAGGGACTCCATTTTATGGCAATGAATTTCCTGTCACCTTAAAAAAACAAGGCAAAAATGTCCTTAACTATTTCAATTTTGTCTATCACCCTTTGATCAACGAAAACCATGACGTAACAGGCATAATGGTGGTGGCCATTGAGGTTACAAAAGCCGTTAAAGCCAAGCACAAACTAGAAGTAAGCGAAAAAGAGTTTAGAAACTTCATTATGCAATCACCCATTGCTATGACCATTCTAAGGGGAGATAATTTTGTGATTGAAATTGCTAATAAATCAATGCTTTCCAAGATTTGGCAGAAGGAACAAAAAGAAGTTTTAGGGAAAGAAATTGTTTCCGTTTTTCCTGAATTGAATGAACAAAAATACCCTCAACTTCTTAAAAAAGTAATGCAAACCAGAGTTCCACACAAAGAAGAGGAAGCTGAAGTATTCTTTACAGATGGAGACAAAAAAAGAAGTATGTTCCTCGATTTTGAGTATGCCCCTCTTTTTGATACTGAAAAGAATGCCACAGGCATTATGGTTACTGCCACAGATGTTACAGACAAGGTAGAATCTAGACTCAAGGTAGAGATTGCAGAAGAAAGGATGAGGTTAGCTACCGATGCTGCAGAATTAGCTACCTGGGAAGTGGATTTGAAAACCACAGATATAATATATACCCCAAGAATGGCTGAAATGTTTGGCCATAAGCTAACAGACTCTTTACCTTATCAAACATTCATTGACCAAATACTTCCTGAAGACAGGCAAAATGCCATTAAAACAGCTTTTGAAAGGGCATTAAAAACAGGAATTTATAAATACGAAGCCCGCGTTTTAAAGCCCGATGGGCAGATTTGTTGGATCAGAACACAAGGAAAACTATTCTTTGATAATGAGAATGTGCCGAAGAAGATGATCGGGACCATCAGAGACATTACGGAAGAGAAGCAGCTACAGCAAACCTTGAGAGAAAGTGAGGCTAAGTTTAGATTGCTGGCAGATTCCATGCCTCAGCATATTTGGACCTCTGACCCTGAAGGGAATCTGAATTACTTCAATAAATATGTGTATGACTTTACCGGAATGACCTATGAGGATATAGACAGAGAGGGTTGGATCAGTATTGTTCATCCTGAGGATAGAGAAGAAAATGTCAGACTCTGGTTAGAATCAATTTCTACCGGTAAGGATTTTCATTTTGAACATAGATTCAGAGGAAATGATGGAAACTACAAATGGCAGCTTAGCCGAGCTATTCCTCAAAAAGATGCCGACGGCAATATTCAAATGTGGGTGGGCTCCAGTACGGATATACAGGATCACAAAATATTCGCAGAAGAGTTAGAAAAACAAGTATCTGAACGAACCAGTGAGCTGAAAGAAAAGAATATGGATCTGGAAAAAATCAATAAAGAATTACAGTCATTCGCTTATATATCCAGCCATGATTTACAGGAACCGCTGCGAAAAATCCAGCTGTTCTCCTCAAGACTCACAGATAAAGAGAGTGAAAATCTAAGCCCTCCGGGTAAGCAGCAGTTAGGCCAGATAGAAAAAGCAGCCAAAAGGATGCAAACGCTCATTCAGGATCTTCTCTCCTATTCCAGGGCCTCATCATCTAAAGGAGAATTAAAACCTGAGCATTTAGAAGACCAACTCAATGAGGTCTTAGAAAATTTGGCAGAGGCCATCACTCAAAAGGAAGCTACTATTGAAATTGAAGAATTAGGCACTGCCAATATCATCGCCTTTCAGTTCAGACAGCTTTTTCAAAACCTGATCAGTAATTCATTAAAGTTTGCGAGTTCGCAAAGAAAACCGGAAATCCATATTCGAAAGCTTATCGGAACAGGAGATGAATTACAATTTAATGCCTTAGATCCGGAAGTTGAATACTGGGGAATCGAGTATAAAGACAACGGAATAGGCTTTGAAATGGAGTATAAGGAGAAGATCTTTGAGATCTTTCAACAATTACATGATAAATCGAGCTACAAAGGTACCGGCATTGGCCTGGCCATTGTTAAAAAGATTGTAGAAAATCACAAAGGGTTTATCACGGCAGAAAGCGAGGTTGATAAGGGGGTAACCTTCAAAATGTACTTCCCTGTTTAAGCTTTCTTTCCGGTAGGTTTACCCTTTTTATCATTATTCTTTCTGAATCCACCTCGGTTTCTTCTGGCTATTCTAATGGCATCTAATTGACTTTGATAACGTACACCAGTACCAAAAAACCAAAGACCTACCAATAAGAGCAGAATAGAAAGACTGGCATGAAGGCCTGACTGCCAGTGATATAACATCTCCTCACCTGTTATGGCCAGTATGATGGCACCTATCGAAATCATCAACATACCTATGCCCGCGTTTAATTTATATTTTTGACTGAGCTTCAATTTTTTATACCAGCTTAAGTCTTGTTTTTTGTCTTGCATTTTATTCCTCTTTACTTATTTCTATTTTTGGCAAAATTTAATGTAACGTACTTTCCACTATATGAAAAGCATTATTAGTTTTCTTATCCGCTTTGTTCCGAGAAAATACCTTCAGCTGTTTAGTCATATTCCTTTAAGAATATATGCAGTTTTCATGAAGGGCAATAACGTGGAATGTACGGTATGTAATAGTAAATTTAAGAAATTTCTACCTTATGGGCGTCTTGAACCCAGAGAGAATGCACTTTGCCCTTCATGTTTGGCTCTGGAAAGGCATCGTCTTATGTATCTTTATCTTAAAGAGAAGACCAGCTTTTTTAGCAAACAGGCAAAAGTGCTGCACGTAGCACCTGAATACTGTTTTATAGATAGGTTTGAAAAACTAACTAATCTGGAGTACATTACCGCCGACATAGAATCCCCGCTTGCTAAAGTCAGAATGGATATTGAAAAGATTCAATTCACTGATAATAGCTTTGATGTAATCTTCTGCAATCATGTTTTAGAACATGTAGAACATTTTGATACCGCGGTAAGCGAATTGTACCGGGTATTGAAACCGGGTGGTTATGCCATTATGCAGTCTCCTCAAGACATGAAGCTACCTCATACCATCTCAGATCCCAGTATAACAGACCCTAGAGAACGTGAACGTGTCTTTAAACAGTCTGATCATTTACGCTTGTTTGGACAAGATTATGGAAAAGAATTAGCCAAAGGAGGTTTCAAAGTAACTGAAGATGACTACGTACATGAAATTGATCCAGCTTTGGCTAAAAGATATGCTCTCCCTATGCAAGAAATTGTTTATTTCTGTCAGAAATAAGTCTATGAATAGACTTGATTCTCTTGCTCCAGCACCCTTATGAAAGTGGTTCTTTTGGTTAATTCTTTTAATTGACCTGCACCTACATACGTACAGGTACTTCTAATACCACCCAGTATATCAGAAACTGTATTTTGTACCGGCCCTCTGTAAGGTACTTCTACGGTTTTTCCTTCTGACGCTCTGTATTCTGCCACTCCCCCTACATACTTGTTCATAGCGGTAGATGAACTCATTCCATAAAAGAGTTTGAATTTTTCGCCGTTCTTTTCAACCAATTCTCCTCCGCTTTCATCATGCCCGGCAAACATCCCTCCCAGCATAGTAAAATCTGCTCCTCCGCCAAAAGCCTTGGCTACATCTCCCGGCTTTGTACAGCCTCCATCTGATATTATCTGCCCTCTCAGACCATGTGCAGCATCTGCACATTCTATGATAGCCGATAACTGAGGGTATCCAACACCTGTTTTCACTCGGGTAGTACAAACAGAGCCCGGCCCGATTCCTACTTTCACAATATCTGCTCCGGCTAAAAGCAACTCCTCTACCATTTCTCCTGTAACCACATTTCCCGCAATAATTACTTTATCAGGATGATTTTCTCTTGCACGCTTTACATAATTCACAAAATGCTCGGAATAGCCATTGGCGACATCTATACAAATAAACCTTAACTCAGGATGAGCCCCCATTATTTTTTTCAGTTTTGCACTGTCTTCCTTTGATGTGCCGGTACTCACCGCAATATGATCCACCATCTCATTACCGCCGGATTGCATAAATTCAGCCCATTCATTCACTGTATAATGCTTATGCATGGCAGTCATCATTTCATTTTCCGCAAGAGCTCTGGCCATCTCAAAAGTGCCAACGGTATCCATATTGGCGGCTATAATAGGAATACCTCTCCATTTTTGCTGTGTGTGCAAGAAGGTAAATTCTCTGACCAAATCTACCATAGACCTCGACTTTAGTGTCGATCGTTTAGGCCGAATCATTACATCTCCAAAACCTAACTTTATCTCATTTTCAATTCTCATTTATCAACCTTTTTTAGGGTCTGAAATTTAGGTCAGGATGTGTAGCTATCCGAGTTTTCAATGAATTATTTTATTTCAAAGAAATCTCATTGACCAAAAAGCCTGAATGGTCTTTATCTGTATTGACTTTCATAAAAAGGCTTGTAAATTTCAACACTTCAACCCAAACCTATGAAATATTTAAAAACTACGTTATTCTTTCTATGGGCCTGTCAAATGTTATTTGCCCAAAAACCTATTATTTCATCAGACGATTCTGAATGGTGGAAAAGAAACAATCTGAGGCTTATACAAATGAATTTGCCAGCTTATGAGGCTGCAAGTATTAAAGCTGAAGAAATAGTGGCCGACTTAAATGACTTCTCAGCCAATACTTTGATAATCAATGCTGCAGGAATCATGGCCTTTTATGAGTCAGAACTCGATTTTGAATATATAAACCCTTACATGAAGCCTGGCGAACTGGCAAGAATAGTGAATCAGTGTCACCAAAACGGCATTCGGGTCATAGTCAGGTTTGATTTCAGCAGAGCTCATGAAACTGTATTTAAGGCCCATCCAGACTGGTTTTACCTATCTCCAAAAGGCGAACGCATTATAAATACTGATAAATATGTTGTCAGCATTAATGCACCCTATGTGCAGGAGAAAGCTTTTGAGATAGTGAATGAGGTAATTGACAAGTTTGATATTGATGGTATCTTCCTGAACATGCCAGGTTATCAAACCAGGAACCCATACGAAAATCAATATCACGGCATTGACCAGAACGAATATGACATAGAAGCCTTTAAAAAATGGAGTAATGGTCTTGACCTACCCATAAATGAAGACAAAACCGACCCGGTATTTAGAAAGTATGAGGAGTTCAAGAAAGAAAGTATTGAACTTTGGTCTCAAAAGTTACATCAACTGGTAAAATCCAGAAGAAAGAAAATTGCTATTTGTACCTATCTGGAAGAATACGTAGATATTATCAGACACGAAAGCCAAACGCATGGTTTACCTTACTGGCCTTACACGGCTTCTGATAACACCAATCATATTGAGCAAACTTTCCCTGATAAAATTGTCAGCAATGCGAGTATTCAGCAAATCTCATTTCAAAGCCGCTATAATGCCATTGAACCAGAAGAAATCAGTATCAGACTTTATGAAAATATAGCCAATGGAAGTGGAACAGACGTGAGTTTAATGGGTGATCTAAGAGACTATGAGGACCGTAGAAACTTTGATACCATGAAGAAAATTTATGCTCATCAAAAGAAATATGAGACCTACTTCGGGAAATATGAAAGTTTGGCCAAAGTTGCTGTGGTAGCTCCCGGATATTGGCCTGGTGGTCCAGCAATGGAAGAATACAGGGGTTTATCTCTAATGCTCAAGGAAGCACATATTCAATTTGATGTTATTCAGGACAATCATTTATATAAGCTTCTTGAAAAGATTAAAAAATATAAAATTCTTATACTTCCAGACATCACCTATTTAGGCGAAAAGGATCTGGAAGCCCTGTCACTTCTCTCAGCATCGGGTGTGCAACTAGTCGCTACTAATCGTTCTTTATTTGATAGTCCAGACGTTTTGAGAAAGCTATTCGGTGCCGAAATCGTGAATAAAGATTACGATGGAGCCGGAAATTACCTGAGCCCGGAGAATAAAATGATTTTTAAAGATTTTGAAGGTCAAAGTATGGTCCATTTTAAGTACAACCTGGGCCTTTATTCTTTTGATGAAGCAAATAATAACTACTTGCCTATTTTAAGTAAAGGCAGACCCGGGCCACCAGAGATGATTGGAGGCCATGACCCAACTGGTTATTTTGCTTTGAGTGTAATGACCAAAAATCAAGGAAAGAATGCCATCCTGCCAATGAACATAGGAAGGATCTATTATAATTATGGCTACGAACAGCATAAAAACCTAGTTTTAAATACCTTGCAATATCTTTCTCCGGAAGTTTTTAAACAAATACAAAGTAATGCTCACCCTAGGGTTGAGCTTATATTGCAAGACTTTATGCTTAATACAGAGAAAGAAACCATTGAGACGCCATTTAAATCTAATGGTAATATCCTTCATTTGGTTAATTTATCAGGGTTTAGTGGTAATACCTACCTGGAACCCCATACGCAGCATCAGCTCAAGTTTGAATTAAAGGTAGATTTTAAACCATCCAAAATATGGGCAATGCAAAATGTAGCTGTTATTCCGTTTCAATATAAAGACGGCATCCTTTCTTTTGAATTAAAGGAATTGAAAGACTTTGAAGGATTAGTCATTGAGCGATAATCCTAAGAAGGTTTATCAATTTAGAAGTTCTTCTTCAAATCTAAACTAAAGCGAGGCTATTTCGGTATATTTGATTTATTCTGTTCGGCCAGTTATAGAGGCCTTGAAACAGACTGAAACAAATAGTAATTATGAATAATAATATAGCCGTCTTAATAGATGGCGACAATATACCTTCTGCACATATTAAAGAAATGATGGAGGAGATCACCAAATATGGCAATCCTACGATTAAGCGTATTTATGGTGACTGGACAAAGCCGCATCTGAGCCGATGGAAAGCTCTATTGCTTGAAAACGCCATTACCCCTATTCAGCAATACGGCTACACTACAGGGAAAAACTCCACCGACTCAGCAATGATTATTGATGCCATGGACATACTATACTCTGAGAAGGTCAATGGTTTCTGCCTGGTATCAAGTGATAGTGATTTTACGCGTTTAGCTACCAGATTACGTGAAGCCGGTATGCAGGTCATAGGCATTGGAGAAAGAAAAACACCGAATCCGTTTATAGTGGCTTGCGATAGATTCATTTACGTTGAGATCTTAAAGAACCAAAGCTCTAAACCAGAAGAAGAATCAGACAAAGATTCAGAAAAAGACAGTGTGGATAAAATCACTCAAAAAGAAATAAAGTTAATCAGCTCAACCATCTCTGATGTTTCTGATGACGACGGCTGGGCCTTTTTGGGTGATGTAGGAAGTCTTCTTCAAAAGAAGCAACCAAACTTTGACTCCAGAAATTATGGTTTCCAAAAGCTTACTCCTCTTATTAAATCTATAGGTTTGTTTGAAATTGAATTAAGGGATAATCCTAAAAGCAGAAATAAGCTTATCTATGTGAAGAATATGGAGAAAACCAAAAGCTCAAAGCGACGTAAGTAAGGCATTAAATTTCTAATAAAGTGAAATCATACAATTGCCTACATTGCCATAACCCTCTTTATTTTGAGAATAGCCAATGCCTTAAATGTGGCTATACTGTTGGCTTTAACTCTTACTTCCTTAATTTCGTAACACTCTCTAAAGAGCCAAACAATCAACACTTTAGTAATGTCAATAACGCTGAAGAAAAGTATAAATTTTGCAAGAATGCCACACACGGCACCTGCAATTGGCTATTGCCCGTTTGGTCTGAAGAGGTTTTCTGTACAG
>JANSYO010000068.1 GCA_024742395.1 Cytophagales bacterium
ATTAGTTATCCATTGAATTGAACTTTCCGACATCTTCCGGTAATTATGACCGACGTTTTTAACGGTATCAATTGCCCAATTGAATGACCATTCGTTTTGTTCACTTAACTTCTTGTTTGCATTAAAAAAATTGGTTCCACGTTCAAGTCTGTGTGCTCCTTGCTGCATTGCCAAATCAGTTGTTCTAAAAGTTCCTAAACTTGGGTCATTGTCCAGTTCGCCCAATAGTATTATCAATCTCTTTTGATATGCTGTTTGTATTTCAGTATTCAATTTGATGTCCGTTTTCTTGAATCCATACGGAAATACAAGATTTTCGTCCGGGAAGTTGTAAAATCCGGAATTTGCTGCAATGGCTGTTTTAATTCGTGATTCGGGCATAATCATTATCATCCTATGAACGAATTGGCCCCCGGCAGAATGTCCGAAAATATCGTAATGGCTGTTTGTAATGTCATTGACCGTTTTAATATGGTCGAATATGTTTTCAACTACTGTGTAAGCCCATTCACTCTCCGGGTTTCTAGTTCCGAAAAAGGTAAATAAATTGCCCTCCTGATAGTCGTTGGTCGTATACTTTGAAAATTTATTTTCGAATTCAGGAGCAATTACAAGTAAGTTATTGTTCTCAGCTAATTCGACCCAAGCATCGAGGTAGTCATCTGCATTACGTCCGCCACCATGCATTACAAACACTATTTTATCCTGGTCTTTCCAACTTACAGGCTTGTAAGTCCATACTTTGATTGACTTACGCTCACTATTTTCATAAGCATAAATAACAAATGAGTCTTTTCCGATACTAATTTCATTCGGCTCGGTAATTTCAGGCCCTTTCGGAAGCACGTAGAGATATATGTAACCTCCTATGATTAGCATAATTAAGAATGAAAATATGTAAATAAGTATTTTCCTTAATATTCTAAAAATATTGATCATTTCTTATTGGGGGTGTTGTTTAAGATTAAACTTAACGTTTCCTGTTACACGCAGAAGCCAGCTAATGCCGGCTATTGCCATTGATCGCGGTAGTATTTCTTCCTTAAATCCACCTTCTTACTTTGGATTTATAAAGTTTATACTCCTCTCCAAATTCTTTTTCCAATCTCCTTTCTTCGTAAGGAATGTACCAAAAATTAGAGATTAGAAAAAAAATCAAAACTCCAAAGAGTCCGATTAAGTTTCCTGTTAAAACCCAAACACCAATTAAAGAAAGTGTAAATCCAAGATATATTGGGTTTCGACTAAACTTATACAAACCTTTTTTTACAAGTTGCCTTGGTTTTTTAAAAGTATGAATTTCAGTTTTTACTTCATCGAACAAATTTTTCATGTGGTTCGTAATAGCTAAACCCCCGATTGTTAAAACAATTCCTACATAAGAAAACGGAGGTTTTAAAATTATTTGTTCAGGTAATAGAAGCTTTAATCCAATTATTAACAGGACACAAAGGAGGAATAAAACAGGTGGAATTACTTTTTTCATGTTATCTCTATTTTGATTAAAAAAAGCAAAGCTCCCGAGCACTCATCTAAAAATCATTAACATAGGTTTATTGACTTCATTTTTTTCCTTATCCTGCTCAATGCAATTGGAGTAATTCCTACATATGAAGCAATCATGTGTTGCCTAATTCTGTTTTCGAGATTTGGATATTCTTCCAAAAATGCTTTATATCGGTTTTCACTATCCATTAGCAGAAATTCTCTTTCTCTTCTTTTTTTAATACTGTAACCCTTTTCAAGGAAAGCAATTAGCAGTTTATCCCATTTGGAATCAGCATTTCTTAGTTTAGTCCATTGATGAAGGCTAATCTCTATTATTTCAGATTTTTCAATTGCTTCAATCGTAAAATAGGACTGTTCTCCAGCGATCATGGAGGTATGAGATGAAATAATATCTCCCTCCTTCATAAATACTTTTGTGAACTCTTTGCCTGCGTTTGTCAAAAAGTAGTATCTAAAAAGTCCCTTTTTGATGAGACCGATTTTATTAGGGATTTCCCCTTCTCTCACAAATACTTGTTTTTGGTCATAAACTTTCCTTTTTCCCCGACCTTCCAGTTCTTCTAATAATTTGAGAATATTTTTCATTTTATAACCACCATCATTAACATAAAGAAACAAAAACCACTATTTGCGTATATATCTCATCCTTGAATAGCTAATTCGAATCTGCTTTTAGCAATTTAAAAATTCCTCTGCACTTCCATTTTGAAAAAGTCTTTTAATCTATGGGTTCCGTAAGAATCGGCAATGTTATCTGCGGCCATAGCGGTCAAAAAGAATTCTATAGGACCGTAGGTTTTAGAAGAGGTAAAGTTTCTTAAGATCCAGATGATGAATCGTCGGGTCCAGTCTGGCAAATAGCTTATTTTAATTGGTTTTTGCCATGCTTTTAGAGCTTCTTCGGCTAATTCTTTATGCGTGAAAAAATCCGGGCCGCCTACTGTAAATTCGCTTTCTTCTGCTATCATTTTGTTTACACATACCTCTGCTAAATCTGCTCCATGCACAGGATTTAGCTTAAAATTTCCATGACCAAACAGATAGACCCTTCCACTTTTTGCCATACTCAGGAAGTCGCCCATATCAGAGAAAAAGCCGTTTGGTCTTGCTACACTATGCCTAAGACTGGCAGTTTTGAGTTCATCTACGAATCTCTCTTTGGCTTCAAATATTTTTAAATGCCTGAGCTTATCACCCTGAATAGCGGAAACGTACTGAAAAGCTTCTACTTCTTCTTTCAGTGCTTGTTTTAGGAGGTTGGCATTTCCCTGATAGTCTACATCCATATACCTGAGGCCGTCTTTTTGACGGGTAATGCCTACCGTTGAGAAAACCCAGTTTATGCCGGAGCAAATGCCCTGCATACTCTCTGGCTTGGTAATTTCTGCCAAATAGAAGTCGTCTACTTCATCAAACATTACTTTTTGGTCTTCTCGTCTAATCAAAACTCTGACCCAAAAATCTCTTTTCTTTAATTCCTTTACCAGGTATTGACCTAAATATCCTGTAGCCCCGGCTACTAAAACCCTCTTTTTCATTTTTTCCTTTTTTTTACAAAGGAATGAAGTAGCGGGTAGTTTCGCCTTGACGATCGTCAAGAATGCCGTTTCCTGTGAACACGGGTCTTAATTCTGCTTAAAGTTTCTGGCGACACGCCCAGAAATGAAGCAATGTGCTGCTGAGGGACACGCTGAAAGAGTTCTCCCTGCGTATTCAGTAAATCGATATAACGCTCCTCGGCAGATTTAGTAACGAAAGAAGCGATGACCTTTTGACAGGTGATCAGTTCATTTTCTGTGGCTATCCTGGCTAATACTTCAAATTTGGGCGATTCTTTGAGTAAGATCTCAATCCTGGATTTGGTGAAAACAAACAGTTCTGTAGGTTCCATAGCCTGATAGTTTTCTATGGCAGGCACATTGAAAGTATAGCTTTCTCCGGCACAAATAAACTGCCCCTCGGTATAGAAGAATGCTGTTTTGTCATTCCCATCTACATTGTAAAAAAGTCTTACGCAGCCTTTGGTAATAAAATAGATTTCGTTTGAAACGTGTCCTTCAGTGAAAATGATCTCATGCCTGTCATAAACCTTTTTCTGAACCGCATTTTTTAACAAGTGAATTTCTTTGGTATTCAGAGGCGTATAAGCATTGATATGCTTCAGTAGGGTCTGCAAAACAGTTTATGATTAGTGAATAAGTAAAGAAACAAAAGAACCGGACTGCAGGCAAGCCTTTTATAGCTGACTCAGCTTCCTGATATTCTTCTCCTTTAGGGCTTTGTCAAAAACAGCCAGACCACCTATTTGTCCTTTAAAGAAATTTCCCATACCTCGCTTTAACAATACGGCCCCTACTGTGAAGTCTGAGCCATTGTCTCCCATGCCGTCAGGAAAGTAATACGGATTTTTACTGTGTGTCATGCCTTCAGGATAGCCGTCAAAACCCTTGGTATGATTTATTAATTCAGGTTCCCGAGCTTTAAACTCCCCATTGAAGTAGGACTTAATATAGGTGCCATCGTAAGTAAAGGCAATGCATACCCATTCATTGGCAGGTACTTTCTGTTCACTGGCCGAATAATCAATCGAGTAGGGGAAAGGGGGCGTAGGCTTACCTGTTTTGGAAATATGGCCACAAACCTGATGAGCACCATTGTAATGTGGAAGAGAAACGAAAAGGCCGTACTGCCGCTTTCCGCCATCCTGATACTCGTTCCAGAGACCACCCACAAAACCCGTTTGCTCTCCAGTCCATTTTACCCAGGCCATCACAGTTACCTCTTTTTTGTCTCCATAAATATTTAAGGCCCCTACCTCCCTGGCAGGTAAGCTTAAATAGTTATTTCCTTCAAATAATGCTGAATAACCTGAAAGCGGTCCTTCATTCATACGTTTTACAGGCCCCTTGGCTTCAGTAAGCGGAAACAGCCCTTTTCCTTCTGCTTTTCTTTCATTACCCGTAGATTCTTTAAAATCCCATAAGGCCACCAGACTCCGGGTAGACTTTATTCGCTTAAGGTTCGCTTCATTTCTGGTATTCGACTGGCTTTGTGCCTGCACAGAAGCGAAGTTGAAAAGGAAGGCAGCAAACAGGAAAAGAGTTTTGTTTATTAGGCTATGATGCATTGGTTTTAGTATTTCAAGGTTGAATTGGCAGGTGGGTTCTTCTTCGAAATTAGTGCTTTATTTCCTTCTTAATTTATGCCATACTAAAGAAAATGGCCTTTAGGAAATCTTCAATATTTACTCATTATGCAAAGTCTCAAAAACAATTTTCCATGAATCATCATCTTGTCTTTTCCAATTGATGATATAGGTTCCAATGTTGTTGATGGTGTCTTTGGTTTCTTTATTGACAAAGATTTCATTGAAGCTATTGTAAGAAACCGCCATGTCTTGCGAGGGGATGATTGTCGGCCTACCTCTACTGATTAATTTTACATCATATTTGGCATAGATGCGTTCCCATTGGGCTTTTAGAGAATCTTTAGTAGTTATGGAAATCGGTGTTTCTGGATAGATAGCGGTGTAATCATCTGCATAAAACTCTATCCAATCATAATCAAATCGTTCGTATACAGCATATAGACTATCTACTTGCTTGGTTATGAGTTCTGTAATTTCTGCATCAGTAGGCGGTGTCTCTGTTTCAGGGGTTTGACAGGCTAGGAAGGCGAAAGAAAGACTAAGGAGCGTGAGGGCTTTTTGTTTCAAGTTTATCATGTTTTCTGGCTTTTTATGTTTTTGCCTTACAAATTGAAGAATGCAAGGCATGAATCAATTGTAGGATTATCGTTTCAATTTATCGATTCCTGACTTCTAAATCAATGAAAAGGTTCGGAAGTAAATGATCAAGTGCATCCATTCAGCTGGCGGGCGGGGATTTTGGTGCGTTTGTTCAAAACTTCCTGCTTTACGTTTCTTAACCCAAGTCAATGTATCAAAAAATGGACGCCAATAATTTTGCGGTATAAAATTCTAAAAAAGCAAAATTATGAGAGCAATTGAATGTAGAAAGTACGGAAGCTATGAGAACTTAGTACTAACTGAGGTTGAAAAGCCTAATCCCAAAGAAAATGAAGTGCTAATAAAGATCAAAGCAACTTCAGTAACCACCAGTGATGTCCTTATTCGTAAGCTGGATGAGCCCCTTGTTCCAAGATTTATTCTTCAACTAATATTTGGTTTTGGGAAACCAAGAAATCCGATCTTAGGAATGGTAACAGCGGGTGTGGTAGAAGGCAAGGGGAAGAATGTAACTGCATTTAAAATAGGAGATGAGGTATTTGCTTATGGCTCTGTATCGCCTACAAAAAGGCATTTCGGCTCTTATGCTGAATATATTTGTTTACCGGAAGACTGGAATATTGCCCACAAGCCGGTCAATACCAGTTTTGAAGAAGCCGCTTCCTTACCATATGGTGGATTACTGGCTTCACATTTACTAAACAAGACGAGAATACAAAAGGGAGATAAAATCCTTATCTATGGTGCCTCGGGAAGTATAGGAACAATGGCGATTCAACTGGCAAAACATGCCGGAGCACATGTTACCAGTGTTTGCAGTAGTAAAAACTTTGAACTAGTCAGGTCTTTGGGAAGTGATGGGGTTCTCGACTATACCGAAGAAAATGCAGAGACAAAGCTGGAAACGTATAAGTATGTGATAGATGCTGTGGGCAATAGTAAAAACTCAGTGCTCAAGGAAAATAGCAAAAAGGCACTTATACCCAATGGGAAGTACATCTCCATTGATCAGGGTACACCTTTAACACCAAAAAGTGCCTTTATGAATCTAAAATTGCTCGCTGAAAAGGGGGAAATCAAACCAGTAATTGATCGTGTTTATCCATTAGAGAAAATGGTAGAGGCACATCAATATGTAGAAAGGGGGCATAAAAAAGGCAATGTGATCATTTCTGTGTCAGAGAATTAATTGTTTAAATTCATAAATCAAGTAGGGCTAAATTCATCCTGTTCCCTGCTTTGAATAAAAAAAATAGCATGAAATCTATAAAATTGAATGAACGAAAAGAAGCATGGTCTACCATCATTTTATTTCTGGGCATCACGCTGGCCCTTACCTCACCCTTTCATTATGCCATTGTAAAACTCTATCCTTCAAGAATTTACGTTGGGGCTATCATGTGGTGTCCGGCTTTGGCGGCTTTTATTACTCTTAGAATAAAAGGATATAAAATTTCTTCTCTTCCCTGGAATTGGGGGAACTGGAGGTACATCCGGATGGCTTATTTTATACCTGCCGTCTATAGCATAGTCACTTATATGCTGATTTGGATTTTCGGATTGGGTAATCTGGCTACAGAAGAAGTAATTATGGAATGGGGGAGAGAACTTGGCTTGTATGGTATAGGTAAATTAACTCCCTCTTTGGTCATCATCATAGCCATACCCTTATTAGGCACCATAGAGGTGATTAGAGCTGCCGCCACCACTTTAGGAGAAGAAATAGGCTGGCGGGGATTTTTTATTTATGAATTAAGAAAAGTACTTTCGTATACGGGTGTGTCTGTTTTTAGCGGATTTATTTGGGCAGCCTGGCATTGGCCGCTGCTGGTCTTTTATAGCAATAATGTCCTGTTGGAATTCATCACGTTCTTCACAATAATTATTTCTATGTCCTTTATTATGACTTACTATACGTTTAAATCCAAAAGCCTGTGGCCGGCCGTTCTATTTCATGCCGTTAGCAATGTGTACATTCAAAAAATTATGCCTGAATTAACCATAGGGAAGGAAGGGCATGACTATTGGCTTGGTGAAAACGGAATCATGTTTGCTTTAGTTACCAGCATTTTTGGAATCTACTATTGGAGGATGGCTTTAAAAGAAAAAATGTGATTAAGTAGCCATGTTTGTAGGGATTACCTATAACCTTTATTTGATGCCGCTACTACTTATATATTAAAACTGTTTAAAGTTTATAAACGTGAATTATGACAAAGAAAAACACAAAACAAATTCTGCGGATCGCGTTGATTGTCGGCTCGCTGGCCTCTTTATACTTCGTACCTTGGCGATTGGTTAAGGCATGGGTACTTCCACTGCCTGATACTCTTCAGGAACAAGTAGATGAAGCCATAAATCACGGATTTGATGGAATGATACTTTATGTAGATAAGGCTGGTAAATCACCGCTATTTCTTGCTTCGGGTTGGCATAACAGACAATCCAAAATACCTGCCGATCCTCACGCTTTATTTAAGATTGCGAGCATCAGCAAACTGTATGACGCCGTGGCAGTGACTAAATTAGTTAATGCACAAAGGCTTTCTTTAGATAAAACGATCGCTGATTATTTGCCGGAAATTGCCGGAAGAATTGAAAATGCAGGAGAAATCACTTTAAGGTTAATGATACAGCATAGAAGTGGTCTTCCTAATTTTACGGATGCTCCTGATTTTTGGGCATCGCCTACAAAAACGTTTGAAGAGAGTCTTTCCTTAATACTGGACAAGCCAGCCCGCTTTGAACCTGGTGAGGACTACGAATATTGCAATACGAATTACCTGCTTGTCAATAAAATTATGGATGATGAACTGGGCTATAATAACTTTCAATTTATTCGGGAAGAAATTCTTAAGCCACTGCACCTTCAGCATACTTATGAATCTTTGAGTGAAGTAAATTTAGAGGAGGTGATGAGTGGTTATCATGTTGGGCATCCTTATGATTTAAAAGAAGACGAACACGGCATGCTGGCTACGGCCGAAGATGTCGGTACTTTCCTGAGGGCATTGAATGATGGCTCTGTGTTTGCTGCGGGTGAGCAAGAAATATATGCTTCTGTTTATGAATACGAACATGGTGGCTGGGTGCCGGGCTATCAAAGTTTTGCAAAGTACCATAAAGATATAGATGCCGTTACAGTTGAGTTTTACAGCACCACTGATCCTAAGCTGATCAATTGGAACTTGTCAGAAATAATAAACAATAGAATTGTTAAAATTCTGAAAAGGTAAAGGAATTCATTGCCTATTGAGAACTAGCTCCTCAAATTATAATGCTTAAAAATGGCTTTGAGTCCAGTTTTAGTCCAGTTCAGTAGCAATTCGTTTCCTTATTCTGCTTAAAGACTCTGGTTTTACCCCAATATAACTGGCGAGATGATATTGTGGAATTCGCTGTATTAAACCAGGCCTTGACTTTATCAGCTTTAAATAGCGTTGTTCGGGCGAGTCTACATAGTAAGAGCTTAAGGCTTCTCTTTGTTTGGCGAAAGCCGCCTCCATGATGTTCCTTGAAATGGTTTCAAACCTGGGGAAGCGTTTAAAAAGTGCCTGAGCTTTTTGTTCGTCTCCAATAACTACTGTTGTGTCTTCCATACATATCCAATTATGCTGGGAGGCATTTTCAGGTGTAAAGTTGTTCAGCGAGATAGCCCATTGATCTTCAGTGAAGAAATTGGTGGTTTTTTCATCACCATCAGTTAAAATGTATTCTCTAATACAGCCTTCAAGAATGAAATAGGTGCTGCTTGATTTTTGGCTCTCTTTTAATAAAAAATCCCCCTTTTTATATTTTTTGGTCTGCATGCTTTCAGCAATACCTTTTGATTCTTCATCTGATAGCGGAGAAATTTTCGAAAAGTAGTTTACAAACTTATTTACATAGTTCATTCTTACATGATTTCTTTTAGTCTTAGATAAGTTATCATACTCATGATGTAAGTTAAGCGAATTAGAATTTTTCAGCTAAACTACCGCCTCATATAAGCCTTTTTGGGCCCGTGTTAGAAGACTTGTACCGAATTTTTAAAAGTAAGGTACTATATTTTATGGAAAAGCCAGATATGGAAAAAGTCTAGCCTCTCAAGGGGTATGCTCATACCGACGGACTTTAATTAGATAGAAATACACTATTTCTGTAGCCGAACCGATACATAAGATCCGTTCAATATTTTCCAATTCTCATCTTCTTTAATTAGAGTGAAATAATCTAAATTATTGTTTCTAGGTTCACCATTGATGGTAAAAATGGCATCAGCTTTTACAAAGGCCAGTCTTCCCATTTCCATATGGACAGTAAATTCAGAAACGGGCTCAGTATATTTTGTTGTGTTTTCATAAGATTTTAGGCGTTCCAAATACTCCTGAATGGTATAAGTTATAGTAATCCATTTCCCATCTCTTAACGAGGCTCCATAGATGTTCGCCTTGTCGCTTAACATGGTCTGCACTTTCTCAATATCGTGATTACCAATGGCAGTCAGAAATTGCTCTACCAGGTTTATTAAAGCCCCTTTTTCAGCTTCCATCTTTGGTTCCTCTTCAAAATGTTGGGTAGAAGCAGAAAGACAAAGTGTGAGTGAAATTATTACTGCCAATACCTTATTCATTTCGCCTTTTGTTGGATTGGAGTAGGGGTGATTTTGTGTTGATATTGAATGTCTTAAGTGTATTTTGTTAAGTATTCCAGAGCTGAATTTTGTTCACTGAGTAAGGGTTTCTTACTAAGCTGAAACTTATGGAAATATTTTCCCAACAAAGCTTTGTCTCAATTTACGCTTCTTTTAATTCAATGCCAATCTTAGCTGTAGCAAAAACTGAATTGTCAGGTTGATTTTCAGGACTTAATATAAGTCCCGTTCCTTCTTTCATATTTTCTAAAGACTTGTCGTTACTAAAGTCATAAGGCGAATTTCCATATTGACTATATGGTTCAATGCTGCTAAACAATTCATTGCAAAAGTCTTCTGGGAAATACAATTCACTTGTTAAGTGTACATTGTCATTTAAAATAACTTTGTAATGAATGTGAGGCACTCTTGGGTCATACCAATCAGGCCAACCGTTGTAAACTATGCCTTCGCATTTAAATCAGTTTTTTGATAACCCTTTAAGTAAGTGGTTTCGTTACGTGGTTCAATATGTTGTTTTTGGCCAAACTCTAATTGTTTGGCAGATTCCCAAATATTATGTCCTAATCCTTCGGTATATACACTGACGTTGCCATGAGCATCACATTGTAAAATTTCAATAACGGAATTTTCTATTGGAATGCAGCTGGGATAGTCAACCAGTTTCCCAAAGTGGAGTCTCCGTCAGGGACTCCGGGTCGGGATAAAAGAATTGATTATTTCTCTCTAATTCATCTGAAAATAACTTCATGGCAAAGGAGGAGAGAATAGGGGCTTTATTTTTAAGAAAAAGTGAGAGTAGTAACCATCACCCTTGATATATCGAATTTGTGAGGTATCAAGCTGTAAACTGCCGTAATTTAGTAGAATGTAATGTTTGCCGTCGCGATTATCGTTTTCAGGTTCTCAATGTCAATGACAGTCTAACTTAGTCTGTTGTTGATGTAAGAACTATGATGCTCAAATATGATGAACCTGAAATCAGATAATTGGTACAGGAATTTATTTTAAGGCCTGGAACAGAGTATGATTTGAAACCACTTTATAAGCTATTAACTTCTAACTTTGTTTCATTGAATTGTTCGAATAAAATGCTGCGATACTTCGTATTATTTCTATTTCTGATAAGCTATTTACAAGCCTTGGCTCAGCAAAAGTATGAGCGAGAAATAGGTGTGCTTTCTGAGGAGGTCCCGGAAAATGCTGTTGAGTTTACTGAAGAGTTTTTAGGTAAGTCGCGTATCAAATGGTTTAAAGAGGAAGGCTTAGAAGGCTATTCTTTTGAGGCCAAAGCCCGAAAAAATAGGAGAAAGTATAGCATTGAGTTTTCAGCAGATGGAAAGCTGGAGGATATTGAATTCATTGTTCAATGGAGAAATATACCTTCTAACAGTTTGAAGCATATTCAAAAGTATCTGGAAAGAGATTTGGAAATATACAAGATTAAAAAAGCTCAGGAGCAGTGGATAGGAGATAAAAACGAATTACTTAAAACTGTAAAAGGTGAAATTAATGAAGAGCTAACGATTAATTACGAGCTTGAGGTTGTTGCCAAGATAGATGGTGTATATAAACTCTTCGAGTACCTTTTCTCAAAGGACGGGACCTACATCAGACATTATGAAGTGATTCTTCAAATGACTGATAACTTGATTTACTAGTATGAAAAAGCGTATATGCTGCATATTGGTATTATTAAGTCACTCACTTTTTGCACAGCAAAACATCAGTTGGGGGCTGCTGCCTAGTTTAAATTTCAATAAGAAGTTGCCGAGAGATTGGTCTGTGAATTTCAAGGCAGAGGGTCGACAGTCGTTACAAGACGAGAAGAACTACCTACAAACAGACCTGAGTTTACTGAGCTCTAGAAAAGTGGGACTTAGCAGTACGATAGCTATGGGTTATTTATTACGTTTGCCGAATGGCGATGAGCTGCGAAACAGGTTAATTCAGCAGTTCATCATCGTTCGTCGGTATTCTGCTTTGAAGCTTTCGCATCGTTTTGGAGCAGATCAAACCTTTGGTGGCGATGAACCCACTGTTTATCGTTTGAGGTATCGACTTTCGTCTGAAATACCACTCAGCGGTCAAGAGGTGGATCCCAAAGAATTCTTTTTCAAACTAGGTAATGAATATGTGAATAGCCTGGAGGAATCTGCCTTTGATCTTGAAATAAGAGGGCTAGGTTTCCTTGGTTATGTACTGAATCCAAAAGCTAAGCTGGAATTTGGCCTTGATTACAGGCTGAGTTCATTTCTGAAAACTTCTGCTAGACAGCGAAGCTGGATTGGTTTTAATTTGTATCAGTCATTGTAGGTGAGTTAAGGTTGAGCGTTTTTGAACAACAGCTCTCAAAAGATTTGTCATTTGGGTACATAATTTTATTAGTTATTATGTCAATTCTTAATCTCCGGGCTGAATTTCTCATTTACGAGTGCCTTTTTTATGTCGTACTTCGGAGTGGTAAAGGATATGGAAAAACCAACGAACGCAGAATGGAGTTGCTGAAAATTGCGGCGAAAGGGGAGAGGAAAGATTGAAGTAGGGAGTAAGGAGAAGGCGGTAGGGAGATGGAAGTCGTTTTTTTTAGCTGACCGCCAATTCCCGATCTCCGACTTTTGAAAGCCGAGAGCCGAAAGCCGAATGCAGAGAGCCGAATGCCAACAGCCGAAAGGAAAATACGGAGAGCCGACCGCCGACCGCCCAAAACCAAATTGGCAAAAGGAACAATGATCGCTTATATTAGCCCATATTTTAAGGAATAATATAACGACTACATGCTAAGCCTAAAAAGAACACTTACCACTATTCTCTTCATTTTTACGCTCGGCGGACTCCACGCTCAGGAGCAGATATTGAATAAAATTAAATTCAATAAACCTGGAAGCAGAGAAGACTTTGAGGTTAAATTCGTGGATAGAGACCAACGAGAAACCAGCCTGCCGGTGGTCTTACTGAAAGGTAAAAGAAGAGGCCCCATTTTTACCATAGTAGCCGGAGTTCACGGGTACGAGTATCCTCCAATCATTGCAGTGCAAGAACTCCTTGAAGAGGTTGATCCTCAGGAGTTAAGAGGCTCTTTGGTGATATTGCCGATGGCCAATAAGTCCTCGTTTTATGATAGATCGCCTTTTGTCAGTGATCTGGATGGGGTGAATTTAAATAATGCCTTTCCTGGTGACCCCAATGGCTCTGTAACACAAAAAATTGCGGCCTTTATAAGTAAAGAGGTGATACCTTACAGCTATGGTTTTCTGGACATTCATGGTGGCGATGCCAATGAAGACCTACTGCCTTTTGTATGTTATTATAATAACCGAAACAGACCAAATGAAACCTCTACCGCGGCCAACATGGCGGAGGCCAGCGGTTTTGAATATGTAGTGTCTTATCCTTACACGCTGCAGCCTACTGACTCCTCAAAATATGCTTTTAAAGAAGCTTCACAATTTGGGAAAGTAGCCCTTAGTATTGAGTGTGGTAAGCTTGGCAATGTGCAGGAGGAAGCTGTGGCAAAAATTAAGGATGGCGTTTACCGTATTTTAGATTATATGAATATGGTGGAGCTGGAAAGCGTAGAGAAACATCCTGTTAAACGTCTTAGTAAACAGACCTATATCAAAGCAGATCATCAAGGCATATTTTACAGCGACTTAAAAGCTGGGGATGAAGTAAAAATTGACCAGTCAGTTGCCTTAATAAAAAATGAATTTGGGAAAGTTATTCATGAAGTTAAGTCTCCCGCCTCCGGCATTATTCTTTATAAAATAGGGACACCTCCGGTGAACATCGGTGAAACCATTATGTGTATCGCCTCTGAAAATTAAGAGGAATGCGTGTTTTGGTGTTGGGAGGCTAGAGCAAGGCTATATCATCACGGTAGAAAGTTTGCAAAAGAGAGGCTATCAAAATATGATGGATTAGATTCATCCTCTTCAATTATAGAATTAGTAAACCGCTAAGTATAGAACCTGTATTCAAAAAAGCAATTACCAATGGAGTGATTGGGCCAGCATTCCAGAGGCGTATCACAGGTTTTTGGCCTACGGTCGACTCTGCCCAATTAGGTTTAGTTTATCATTTTTCTTTAAATGCTGTCATCATTTTGTAACGCTCCCCATAAGGTTATCTCCTTCAAGGACTCAACGTCGGTATAAAACTTGATGACATTCATCGATAGCTGGTTAAAGGAAAATGGAGTTTTGCAGACAACTTTCTCGTATACGTTCATTCTTCGGCAAGATATTATGAGCCAAATGAGCTCTTGAATATGTAGAACTAACAAGGTATTTGGAGTTTATTTGAGCAGTGGAGACCGTAGAGTCCCTAACGGAGACTCTGCTTCAGGAAAATATTTGACCTAGACTCTGCTACGGGAAGGCCTTTTTGCATGCCAAAACTTCAACTCATTAACCTTAAAGACCCAATAGATCATTGAGCCCTTTATGCATGAATTTTAGTCTTTGCTCAGCGATTTAGTAACGGATCCTTCGGCTTACTTAATTGAAATAAAATAAACGCACCTTCATTAGAATTGCCTTCAGATGTTGCCTGCCATCCCTTTTCTAAATAGAATTTGACGGCTCGTTCATTCTTTTTTAAACATTTCAGAGTAACATCTGAGGTGCTTAGTTCAATGACTTGATTAAGCAGCTTGGTACCTATGCCTTTTCCTTGAAAGGGATGGACAATATATAAGTGATGAAGAAAATTATCCTGAAGCCAAACCGAGGCGAAACCTACAATTTGATGACCCATTTTTGCTACCAGAATGAATTCACCCGCAGTATCTTCGTCAAAGGAGGCTATATTGAAAGAATCTCGGGACATCCAGGTAAAGGTGCTTTGCCGAACGTCTAAATAAAGTTGCCTAAGCTGTTCTCTATCCTTCTCCTCGAATTGTTTAATCTCAATGTTCAATTAGGTACTTTTTAATTAGTCCTTTTCGTAAAATGCTTGGCCAGCTGAACTGTATTATGACTTCAAATCATTAATTCTACCGCCAGGCGAAATATTAGAATCTGTACTCAAATTTATTCTAGGAGTATCAAAAGCTTGTACAATTTGTTCGCTTTTTTCCTGCCAGGCCTATTAAAAGCTAAAAAGGTCCTCCGGTCTTTTCTGCATGATTTTTTTGTCTTTAATCAGCGATTTATTCTCCATGAGAAATTCAGTAAAAGCCTCCATTTCCAGTAGCAGGGGCTTAAAGTCGTAGTTGTCCAGATTATATTTTTCTACATAAACCTGTTCAAAATCACAGATGATGTATTCCATTTCTGTAAATCCAAAATCTTGCAAAGCATAGAGATAAAGATTCTGAAAATTGTAGTCATGTCGGCCGGCTCGGTGTTTGGCCGTAGATTTCAGATCGATGACCTTGCCTTGGCCCAAAACATCGGCATAGCCATAAAATCGGATGTTTTTATGTGAGAAACTGACCAGCTGCTGGGTTTTATATTTATGCGGAAGCAGCTCCCGAGCTTCCAGGATAAGATCAGGGTTAATCTCCGACACTTTGTCTTTTAAAACAGCCTCTTCAAAAGAGATGCCCTTTTTGAATTTTGAAAGAATCACCGGATCCGTTTCGGGAATCCGGTTAATTCTGTTCAGAAGTTTTTGTTTGGCTTCATCATCAGGAGTCTTAAGATACCGATGATACTCATTGAGCAGGGTAGGGTAAAACTGAAATTGATAGTGCACAGTCATTAGCGTACCAGCTCCACAGCACCAAATACACCTGCACTGTCGCCCAGTTTTGGTTTCAGAAAAACGGTCTCTACTTTTCTTCTGTTGAAAATGTAATTTTCTATTTCTTTGACCCCTTCGGTATACACTTCATCGATATTACTAACCCCGCCACCCAGCACTACTACGTCTGGGTCAAGAACATTGATTATGTAATGTATAGCCTTACCAAAAGACTTGAAAAGCCTTTGCATTGTGGCTTCGGCATGAGGGTCTGTTTTTGCTCTGTAAAGTTCTACTACTTCTTTCAGAGGTTTTTTGGTTCCTGAGATTGACTCATAGTATTTTTCCAGGGCTTTGCCTGAGAAAACATTCTCATTGCATCCCCTTTTACCACAATAGCATTCTACGCCATTCTCTTCCAATACATTGTGGCCCCACTCACCCCCTATACCGTGTTTACCGTTAATGACCTTGCCATTTACTACCACACCGCCGCCTACACCTGTGCCCATGATGACTCCAAAAACCACCTGTGCATCAGGGCATTGTTCTGGCACAGCCCCCATAGTGGCTTCTGCCAAAGCAAAACAATTAGCGTCATTGGCCATTTCTATTCGTACATTCAACTTCTCAGTTAAATCCTTCTTCATTGGCTGACCATTCATACAGGTAGTATTGCTGTTTTTCATGGTTTGAGTGCCGGGATCTAAGGTGCCAGGGGTGCTAAAACCAATTGCCTCTGGTATAAATCCGGTTTCTTCTGAGAGTATATTGATTAGTTTCTCAATTTGATTCAATATATGCTCATAGCCTTTAGAGGCTTCAGTTGGAACTCTTTTTCTGATTAGAACAGTGCCACTTTCGGCTCCAACTACTATTCCTTCAATCTTTGTTCCGCCCAGGTCTACTCCCCAGAGTTGCTTTTCAATATTCATCGATTATTTAGGTCTAAATGTTGGCCAAAAATAATGTAAATATTTTTAGCTAAGCTGGCTTCTTAAAATAGAGCTGGATTTTTAAGGAATTTAAAGCCTAGTCTTTATCTTTGAGCTAATACATAGGGCTTTTTTAAAAGAATTCGCTGTGTACAATCACCTAACTAAATAAACATTATACACTAACCTATGGAACGCATCGCCTTTTTTCCCGGATCATTTGACCCTTTTACTAAAGGCCATGCAGACATTGTGGAGCGGGGTCTGAAACTGTTTGACAAAGTCATTATTGGTATCGGTACCAATGCCGAGAAAAAGAGATATTTCCCTCTGGAGCTTATGGAAGGCTTGATAAAAAGGGCTTTTAACGATGATGAGAGAGTTCAAGTGGTAAATTACCATGACCTTACGGCCAAAGTAGCCAGAGAATATGGAGCCAATTTTCTTATCAGAGGGTTAAGAAATACTACTGATTTTGAGTACGAAAACACAATTGCACAGGTAAACAGGCAAATTGTAGAAGGTTTGGAAACCGTCTTTCTAATTACCTCGCCTAGTCTGGCACCTATCAGCTCTACCATAGTAAGAGAGCTTCATAGTTACGGGGTGGATGTGAGTGACTACCTGCCTTATCCTTTAGAAAAGCTCAACTCCTGAGAAAGCACAGTATTTAATACGTGCTCTATTGAAGAGAAGCTGTTATCCAGGGCTTTATGCATTTCGGCACGGTTCATCCAGCGAATTTCTTCAATATCCTCCTCTTTCTGAGGTTTCATTTTAGCATCTGAGATGAGCGTCATCTTGTACCAATAGGTTCTTTTCAAAACCCTTTGGTTTTTATGCAGATAGGTATGGTAAGAAATATAATAATCAGGTAATACTTTCACGGTAATGGAGCATTCTTCTTCCACTTCTCTCTCGGCAGTCTGAATCATTTCTTCACCTTTGTCAGCTTTTCCTTTCGGAATGTCCCATTTTCCTTTTCTGTAAATCATCAGCACTTTAGACTCATCATTCAGGATAACTCCGCCGGCCGCATTAATGATTTTATATTGCTCCTGTATGCACCTGTTTACATCAGCAATATCCTTAACTATGAAAGTAGCAGCTTTGAAACTGAATTTTTTCAATGTTTTTATAGCAGAGAAAAAGGCACTAAGTAACTCGTAGTCAGCATGAGGAATGATGACCTTTTTTTTCCAGGTATTCAAGCTTTCAATTTGAATTCTATCACTGACTACAGTTTCAAACTTGGTCAATGGCTTATTGTCAATCTGGCTTTTCTCTATGAAATATAAAGGTCTGTCGTTAATAAATATTACCATTTAGGTAGCATTGTTGAGCCACAAAAATAGGCTTTGGTAATTTTTCAATGGTTAATTTTCAAAAAAAATATTTTTCAGTAGCAAAGCGGCTAACATTTGTTTTATTTTGCATTTCAAAAATACTGCACGTTGGCTCTGCTATGAGTCTCAATGCTTAATGGAAATATTTATACTCTTCTTTCTGATACTAGTGAATGGATTATTTTCTATGTCAGAAATAGCTCTTATTTCTTCTAGAAAAACCAAACTAGAAATAGCCTCCAAAAACGGTGATAAAAAAGCTCAGGCAGCTCTGGAGCTTGCCTCAGCACCTAATACGTTTTTAAGTACTGTACAAATTGGTATTACACTCATCAGCATCTTCACGGGTATTTACTCAGGAGACAGGCTGGGCGTGTACATAGAACCATGGTTACAGAAAGTGGATGTTCTGGCTCCTTATGCCGAGACCATCTCTGTGATTATAATTACCATTCTGGTAACTTTCTTGTCTTTGATTTTCGGTGAATTGCTTCCTAAACGTATAGGAATGGCAGCCCCTGAAAAGATTTCGAAGTTCATGGCTCAGCCTATGATGCTTTTATCAAAAGTGACCTCTCCGCTTATCTGGCTTCTTAGTCGTACCAGCAAACTGTTATTTAGTTTAACTGGAATAAAGGAGTCTGATAACTCCATTACCGAAGAGGAGATTAAATCGCTTGCCAAAGAAGGAGCTACCGGTGGTACTATCGAAGAAATAGAACATGAAATTGTTCAGAATGTTTTTCACTTAGGAGACCGTAAGATCACCTCATTAATGACAAATATTAATGAAGTAACTTATCTTGACCTTGAGGATACCTTCTCAGAAAACCGTAAAAAGGTGTTGGATTCACGTCATTCGGTTTATCCTGTGTGTAAAGACGGGATAAATAATATGATGGGATTGCTGTATGTCAAAGACATTTTGGGTAAGTCCTTAACTACGGAGCTGAAAAACCTGGAGTCTAATTTACGGGAGTGTCTTTTCATACCTGAAAATAATTTGGGGTATCAGGTGCTTGAGAAGTTTCAGGAAGAACGCAAACACTTCGGTGTGATCGTTGATGAGTACGGTAGTGTTCAGGGTGTGGTTACCATGAATGATATTTTGGACGCTCTTGTAGGTGATATTTCTGAAACCAATGAATTTGAATTTGAGATAGTTAAAAGAGAAGACGGCAGCTATTTGATAGATGCTTCCCTTCCTTTTGATGAATTTCTGCAATATTTTGAAATAGAACTTTCTAACCGTAAAGAGTACAGTGGTTTTGATACCATGGGTGGTTTTGCTCTGGAAATCCTTCAGGAAATTCCTAATACTGGTGAAACCTTTGACTGGGAAGATTTCTATTTTGAGATAGTCGATATGGACAAAAACCGTATTGACAAGATTTTAGTAACACTTGCTGATCCTTCCAAAGCTCCGGATCACGAATTTGAAGATTAAATAGCAATGACTACGGCACGTAAAATAGCCACCATTCTTTTAGAAACTGAAGCGGTAAAACTAAGTCCGGCAAAGCCCTTTACCTGGAGCTCAGGTTGGAAATCGCCGATTTATTGTGACAACCGCATCACGCTTTCTGATGTGGAAGGCCGAACATTCATTAAGAAGGCTCTGGCAAAGGCTATAAGAAAGCATTTTCCTGAGGTTGAACTGGTGGCAGGTGTAGCCACTGCAGGGATTGCTCAGGGTGCCTTAGTGGCAGACTACCTTAAAGTACCGTTTGCCTATGTACGACCTAAGCCTAAGGAGCATGGTATGGGTAATCAGATTGAGGGTCGTATTACCAAAGGCCAGAAAGTAGTGGTTTTAGAAGACCTGATCTCTACAGGAGGTAGTTCTCTTAAAGCTGTAGAGGCCTTAAGAGCAGAAGGAATTGAAGTGATTGGCATGATCGCCATAATGACCTACGGTTTTAAAATTGCGGGCCTTAACTTTGAAGAAGCGGGTGTGCCTCTGGTAACACTAAGTAATTATTCATTCCTGATAGATGAGGCTAAGAAGCAGAACTATGTGAAAGAAGAAGATATCGATTCCTTGAAAAAATGGAGAAGATCTCCGGAAAAATGGGGCTAGGGATTTGAGCTGATTGAAAACTTAGGACAATGGAAAACATTCATTCAAACACTGTTTCTCAAAAACTCCTTCGTTTTAGTACCTCAATTCTTAGTGCCTTGGTTTGGATCAGTTCTGCACTCTTTGGTTTGTATATTCTGGCATTCTATTTTAAAGAGCTTCTTTCAGGTAATACTACCCAATGGAATGAAGTACTTCCCGGACTTTATGATACCACCACGCCCAATGCCACTTATGGTATCGGTTTACATTTTGCTGCCGGCGGAATTATCTTGATTTTAGGAAGTTTACAATTCATTGAGACTATACGACTTAAGTTTCCTGCAATACATCGATGGTCAGGCAGAATCTACGTTTTTGCCAGTTTATTGGCTTCCCTTGGTGGACTGATTTTCATTTTAGTCAAAGGAACCATCGGAGGATTGATAATGGATGTAGGCTTTTCTGGCTATGGCATTCTTATGTTTCTGGCTGCAGTTCAAACGATTCGTTTTGCACGAAAGGGAGAATTCGAAACTCATAGAAAATGGGCTATTCGTTTGTATGCCCTGGCCATAGGTTCGTGGTTATACCGTATGGATTATGGTTTTTGGCATGCAGTCACAGGGCTGGCCGGTCATGGAGATAACTTCAGTGGTCCGTTTGATTACTTTATGGACTTCTTCTTTTACCTTCCCAATTTATTGGTGGCAGAGCTGTTTATTCGAAGAAAGAAAATAGCCAGATCTGGCCTGGCATCAGTGACTGTATCAATTTTGTTATTGGCTATTGTCGCTTTTATCATTTTGGCTACACAAGTGTTCTGGGAGCATTATTGGGGGGACCCTATTTTGAACTTTTTCAAATAGTTAATCCAAATTCCCCGGCCAATTGCTTTAAACCGGCATAAGTATCTTCTCTTAAGCTTAAGCCATTTTCCAATTGCGTTTTCTTTAATTCTAAACCTCTTGAACCGGGCATTCGTACAGGCTGACCTGCATGAATGGGCTTGCTTTGCAAACATTGCTCTTTGAGGTGCTCCATTTCGCGTTTGAAATAGTTCTCACCGGCAAACTTCGAAGGATTAATTACTTGCAAGAAAGTACTGGCTCCCCATCTACCAGGTTCGTTATAACGTCCATGGCCTCCTAAGGCAGAAGTTAAGGCTTCAATCATGATGCCTAAGGCAAAACCTTTATAACCACTATCCATTCCTCCTAAGGGTAAAATGGTGGCGGGTGACTCTTCAAAAAAAGTGGAGGCATCCGTACTTGGTTTTCCTTCAGAAGTCAATAACCAAGGGTGGGGCAGGTCTTCGTTGTTCTTATTCATTTGGTGTATAAGGCCATTGGAAGTGGCAGACATACTCACATCGATAATTATAGGTTGTGTTTTTGTAGGTATACCTAAAGCCAAGGGATTGGGGCTGTAGACTCCTGTAGTTCCACCAAAAGGTGCAACGGTTTTATTATCAGGGTCGCTACAAGCTAGAATTATCATGTGACCATTTATACAAGCTTTTTCCATGTATGCGGCCAAACAGCCAATATGAGAGCATTTCTGAATAACAATTGTTCCTGTGCCTTCTATGTTGGCCATTTTAGTGGCTGTGTTCAACGCTTCTTCTATCAGCCATGGACCGGGCAAATACTTACCATCCCAGAGCAGACTTACTTGTGTTTCATTCAAAACCTTATATTGGCCATGAGCCTCCATACTGCCTTTTTTCAGGTGTTCTATATAGGGCATGACCAGGTGCAAACCATGAGTACGATGTCCCAATAGTTCGCCTTCAAGCAGAATGTTGGTGACAGCAGTGGCTTTTTCTTGATTTAAGCCTGCTTTTGTAAAAAGAGTTAGAAGAAAGCTTTGAGCTTTTTGAAAGTCAAGGGTTGAATTGTTCATGCACTAAATTTAGAAAGATTTCTCTAAGTGAACTCAAGGCTTAATCAAAGAACCATTAAATCTCTTTCCGGACGGTGAGTCTAAGAGCACTAACGTTAAAAAAAAGAAATTGTCAGAAAAATCCCCTCCACGGAGGGGTGGCAACCTGACGCAGTCGGTTGACGGGGTGGGTCAAGTGGGAAATTGCTATCGCACACGTCACCCACCCCGTCTATCAAAGATAGCCGCCCCACCCGGGCGGGGATTCTACCGGTACTACGATTAAACAAGCCATTCGATCATACAAAATGCATTCGAAGCAAAAGCAAATCCCCTCCACGGAGGGGTGGCAATCTGACACAGTCGGTTGACGGGGTGGGTCCTATGATTAAATGCTAACGCACGCATCACCCACCCCGTCTATCAAAGATAGCCACCCCGCCCAGGCGGGGATTCTACCGGTTCTACGATTAAACAAGCAATTCGATCATACAAAATGCCTTCGAAGCAAAAGCAAATCCCCTCCACGGAGGGGTGGCAGCCTGACACAGTCGGTTGACGGGGTGGGTCTTATGGGAAAATGCTATCACACGGCGTCACCCACCCCGTCTATCAAAGATAGCCACCCCGCCCAGGCGGGGATTTTGCAGGTTCTACGATTAAACAAGC
>JANSYO010000401.1 GCA_024742395.1 Cytophagales bacterium
CGTTCTTTCATCAATATCATCGAGTTTATTCACCAATCAGCTTTGGAAAGAAATCAGACAAAAATGGAGATTTCATTCGTCACTTCATTCCTGTTCTGAAAGAATTCCCGGCCAAGTATATTTATGAACCTTGGAATGCACCTGAAGAGGTTCAGCAAAAAGCAGGATGTATCATTGGAAAGGATTATCCTGCTCCCATTGTCGACCACAATGAAGCCCGGCGCGCAAATCTTGACAGAATGAAAGCTGCGTTTGCCACCTCTTCTACTGTTAGAAAAAGAAAACTAGAAGCCAATGATGAACCTTCCAGGAAGAGAGCAAAGAAATAGTCAATAAAGACCCCATGTCTTAGTGATACTGCGAGGCCTAGAGAGCAATCCAGAAGGATAGTAGTCTGGATTTTACCGATATTCGTATCGTAAGACTTCGCAGGCCATCTGCCTCACTAAAGGCGACTTGTTATAGTCATGGACGAAAGTTTATTAGGCCTGCTTGTCTTGGTGATACTGTGAGCTGTATTTGAAGTATTGATTTGGATGGTTGATTAAAAACTCCTTTTTACAGCCAGGATGAGTAACCTCGAAATACTTCTTACAAGCGAGCTGAAATCGCTTCTCATTGGCATGTTGAAAGATTTCTGTTTGGTCAGTCATGGAAGCTCCCACTGCTTGTAACTGATTGGTGAGTTGAGCCTGAGAAAATATTTTAAAAGGACAGCCATGAGCGTGGTCTTGTGGTTGATCCGCTGTGCCGCTGCTGATGACCTTTGCGCATCCATAAGGTGTATAATCTGCTCTCCTTCCTTCTTGGCCATAGTTATGGCGAATATTGTAAGCATATTCCTGGTCGAATTCTTTCTGTGACATCACACGCGTGAATTCTTGTTTCCAAAAGTACAAAGAGTCCTCCAATGGAATACCCAGACCTTTCAAGAACAAACCATACTGCATCCGTCCCATATGCTTCAGTTTATGTTGCTTACGCAGTTGTAAATGCAAATGCTGCATGCATAGTGGGAAATCCCGTTGAGCAATTGCATCAAGATTGTTA
>JANSYO010000164.1 GCA_024742395.1 Cytophagales bacterium
ACCGCAAACCAATACAGTATTTCAGAGTGGTGGCTTGAACCAAACTCAGAGGGGCCGGGTGCACATCTGCACGAAAACAACGACAAAGTATTCTACGGAATTGAAGGTACTACGTCTATCCTGGTAGCCGACGAATGGATAAATCTTGAAAAGGGGGCATTTCTAAGGATACCTTCCAATACTATGCATGACTTTGCTAACCGTACGAATGAAAAATGTGGCGTTCTTAATTTCTTTATCCCTGGCGGGTTTGAAAGAAATATGCCTTCAATTGTTAAATGGTTTGAAGAAAACAAATGAAAATCGAAATAGAGAAAAAGACTCTGTTTCAGTGTGAGTATACCCTTTCAAGAAAAGATCATTCAAAGGAAATAATTAGTCTTGACACCAAAACATTTTTACTCCACGATATCTGCCATTTTGCGGTAGAAAAACATTTGAAGTATCAAAATGGCTTTTGGGGAATGCTTTCTAAAGGACATACTATCGACCAACTTTTTGGAAAGGACAATCCACAAACGGAAGAGTTGAGATTCATTGAAAAAATCGTTGGCCCTATACAATCTATCTACTCTGGTCACATTCCTAAACAGAACCTTGCCGAGTTCATCAATCATTTAGATTTTGACATTCCACAGAATGTATTGAATCATTCTCTTGTAGAAATAGAAGAGATAATGAATTCCTGGAAAAGCATACCAGTGGGACAAAAACTCATTCTTGATTGGGACTTTTAAAAACCAACGACAGGTATTTTACTTTGAATTCAACAGGTGACTCATATTTTTTCATTGCCCAGAAAGACGGACAAATAATTACTGCGAAGACCAAAAGCCATAACTACAACGTAGGTTTAGAAATTTAGAGGTATCCATTATCTTCGTAGGCTTAAAATGATCGTATTGTAAACGGATGCTACTTTAATGTGAACCGTTGTTCAATTCAAATTAGACTTACAGGAAATTATACTTCATGAATACGCTTTTAAGAAAGGCCATAGCACTATTTTTACTTACCAGTAGTTTTATTAACCCAGCTGCAGCACAAATTGACAAAGAGATGCAGTTGGTTGCCAAAGAGACAATTGATACAACCCTCTCTGCTGCACAAAGTCATACCTATACGGCTGAATTAGAAAACGGTATGGCAGTCATCGGGAAAGTGACGCAAAAAGGAATTGATCTGGTAGTTGACGTTTACAAGCCCAGTGGCAAACTTTTAAAACAAATTGACAGTCCAAATGGAACAGACGGAGATGAACCGTTTGACATTACTGCAAATGAATCTGGTCTCTACAAATTTGTGATTCATTCTTTAGATAAACGTTCTAAAAAAGGAAACTACACTCTTAAAACGGAACAAATATTAAGCCTTTCGGAGAATACAGAACGTACGACAAAAAAGGAGCTTCCTACAGAAGCTCTATACCAATTGTGGAAAGCCTCATTGACCGATAAGACGGCCATTGAGACCTTTGTAGCCAGCCATCAGGAAAAACATATTATGGAGCCTATAGAAGGCGATAATACCCACATGCTGCTCACCTATTTTTGTATTCCCAATGAGAATACAGAGTATGTAATGTTAAGTGGTGGGCCTGACTTTTTGGGATTGCGTTTTCAGCAATTACCCAACACAAAACTTCATTTTGTAACTCAGAAAGTACCTACAGATGCCCGGTTCAATTATGGGTTTAATTATTTTAATCTGGATTTAGCCGGTCCCAAAAATGAAATTCAATCCAGAAGTGTACAGCATGCTTATGACGGAACTGTGGAAATGCCGGATGCACCGAAGCAAACGTATATTACTGAAAGAAAGGAAGTAGAGAAAGGGAAATTGCTCGAAACAGCTGTTCATAGCAACATTCTTAGCGAAGAAAGAAAAATCACCGTTCATGCCCCTGACAATTACGATGCCTCTAAACCACATAATCTCTTAATCGTTTTTGACGGAGAATCTTATGGTGCAAGGCCAAATCGTAGGTCAAGAGTACCAACACCTACCATCATGGATAACCTTTTAGCCGAAAACAAAATAACACCTACAATTACTGTGTTGGTTTGGGCCATGGGCAAAAGGAATCGTGATTTAATCAGCGAAAAATTCGGTGATTTTATTGCCAAAGAACTTATCCCTTGGGTTCGTTCTACCTATAACATTTATCCTGAGTCAGATAAAGTTGTGTTAGCGGGTTCAAGTCGCGGTGGTTTTGCCTCCGGTTTTATTGCCTTTAAACATTCCGATGTCATAGGAAATGTCCTCTCGCAGTCAGGTTCCTATTGGATAAAAGGCACTGACAATGAAAACCATTGGATCTACCCAGAAGACAATGGAAAACTAATTAATTTATATAAACAGAGTGAACGATTGCCTATCAGGTTTTATATGGATATCGGTTTGTATGATGCAGGGGCCTCTATGCTCGGTATGAACAGGCAGCTACGAGACATTCTTGAACTAAAAGGCTATGAAGTAGATTACCATGAATTTAAGGGAGGGCATAATTACGTAAATTGGAGAGGCACTCTTTCAGATGGCATAATATCCTTATTAGGAACTAATTAGCACTAAAAAAACACCATAGTTGACATCATATCACGTTCCTTGCTCCGTTTCAATTACAAAACCTTGTAAATCATGAAGCCAATGAATATGAAAAAGTCAATTATCATTTCTTTACTTTTTTGCTGTGTATCCATTCTAAGCATGGGTCAAACCAGATACGCCACCATGAGAGTCATGGAATTAAATAAAGCAAACTCCCAAATAACGATTGTCTATGAAAACCAAGAAACAGAAACTATCGAAATCAACGGAATTGGAGCCTCTGGCCTAAATGAAGACAAACTTCTGGAAAATCAATTAACAATCACCAGAACCATAAACAAGATTGCAGCCAAAGGCTACAAACTGGTCTCTGAGAGCACTTCGTCTTTTGGCCAAAGCAATTATAAATACACCAATTATACCTTTATAAAAGAGTGATCAGAACCTGAAAATTCACCAAGCATGTGTAAAAACCGCTGATTACTTGAGCATTTTGTCAGTTAGCAAATGCCACTTTTTTGGTGAAGAAAGTACCACCTACTTTACTTCATGACTTTACCAGAATTACTTCAGAATCCCCAGTTGCCTTTAGCAGTCTAGTATGCCAGATAAACACAATTAAAATGAACAGATTAATTACAATAATTTTACTCGTCGCATTTCATTCAGTACATGCACAGGTAGAAAAAGACATTCCTATTTTTCATAGACTCTTGGTATTTAATGCACAAAATGAATTGTTAGTTGTGAAAATTGAGAATACCGACTTGTGGGTAACACCCGGACTTTACCAGACAAAAGAACAAACTATAAAAGAAGGATTAGACAGTATTGCCTCTACCTATGGATTGGTTCTTAAAGAACATAAGTTAAAAGGAACCTTCATTTTAAAGAGGCAGGTGAATGGAGAGAATTCCACATCATTACGAAATGTATTTACGGCAAGAATCAAAAACGAATCAACAAAAAAACCAGAAGGAATTGAAGAGGTCAAATGGCTTTCCGGCAGTGAAGCTTTGGAAATAATTTCTTTCCCTCATATCAATGCAATGATTAAGCAAATCATATCCCATCCGGATGAAATATGGGGAGGTACTTTACTTCAGTACAAAGAGAATGATACATGGAGCACTAAAATTGTGGAACAATTTTATACCCTCTAAATTCAAAGCTATGTAGCCAAACTGGCTTTAAGACATCCCTGTTTTTTGTTTACATCAAAATCCTAATGCTACTCATAGCCGAAACCAAAGGCCACATTCTAAGGCCTAAACCTTATTGATTTTGAAATAGCATAAGAATAAAGAGATCTTGTACAGATAAGTCTTCACTCCTTTGGAAAAAACCTGATACGATTACAACAAGGCAAGATTTGACTAAAAAAACCGAGCGAAAACCATGAAAATTTGCATAAATCAAAAAACAGAGAACAATGCAAATATTAGTAACAGGAGCTACCGGGTATCTTGGCAGTGCGGTTATTGAAACTTTATTAAAGAATATTCCGGCACAAAACATTTCTGCCTTGGTACGGGAAGAAGAAAAAATACAAGGCCTGAAAGCAAAGGGAATTCATGTTTTTCAAGGCGATTATGATAATATACCCGCTCTTGAAATTGCTATGGCCAATGTAGATACCGTACTTTTAATTTCAGCAGGCGACCAAGGCGACCGAATGAAGCAGCACAAAAATGTCATTGATACGGCTAAAAATTCAGGAGTCAAAAATATGGCTTACACCAGCAGGGCCATGCGAAATAGAGAAACGCTGGCTCATCATCTAATGGAAGAGCACTTTCTCACAGAAGATTATATCCGGGAAAGTGGACTTAACTTTACTATTTTTAGAAACACCTTGTATATGGATGTTCTCCCTATTTTTGTTGGCAAAAAAGTGTTTGAAACAGGGATTTCCCAACCTGCCGGAGAAGGCAAGGTGGCTTTTGCCTTGAGAAAAGAAATGGGAGAAGCGATGGCTAATGTGCTGTCAAATGAAGTTTTTGAGAACAAAACATACAAATTCACGAACAACGAAGCCTATTCATTTTATGATATGGCAGAGGCATTGACAACACTTTCTGGAAAAGAGGTAAAATACTATCCGGTAGATATTTCTACATTTCAGGAAAGAATGAGACCCACTGGCATACCGGAACCAATGCTTCAAAAAG
>JANSYO010000143.1 GCA_024742395.1 Cytophagales bacterium
CAATCTAAGGCCTTTAGTGACCGGATTCTGAGAAACGATCAAAAACCACGCAGGCGGTCAGGTCGCCTGTGACGTTCACTGCTGTTCTAAACATCCCCAAAATTCTATCAATACCAATAAGTATCATTATTCCTTCAGCCGGAATACCCGATTGCTCTAAGACTGTGACCAAAATGATTATCCCACCTCCTGGAATAGAGGGTGTACCAATAGAAGCCGCAATGACCGTAATCATAATCAAAACGATGGTGGCTAGCGGTAAGTCCATGCCATATACCTGAGAAATGAATATGACCGCTGCACATTGAAACAGTGCGGTGCCGTCCATGTTTATTGTTGCACCAATAGGTACGATGAACTTTGAGATAAATGGTGAGATATTCAGTTTCTCTTCTGCAGTTTTCATACTCAAAGGCATCACTGCAGCAGAAGAAGCGGTAGAAAAAGCCAACAGCTGTACATCTCTAACCAATCTTAAGAACTCCAGAGGATTCCTTTTCCCTAAAAGAGCAATAATCACCAGGTAAACAGCCATTAAAACGGCCAGACCTAGTAGAACGGTCAGCATAAATACTCCAAGTCCTAAAATGCTTTTAAGGCCTACATTTATCACCAGCTGAGCCATCAAACCAAAGACCGCATAAGGTGCCAGTTCCATTGCCCAGCGGACAATAGTCATACAAATTTCCTGAACAGAAGAAAGCAAATCAAGCAGGAGTCCCACGTTCTTTCGTTCCATAAAAGTTATGGCAATACCTATGATTAAGGTAAAAATGACAATACTTAACATCTCGCCACTTACCATACTTTCTAAAGGATTAGAGGGCAAAAGTTCTGATATAATAGTGGGCAATGAGCTAATGCTTGGCAGGCCAACAGTCTTTTGAGTCTGACCTACTATTTCTAAAGGTTCATCAGGAGTGAAATAATTGCCTGGCTGTATCAGGGAGGTAAATCCAGTGCCTATAACTATTGCAATGGCCGTGGTGGATACGAAATACAAGACCAGATATAATCCTACTTTTTTTAATTTCTCTGTATCTGTATTACTGGCGATTCCTGTAATAATTGAGGTAAATACCAACGGAATCATAATCATCTGAACCAGTTTAATAAATAGGGTGCCCGGAAAACCCAACCAACTGGAAAGACCATCTGCCCAATCTTTCTTAATAAAGCCTGTATCTGGCATAATGAGCAAGCCAACCAGAATTCCCAGAAACATACCCACTAGAATCTTCAACCATAGCTTGGTTTCAAGCAATCGCTGCAAATGATGACTAAACTCACTTAATTCTTTAAAACCCCTTTCTATCATGTCTTAAAAGTATCCTACTAATTTCCGATAAAATATGATCAGACTCATCCTCCCTACTGTAATGAAATCCTTACTTTTGAAAAAAATTGAACTATTTGGACTTTTCACCACCGTTTTGGCAGTTTAACGGCCATCTGCAAACTATTTATCCGAGTTTCTTCAGAAAGATAGCATTATCTTATAAAAGGGAAAGACTGGAACTTCCCGACGGAGACTTTCTGGATTTGGACTGGGTAAAAACTGGAAGTAAGAAGCTTCATATTGCCACACATGGTCTTGAAGGCGACTCTACCCGTCACTATGTGACCGGCATGATCAGTGCTTTTAACCATCATGGTTTTGACGGATTGGGCTGGAACTCCCGCAGCTGTAGTGGAGAAATCAACAGACTGCCCCGCTTTTATCATCATGGCGATGCTGAAGACTTACGTTATGTTCTTGAATATGCAATCTCGCTGGGTTATGAAGAAATCGTATTAACCGGTTTTAGTATGGGAGGTAGCCTTACCTTAAGGCTACTCGCAGAATTTCCTGAGAAATTACCCAAAGAAGTAAAAGGTGCACTTGTAACCTCTGTTCCTTTAGACCTTAAAAGTTCTGTAGATGAATTGGACAAACCCGGGAAACGTTTTTATATGAGACGTTTCATCAAAAAACTTGCTGTAAAGATTGAGGCAAAATCTAAAATGTTCCCAGACCATCCGAATCTACGTTTTGATGGCTATCAGAAAGAAATAAAAAACTTCTATGATTTCGATAACCGCTACACGGCTCCATTGCATGGCTATAAAGATGCTATAGATTTTTATCGAATTGCGTCTACCAAACCCATCTTAAAGAATATTAATGTTCCCACCACCATCATTCAGGCCTTAAATGATCCATTTTTAGGTAAAGAATGCTATGAATTAACCGCTGATTCTCCTCATTTTGTAGAATTGCTTACACCAAATCAAGGTGGTCATGTGGGTTTTATGCAAAAAGGTAATGACCTTAGTTTTGCAGAAGCTTATGCCATTGAGACTTTGTCTAAATGAGAAAAAGACACCCCTAATCTGGCAGGAGTGCCTTTTTTAACCATATAATAAACTGCACTTAAACCCTTAATTATTGTTACCGCCTGCTCTGCTCTTCAAATCCTCTGTAGCGGTACTTCTTCTTCTGCTTCCTTTAACATTTTGATTACCAAAATTATAGGTAAACGTTAAGGTTGCTCTTCTGCTCGTCCATCTGTTTGTAACAGCAAGATCTACATTCTGGTAGTTTATGTCTCCATTAAAGAATGAAGTTAAAAACAGGTCATTGACGTTAAGTTTCAAATTACCTTTCTTCTCCCATAATGATTTCTGAACACCCATATTTACTGAGTACTGATATTTCGTGGCCTTGATAATTCCTAAAACCTGCGGAGAATTTAGCCACATATTGGCTTCTGCTGACCATCCTTTTTTAAGGCTGAACGTACTTCCTGTGTAGAAATTGAAGGCTGTTTGTCCTATATCCAGCACCCCACCACTTAAATTCGCATCTCTGAACCTGGCATAGTATACGTTCACATTGTTATGCATATTCCACCACTTAGTTACCGTAATTGGGAAGGATACGTTGGCTGAGTAATTCTCTACCTTATCAAGGTTAGCACTGGTTTGATACGTAACTCTGGTTTCATCATCCTGCTCTATGACATCAAACATGTTGTCTTTAGTATGTGCGTAGCCCAATGTAAGGTTTACCGCATTCTTGAATGTGTAAGTCAACTCCAGATTGTCTGTAAATTCCGGGTTTAAAAACTCATTTCCCTTCTCAAACGTATACGGATCTAAGAAAAACAAGAAAGGATTTAACTGTTGGTAGTTTGGTCTTCCTATTCTTCTGCTGTATGAATACCTTAGCGAATGATTTTCACTTACTTTCTGGTTAAGGAAGAAAGTAGGGAATAAACTTAAATAGTCTCTTGGAACTACTTTATCAAGCGTGATGGAGTTACCCTCTGATTTAGTGTGTTCTGCTCTTAAACCGGCCTGAAAACCAATTTTCTCCCATTGCTTACCCATGTTAATGTATGCAGCATTGACAAACTCCTTGTATATAAAGTGGTTCGTTTTTCCTGGGTCTGTAATCCATTTACTGTCTTCCTGTACTTCAAAAAGGAAATCATTGTCTGTTTTTACAAATGAAGTTTTTGCTCCAAACTCAAACTTGACTTTACTCTCAGTAGGTATAACGAAGTCAACCTTGGCTGCGTAGATATCGATGTTCGAGGGGGTATTGTTACGCTGTATCAGGTTTGAAGTAAGCTGCTCCTGTTCATTGTAATATTTAGTATCGAATGATTGAAAACCATTGTTTCTAAAGCTGCTGTAATCAGCATCAAAAGTCATTTCTTTCCCTTTTTCATTGAAATTGTGCTTAATGTTGAAGTTTCCAGTGAAATTAAAATTCTCCATTTTTCTTTCTGAATCAGGAATCAAGGAGCTTTTCGTTATTTGATCTCCGGCAATTTCAGTGATTTTTGTCAAACCTGTGCTTACCATTTCTCCATCCCAGTTGTTGACATCTACCATCACCCCAAAAGTGGTTTTCTCTGAAGCGAAGAAATCAATACCTGCTTTACCTGAGGAGTAAATACCATTTCCAAATCGTCTGGAAGTTTGGTCAAACTCACTTCTTAAGCCTTCAAAGTTTGTGCTACGCATTAAAGTGTTATCACTGTAAAATGCATTTCTACCTACATTGAAATTCCCAAAAACATTGACTTTCTGATTTCTGTGATTCAAACTTAAGTTTGTACTTCCTCTGTATAGGTCATCCGTGCTGTTCGGTACGAAAGCATCTCCTACTGAAACCGATAAGCTTCCATTAGTTCCAAAGGCCTTATTCTTCTTCAATTTAATATTGATTATTCCTGAATTACCAGACGCATCATATTTAGACGAAGGATTGGTGATGATTTCAATGCTTGCAATCTGATCACTGGTCATATTGCTCAACATCTGCATCAATGCTTCATTTGAAAGGTAGTTTTTTCTGCCATCTATCATGACCAAAACACCATTCTTGTTTTTAAGTTTTAAAGCATTGTTTTGGCGATCAATAGTTATACCGGGTGACTTTTCTAAAACTTCAAGAGCCGTGTTACCACTAGAGACAATACTGTTTTCAACGTTAACAACTGTACGGTCTATTTGCTGCTCAATGAATGGCTTTTTAGCAGTTACCTGTACCTCTGCCAGTTGATTGGTCATTTGCTGCATTTTCAAAGGCTCAAACTTGAAGTTTCGAGAATCAGGAGATAGTTTAAAAGATGGAGAAACAAAATCCTGATAGCCTACCATGCTGATTTTCACAAAGTAATTCCCATCTTTGATTTCTTCCAGCAAAAAATCACCTACTTCAGTAGTGGTTGTCGTTTTAGCAAGGCTCGAATCGGAGACTTGCATTAGCAAGACATTTGTAAAAGGTAATGGTTCTGAGTTTTCATCTAGCACGGTACCGGAAACTTTTCCACCCTGCTGGGCCATGACGACCGAATTAATTAATAGAGTAATAGTTAAAAGTAATAGCTTTTTCATGTTTGTATTTTAAGTAATAGTTTTTCTTTCGACAGGTCAAAGCTAACAGTATTATGCATTGCAAGGTAATGGATAATACACAAGTGGTATTAGCATCATGACGAGCGGTTTGTCTCAGTAGATGGAGTGAGAAGGAGAAACGTTGCAGTAGTCTCCTAAAAAAATGTTAAACGGAAGAAAAAGCTGATGAGCTTACTTTTTAGACTGGAACTTCTTTAACATTCCATTGGTGGTAGCTCTTAATTTTTGTCTGAAGAAAGGTGTATTTCCAAGGAGCCAGCCCTGAAAGCCCATTGCTTGTTTTGCCCAGGTATGTAAATTGAAAGAATCTGTGTGTTCTATGATTAAGCCATCTTTGAAGCGAATTTTGGCTAATACAACATTATGTACTTTACGTCCGGTTTTATTAAAGGTATAATCTGCCTTCCATTGTACAAGTCCCTTTTCTTCATCTGCCTGTAGAATTTCGTAAGTAATATCTAAATCAGTGGCGTTCCCACATAGCATACGCCACATATCTCCGGCATCTTTTCCGTAAAGTTTTCCAAAAGCGGGATCATTGAAAGTAATATCCTGATGATAACAAGATGCCATGGTTTCGGCATCTCTCTTTTTAAAAGCACCGTAGAATTTTTGAAGTAACTCTCTCATCACTTAAATTTTTGACGGTCAGAAGGGCTCAGTTCCAGCATCTCCATCACTTTTTCCTTGGTAGGTACACCTATAACCATCACAACAACTATGGCCATAGCAACAAACAGAAATTGAATCTCGCCTGTAAGCAAAGCAGCTACTACAGCGATAAGTCCCGGTACCTCAAGTAAGGCTGTCTTAATAATTGACATTTTCTGATAGGCTTTTAGTTTGTTTGCTAACCCTTTTTCAGTTTTTGCACTCTTTAATAACTTGTTCCCAAGCAAATATGAACCACCTACGCCCAAAACAATTGCAATAGGAACCAAATTTCTGAAAACTCCTATATCACCAGAAGAACTCGCCTCTACCATACCAATACTCACTAAAAAGAATGTAACAAAAGAGAAAAGAAATAATCCAGCCGGAATAGCCAGCAAAATGATTTTCAAAGACTTATAGGTAATAGTAGATTTCATTTATTAAATTGAATTTAGAGTAACTCCTTTATTATTTACCACCAATTGCATTAACTCACCACAACGCACTGCTCTATTCTGGGTTTCGTGTCCTATTGGAAAGTCATAACAGACGGGGTAAAGATATTCACTGGTATGTTCCCGTACAATCTCATACGCGGTTTTTCCGAATGGAATACTGTTTTCTTTCGAACCGGAAAATTCTCCTACTACCAATCCGGCAAGCTTTCTAAGTTTCCCTGCTCTTTTGAGCTGAACCATCATTCGGTCAATATTATAATAATACTCTCCTATGTCCTCAATGAATAGTATTTTATCATCAAAACTCAGGTCTGAGTCAGAGCCCAACATATGAGCAAGTAAACAGAGATTACCACCAATAATCTCCCCTCTAGCCCCTCCGAAACGATTAAATCTATGCCTGGCTGCTGAATACGAAAGTGAGTAACCAAAAAGGGCCTTTTTGAGAGATTCTGTTGATTCTTCTTCATTTGTAAGTGTTACCACCATAGGTCCATGAATAGACTGCATGTCCATCTTTTGCAACTGCTGATGTACCGCCGTAATATCTGAGAAACCAATTATCCATTTTGGATTGGTTTTAAATTGAGTCCAATCTACCTGATCAATAATTCGGGAGGTACCATACCCTCCTCTTCCGGCAATAATAGCTTTTATCTCTGGATTGTCCAGAAAACTCTGAAAGTCAGCCAATCTATCGTGATCTTTGCCAGCAAAATTATGATGTTTGGCAAACAGGTGTTGACCCTCAATTACTTCGAGCCCAAAAGATTCTGTTAAAATTTTCTTCCCCTGCCTATATCTTTTCTTATCAAGTCGCGAAGCGAGAGATACCACTGCAATTTTATCGCCTTTTGATAGAAATGGTGGCCTATTGAGAGATTTTAACGACATAAATCTTACAAAAATTAAGAATCAGACTAAATGATAACTGTTTATTTGTGCCAAATCTAGTGTATATTCTTCGCCTTCAACGTTCAATATTGAATCAAATTTCGCTCCCCATATAAGTTCACTATAAAGATAGGATTTCAATGAATGCACAGGATCAATCATCGTATCATTTACACCTTTTACCGAAATCAGAAATTCACCATCGCTGGCTTGAAGACTCTCCGGAGTTTCGCCATATAAAACGCTATCTTTGGTAATAGGATGCACGACTGTCCAGCTG
>JANSYO010000348.1 GCA_024742395.1 Cytophagales bacterium
CCTACCAGGTGAGAACTAAAAGAGACGTGAGATACGTCAGGGATTTTTTCTAACTCTGCCCGAATTGTATTCGAGGAAAGAATGGCCTGAGTTTTTAACCGTCCGTGAAGCTTGATGGTGATGACCTCATCACGTGCAAAACCCATATTCTTGTCCTTAATAAAGTCGATCTGTTTGCTGACAATGAATGTGGCTATGAGTAAAAAGATGGAAATCATAAACTGTATACCCACCATTAGTCGTCTGAGTGAGACTTTGTTGCCAATTTTTAGATCCTTTCCACCTCCGGTATCACCTAAATTGACCTTAGAGAGATAGGAAGAAGTTAATAGGCTGGCGACCCCACCGATGACCATTGGTAGAAGGAATACAAGGGTCAATAGACCGGGAGAGAATAGTTTTTCGTGAGGAATAGCAATATTGGCCAACTGATTGTAATAAGGCAATGCGAGTGATGTCCAGATAAGCGCCAGTGCAACACTGATAATTACCAGGAATATTACCTCAACCAGGAATTGAATAATAAGTTGCTTTCTTGTGCTTCCAAGAATTTTGCGAACGACAATTTCATTCAGCCGATTCAGGCTTTGAACCATTTGTAGATTGATGAAATTGATGATGGCTACCAGAAGTATGAATATTCCTAAAGATGAAAAGATATAGATCAGCTTAATGTCACTATTGACACTGATTTCTTTTTCTCTGTGGGAATGGAGGTGGATATCTCGAACAGGTACTAACTCGAGTAGTTCGTTTTCAGCAATAATCGCTTCCTCGGTCATAAAGCCTTCAAGAAATTCAACTTTAAAATCAAATAGTTTTTCACGTACTTTTTCAACATCTTCTAATGAGTTGAACAAGGTATAGATGCTTACTCCGGCCCAAAGTCGATCAGGATCCCGCATGAGCATAGAGTTTTTAGAAGATACGATGCAATCGATCTTGAGATGAGAGTTTTCCGGAAAGTCCTTGATGACCCCAGTTACTGTGATGAACCAACCATCGTCAAAATCGATCACCTCTCCAATGCGTTGCTCACCATCCTTGAATAGTCGACTAGCCGTCGATTCAGTGATCACCACTGAAGAGGGTGAGTTAAGTGCTCCTGGGGATCCTTCAATGAATTCCAGGTCGAA
>JANSYO010000276.1 GCA_024742395.1 Cytophagales bacterium
AATGGTATGTTCAATTCAACCTTAAATAACCACTTTATAGAGTTCGAAAGACCATATTACAATATGGATATTGCATATTCAGTTAGCAGAAGTGGTAGGAGAAGTTTATTTTCAGAACTAACAAACCAGACAATCTCATTTAAGACACCTGATGGATCACCAATTCTTCCACAAGAAGCAATGCAAAAGGTTGCAATTCTGTGCAATACCTCTGAAACGATGATTAGACATCATTACAATAGAGCATCTAACAGCCTAAATGATGTAAGTTTACGAAATCAAATTACTAAACAAGTTGCAGGTGAAGATATAAGTTCAAGAGTAGCTCCTCCAACCGATGAGCAAAGGTTAGCTTTTAAGACTTTATGTGGAGGAAATGTTGTTTCAGATCTTGATCCCAACTTTCAACCCAAAACCAGACATTTCGTAAGTATTTTAGCCTTTCCAAGACCCAGGAAATATGAATTTGATCACTAAAAAACCTTTTATTTAGATACAATATGATGAAGCAACCAATGAATACATTGTATGTAACCCAGTGACTGATGATGATGAACCAAGAATGGAGAAAAGATTTCCAAAAAGTGAAGCTGTGGTGTTCAAGTCCTTTGATGCATCAAAAGATAGATATCCTATCCTGAACATCGATGAATTTGGAAAGTTTCCTATTGACATGTCTTTATTGAAGTTGAGGATGAAACACACTCTCAGAGTATCAAATTTGAAGTCTCATCAACCATTTATGACAAAAGAGTCCCTTCAAATAACTGATGTTCCTTCTTCAAGACCTACTGATGAAAGAATCGAAGTTGATGTCACAAATTGTGCCAATTTGGGCAAAAGGCGATCAAATAAGACTAAAAATGCCTCCTTACCCCCTCCTAAACGTCAAAGTACATTAACATCATTCTTTAAGAACTGAATAAAGAAACAAAATTCAAAACTGAAATCGATTTTTGATGTTTATTAGTCATTTTGATAACAGTCTCCTGTTAGACTATACCTATGATAACCTATAATACAACATAGTTTCCAAATTGATCTCTCTTCTCTCTCTCTCACTATAAAGAGAAAAACAAAAACAAAAAAATGCAAATTTGTTGTTTACCTTCTGTTCGTTTGATGTGGAGTCGATGTAAACGTTGCATTACACAACAACCATGGTGATGAGTAGAAACTTCAACAAGTGTTAGCAGCAACAACATATCGTAGATGAATTGTTTGTCTTGTGTTCAAACACTGCTGTGGATGACATGGTTTCCATTTAAATCTTGAATAAGTTTCAACGACACTTGATTTAAGAGCATTTACAACAAGCTGGATCTGAGCAGGAGTACATAAACATACATAAACACTC
>JANSYO010000125.1 GCA_024742395.1 Cytophagales bacterium
AAACCGCTGTCTTCGCGGTTCTTTTCCTGCTCTACTTTCGTGTTAAAATTTGCCATCTAATTGGTTCACCGGGTAGGATATCTATGAAAGAGATCTAGCTTAGTATGCTCTTTAAATTAGAAGATAAAATTGAGAATAAGAATGTACTCATTCAAAAACTTAGATAAATACAATCTCTTCTACTTTTAAATTATCCAAATCTCTATTTATCCTTTCAATAAGTTTACTTTTCGCCAAAACAAGTTCCTGCCTTAGCGGAGCAGAAGAAATTTTCAGAAAGAGGGTTCTATCTCTCAAATAGATTTTCTCTGTGCGTACAGCAATAGTTTTCCCCATCATCTTCTCCCAGCTGGCAATAAGATGTGTTTCACTGTATTTGGTCTTCAGATTGAAAGAATCTAAAAACGCATCAATGGCCTCTTTGAGAGGCATGGTTTTGGTATTTCGACCGCTCGGTTTCAAAGAATTAAAATAGTTTCTTTTAAGTTATTGATAAAAAAAGAAAATCCCATCCTTTAAAGGACGGGATTTTATAATTCGGTAGGTAAACCTATGCTTTCTTAGCAATGGCGTTTTTATCAAAAGTTAGCCTAGCAGCACCTCCAGTAGAAATAGTCACTGTCGTTTCATCTGTGCTTACCACTTTTCCATGAAGGCCACCTGCTGTAACTACCTCGTCACCAGCCTTTAACTCAGAAACCATTTTCTGTTGTTCTTTTTGCTTTTTCTGCTGTGGTCTGATCATAAAGAAATACATCACAGCAAACATTCCGACCATTAAGATCAAAAAGCTATAGTTTCCTGAACCAGCACCTGCTTGTAATAATACCATTATTTTAGGGGTTATTGTTTATACATTTTATTCACCTGACTCTGTATCAGCAGCTTCAACTGCCGCGGTGAAATTTAAAGCTATAACATTGTTTTGTGCATTAGATAGCACATTCACAGTTTTCCTGTTTTGTCCTACTTTGCCCTGGCTATTAAAATCAATGACGATTTCATCTTCCTGACCTACACCTACCGCACCAATTGGCTTAGAAGCCACCGTACAGCCACAGGATACATTGACCGCCTGGATTTCTACAGGGTCTGTTCCTACATTTTTAAACTTAAAAGCATGAGAGACTACCTCGCCTTCTTTTATTGTACCAAAATCAAAACTGGTTTCTTCAAACTCCAGCTTACCATCTTTTACATTTTGTACCTGCGTTTCACTCTCATTTTGAGTGTTTTCAGAGTTGCAGGAGAAAACAGTGGCAGCAAAAGCCAACAAATAAATTACTCTTTTCATGATCATTAAAATAGAAGATTAGTCTTTTGATTTAATCTGAGACATTAGATTCTCCACATCTTCCAGTAGTTTCTCAGCTTTTTGACGAGCCTCATTCACTACTTTTTTTCCTTCAGCTTTTGCCTTACTGTCTACATCTGAACCACCAGCCATTTCCATTGCTACTTCATCACCTCTTTCTATAAGATCTGCAATGAAGTCCTGAAGCTGACCTCGGTATTTGCCTAAAGATTCTGCCAATTTATCTCTGGTAACTTCGCCTTTTTCAGGGGCATAAAGTATTCCGAGAATAGCACCTGTGGCTAATCCTGTTAAGAATGATAAGAATGATCCTGTTGATTTACTCATTGTGTTTAATTAAAGCATAAAATTATCTGAAATTGCTGTCTGGGACAATAATTTGTCTATTTATTATCTAACATTCCCCTCCCGGACTTTCTGATTTCACCGCTGGTTGTTAACTCTTTTGAAAGATTATCTAAAACACCATTTATGAAAGTCCCGCTTTTAGGGGTACTGTAGTTTTTGGCTATTTCAATAATTTCATTTATCGTGACCTTAATTGGAATAGAAGTAAACTCCATGAACTCTACCAATGCCATTCTAAGTAGAATTTTATCGGCATCTGCCACACGCTCATATTCCCAATTCACCAGCTTGGGCAAAATCAATTCCATTAATTCTTCCTCCCGCTTTACACATTCCTTGAAAAGTTTCATCAAGAAATCTTTACGCTCCTGCCATTCATCACTGGGTTGAGCAATATTTAATTCTCCATCCTCCTCAAAGTTTTGAAAAGTATGCGAAACCATAGATCTTAAGGTTTCCTTGTCTTCTGAAAAATACAAATGGTATTTTTCAAAATATGTGACTGAGACTTCATTCTTTAAAAATACATTTTTGATCAGGTATTTAAGAATGCCTATCTCCTCTTCCATAGTATGGTTAACACGCTCACAATAAGTCAAATACTTTTCATTGGAGATTAATACCTTGTAAAGGTCTCGAACAAATTCCCTCTCTTCTGTCCACGTGGCATCATTTCTTAATACCTGAAGTTCAAAGCTCGAATTTCCTCTTAATTCTTTAAGTAGTTTATTGTCACCCAGTCGGCTTTTGCCTCCAAACTTCTTATCAGCAGCCGCCAAATCTGAAAGGGCCAAATAAAGATTCAGAAGCTTTAAATAAACCTCAAAAACCTTATCGGCTTCTTTAAGGGTACGCAGAGTCATCTGCTCAAAATCCTGCCTACATTTATTTAAATAAAATGCTCTCGCTTCGTTTATTGCTTTCGTGACAGCCGGAGGAGCCTCAAAATCTTCCTTATTAGACTCGATAGAGAATTCTTCCTGAAAAATCTGGATACCAAGCTTAGAAAGACCTTTTAACTTTTCTTTATCCTGAAACTCCATAGAGTTAAGATCAGGTAAAAAACTCTCTTTAATCAGGTCTTCAGCCAGTAAGAAATTGGCTTTTCTGGATTGTTCATAGGCATAAAGTGCCTGCATGGCTCTGATTCGAATGAGTCGTCTATTCAGCATTTGGTCAAAGAACTTTATAAATGGGCTGCAAAGATAAATAAATCCTATAGTAAAAGCGTACCTCCTTAAGGAAGTTTGTCTTAATTTGACATTTAAAATTCGTTGATTTCAATTTTTATGAGATTCTGCTTCTCGTTGCTCTATATTTTTTTCGGTTTTTCGGCTTTTTCACAACAAACTCTTTCTGCCGAGCAGGCAAAAGAAGATGTTGTGTTTTTGTATGACAACATGGTAAAAGTTCATCCCGGGCTATACAGATACCAGGACAGCACGGAGTATGCTGAAATGTTTCATGCCATTCTAAACTCTTTTGTAGGCCCGGTAGACTACTTGAGCTTTTTCAATAGAATTTCTCCATTAATAACTTCTGTCAAAGATCTTCATACCGGATATGGCCACAATAAAAAATGGGCAAAAGAACATAAAAAAGTTTTGCCTTTTGTCTTGAAAGAAATTGATGATGAATACCATCTTCAATACAATGCTTCTTCTGACACCACTTTCAGCCGAGGTCTGATAATAAAAGAAATTGAAGGTCAAAGTATAGAGGAAGTTACACGAATAATCAGAGACAACATTGGGACCGATGGAAACAATGAGCCTGCTAAAAGACTTTATGCCAGTAAAAGTATCGGGGCTTATTATCCGAGATTTTTTGAATTGGCCGATTCGGTAACGGTCACTGCTACTTTACCTCATACTGATAGTGTACTCACCTTTGAACTGGCTACCATAGAAAGAAAAGCTCTGATTTCTTCGATAATAAAAAGATATCCGGATAAAGCACGAAAGAATCTTGACTATGAAATTCTTGATAGTACAAAATCGGTTGGCAAATTAGACATAACTTCATTTGTGTATAAAGGGTCACCCCTTGATATCTTTCAAAGGAAATTTGGAAGAACCTTAAAAAAGCGATTTAAAGAAATAAAGAGAGATTCTATTGAACATCTGGTGTTGGATTTAAGAAGTAACGGAGGAGGGTACATTCCAAATGTGGGAAAGGTATTGAAATACCTAAGTCAAGAACCCTTTAAGCTAATTGACACCATGGCTTTTAAACGCTCGGCATATTTCAAAATTTTTCCAGTTTACAGAATCATGCCTCCACTCATGGCTCCTTTCTATTTTAATAAGACAACAGAAGAATATAGATATCATGCCAATGGCAAATCACCTGGAAGAATGCCATCAAAAAAACACAATTACTCAGGAGATCTTTACGTGTTTATGGATGCAAATTCTTACTCTGCCACAGTATTTACCATTGCCCTGTTGAAAGACATGGAAAGAGCCACTTTCATAGGAACTATTCCTGGCGGAGCCACCTGGGGAAGTCATGCCGGGAGCTGGTATACACCAAAACTGCCGAATAGCAAAATAAGGCTTCGAATCCCTCAATACCGAATTGTACATTCCAGATGGGAAAAAAGTCATGATGATTTCTTTGTACAACCCGATGTAGAAGTCATTAATACCGCAGAAGACTTTAAAAAAGACATTGATCCTTACGAAAAGGCACTTTTTGAACTTATCAAAGATTGAGAAAGTTCTTTACTTCAAACTTTTCCAGTGATTGATCAAAAGCCGTAAAAACTGCAGGGTAACCAACTTTTATTTCACCAATTGATTCATACATACCCACTGCTTTAGCCGGCCTAGCTGTACACATCTCAATTACCTCTGGTAGCGTAATGCCCACCTTTGTCACCATATTTTTTACTGCCTCTCCCATGGAGATAGCGGAGCCAGCCAGATTACCATCTGAATTAACATATTCTCCATTGATCAATTTGGCGTCAAATTCTTCCCACCGGAAATCCATTTTCTTTTTTCCCAGAAATAAAGCATCTGAAATGATGAAGAGTTTCTTTGGTTTGGCCAGATAGGCTGTTTTTATTGCTCCATAATGGCAATGGATACCATCGGGTATAATGGGAGCCCAAACTTCGGGTTGGCTTAAGGATGCTCCCACTAGTCCCGGTTTTCTATGATGGAGACCACTCATTGCATTGTATAAATGTGTAACCAAAGAAATCCCTTTTGAAAATGCGTTATCAGCTTCCTCATAGGTAGCATTAGAATGTCCTGCAGAAATTGTAATGCCTGCCTCCTGAATCATCTTAATCTGTTTTTCTTCAAACTGTTCGGGAGCTATGGTCCAGATTTTGATTATTTCTTTTCCTGCGGCTATGATGGTTTGTAGTTCTTCATTGGTAGGTTTTCTGACATATTTGGCCAAGTGAGCACCTCTTTTTTCAGGATTTAAAAAGGGACCTTCCAGGTGGAGACCCAGTACGCCTGAATCAGGATTTGATTGCCTGTAAGTCCTAATATTCTCAATACCTTTTAAAATATTCTCTAAAGAAGAGGTTATGACGGTTGGTAAAACATAATATGTACCGGTTTTTACCGAAGCCACAAAAATATCTTCTACGGCGGCCCAATTATTACTTTGAGTTAAATAATACTCTTCACCCCCATTTATATGCATATCAAAAAAGGCGGCAGATAGACACTCTACATCGTGTTTGCCCTTGAAATCTTCAATAGAATCAATTCTGCCCTTGTTAATTCGAATAAATTTATCTTCGTAAACCTGACCTTCAGTGTATAAATATTGAGTAGAAATCTGCTGCATTGGCTCCTATTTTAGCCGAAGTTAAACTTATCAAAATAAAATTTACGACACTTTGTGATTTTTAAGAACATGAAGCGACTAACTAAATAAAAAAGCGTTTGAACTCTGAAGAAACATTTGTGAAACTGATAAAAGAAAATGAATTAATCATTTTCAAAATATCCAGTATTTACACCAATGATACCGAGGAAAAAAGAGACTTATACCAGGAAATCATCTTTCAGCTTTGGCGAGGATTTCAAAAATTCAGAGCAGAGGCCAAGCCCTCTACATGGATTTATAGAGTTGCCTTGAATACAGCCATCAGTCGGATAAGACAGGAGAAGAAAAAGTTGGAGTCCGTTCCGTTAGATAAGCAAAACCTGCTTCTCCCGGATGACTTTGACGACCCACTGAAAGAACGAGTAAATCAGTTATATCAACAAATAGCCAAATTAAACGACCTGGAGAAAGCTATTGTCCTATTGTATTTAGAGGATAAGCCTCACAGTGAAATAGCTGAAATCACAGGATTAAGCGTGAGCAATGTAGGAACCCGTTTTTCCAGAATTAAGGAAAAACTAAGAAAAGAGATGACAAAAATAGACTAAGGTTATGGAATTAGAAGATATTAAAAAATCCTGGGCTCAGATGAGCCAGGATCTTGAAAAGCAAAAAATATTAACAAATGAGCTCATTTTAAAAATGGCACATCAAAAGAGTAGCAAAAGCCTTGGAAAGTTGATTGGTTTTGAGACAGTTGGTGGCTTTCTAATGAGTATTGCTCTAAGCATTATGGTAATACTAAACTTTTATACGGGAAACCTCACCGGCACAGGACTTACAATTTGTGGTATAGGAAGCCTGATAATTTTTGCGGCCTCAGGTTTAACATCTTTAAACTTCATACTAAAAATGAAGAGAATCAATCTTTTGGAGAACACAATTGAGGTCAATTTAAAATTTCTAAACGACTTCAAAAGGACCCTGAAACAATACAAAAAATTAAATATGATTACCGCTATTCCTACAATGGTCTTCTTTATACCTGTGGTGGTTAAAATATTTAATGACAAAAATGTTTTTGAAAACTTCGAAGATGCTCGATACGAGTTTTACGCCACAATTATCCTATCGGTAATGCTGAGTCTTCCTGTGTTGTTTTATGTAATTAAGTTCTATTCTAAAAATATTAAGAAAACAGAGGAAGCTGTGAAAGAAGCCCGTGAAAACGCGAATAACTATTAATAAATCTAAACCTATGAAAAAGAAAGAAACCATCCAGATTCTTGTAAGTGCTGTAATTTGGGCAGCCGTAATAATTAGTTGCGGACGTATCTTAAACAGCACCGAGTTTAACGATTCAGTAAGAAATGTATTGATAACCGGAGCTATGGCACACCTTTTTTTACTATCTACACCTCTGGTAGTTAATAAAAAGAAATCCTAGCTAAGTCAATCTCTACCGATTATAATTTCAAAATAGCTGAATAGGCTTTTTTGGGGTTTAATTCACGGTCAAAAAGTAGCGGGTAGTTTGTTCTGCCCCTTACAGGGAAGTTATTTAACCAGGTATCCTTGTCTGAAATTCCCCAAAAAGTTACACGACTGACAATGTCATCGTGTTTAAGAAATAGAGCAAAAATATCTGCATATCTCTTAGCTAATGCCTCCTGAACTTCTTCAGGTAGTCCCTCTGTATAAGGATCTAGCTCCTCTTTGGCCTCAAAATTTTGGTTGATATCTGCACCATTCTGATTTTTGGGATTAGGTAATACCGATATGTCCAATTCAGTTATGGCCACTTTGAGACCCAACTCGCCGTAAGAAACTATACTTTTTTCAATCTCTTCTAATGAAGGGTTGTTTAAATGCCAGTGCCCCTGCATACCTATTCCGTCAATCTTTGCCCCACCATCCTGTAGCATTTTTATCAATTTAATTGCTCCTTCTCTTTTGGCAGGAACGCACATATTATAATCATTGTAAAAAAGCTCCGCTTCGGGGTCAGCCTTTTCAGCAATTTTGAATGCCTGAACCAAATATTCAGGGCCTACAGTTTGAAGAAAAACTGACTCCCTCAAAGTACCGTCTTCATTTAAGGCCTCATTCACAACATCCCAACCATCTATGTGGCCCTTATATCTTTCTACAATGGTGCTAATGTGTTCTTGCATGGCCGCCTGCATTTCTTCCTTTTCATTGATTTCTTTGAAAAAAGAGGATAGCTGGCTATGCCATATTAAGGTATGCCCCTGAATGTACATTCCATTTTTCTGACCCAATGCAACGTAGGCATCCGGTAAATCGAAATTATACGTTCCAATTTCCGGGTGTATATTTTGAGACTTCATAACATTCTCTGGAGTGATGCTATTGAATTCTTTCACCATCAAAGCATTGACAGATTCATCATTCTCGAGAATTTGATTTCTATTTATGGCCGTGCCTATATAGAAATGATCTTCAAAACGATCTTTCAAACTATTTTGGCTGAAAGCAAGCTGGACTTGGGAAACAAAGAGGCCGATTAAGATAAAACGAAAGGAATGGATCAATGGAATAAAAGGTTGGTTAAAGAACAAAAATAACAGAAATGCATCCAGTAATAGAAAAAAATAAATTCAGTAGATTATGCTACCTACTGGTGGCATGAACCCTCTTTCACTGACGATCAAATTCACTTCTTTACTGCCAGTAAGGACAAAGAAAAAGCCTCCGAAACCGGAGGCTTTTATCTAACCCCTAAAATAAACCACTATTTTAAGATTATATTATTGCGGCACGTAGGCCGAAACCTTTTTTTATTCTATTCTAATAACGTCAATTGCGTCCTCAAAAATTGTGTAGCAGCCTTTAATTTATTTAACGGCGAAGCATTAACAGTCATTAACAAATCCATAATTAAACCTAGGAGCTCAAAGCTTCATCTAATTATCAAATAATCGCTTAGAAAGTTTAAGTGACATTTTTTAACACTATCTAAAAATTTACAATTATGAAAAAGTTATCAGCAATCATCGTTTTAGCTCTATTTAGCGTAGGTACTGTATCCGCCCAATATTATGGAAGTGTAGATTACAGAAAAGATAAAGTGTATAACAGTAAGGCTTACGCTTCGGGAGGAGAAAGAGGGGCAATCTCTAAGATTAATGTGCTTCAAAAAGAAGCAAGAGAAAAAATAGCCAGTGGAATTGTAAACGGTTCACTCACTGCTAACGAAGCCAGCAGACTTCTGGAAATGGCAGAACGAATAGAATTAAAAGAGAATAGATTCATGCGTAATGGCAGATTAACAAGGAACGAAGTAAATGAAATAGAATCTGACCTATATAAACTGAATAAAATGATTGTTCGTAATAAAAAGGATAATGAATTCGCTCCGATTGATACGAGAGGACAGAGAAATAGAAGATATTAATTCCTTGCTTATCAACAACCTGATAAGAAGGTAATAAAGGTTAATGAGTAATAGTTTTGAGTATAATCGGAAACGGGCGGCCTTCTGGGCCGCCTGTTTTTATTTTATAGCTTCCTTTAAATTATTCAAAGAGCTAATTTTTGCAGAGGCTATATTGAATTTAGCCTCGTTAAATTCATGTGGAGACGGAACAGCTATCACTTGAGCACCTGAAGCCACGGCCCCTTTAACACCACCTCCAGAGTCTTCCAGAATTAAACACTGTTCTATTTTGACTTCCAATCTTTTAGCCACCGTGAGATAAACCGCGGGATCTGGTTTATTAAACCTCTCTAATTCTGCTGAATGAAAAGTATCAAAGTCTGTCAGAAGGTTAAATTTCCTTAAGACCATCTCAATCATATCCATTGGTGAGGCAGAGGCCAATCCTATCTTGTAATTATTATGTTTTGCCCATGAGACCGTTTCTAAAACTCCCGGCATTAAATCGGCATGCTCTTCAATAGCCTCTTTTGCTCCATTTAACAGATCCCTTTCTAAGGTTTCAAAATCCGGATTCACCCATGGGTGTTTTTTATACCAATGCTGAATTACATCTTTGATCGGAACTCCGGTAGTTTCAAGGCAGTTTTCTGTGCTTAGTTCTACACCCAGTTCTCCGAATATCTTCTTTTCTGCAATATGCCAGCAAGGCTCAGAGTTTACCAGTAGGCCATCCATGTCAAATATGACCGCCTTAATCTTTGATTGATCAATCATATTAGGCTTCTTCCATGCTCATTTGCTTATCATACAGCTCTTTATAAACCCCATTAAGCTTTGTTAGGCTTTCGTGGGTTCCTTCTTCTACTATGGATCCCTCATCCAGTACCACAATTTTGTCGGCCAACTTCACCGAACTCACCCTATGAGAAATGATAATTGAAGTTCTGGAGTCCATGATACGCTCCAGGTTTTGTAAAATCTTATTTTCAGTATTGGTATCAACGGCCGAGAGGCAATCGTCCAGAATAAGTAACTGAGGCTCCCTCACAATAGCTCTGGCAAGCGACAGACGTTGCTTTTGCCCCCCGGAAAGTGTTACGCCACGCTCACCAACCTCCGTATCAAATCCTTCTTTGAACCCAATGATGTTTTCATAAAGGTCGGCATCTTTAGCTGCTTGAATAATGGCCTCCTCCCCTATTTCAGGCATACCGAAAC
>JANSYO010000351.1 GCA_024742395.1 Cytophagales bacterium
CTTGTCTCTTTCAGGACAAAGTGGATTGATTATTACAGATAAATGAATTGCCAACCTTCCCAGAGCAAGTAATCATGCTAGCAAGTGATGATGTCTCATTACAAGACGATATTTATGCTTCGACTGTTTATTTCAATAGTCTAAGGGATTATGTTTACTCTGATACAACAGATGATGGAGAAACGATATATCATTCACATCAGTACCTTGATAGCAATGCATTGCACTACTGGCTGGGTAAATTCGAGAAAACGTTTTACCCTCACTCGCCTGTTGGCGTTCACTATGTGCCTGTCTTTATATTTGACTTTTCTCACACTGAAATGATGTTGCTTGATAGAAAACACCAAGTGGTCTCATTCCCAGATATGGTTATCGGAGTTCAAACAGAAGAAGAAAACGTTCGTGTGCCATACAAGTGCAATCAACGTGGTTTATCAGTTGATGGACGTGATGTGACACGCCAATTGTTAGGTGGTATGATTCAAAGTGTTTGGGGTGTTTTACCTACGTAAGTTATTGTACATCAATCAAATCCAAAGCTGAGTTACTTCATCCAGAGATCAGTTTTGGAGTCAATCACATCGGAGGTTAGAAACTGATTATATGTGGGCTACGGGTAGAACCCCATTTGGTCTATTTAGTGATTCTGTTGAGCTTTCCTTTATTCAAACGGATGGGATTTACAAACCTCAGCTGTATCAGTTGATTAACCAAACGTTGTCTCACGTACTCGAACCGTTATTGAGTGTTAGGGTAAGTACCCAAATTATTCTACGGTTATATTGATATCATGCAGTCATACGGATTTGAATTGTATCATCTATTGGATGACTATGATTACGCAGAGTTTGTGGTTCGCTGGAATTTGTTCCGATTCAAGTTGAAAGAATGTGGAGAAGATATGTCTTTGCATGAGTGGACAGACGCATATCACTTTGTTAGGTCAGCACATAAAGATGCAGAGGTTTTACTGCAGTTATTATTGAAAGCACAGGACAGTGTTTCTTCTATTCTCCAGTGTGACAATGTAAGTATTCATACTTGCGTTATTCACATTTCATACTGATAAACTTGTTAAGAAACGTCCTTCCAAGAGTTGGTGGAGTACAGGCACCCTGAC
>JANSYO010000354.1 GCA_024742395.1 Cytophagales bacterium
TATATCAGATGGCTGTTGACTTACATGATCCTTCAAGGTAACATCCACATCATCTCTGGCTAGGAGCAGATTGGCTGTTTCGGTGTGTCCTTTCATACAAGCTAAATGAAAGCCAGTTCTGCGCTGAAAGAGTGTTATTGTCGCTAATAGTTGCCGATTTGTTCTATTCTCACTAACTATTTTCGATTAGGAGACGAAAGGAAATCCCAGAGTGTTATCGGCTTACATCATCTCTAGCCAGGAGTAGGTTGATTATTTCGGTGTGCCCATTCTTACAAGACCAGTGAAAGCCTGTTCGTTCCTGAAAGAGTGTTATTGCCGCTCACAAGTCCTGATTTGTTCTCTTCTCACCTCCTATTCCCGATTGAGACATAATAAAATCTCATAGTGTTGTTAACTTACATCATCCTGAAAGGTGGCATCCACATCATCTCTGGAGAGAAGTATCTTGACTATCTCGGTGTGTCCGTTCTTGCAAGCCAAAAGAAAGCCAGCGTTGCCCTGAAAGAGTGTTATTACCTATTTTAATAAGAATATCATCACTAGCATCCTACAAATAGGTGAGAAGGGCAAAGGACAAAGGTTAGTTCTGGACCTCAACCTGTTTCCCTCTGGAAAGATGTTCTTTGACAAAATCAACGTTGTCTTCTTCTACACAAACCAAAAACGGCGGCATTTGGATCCTAATAATCAAACTAGGTTTTAGCATGAAGGCACAGACGTCAAATCAAATCTTACTCGCACTTGTACACCTTGTTATGCGTCATCCAAAATAAACATGACTTACATTATCCTTTACTGCAGCAGTGGGTGGGTCATGTCTGGCCCTTGCAGGAGCATCCTCGCTTTGTCTTTCCATCTGTTGTTGAAGCAATGGAGCAGAACTTGTAAAAATCATCACAGAAATTGAAAGCCGCTGTTTCGTTTTGGTATTTCCACTGCTTTATCAACTCTGATGCAGTATAATATATTCTAAACTCTCCTTAGCATTTCCTCTCAGACACAGACTTTCGTAGTAAAGTATCACAGGCCAAGGAACCCCAGAGGAATGTTGACTCTGGCAGAGGTCTGTTGTATTCATTACTCCCATCTTTCTTGTGGGAGTCAGTACAGACA
>JANSYO010000172.1 GCA_024742395.1 Cytophagales bacterium
CACTTTGTTCATTTTTGACTTGTTTTTAACATGGAAATCCTTCGTCCCGCAAGCGGGACCGAATAAATACAGCATGATTGGAAATCAGCTGCCCTTTAATTTTATATTGATTCGTACGGACTTTTGGAAAGTCAAATCAAATATGTGCCGTACTAATTCGTGTTATAGAACACATGATAAAATATTGAACTCTATCTATTGTTCGGAAATTCGTTAATCCAATGAAAACCTCTTTTCATAAGATAAAACTCATTCTTATCCTTTATCTTAAAATCAATCCTAATGCTATCTTTACCTTTGGTTCCAGTAAAAACCAAAACACTATCCCTTAACTCGTATTGGAAGTTAAAGGTTGAAGATTCTTTGAATGGTTTTATTTGAATTGTGGTGTTTATGGTATCCACTACACTTTCTGCATAAAGAATATCGCCATTCATTTTGGTTATGTTGGAACTGTATCTATCGACTATAAATCTTCGCCATCTATTTTTGTCGGTCAACAACGGTTCAATAGTATCATTGTTCACGACAAAAGTTTCAACTTCGTAAATTCCATATAGACTGGGCATCTCTGCTTTTCTCCCATGCTTCCATTGGTTACTATAATTATTTGTAACCATTACCGAAGTGATAAAGAGAATGACAAAGCCTTTCACAAAAAGACCGAGTTTAACATATCTCCTGTTTTTAAAGTATGGTTCTATTTTATTGGCAGGAACCGGCTTGTTCAAAACGAAAAAATTCAAAAGTCCCATAATGTCCTTTGATAGTATAATTATGGACAGTATTACCAAATGAAATGAGAAGAGCTTTACAGGCACATCGTAACTCATGTTCAAGACAAAAACATTGAGCATTATTCCGAACGCTAAAATGGCCCCAAGTCTAGTGGTCTTTCTAAAAAAAAGAAGTACTCCCGCCATAACCTCCATCACACCAGTGAAAATGATGTAAGGAACAGAATATCCCATAAACTTCCATAGTAAACCCATTGGAGAAATTTCACCAAATGGCCTTAACATATCGGTAAGACCAGGTTCCCAAAATTGATTAGGAAACACTTTGGCAAGACCATAGGTCAACATTGTGAATGCCAAATAATAACGGATATAAACGGCAGCAAACCTTTTAATTCTTCCAAAGAAATCCCTTGCCCTATCAAAAATGAGCCAAATCGTTGCAATAATAACCGAAATTGCTCCTTGCACAAGAAGTTTAAAAAAATGGTAGCTCGTATCCCCGCTACCATTGACACGTGTAACAATATCACCTTGATAGCCTGCACCTTCCTTTACCAGTAATAAAACCAACCACTGCCAAAACTTATCTACATAAGATGAAATGCTTTCTCCAACTTTGAACGGTAGCCATTCCAAAGGAAACGGAAAGATGTATAAAAAGAAATAGGCAATTAGAAATAGTGTTCCCCAAAAGGTAAAATTATCAAATATCCTCTTCATAGTTTTATGGTCATTGATGGCTATTCTGTTATTAAATTGGAGAAACTATCTTCTCAAATATAGTTATAACTAAACAATTAGTTTAAACATCATAACTGGAGATTACTATTAGCTTCCTGTAGAATCTTTTTGCTCATTTTTTTCCATATGATAAATAAGGTTCTGCATATCCTCCCCTATCTTGTGTTCCAATACCCTTGCATAGATCTGGGTAGTGGACAGTTTGGTATGACCGAGCATTTTGGATACAGTTTCTATAGGGACTCCATTGGACAAGGTTATCGTTGTTGCAAAAGTGTGCCTTGCTGTATGGAATGTCACTTTTTTGTAAATCTTACAGGCCTTACATATTTCCTTTAAGTAATAATTGACCTTTTGATTGCTATAAACAGGCAATAGTACTTTCGCTATTCTCCTTTCGGCTGAATCTTCATATTTCTTGATGATTTCCTTTGCTTGTGGTAATAGGGGGATTTTAAGTTTTTCGTCCGTCTTTATCCTTTTGGTGAACAACCATTCATTTCCATCTATTCCTTTAAGTAGGTGGTCTGGGGTCAATGCCTTGACATCGATATAGGATAGGCCAGTATAGCACGAGAAGAGAAACACATCCTTGCATTTCTCCACCCCCTCCTTTGTGAATGTGGTTTCTTCAATCAACCTCAATTCCCGTTTTGTCAAATATTCCCGTTCGCTTTTCTCAAAACGTAGTTTATAGTTTTCAAAAGGGTCTTTTACTATCCAATCCAACCGAACGGCCAACCTTGACATTTTCTTAAGCCGTTCCATGTGTTTCATGGCCCCATTATTGGTGCATTTGGTTCGTGTAGATGGTCTGTACTTTCTTAGGTACTGCTCAAAGTCCGATATAAAACGATAATTCAATTTTTTGAGCTTTATATCCTCTATCCCATATTCTTCTTTTAAAAATAGGCCCACGCATCGTTCTGTGATGTGGTAGTTCTTTCTGGTTCCCGGACGTAAAGAAGTGTGCATGGTTCCATTGTGGTAGGCAATCAATTGTTTCAATGTTTTTCCGCCCTCAACTTCCCCAAAAAATCTTGCCTTGATAGATAGTGGTGTGATTACTTTTTCTTCTGCCATCATTAATCTATGGGCCTCATGTAGTCCGGTATAAATTTGGTCTAGGTACTTGTTCAGGGAGATTACATAACTGGAAAAACCCTTGCCCCTTTTACGGTTATTGTCCCATAAATTGACTTTTATCTCCCGATTTATGCTAAAATCGGTTCGCTCACCATCGATGGTGATCCTACAATAGACAATTAGGTTCTCGGATTGAACCTTGTGCTTTCTTGTAAAGAAGTTGATTGTTAAACGATTGTTTTTCTGCATGTTGTAACCTTTTAGAGTGTTAATACTGTGAAAGTCAAAACACAAGAAAAATGGTTCTAAAAGTCATTTAAAGTTACAACAAGAAGTGTAAGTGTTTGCTCCCGATGGGAACACGCTTGATATGATTTTAGATGGTTTTAAATGAATTCAAACGATATGCTTAAAAACACAAAACACTGAAAATCATAAGATTAACAGTGTTTTGATTTTACTTAAATAAGGTAAGTCGGGATGACTGGAAGAGAATCAAATTTGTATTCCCTTATAATCCAGTCAATTACGGTGTATTTTTTCCGAAGGGGCGGTGGATGGGGCACAAAAACTCAACAATCCAGGCCTTCATGGAATCAAAGATAACAAAACATATTATTTGGTTGCAAATAGAATTAATTTAGACGTTTTTCTCTTATAGCTTTTGCTTTTTTATGCCTCCCTGTAGGTACAAGGCTCAAAGAATCACCTTTGGCAACAATGGGAGGAAAAAAGCAATTCTTTTGGCATTTCATTCTTTCTGTATCAATTGTTCCAGTGACAAAATGATATATTTTCTCTCCCAAATTTGATAAGCCTGATGGGGAAATGATCATACTCAGACTATGAAGAACTTCCATAGCAGCTAGATGGGCACTGAAAGGAAATACATTTTCATGAAATTCGGAGGGTAATTTTATGTTTGATCCTTCAATATATTCAGGGTCATCCAAGAAACCTTCGCTTTCAAGCTTTGCCATTTCCGAAGAATACTGCCCCATACATTCCAAACACACCCTCTCCGGGCCTATAATATGGGATCTCCAATCGGCTCCGATTAATTCGGAATTAGATGAATTGGTTCGGATTTTTATTCCTCCATCAATGACAGGAATCAAATATGCATAAGACAAGAAATTTAGCACTTGTCTCGGCCATGGTCTATCTACACATGAAAAGATTAAGTCACAATCCAGAGCATTTCTGAATCCTTTTTCCTCGCATATGCTGTATTCAGATTTTTTGATAGTGATTTTGGGAGATGTTGCACTTTTTTTGATTGCCTTTGCAATAGCATCAACCTTTGATTTGCCAATATCTTTTTCGAAAACTCCTGCCGTTCTGTCCAGGTTCTTTTTTTCAATGGTATCAAAATCTATTAAC
>JANSYO010000039.1 GCA_024742395.1 Cytophagales bacterium
AAACAACTTTGCTTAATCCTTACAAAAGATTACATTAAACTAAATGACTTCTTAGATAAAACCCCTTTGGCCGAAAGACCCGAAGAATGCAAGGTATTATACAAGTTGGTACATCCAGATGAAAAGATCAATGTTGATATAAGCAGGGTAGGTCAAATGGTAAAAGAGGATTTTGGTGCAGCTCTATTCCCATGGCAACTGTTTTTACTTGTTCATTTAGGAAAGCACGAAATGGCATTGGACTTTTTGGAAGAAAACATCAAAATACGTACTGGTCAGATCATAAACTTTATGAATATACCTCTGCTTAAACCTTTGCACAAGTATCAAAGATTTCAGGATTTAGTACAAGTAGTTTTCCGCGAAGAACAATTGCCTCCAAATCCCGAACAGCAAATACAATTAACCACGTCTAAAGCCTTATTATCAGATGCTGAAGTCGATATAGCATTAGAAATAATTGAAAAAGGCATGAATGAAGAAAAATGGTTTCGAAACCCTACCTTATCCTTACGCGAACTAGCTAATAGCATGAATATTAGCTGCAACAAACTTTCTTGGTTGCTAAATGAAAGAATGGGACAAAACTTCAATGAGTACATCAATAATTTCCGCCTAGAGAACTTCAAAGTGAATGCCTTAAATCCTGCGAATAGCCACCTTACCCTTTTAGGGCTCGCATATGAAAGCGGCTTTAGTTCTAAATCGGTTTTCAATGGCTACTTTAAAAAAACTGAAGGTATGACACCTAAGGCATGGTTGAAAGCTAATCAAATTTAAGACTGTTTAGAAAGTCCTGAATCTCACGATTAAGTCCGCATTTATAATTCAGAACGATTCACCTTCCTTCCCACTCCATCTTTGCATTATCAAATCGATAAAGCAGAGTTAAACTATCATCAAATGATGATTCCTTTCTCTTCTTAAAACTTAAGCTAACTAGAACCGGAGGGCTCTGAACTTATCGTTTTTTTTAATAAAAACTATTATTATAATGAAAAAGCTATTTACAATTCTTTTATTTTCTTGCACACTTAGTGCTTTTGCTCAAACTGACTCAACTGACGTATCGGAGGGTAAAAAAAACGAAGTAACCCATAAGTACAGGGTAAGTTTTCCTTATTTTATCGTAACAGATCCTATTGGAGATCCCTGGAACGACCGACAAAACACGCAAATGATTGAGCTTCATGTAAAACGTAATCTGGACGATAAGAACATTATTGGTGTCAAGTTTGCCACCTGGCGATTGTTTCAACCCATGGGTATCACCTGGTGGGATGGTCTTTTGGATAAGTTAGAAACAGGAAGTGAATTCTATCCGGGACATGTGCGAGAAACAGGTATAGGCATTTCGTATCAGCGTATGATCTGGAAAGGGCTATTTGCAACAGTCGAAGTTCTACCACAATTACAAACCTATATGGATCTTGATGGGAATAAAATTGGCAATGGGTTTAAAGTTTATAACTCGTATCATTTGGGCTACCATGTCTCAATTGGAAAGAAAAAGCGATTTTTTATAGAACCACAAGTTCATTCACAGCACTGGATGTTTGACAACAAAGCTCCAGCCGGATTCAAGGAGTTGGACGATAAATGGAGAAGATACTTTCTTTTTGAGCCAAACATTTACATTGGTGTAAATTTTTAAGCGATAATCTGGCAAGTCGAGATTTACAAATCTTGGCTTGTCAGATTATTTAAAGCTAAAGGAACTGGAACCTAAAAAATGCTCCGCAATGTCAATTCAACTTGGCCAAAAGAATATAACAATTTTGAAGTAATTTCAGCAGTGAATTGAGCCTAAATAAATATGAAAACAAAAAGACTAGCATTTATAATTTTAAAGAGAGGATTACAAGGGATTGGGGGATTGGTAGTGCTAATTCTAATCGCATTGATTAGTATACTCATTTTAGATTCTTTTCAGACTTCCTTTTTGAAGATGGACAATCAACCGAAGGCTGATTTAAATAGCTATATCATAAGGAATGTCAACATTGTTCCAATGACCTCTGATACGGTACTAACAAACTCGAGTGTCACCATCAAAAACGGGTTAATAAGTAGTATTGGAGACACTTCGAATCTTGAAAATCTGGCTGAAATAGATGCCAGAGGTGGTTTTCTTTCACCTGGTTTGACTGACATGCACGTACACGTTTGGGATAAATATGAACTCGGCTTGTATTTGGCAAATGGCGTTACAGCCATTCGCAACCTTTGGGGGCAACCCATGCACCTACGAATCAAGAAAGAAGTAATAGAAAATGAAATAGCCGCTCCGATGTTCTTTACTTCAACACCCAAACTAACAGGTCCTCAATTCATCGGGGATGATAATACTAACCTAACAGACCCTAACGAAGCAAAAGAAAAAATCATCTCTTTCAAAGAGCGTGGTTTTGACTTCATTAAGACCTATTCTGGGCTTACAGAAGAACTATTTGAAGCAATCCTCAGGCAAGCTGCTATTTCTAACATGGATATAGTGGCCCATCCTACTCCGGAGGTTCCTTATGAGTATCACTTTAACCCTCAAATCATCACCATCGAACATGCGGAAGAGTTTGTGCAACAACCATTGAATTATCAACTGGATACTACTAAGCTTAATGAAATAGTTGAAGGATATGTAGCCAATCCTCACGCAACGCTAAGCCCTACACTAATTGTTTATTACAACATTTACAACATGCTCCGGAATGATACGATTCTCTCTTCAGAGGATTTGGATTATATGAATCCGCTCATTCGCATGGTAGATAGCCAAGCCCAATATGACAGATGGAATGGTACGAAAATACAAGATGCTACCGTCACTAAACGAATCAAAGATCAACATGATTTTCATTTACTCATCATAAAGAAACTTTATGACAAAGGAGTCAACATTGTCTGTGGAACAGATGCAGGCATTGGTATTACTTTACCCGGTTTCTCCATACATCAAGAATTAGAATTCTATAAGCAAGCAGGGATGAGTAATTATGATGTTCTGAAGACAGCAACAGTGAATCCTTCAAAAACACATAATTTTTTGAATAATCTGGGAAGTGTCGAGGTAGGCAAAACTGCCAATCTCCTAATATTAGACACAAATCCACTTGAAGAATTAAAGGCTCTTCAGAATCCTAAAATGGTTTTTGTAAAAGGTAGAAAGATCAATCATGAGCAGTTAAACCAATTCAAAGAAAAGGCAAAGAACAGAAGCAATCTATTGGCAACAGCCTTGAGGTATGCAGAATATCTGTTATTGGAGCGGTAACCGGGCTTATGCGTACCGTACGCTCACAAACTAGATTGTAAATCTCTCAAAGTAATAACTTGAAACTGCTCTGTAAATACAAGCTCGTATATATAGTTGCTGATGCAATTTCTACTCTGTGGCAGCAATAAAAACAAAGAAGTCGATCACAAAACAATCAGAAAATGAATTCATCGAGTAAAGCACTAATTTTCGCTTTCATAACCTTTTTCACCTTAAATTCTTTTTCTCAAAGCACCAATAAAGAACTTTTCAATAGAATTAACGCATATTTGGAATCAAGCGTAATAAATGGCTTTTCTGGAGCTGTTTTAGTCTCTAAAAAAGGAGAAATTATTTTATCAAAAGGATATGGATGGGCAGACAGAAAAAATAAAATACCTAATTCACCATTAACTGTTTTTAATATTGGTTCTGTTACTAAACAATTTACAGCATCGGCTGTTTTAAAACTTGTAGAACAAGGGAAAATTAAAATATCAGATAAAATAAGTTCATATTTTCGTCAGGTCCCTATAGACAAAAGAGAGATAACTATTCATCAATTATTAACGCATACCTCTGGAATTTCTAATAGAACTGGTGGTTTTAGATATGATGAAGCCAGTAAAGAACAGTTTCTAAAAGAATTCTTTGATTCAGATTTACAATCTAAACCAGGTGCAAAGTACCAATATGCCAATGCCAACTACATTATGTTAACGGTTCTATTGGAGTTGGTTTCGGGACAATCTTATAATTCTTTTTTAAATGAATACCTGTTTGAACCTGCTCAAATGAAAAGTACCGGATATAAAAGCATCAATTTTAGTGCGGAACGACTCGCACATGGATACTACTATAACAGAGATGATGAACAATGGGCAGATTGGGGAACAACCCAACAGCACCTTCCGTACAATGATAAACACTGGTATAGTATAGGCAAAGGAGATATTCATTCTACCGTTGAGGATTTATATAAATGGCAGGTTGCTTTAAACAATAATGTGATTTTAACACGAGAAATAAAGGCTCTTCTAGAAACACCTCATGTAGCCGAAAATAATAGCAAGACATCGTTTTACGGCTACGGTTGGGCCATATCTCAAAGTAATAGAGATACCAAAATCGTTGCACATAATGGTAGTAATGGGCTGTATTTTGCTGATTTTGTAAGATATACAGATGATGAGGTAGTGGTTATATACATAACAAACGCGTTTTTAGGTCATGAATCAGAAAATGTTGCTCGAGAAATAGGCAAAATGATTTTTGATTCCAATTATACTGCAACACCAATTTCAAGGAACATTTATGAATTAATTCATGAATTTATGAAAACCAATCCATCTTCAAATGCAGATAAATTACCTGATCTTTTTAAGAAAGAACTTAATTATGAATTTAACGACCATGCCGTACTAAATAGACTAGGATATAGCAGATTGATAAAAGAAGACAAGCCTGACTGGGCCTTAGAACTTTTTAAACTTAATGTGAAGTTATTCCCTGAAGATGGAAATTTATGGGATTCACTGGGTGAAGCTTACTTAAAGTATGACAAAGTAGAAGAAGCTATAAAGTGTTACTCTAAGGCAGTGGAATTAGGTAGTGGAGGCTCAAAAAGCATATTGAATAAATTGTTGAAAGAAGACCAATAATTCATTTTCCAATTTAAATTTAGACTATAGGAATTGGTATTTCGGAAGAATTACTAAAAATCAAAACTGAATGATGGGACCAGATAAAAACGTAAAATTTCCGCTTGAGAATTATGACAGACTTTGTTTCCTAAAGAATGTTGTGAAAAACCCCAACATCATAGTTGGCGACTATACCTATTATGATGATTTTGAAAATGTAGAAAACTTTGAGAAAAACGTAAAATACCTTTTCGATTTTGTAGGAGACAAATTAATTATTGGAAAGTTCTGTATGATAGCTTCAGATGTCAAATTCATCATGAACGGTGCAAATCATATGACGGATTCATTGTCAACTTATCCTTTTGCAATTTTTGGGAAAGGCTGGGAAAATGCAATGGAGGGAAAAGCCTACCCGAAAAAAGGAAATATTACTATTGGTAATGATGTTTGGATTGGCTACAACGCCACAATAATGGCTGGAGTAACTATTGGAGACGGAGCAATAATTGCCACAAACTCAACAGTCATTAAGGATGTCGAACCCTATTCCGTAGTTGGAGGAAATCCGGCAAAAGAGATTAAAAAGCGATTCTCAAAAGAAGTAATTACAAAACTCTTAAAGCTTCAATGGTGGAACTGGGATATTCAAAAAATCACAAAGAACATTCAGAACCTGACAGACAACGAAATTGAAAATATAGTAGAATAAAAAAAAGAGCAACAAAGAGAGACAAAAAATCACTTTCCGTACTTATAGCTACGCAAAACACGACCTCAATGATCTTATCATTAAATAGTTGAGGCATCTGCTTTTAGAAGCTAAGCAATCCGCTGCCTGTGACGATCAATTGGCACTATCATTCTTTAGTATATTCAAGGCTAAAGAACTAGAAATAATTATAAATGCGTACCGAGAAGCGAACTAGTTTCACTGAGCAAAATGAGTCCATCCTACAGACATAAAATGACATTTGGGATCAATAAAGCACTGATGTTATTCCTGTTTTCTTAATTGAAGCCATGGGCTCAGAACCTACACTTCTGGCAATGTAATTAAGAACATCCCCCAAGTTGAGTACATAATGAGGAGTAGTTTGAGAGAGGTTTTTGAGGAGTAGTTGTTTTATTGTAAGTACAAGTCAGTCCGACCGAAGACGAGGACAGCCTTTTTACTGCTAGATGAGGGTCTCTACTACCTCTACCTGACATGAATGCTATGCTTTTAGCTTGTTTTATCACAACAAATACCTTCCTTTATCAGGATACCCAATTTTGAATATTAGTCAAATGAAAACAATCTTTATGCAAGCTAATTCAATTAGTATCAGTCTTACCTTTCTGAAGTGAAACTTAAATAAAAATGTCCAGTTTTTTATATAAAAAACTGGACATTTACATAACTTTGTAGAAAGAAATAAGCAATGCAAGTATCTAATAATGTTAAACTTACCATAGATAGATTTCCGAAAGGATACGTATTCACCTATGATGACTTTATGGAAGAGGTGAGCAAAAAGGAGGCGGTTATTAAATCTCTCAATAGATTAGTGGCAGCGGGCAAACTTGCCAAGCTCGCAAAAGGCAAATACTACAAGCCTGAGAAAACTCCTTTTGGCGAGCTTCAGCCAAATCAATATCAAATAGTGAAAGACCTGCTAGAAGACAATGGCAAGCTAGTAGGATATCTAACAGGTTATAGTGTATATAATGAGCTAGGACTCACAACTCAGGTGAGTAATACAATTCAAATTGGCAAAAATGAGCTTAGACCGAGTTTCAAAAGAGGGCGGTATAAAATTAGTTTCGTCAAACAAAAAAACACCATTACAAAAGAAAACATACCGCTTTTTCAGCTACTAGATGCAATACGCTACATTAAAAAAATACCCGACACCACAATAGAGGCATCATGTAGGAGGTGTTTAGCCATTATTAAAGGCTTAGAGCCTAAAGACAAAAAGACAGTGGTGAGGCTATGTGCAAAGTACTCACCTGCTACCCGAGCACTACTTGGAGCTCTACTAGAAGAGAATGGCGAATACGAAATAACCGAGTCCTTGTTCAAGTCCCTAAACCCTATATCTAAGTACAAAATTGAAGGAGCAGAAAAAGTATTGTCTTCTACCGAAAAATGGAACATTGAATGACACTTCACGAAGATAAAAAACTTTTTAGGCAGGCGGTACAATTCACTGCTGACCAACTCCAAATTGCAGCTATCTATATAGAAAAAGATTATTGGGTAACATTTGCATTGAAGATCATATTCAAACATGCAATAGGCAGAGATACGATTTTTAAAGGAGGAACAGCTCTTTCCAAATGCTTTAGGGTTATAAATCGCTTTTCTGAAGATATAGACCTGGTCGTGATTCGTAGAGATGGAGAAAGCAATAGTAGCTTAAAGGAAAAGCTGCGAGTTATTAGTGAAGTAGTGAGTCTTTCTCTTCCAGAAATTGAGACTGAGGGAATTACTCGAAAAATGGGGATGAATCGCAAGACTGCACACACTTTTAGTAAGGAGTTTAGTGGAAGGTATGGCCAAGTTAGAGACAGAGTCATTTTGGAGTCGTCTTGGCTAGGCCATCACGAGCCTTTCTCCGTAAAAAGACTGAATTCATATATCGGTGAAATGATGTTGAGCAATGGGCAAGATGATATTGCCGAAGCACATGGTCTACTACCTTTTGAAGTTAATGTTCTTGAGCCGATAAGAACTATTTGTGAAAAGATAATGAGCTTGGTGAGGTTTTCGTACGGTGAAAACCCATTGGAAAACTTAAAAAAGAAAATTCGCCACACCTATGATTTACACCAACTGCTAATTCAACAAGAATACATGGAGTTTTTCCACTCTTCAGCTTTTGACAAAATGCTCTTAAAAGTCGCAAAAGATGATGTATCCAGTTTCAAAAACAATAACGAGTGGTTGATACACCACCCCAACGAAGCTTTGATTTTTATAGACTTAGATACCATTTGGCCCAGCTTGGCAGCAGTTTATAATGTAGACTTCAAGAATCTTGTACATGGTGAGCTGCCTAAGGAAACTGCAGTACTAAAAACCTTAAGAATGATAAAAGAAAGGCTAGAGATGGTAAATTGGGAGAATGTTATAATGTAAATGAGTAATGAATAAATTTTGACGAAACACTTTGGCAGAAAAATAGGGTATTTTTCCCCTATTTACTCGAAAAGAATGTCACTGTAATTGATTGATAGTGAATATACTTATAAGTTAAGTACCTTCATAAGGTTATTCTAACTAACTCAGCTATCACATGAAAACAATACCAACAAAAATTATACTCTTTGGACTTCTATTCTTCGGAATTTCATGTACACCTAAATTAACTACCAGCATTTTCTTCTCTGAAAATCGGCCTAAGGCTCTCTTAAAAACATTCATTGAGAATAAAAGTGAAGTAGAAACTATTCATGAAGGAAAAGGGAACAATTTGCCCTCTTTTAAATCAGACTTAAAAGGAGAAAATCTATATTATATTGACCATAGAGCAATTTTCAAATATAATCTAAAAAATAAAGATAAGGAGCTGGTTATTACTTATTACAACTCTAAGCCTAATAAGGACCCTTATGATTTCGTATTAGATGAAAAGAATGATTTAATTTATGTCACTTATGGCTATTCTGGTAAGAGTCAGATTGGGACTTACAGAATGAACGGTGATTCTATAGAAGTACTCGTTCAATTACCCAACAACATCGGAAACCTTGTATTGGACAATAAAAATGAGAAGCTTTATTGGTTCGCTAACGATGAGGTTACCAAGTGCAGTAAATTAATGTCACTTGATTTATTAAATCCTACTCAACCTAAAGTGATTTTAGGATGTGAGGAAAAAATTTGGAAAGCACATCATGCTACTTTGGATGAAAAAAGAAATCAACTATACTGGGCACAAAACGACACAGGCGTGGTTAACGATAGGATAAGAAAAGTTAATCTGACCACGAGAAAAATTACTGACTTTGTATGGAATACAATTAGTACAGTTAATTCTAAAGACACTCAAATAAGCTATCCACTTTCCATAGCTTTCGATTCTAAAACAAGGTTTATTTATTGGTCCGATGTAAATAAACATTGGATTGCCAAAAAGAAGAATTCTGGAGGCGAGATTATTCCTGTGCATATACTAGAGAATGGCTATCCTGCCGCAATCGAAATAATTAGTATAAAAGCAAACTAATTCAATTAGTATCTTCCTTACCTTTCTGAAGTGAAACTTAAATAAAAATGTCCAGTTTTTTATTTAAAAACTGGACATTTACTTTCCGAATATATCGGCAAAGCTAAATCCAAAAGTACTGATTACTTGACACTTAAGGTTATATATCAAGTTTTCTTTGTACTGTTGAGTTTTAAAACACTACTTCCTCACCTCAAACGAATAACTTCCTGAACCCAAATCAAGCACCACAGCATTATCCGTGAAACTTGACACTTGGTCTGTGGCAATAGCCTTTCCGCTTTCTGTAACTTGATCCAGTGTTTTTGCCGGAACAAATACTTTTGCTGTCGTATTGGCAGGTATACGGATCTTGAAAGTTAATTTATCCCCTTCATTATGCCAGGCTGATTCTATACGCCCATAAACTGAATCATAATGGCCAGAGGCTTCCTTGATTTGACCTGTAGGATCAATTGATGGTTTGAGTACAAACTGCTTAAAAGCGGGCACCGTTGCATCACGTTGTATACCCAGTGATGAATTGTACATCCAGGCAGCAATGGCACCAAATGAGTAATGATTAAAGGAATTCATGCTGTTGTTCCCTCCAAAACCATCTTCTACTGTATAACTATTTAACCTCTCCCAAATAGAGGTGGCTCCGTTCACCACTGAATACAGCCAGCTAGGATACTGTTTATTCACAAGTAATTGATAAGCCAGATCGTCACGTCCATGGGCCGATAGGGCTTCATTAATAGAGGCTGTACCAATAAACCCGGTCATAAGCGAATACTCCGGTCTTTCCACTCCGCCATCGTCCGTATTCTTTCTTTGAATGGTTTCTGCCAGATTTTTGATGGCTTTTTCTACATTTTCACCACTAAATACTCCTAATGCGAGCGGGATAGCATAAGACGCCTGGGTATCAATCAACTGACCTTTGTCTGTTTTAATATCTCCCCTGTTCTCTCCCGGAGGTCCCAGGAAGCCTGTTACAATCCCTGATTTGATGGTTTTTCCTGTTTCTGCATCCACATATACCTTATTAAAAACTTGCCTTACCTCAGCTCTTTTATTCATGAACTTTCTTGCATCGGCTTCTTTTCCGAGCTTCATAGCCATCTTGCTCATAATCTCTAAATCATAAGCATAATAAGCCATCCAGAAGAGGGTATTATCATTTTTATTGCCTTCAGGACTTAACCAGTCGCCCAGCGGTCCTTCATTCAATATACCTTCTTCGTTGACCATGGTTGCCAGAAAGTCTACATAGCGTTTCATGGCATCATAATGCTCTTGGAGCAATTGCATATCGCCATACTGCTGAAAGGTCTCCCAGGCTACCACAATTCCGGCACTTCCCCAGAGCGTACCTCCAAAACCTCCTCCTACCGGGGCTACATCAGTAAATCTGCCATTCTCGTATTGTATGTCTCTCATGGCCAAAAGATGTCTTTTCAGAAAGTTACTGGCATCTGTTAAATATGTTGAAGACTTCGCAAACACAGAGATATCGCCACTCCAACCCATTCGTTCGTTTCTTTGAGGGCAGTCAGTTGGAATGGAAAGAAAATTACTTCTCAAAGACCAGGTAATGTTTTCCCAAAGCTTATTCACTTCCGGGTTATTTGTTTTGTACGAAGAAGAGAGCTCTTCTACCGAACTGATAACTAAACCTTTAACATCTGCCACGGGTAAAGACTTTTCTATACCCGTTATTTCTACAAAACGGTATCCATGAAAAGTAAAACGAGGTTTAATGACTTCATCTCCACCTTTTAGAATGTATTGGTCTTGTGTTAGAGCAGCTCTGATGTTTTCCATCATCACCATACCTTCATTTCCCTTGTATTCCGGCAGATCAGGGTAAAGTACCTCCGCAAAACGCAGATTAATTACTTGACCTTTCTTACCGTTCTTAATTTTGATTTCAGGTATACCCACCATATTCTGACCCATGTCGTATACAAACACCCCGGGCCTTGGGGTAGAGTAATCCATAGCTTCCAGAGTCTTTACAACTTTGGCATTTTCTCCGTATTGCCCAATAATTTCAAGTTCATTGTAATTCAGCGAAGAGGTTCTGCCAAACATATCCTTCACCTCAGTCAAATAGGCGTTACCTTCAAGAGGAACTTCCACAGCTTTTTTCCATGCTTCATCTGAGTAGTTCGCTGTAGTCCATCCTTTTACAGCAGCATCTTTTCCGGCGTCATACACTTCTCCCTGAAAGAATGAGCCTACTCTTATCGGTCCATCGGTAAATAATTTCCAGTCTTTGGTATTTGAGGTTACTGTCTGTGTACTTCCATCTTCATAGGTAATGACTATTTTTGATAACAATGATTGTTTATCTCCGAAGTAGTTCCAGCTATCGCCCAAATAAGTGATGTTTCCACTCCACCATCCCTCGCCTAACCATGCCCCAAAAGCATTCGGTGCATTACTTTGAATCAAAGGGCTGATGTCATAGGTTTGATACATGTGGTGTTTGTTGTATTGTGTAAGTCCTGGATTAAAGTAGTCATCCCCTATTTTTTCTCCATTCAAATACACTTCATAAATGCCCCTCGCGGTCACATAAAGCATCGCTTTTTTTACTTTCATTTCAGAGGTTTTGAACTCCGTTCTTAGCATTGGAGCTGCATTTTTACTTGGATCAGCAGTAATGAGCTGTTCACCGCTTAGCTTAAAAGCATTTTTCACCTTTGGTAAACCATTGAATAACGTATACTCCCTTTCAGAAGAATACAGTATGTTACCAGGTTCTCTGAAATTTTTAAGTTCAATCTCTGAAAAATAAGCCGTTTGATCTTTTTCCACCTTAAATCCAATATCCGCCAACATCGGAAAACAAATCGCATTGTTTCCATTGCCAATTGGATTCAGGTTTAGCCCACCGGGTGAATAAGGCGTTAATGGCTCCATAGAAGCATCTCTTAACCTATGCCTTTCGTCCTCTCCGTCAATAAAGAATTCAAACACTCCGAAATTGCTTTGAGCATAGACTTTATGCTTTTCATATTTATTCTTGTCATTGATGAATTCTCTTGGAATGGCTACCGTTTTAAATGGCACCTCTGCTTTGTCATATTTATCAAACCCTACTCTGTAGATATTGAGCAAAGCCGTACTTTCTGCTTTGGCATTTAATTCTGAAATATCTATCTCCAAAGCAATATAGCTTTCATTGTATCCTTTCTCTAAGCCCATTAGATTAAGGTTCTTATTACTCATTCGACTATCATTGGCCCCGAAAACAAATGATGCCTTTGTAGATTTTGAATCGGCATCTATTTGCACTGCAAAACCTAATTTAAAAACAGAAAGGTAATGCGAATAAAAGACCATATCTTCTTCTCCCCCTCCTATCCACTGTGCTCCATCCCATGCAGCAATTTTCGGATTCATCAATCCCGTTTCGAACCAGGAAGACTTTTGACTTGAACGGCCTTGATTGTCCCAAACGGTAACGCCCCAGGTATATCGTGTAGTAGGTTTAAGCTTCTCTCCTTTATAAAATATTCCATGAGAGAATCCAGAAATAACTTTTCCAGAGTCCCAAACCTTTTGATTCGCCTCATCTCTGACCACCAATTGATAGGCTGTTTGAACCAAACCTCTAACATCGCTTTCATTTTTCATTTGCCAGGAAAACTGATGTTGTTCGTTGTCAATGCCCAAAGGTGTGGTTTCGTAATTGACTTTAAGATTCTGCAAACCAAATTGAGCAAATAGAGCAGTGCTCATTAAGCTCAGAAACACTAATGTGAAATATCGTTTTATCATCGGTAAGGTATAGGTATTTGTTCTGTAAAATTAGTTAATTAAACAGCCTTACCTTCCTAGTCTATCCTTCTTGGAAAACAATAATTCATTCTTTTCCCCGCCACGAATATCCATATTTAATGGCCTGGTTAAAACTCTAATAACCAATACTTAAAATACATTCACCTCATTTAAATACCGAAAAATGAACAATTGAAACCGAAAATCGAAAATTAATAATCAGGACGCTTGTAGAGGCTAAGTTTGTCTCAGCGATTAACAAAACAAACGAAATTACTATGAGAACCATCCAGAAATCTTTGCACTACTTTTTAATACTACCTTTCTTTTTCATGCTTTCTTCTGTAGATGGCAATGAACCTCATTATAACTCCAATGATAACGGAGGTATAGTGTGCCATACTTTCAAAAATGGCTTAGCCAAAGTACAGATTGACGGTAAGTACGGTTTTCTGAATAAAACGGGTCAAATGGCCATTGAATGTCAATACGACTATGCAACAGACTTTATTGAGGGTATTTCAATAGTCAGAAAAGGACAGTTTTACGGATATATCGCTTTGGATGGTACTGAAATTACCATGCAGGAATTTGAACATCTCGAGCCTTTCACTCAAGGAATTGGCCTTTTCAAAAAAGATGGAAAGTTTGGTTTCATGGATACCACCGGTAAAGTAATTATTGAAAATAAATTAGAATACGCCCAAAGCTTTGAAGGTGATTATGCCCTTTTTCAGAAAAATAACAAATATGGTTTTCTGAGCAGACAAGGTATAGAAGTTATTCCCGCAAGTTTTGATTTTGCCTTGAATTTCACTGAAGAACTGGCTCCTGTGTACACTGATGGAAAATGGATGTATGTGAATTCAAAAGGGGAAAAGGCTTTTGAGCAAGTATTTGAAAAAGCAGCCAATTTTTTCGACTCAAGAGCTTCTGTATCTATCAATGGTCGTGCAGCAATCATTGACAAAAAAGGAAACGTTTTGACACAAGAGGTTTATGAAGATATCAAGGCTTTTGAGAATGGCTTTGCCATATTTAAAAAGAAAGGAAGCTACGGCATCATGGATAAAGATGGTTTGGAGCTTTTTAGTGGCGTGAATGATTTACGTTCATCTTCCTCTTCTTTGTACCCATTCAGAAATAGTCACTTATGGGGCTTTATGAATGCAAAAGGTGAAGTAATAGTAGAGCCTATCTATACGAAAGTGGGTGAGTTTAACGATGGTTTTGCTTCTGTAGCAGTAGACCAGAAAGTGGGTTATATCAGCTCATTGGGCAAGATTGTAGTCCCTTTATTTTACGAAAAAGCACATGATTTCAGAGATGGAAAGGCTTTCGTGTCAAAAGGCAATAAATACTATCTGATATCCATCAATGACATTGATAATGTGGAAATCGACATAATGGAAATTCTTCTAAATGCTAGAGAATACAATCTGGTAAAAGAGGATCTGGCTCTAATGCTGGATTAATATTAACTGGTGTTTCCTAATATTTCTGACAAGCTGCTGTCCTAATACTTCGACAAATAATAAACAAAACGGCTTACATGCTGACTAATAAAAAATCCTGCAATCAAGACCTCTGACACCTTGATTACTGCTTATCATAACCGATAAGATTTCAGGAAAAACGGCAGAAGTGCCATTTTATAAATTCACCAGATCCACATAGCTTTTCTTACATTCTAATTTAGAAGAACGGGGCAAAGTCTTACCAACCACCGCCGCCTCCGCCGCCACCACCGCCACCAGAGAAACCTCCCCCACCGCTGGAACTGCTGGAACTTGGCGGAATAGCAGCCGAACTAATGGTATCACTGACATCATTAAAATCAAAGTCCTGGTAACTATATACGTTGTTTCCATGAAACCAAATAAAAGAATGATGATTTCTGGCTTCTGTAGGGTTCACAACTTCAAAATGGTTTTGCCACTCATCTGCCAAATCTAATGCAATGGCATAAGGAAGCATTTTTTCAAAATGCTCGAAGGAAAAATCTGGTGGATTGAGAATCTTTAATCTGTCTTCCTCGGTGTATTTTAAGTATTTCTTTAAGCCGGCCACATAGTCCATCAGTTTTGTTCCTTCTTCTGTAGGCTTTTGAAACCAACGTGAAAAGAAATAACCTAAGGCGATAAACAAGCCTACCAAGGCAGCTATAACACCAAAATTTCCTCCATAATTGGCAAGACAAAAAATTCCCAACGCAATGCTCACAACTGGAATAATCAAAGACATAGCTGTCAATGCATAATTCCTGATAACATTTACTCCTTCGTGCTTTGCTGCTAAATTAGCTACTAACCCTTTTCTAGCATTTAATACGTTGGCATTGTACTCTTTACGCACCACTTCTAATTCTGCATCGCTTCCAAAAAGGTCCTTAAAAAAATCTCTTTCGGTAGTATTTTTTACTTCCATTGGACCCTCATCAAGCTTGGTGAAAATGTACTTTTGCCTGTTGACAAACAGCAGTTTCTTTTCTTGTTCATCTTTGATTTCCAGATGCTTGTTTACAGCCATATTCACAATAGTGGCACCATAAGCATTTGATCTGTACCGAAAATTATTATCTATATAGGCACAATCTGCCGGAGTCAAACCTTCCGGAATAGTGAATTGAGGAATGACAATTCCTCTTTCGGGATCCTTCCCTTTTTTGAACCAAAAGAAGGTATTAAAAACAAGCGTTAAGACTAAGCCTAAAATAGAAACAATCCAGACTGAGAGTGTTTGAATTTTAAGGATTGCCATGTCAACTGCTGTTGGATACTCAATAAAACCTTTATCCCAGGCCACAGAAACGGTCATTCCCTCTCTGGGATTCATCGGTTGCCGTCCTTTAAAGTACACCTCTCCTTGATTATCAGAAACATCCGCATCTGTTTCGGTATCGCCATAAGCACCTGTGTAAACAGCTTTTTGAACTAAGCCGGCTCCTCTAGGATATCTTACATTGGCTGAGATGGATTCGATTCTCACATCCCATCCATTTCCATTTACGTTCCAGCTCAACTCATCAAAATCTTCAAAGAGACCAAGGACATTCTTAACCTTATATTTTATGGTATATTGGTATTTATCCGGATTTAAGTATACATCCTCATCACCAATATATATTCGTACACCATTACTTCTGTTTTCCTTTTTGAAAGGTTCTTTAGCACCGTTTTTAGTTACCGATAAAAGATCAAAACCAACTCGATATTTTTGACCGTTTTTTAAGGTGTAAGACAGAGGTATATCACGAAATATCCCTCTTTTGAATAGGTAACCCTCAACGTTAACAAGGATATTCTCAGTTACAATTACTGACCTGTCCTTCTGAATTTCTATATCGGAATGATAGCTTAGAATTTTCTCCTCTGCCAGGGCCGATAAACACAGGAAAACCAGAATCGAAGAAATTACAGACTTTAAATAAGACATTTAAAACTTAACTTGAGGTGCTTGTCTTTGAGCCGCATCATCAATTTCGTAATACTTCTCAGCCTGAAAATTGAAGAAATTCACAAACAAATTGGCAGGAAATACCATGAGCTTATCATTATAAGCAAGCACGGCTCCGTTATAAAACCTTCTGGCACTGGCCAGTTCTGTTTCCATTGTGTTTAAATCACTCATTAATTGCTGATATTGAGTGTCTGCCTTAAGATCCGGGTAGGCTTCTGCTACGGCTCTTAGATTGACCAATGCTTCAGAAACCTTTTGGTCTGACTTAGCTACCTCCTCCACATTTGTTCCTTTTTCTGCACGGTATTGCATGACTTTCTCCAATGTTTCACTTTCGTGCTTGGCATAGCCTTTAACCACCTCAACCAAATTAGGGATTAAGTCAAAACGCTTCTTAAGAAATACTTCTATTCCACTGAAAGCTTCACGGACCAGGTTTCTGGCTTTTATCAGACCATTATACAGGCCAATTGCCCAAAAAGCCACTAATACTACCAGTCCTAACATTATCATCATAGCCATATCTCTTTTCTAATTTATATTTGAGGGATAAGAATTATCACAACACTACAGGCGAAAATTTCATGAGTCAACTTACAAATCCATTGAAGTAGTCACCAAATTACGCTGATTAAATTTACGCCCTTTTATCTCGGATTTACAAGTATGTGAGTAGTCTTTTAGGTAATGGAAAAGCACGGTATTTCCCAATAACTATTTGACTAAAGAAAATTCTGCACAAAAGGACAAGCGTTGTTTTACTTATGACGGATACGATGACACCACTAATCTTTAGCTAAGAAATCGCTAAGGGATGTCCATAAACTTATGCGTTTGCAAACTAATTTTCCATTCCGGGTTCTCTTTGACGAAGTCAATTATTAAAGGCAACATCTGCTCCTGACGATCCCACTCTGGCTGAAGAAGTAGCTGGCAATTTGCCCCTACTTTTTTTGCATTCTCTTTAGCATATTGAAAGTCGGATTTATTGTAAACGATGACTTTCAGCTCATCAGCATGATCGTAAATCTCCGGTAAAGGAGCTTTAAACTTTTTGGGCGAGAGACAAATCCAATCCCAGTGGCCTGTTAGAGGATGTGCTCCTGAGGTTTCAATATTCGTCTTGAAACCAGCCGTTTTCAAACTTTGAGTTAGTTTAGTTAAATCATACATAAGAGGCTCCCCGCCAGTAATTACGGCCAGTCTTCCGGGGAATTTTGACGCCTCAGACACCATGCTATCAATACTAACTCTGGGATGTGCAGAGGCATCCCAGCTTTCTTTTACATCACACCACACGCAGCCCACATCACAGCCACCTAATCTGATAAAATAGGCGGCTTTGCCACTATGAGCACCTTCACCCTGTATGGTATAGAATGCTTCCATCAGCGGAAGCATCGTAGTATTTTCTATTGTCTCTGCCATATTGAGCTGCAATTTAGGACAAAGAAACGGAAACGTTGATTTTCTGGTTATGGAATAGGTATTTTGGGTAAATTTGCCAAAGAACTCTCAAACATATAAATGAAGCCTTACTGCAATTCTCTTATTTCATATTCAAGACGCAAAACCAATCAGGTAAAAATTGGCGAGTTAATGCTTGGTTCAGATTTCCCTATCAGGGTACAGTCTATGACGACTATAGACACCATGGATACGGAAGGATCTGTACAGCAAAGTATCAGAATGATCAAAAGTGGCTCAGAACTGGTTAGAATAACCGCTCCTTCAGTAAAAGAAGCCCAAAATCTGGATAATATAAGGAAAGAGTTAAGAGAGAGAGGCTATGACACACCTTTAGTAGCCGATATACATTTCACTCCCAATGCCGCCGAACTGGCTGCCAGAATTGTAGAAAAAGTAAGGATTAATCCGGGAAACTATGCCGACAAAAAACGATTTCAGCATATAGATTACACCGATGAAACCTATCAGGATGAGCTGGCAAGAATCAAAGAACGTTTTCTTCCTTTAGTTAAACTTTGTAAAGAAAACGGAACGGCCATGAGAATTGGAACAAATCACGGTTCTCTTTCTGACCGTATTTTGAGTAGATATGGTGATACACCTCTCGGAATGGTGGAGTCGGCTTTGGAGTTTCTGAGGATTTGTGAAGATGAAGGCTTTTATGATATTGTTATTTCTATGAAGTCTTCTAACCCTCAGGTGATGGTTCAGGCATACAGACTTTTGGTGCAAAGATTAGACGAAGAAGGTTTAAAGCCTTATCCCCTGCATTTAGGAGTAACTGAAGCCGGAGAAGGCGAAGATGGACGAATTAAGTCGGCCATGGGTATTGGTACTTTGCTTGAAGATGGACTAGGAGACACAGTACGGGTTTCATTAACAGAAGAACCGGAATTTGAGGCACCCGTAGCTCGTTCATTAATTGATAGATATACAAACAGGGCCTCATTAAGTAGCCCAATTGCGGAAATAAAGAAAAACCCGATTGACCCCTATTCATACAAAAGAAGAGAAACAATAGAGGTTTCAAATTTTGGCGAAACAAATGTGCCGAGAGTAATTGCAGATTTTTCGCAAACAGGTGTAAAGTCAGTGGATGACCTAAAAGCAATCGGTCACTTTTATTTACCTGCCACGGATAAGTGGGCAATGAATGATCTTGGTGCAGATTACATCTATTCGGGAGCTAAACCGGTGCAATTCATGTTGCCAAACGGATTGAAAGAGATTCAGGATTTTGATATTTGGTCAAAAGCAGAAGATCAAAAAAACAAAGTTCCGTTTTTATCAACCTCTCAATATCTCGACAAAGGAGAGGTTCACCCTTCTTTAAATATTGTGTCAGTAAAAGCTGATAATTTATCAGAAGATTTATTTAATGCTTTAGCAAATAGTTCAAAAACAGTAGTACAACTAAGTACTTCAAATGCCCATGCTATGGCAGAAATGAGGAGATTTTTTATTGAATTAGTCAATAAAAGCATAAAAATCCCCGTAATACTTTCTTCTCATTATACTAATATCAGCGAATCCGATTTTCAACTTTACTCGGCTACAGATTGTGGTGCCTTATTGATTGATGGCTTTGGGGATGGTATCACGCTCTCTTTTGACCATAATCTTAGCAACGAAACAAGAAAAGTAGTCAATAGTACTTCTTTTGGTATTTTGCAGGCAGCAAGAACCAGAATTACAAAAACCGAATACATCAGCTGTCCATCTTGTGGTCGTACCCTTTTTGATTTACAGGAAACTACCGCAATGATCAGAAAAAGAACTGACCACCTGAAAGGAGTAAAAATTGGTATCATGGGTTGCATAGTCAATGGCCCTGGAGAAATGGCCGATGCCGATTACGGTTACGTAGGTATAGGAAAAGATAAAATCTCATTATATAGAGGTCAGAATGTGGTGAAAAGATCTGTACACTCTGACAATGCCGTAGATGAGTTAATTGAATTAATCAAAGAAGACGGAAACTGGATAGAACCAAGTAAAGTAGAAGACGCCCTGGTGGCCTAAAGCATAAAATAAAATGAGTAAAATAAAGGAATACCTTAAACTTACCCCCGTAGCAAGTTATTTTGTCCGGGTATTTAAGAAAGACAAAGAAGGAAAATACCCAACCAGCACAAACCTAAAGATGATGCATGGCATCAATAAGATCTCCATTGTGATGTTCAGCATTTGTGTATTGGTTCTAATTTATCGCTTCTTTATCAGAGGCTATTAAATTCTATTAAATAAATGGATCTGGAGCTATTCAGAGAGTATTGCCTAAATAAAAAGGGGGTAACTGAGGAATTACCTTTTGGCCCTGATACCCTTGTATTCAAGGTAATGGGGAAGGTATTTGCCCTAACCCCTCTAGATGAGCCAGACCTAAGAATAAGCCTGAAAAATACCCCCGATAAAAATCTTGAACTCAGGGCAGAATATCCCGGTATTCAGGGAGCCTTTCATATGAATAAAAAGCACTGGAGTATGTTTCTGATGCGTGAAGGTATTCCTACACAAGTTCTGTTAGATTGTACAGACGACTCTTACAACTTAGTAGTGGCCGGTCTCACTAAAAAACTAAAAAACGAACTGGGTGCTCTTTGACGAAATTACAGCTATGAAGAAATCTTTTTTTATCCTCTTACTATTCATTGCACCATTAAGTTATGCTCAGCAAGATACTTTGGTCACTCTGACAGACAGCATTCCTAAACCTCAAATCGTAGAATTCAAATCCTACAAAATGACTGTACCAGATGGCTGGGACATAAAAAAGGGCTGCGTAGAAAACCAATGTACCATGACCTCCAAAAGAGATACACTCCTTGATTTCGATGTTTATATTGAGAGTATCAATTTGACAGTGAATAAGCTGTCAAATCCGAATTATACAGTAGATAAATACGCCAATTATTCCATTGGGTACTTGCCAAAAGTGGTTCAGAACTTTAAGGTAATTGAAAGGAAAAAACTCAGATCAAATGCCTATCGGGTAACCTATGCGGGAATCAAAAATGGGTTGGAACAAACCTGGAGACAGTATTATTACATAAAATCGCAAAAGGTATTTATTGTCACTTTTTCTGCTGAAACTCGAAAATATGAGTTCTATCAGCCGGTTATTGAACCTTATTTAGATAGCTTTAAACTTAAATAAAGTTTGTGTATCTATTTGTTTACGGTACTTTGATGCGAAAATGCAAGACCAATGAATGGTCTGTTTATTTGCAAAAGAATGCCAAATATATGGGAGAAGCTAAGGTAAAAGGTGAGCTCTATAAAATAGATTTTTATCCGGGTCTAGTCAGTGGCGATGGCTGGGTATATGGTGAAGTCTATCAATTGAAAAACCCCGAGTCTACCCTTCATTTTCTTGATCAATACGAAGACTATCAGGAGGGTGACACTGAAAACTCTTTATACCTGAGACAAGAAACTAGTGTGGTTCTACTTAAAGAAAAGAAAAGCCTCCAATGCTTGGCTTATTACTACAATAAGAGCATTGAAGGCTTAAAAAAGTATACAGACGGTAAATTCTCAGAAGCTCTGTAAGCTTATTGCTGCGACTGCTGGCTTTGTTTTTTAGCCTGCTCTTCTAAATGTTTCGCAATGGTTTGACCCGCATTATGTAAAGATTCGATGATGACAGGATCCTGCGTACTGTCTTTCACCATTTGAGAAAGGTTACCTATCAGATCTACAACAAAATGATTCATTTCATCAACCGGCATATCTTTGGTCCAAAGATTAATCCCCAAAAGGCCCTTATGATATTGATCCCAAACACCTATTGAAATGGCCTTTGTTTCATTAATGCCCTCGTTTGGATTCTCCGTGGCATCCCAAAATATTTTATCGGGTACTCTATTGTCGTCTAACTCTACCGTAAAATTTATCTCTGATTTTTTCATTCTCGCTAATTTTTCGCAAAAGTAGCCAATATGAGGTCAATTTGGAAGTTTTCTCTTATAAGTTAAGTCATAGGCTGGCAATAAATCCCCATTGGCTTCTTTTTGCGTTTCACTGTACTGCCTCACCGTATTGTCGTCAAGCTTAAAGAAAGTCAATGTTCCTTTAAGCCCTTCTTTATCTATGAACTCAAATCGCATGGCATTTTCTTTCAAAATACCCTTTGAAAAGGTTTGACGGTCATCTAGCGATCCTTGCCAGTGCTGTTCCCAATATCCTTTTTCTGAATTGTAATAATTCAAACTTTTGCCTTCATGCGTATTAATGAGAGAGGTCCAATTTTCCAGAATTGCACAACCTTGCGAAACCGATTCAATTTTACTGAAACCCACCAAATTAGCTCCTCCGGTCGGATAAACATCCCATTCTCCAATCCAGTAATCCAGCTCTCTGAATTTAGGATCATACTTGCATGGATAAGCCTGCTTTTCCAGTTTCTCTTTCAGCTGCAAGAATTTTTCTGTTTGCCGGATATTCGCAAAATGCGGTTCTTCTTCAAACTCCTTTAACCCTTTATAGCCTTTGTCTACAGCCTTTTCCAGCCAATTCAGAGCCGTTTCCTTTTCACCTTTTAAGGAGTAGATTTTTGCCAGCCGAGACCAGGCCGTATAAGTTAGTGCAGGTACCTTGTCCTGATTAAGCTCCAGGCTTTTCTTAATTAATTCTATACCTTTCTCAAGCTCACCTGTTCTGTAATGAACATACCCGTACCGGTAGGTTACCAGAGCATTGGAGGGGTCCTCTTCAATTAATTCGCTGTACAGAGCCTTGGCTTCTTCAAAATGATCAGTGTAATACAATGAATCTGCCAGGGCTCGTTTTTCCTGGGCAAATACAAGCGAACTAAAAAGCAGTGAAATGAGAAGTACTAATCTGGTCTTTTGCATAGAAGTTTTTTTTAACAAAACTCCTATTTATTCAGAAAGCATGCTTCACCCATTTTGGGCTAAATCAAATTGTCTTTTTCTGCGACTATCAAGGCGTCCGTTTTATTATTGACATGTAGCTTCTGATAAATATTCCGAATATGTGTTTTTACGGTTTCCATGCTAATAAAGAGATCGTCCGCAATAGAATGATAGGTCTTTCCCTTTGAAAGCAAGGCCAAAACCTCTGTTTCACGTTCAGATAAAGGTGTATCCTGACTTCTTTGAAACGATTTTACTACTAAAGAGGCTATTTTGGAGGACATAGGGGCTCCTCCTTTCATGAGTTCATCCAGTGCTTTTAATAAGCCTTCAGGGTCTGTATCTTTAGTCAAATAACCCATGGCTCCCGCCACAAGAGCATCGAAAACCATTTTGCTATCTTCATGCACACTTACTACTAAAATAACGGTTTTAGGTCTGGCTTTTTTAATTCTCTTTATTCCTTCAATTCCATGCATTTCAGGCATTTCTAAATCAATAATGACCAAATCGGGCTTGTCACTGCTCAATTTTTTGAGAGCAGGCACACAGGAAGGATAATCATTAACAACTACATACTCTGCATGTGTACCGATAATCTCTTTAAAGCCTTCACGTACATCATTGTTATCCTCTATGAGAACAACTCTGGTCAATGGTTTATATGTCTGTATCATTTTTATACGCTTTTTTAATTCTTATTTCTGTGCCTTCACCTACTGACGAAGTCATTTTTAAATCTGCCTTTATTTTTTCAGATCGGGTTTCCATATTCGTAAGACCATATCTTCCATTTTCTATTGAGTTTATCATATACCCAACGCCATTATCTCTAAGAAACAGTGTCCAGCTGCCCTTTTTAATGCTAAATCCAAACTCTACTTTAGATGCTTTGGAGTGCTTCAAGACATTGGTCATTGCCTCCTTAAAAATCATTATTAGCTGCATACTATCCCCTGATTTTAAAATAACATCCTGCATTTCAGAAGTGATTTCAGAATTACACAGAAAATCTTGTTCACTGTATTGGAATAGCTTTTCTCCCATGTCTTTTATGTACATAGCTATTTCAGAAAAAATATTACTTTCAGGATTTATGGTCCAGATAAAGTCTTTTGTATCACTGTAAAGCTTACGTGCATTCAGTTGTATTTGATTAAGTATTTTCTTCTCCTCAGCTCCGCTGTTTTTCATTTTTAGGTTCAATACTCCGGTTTGAGTGCTGATAGAAGCTAATCGGTTTCCTACCTCATCATGAAAATCCTGACCCAATTGCTGCCGAATTTCATTTTCTGCTTGTTCCTTCAATTCACGTAAGCGTAAGGCCTCAGATATTTTCCTTTCTGCAGACCATCTTTGATAACGATATACTAAAAATGCTAAAATCAATACAGATAAACCCATAAACCACCAGGTTCTGTAAAAGGGAGGTTTTATATGGATAGAATACTCCAATAGCTTAGACTCGTCCAGATCCAATACATTCTTTATTTGTAAGACATGCTCTCCTATGTCAATATTGGTAAGAAATAGGGAGCCATTCTCAGGCACTTCATTCCAGGAATGACCCTCTCCTTTCCATCGATAATAAAGAATGGCTCTGTTAGGATATTTCTGAGAAACCGCTTTAAAACTTAAGGAAAGACTATTGAGTTTATATGGTAAAACCAGGCCTTTTTCTGTTTCATAGTCTGACAATAAAAGAGTATCAAACAAGAATGATTTTTGATCTAAAACAGGAGCATAAACTACTTCATTTACTTCTTCCAGGCTGTCTACCAGTTCAAAAAGGCCATAAATCGAACCGATCCAAACATTGTTTTTATCATCAGCTATCAGAGAGTTTGAGTTGGTCTCCAGACCAGTAAAGCCTTCATGCTTTCCATAATATTTCTTAGAGAGAATCTTATTGGCAGAGGAGAATTGTATCTTCTCAATACCCTTTTCTGAGCCTATCCAAATATCATTGTTTTGGTCAATGGTCAGGTTATAAATCAGCTGAGAATGAAGCCCATCTTCCGTGTCAAAATTGAGTAACTCGCTGGTGTCAAAATCATATAAGTACAGGCCCGTCTCCAGCTCTGCCCAAAAAAGCCTGTTTTCTTTTTTATCATATGCAGACTGTAAAATATAATGCGATTTATCCATTTGTGCATTAGGCACAAGTACAGCTTTACCATGTTTAAAAAAGTAAAGTGAATCTAAAGTAAAGACGGCGTAAAAATCAGGAGCAATTTCTGCGGTACTATTTACCATGCTGGCAGTGGGCAGTAAATAATCGCTGTCTTGTGATGCGATAAAAAGGCCTTCAGATGTATCGTACATTTTTTCGCCTTTGCTGTTATATCTTAAAGTTACTCCAGCCGCTTTCTCTGGCCATTTGGCCGGCTTAGCTACTTTTTCTAACTGTCCCCTCTGGTTAAGTATAAATTCGCCGTACCGCCTGAAAAAGAAATGTGGCCTACCTTGAGGATCAAAAACAACGTTTCTGAAATACTCAAAATCCAGCTCTTTGGTTGAAGGTACCCTACCAATTAACTTGTTATTTTTGATCAGAACAGTACCTTCATTGTAAGAAGTGGCATAAACTATAGCTTCGGGACTAATGGCTATATTGTAAATGACCATTCCGCCTTTTGATAGATTATTAAAACTAATAACCGGCACTGACGGAACCTTGAAAAAGCCGTTACCATTTGTGGCTATCCATAGTACATTCTCCTTATCTTTCAAGAGGAGTCTGATAGGTGATTGTTTAATATCTGCTGTAAACAAGTCTTTTTGAGGTTCCAATCGATCATTTAAAACTGTCAATTTCTCATGCCCAATCAAGTATAGTTCCTCTCCTGCTGATTGGAGAAAACCATGTTCCTCCGAATTAATTAAAACGCTTTTCCTCTTACTTAAAGGATGATTTAAATAGAGCTTACCGGCTTCAAGCGTATAAAGTGAATCCCTTGTAACAGGAACAAAATCAAAATTTCCCTTTTCTTTAATTCCGTGCTCTTTTGTTAGGGTAGTATCCGATACCAGAAAGATATTTTGAAAAAATGTAAGGAGGTAGAGTTCTCCATTTTTATCGGTTTTTAAACTTCTTATGGGTTCTTTGGGAGTAGACGATATAGCTTTCGATACTTTCTTTTCGGTATCAAATACTGATAATGTATAGTAACCCTCAACAAGATAAAGCTTGTTTCTTTTATTTAAGGACAGACTCATAACACTCTCCTTAGATGAGTAGAGGTTTTCGGTCTGGTAGGTATTTAAATTTAGTTTACTAAGCCCTTTGGGCGATGCGATATACAAATTGTCACCAAGGATAACCAAATCATTTATTTCATTACTTATGAGTCCGTTTTCTTTTTTGAAGTTCCTGAAATGCTGGCCATCAAAGCGGCATAATCCACCGCCCCTGGTACCTACCCACATAAAGCCGTGATGATCCTGAACCATGGCAGAAACCTGTGACTGCCCCAGTCCGTCCTGAACACCGTAATGCTCATAATAAACTCTTTGAGACCAAGCAGTTTCAACAAAGAAAAGAAGCAGAATGAATTGAAGTGTCCGCATAAAAAAAGCCAAACCCGTTGAAGTAGGAATGGCGATTTAATTGGTTTTTAGTTGTTATCAAAATTGGAACTTAATTTGATACAACTTATCCCCCATTTTAGGGGAGATCTAGATACTTCCAAAAACTCTTTTCAAAAGATCGGAAGTTCTGGCCAATGGATTCTCTCTGATTTTAGCTTCCTCATCTGCAATCATAAGAAAAAGTCCGTCAATTGCCTTCTGTGTAGCATAACCCTTCAAATCGGGATCAATGTCTTTAGTCAAAGGTATTTTATTGTAAACCGTAGCCAAATCAGTATAATATTTAGTTGCTTCTGTTTTGTTCAAGGCTTTCTCAACCACGGGCATAAAGGCTGCAATAAGTTCCGGAGAAGTTGTTCTTTTAAGATATACCGTTGCGGCATCTTTCTCCCCTTTTAAAATGCTTAAAGCATCTGTAATAGTCATTTGTTTTATGGCACTCACAAAAATAGGTTTAGCTTCTTTTGCCGCTTCTTCTGCACCTCTGTTTAATGCCAGGACAAATTTATCTACCTCACTGCCCAGTCCTATATTTCGCAAAGCGTTTTCAACACGCTGCACATCCTCTGGAAACGGGATTCTAATTCGAGCATTGCCAAAGTAGCCATTCTCTTTAGAAACCATATCTGCTCCGTGATCAATACCCACCTGAAGTGCTTCCTTAAGGCCTGCAGCAATGTCTTCTTTGCTCAAAGCACCACCGCCAGTAGAACCTAAAACTGCCTCTGCCACTTTACCCAGGTTTATTTTCTGAGCACATGAAGTAAAGAGGATGGTACAACCAAAGAATACTAATAGTAATTTTTTCATTTTTATTTGGATAGCAAAAAGCTATGTTAATTGGAATATTGGGCGAATTTAGGGAAATTCGAACCGTTTTTTAAGGAAACGAAAACCTGTTCAATTAATTAGAGCAAAGCCCGATTATTTATGAAGCTTATCAAAGCTGAGGTTGTCACTATAGGCGACGAGATTCTTTACGGTCAAATTACGGATACCAACACTCAATGGATGAGTGCCGAATTAGATAAAATTGGTATCAAGACGATCAGAAAGAGCTCCATTGGAGATGATAAGCAGGAAATTTTATCTCTTCTTAGTGAAAGCCTTAAGCGAGCGGATATTGTTCTGATAACAGGCGGACTGGGACCTACCAAAGATGATATTACCAAAAAGACTATCGCTGAATTCTTTGATGACCATCTGGAACTTAACCCTGTAGCTCTTGAAATGGTCAAAGCCATTTTTGAGAAATTTGGAAGAGAGGTTACGGAAATTAACCGTCAGCAAGCTATGCTTCCAACTAAATGTAGGTTCATACCTAATGCCGTAGGCACAGCTCCATGCATGTGGTTTGATAAAGACAACAAGGTAATTATTTCAATGCCGGGTGTACCTTTTGAAATGAAATACATCATGGAGAATGAAATTTTACCGCGTTTAAAAGAAAAATTTCAGATGCCGGTCATTCTTCATAAAGTCATTAGGACTACGGGGATCGGTGAGTCTGCACTTGCCGAGCTTATTGAGGAATGGGAAGACCAACTACCTGCACATATTAAATTGGCTTATTTACCGAATCTGTCTCAAGTTAGACTTCGATTAACCGGGATTGGGGAAGAAGAATCTACCGTCAGAGCAGAGATCAATAAGGAGATTGAAAAAGTTAAGCCTCTTATTCAGTCTTATGTTTTTGGAGAAGATGACGATGAATTAGAATTAGCCATAGGAAGATTGCTGGTAGAAAGTAATGCAACTTTAACTACTGCAGAAAGCTGTACCGGTGGCTATTTGGCTCATAGCCTTACAGCAAATCCCGGAAGTTCTGCTTATTTCCTGGGATCTGTAGTAAGTTACGCCAATGAGGTTAAAATAAACCAATTGGGAGTAAAACCTGAGACTTTAAGGGATTATGGAGCTGTTTCAGAACAAACTGTAATTCAAATGGCTGAGGGGGCAAAAAACAGGCTTGGCAGTACTTATTCCTTGGCTACCAGCGGAATAGCAGGACCTGACGGAGGTACAGAAGAAAAGCCCGTTGGGACAATCTGGATTGCATGTGCAGGCCCAAAAGGTACTGTGACAAAAAAAATATTGAGCAGCAAAACAAGACTTGTGAATATAAAATACGCAAGTAAAGTATCTTTGAATTTGCTACGTAAAATGATTTTAAACGAAATTTGACCGACAAAATAGAAAGGATGGTTGAAGTAGAGATGAAAATGCCCACTATGGGCGAGAGTATTTTTGAGTGTACCGTACTAAACTGGCTCGTTAACGAAGGTGATACGGTAAGTGCAGATGATATGATTTTGGAGGTGGCTACCGATAAAATCGATACAGAAATAGGTGCACAATATTCGGGTACCTTTGTCAAATTTTTAGTTAATACCGGTGATGTAGCTGCCATTGGAAGTCCTATCTGTGTTATCAGAACTGAGGATGATGTGGAGGTAGATGAGGTAGATGAACTGGCTAAAGAGCTTGAAAATGAAATTGGCACCATCAAAGAAGTTGTTTCAGTTGGAAATGACAATGGAGTTTCAGGAAAGTTCTTCTCTCCTTTGGTTCTTAGCATAGCCAAAGAAGAAGGTATTAGCAAAAAGGAACTTAACAGTATTAAAGGGACCGGTTTAAACAATCGTGTCACAAAAGAGGATATTCTTGCTTACGTGAAATCTGGAGGTAAGAAACAATCGTTTAATTTTCAGAAGGAAGAATTCAAAGCTGGTGAAGATACCATTATTGAGATGGATCGTCTTAGAATGATGATTTCTGACAGAATGGTAAGTTCTAAAAGAGTAGCTCCACACGTGGCCTCTTTTGTTGAAACTGACATGACTACCAGTGTTAAATGGAGAGAGAAAAATAAAGACGCCTTCTTTGATAAATACAATGAAAAAATAACGTTCACGCCTATATTAATAGAGGCCGTTGCAAAAGCTATTAAAGCCTTTCCAATGATCAATATTCAGGTAGACGTACCTAGAATAATCAAAAAAGGTGATATCAATATTGGCATGGCGGTAGCCTTACCTGATGGCAATTTAATTGTTCCGGTGATAAAACATGCAGACCAATATTCTCTGCCAGATTTAGCCAGAAAAGTAAATGATCTGGCAAAAAGAGCCAGAAATAATCAATTAAAGCCAGATGAATTAACCGGAGGCACCTATACCATAAGTAATATTGGAGGTTTTGGTAACATTGCCGGTACTCCAATTATTATGCAGCCTCAAGTGGCTATCATGGCCTTCGGAACCATCAGAAAAAAACCCGCAGTCATTGAAACGCCTGAGGGTGACCTGATTGGGATCAGGCATCAAATGATCATTTCACATTCTTATGATCATAGAGTAGTTGATGGCTCCCTGGGTGGTCTTTTTGTGAAAGCTGTTTCGGACAATTTAGAGAGTTTTGATATAAACCGGGAAATATAAGAATCAGATGGTTTTTAACTCATTTGCCTTTCTGATCTTCTTTCCACTGGTAACACTTCTATATTTTTATTTACCTCATAAATATAGATGGTGGCTGTTATTGTTCTCCAGCTGCGTATTCTACGCCTGGTTTAAAGTAGAATATCTCCTCATTTTGGTCTTCACCATTGTAGTTGACTATTTTGCTGCTCTATGGATAGAACGAGAAGAAGGCTCTAAACGAAAATGGGCCTTAATTATTTCTATTATAGCCAATGTGGGTGTTTTAGCCGTATTCAAGTATTCCAATTTCATGATCGGTACGGTTAACTCCATCTTTTTCAGATTGGGGAAGGAAACTTTTGATCTTTGGGATATTCTCTTACCTATTGGCTTAAGTTTTCACACTTTTCAGGCCATGAGTTATACCATAGAGGTATATAGAGGCAAGGTTCCCGCTGAAAGGAATTTATTCAGGTATGCCCTTTATGTGATGTTTTATCCTCAACTGGTGGCTGGTCCTATTGAAAGACCACAAAACGTTATTCACCAATATTACGAGGAGCATAAATTTGATTACCATAGAGTGGTAAGTGGACTCCGGCTTATGCTATGGGGAATGTTTAAGAAGGTGGTCATTGCTGACAGGTTGGCCATTTTTGTAGAAAAAGTATATGACCACCCCGAAGGGTTCTCTGGATTGCCAATCATAACGGCAACTATCTTTTTTGGTTTTCAAATTTTCTGTGATTTCTCCGGTTATACCGACATCGGCCTTGGTGCTGCCCGTGTCATGGGTTTTGACCTTATGAAGAATTTTGATCGCCCTTATTTCTCGAAAAGCATTTCGGAATTTTGGCGTAGATGGCATATATCGCTTTCTAGTTGGTTTAGAGACTATGTTTATATTCCATTAGGAGGAAACAGGGTCTCTACTTTCAGAAAATACTTTAACCTTTTTGTGGTGTTTCTTCTCAGTGGCTTGTGGCATGGAGCTAGCTGGAACTTCGTCATCTGGGGTTCGTTGCATGGTATTTACCTGATTGTAGGCCAGCTTACAGGTGACCTGCAGAGAAGGGTTATTTCTATGCTTAGGATTCCCCTTCTGGAGAAAGCTATTCATGCCGGACTGGTCTTCTTTTTTATTAGTGTTGCCTGGGTATTTTTCAGAGCATCAGCTTTTTCTGATTCCATCTATCTTTTGAAAAATATGTTTATGTCATCCAGTCATAACATTCAAGAGGTTTGGCAAATGATTGGTACACAAGATGCCTTGATTATTGTCTTTGCTATAGGTCTTATGGAGAGTGTTCATTGGTTTCAGCGTACCCATTCGATTTCTGAATGGATGGACGCCCAGCCTAAATGGTTTAGATGGAGCAGTTATTACGTGGCATTTATTAGTATTGTACTTTTTGCAGTTTACTCGGGCACTCAATTCATATATTTCCAATTTTAAATGAAGAAAGATTTTTTAAGGCTGGTTAAAAACATTCTTCTCTTCGGGAGCCCTGTCTTGCTGTTAGCAGTCTCCTACTTCATATTTGACCCCTTTCATGTGTTAAAACACTATGAAAGCTATCCAGACAACTACCTCAAAAGCTACAATAGAAACCGAATTAGCACCCAGATTTTCTTAAATAATAACGATTCCCTGCAGTACCGTTCTTTCATTTTTGGCAGTTCCAGAAGTAGCGTTTTTTATACTCAGGATTGGGCTAATTATATCAAGGATGAATACGCATATCATTTTGATGCCTCAAACGAAGATATTACCGGAATCTATCAGAAACTGATGTTTATAAATGAACAGGGCAATCCAATTGATAATGCTTTGATCATTTTAGATGGAGAAAGTTTTAACCCTTATGTAGATCATGATAATTCAATCATACATATTCGGGATTGGAGATGGAGCGGAGAAAATCGTTTTCTATATCATTTGACCTTTTTTAAAGCCTTTTTCAAAGATTTATATTTTATCAAATACTTTGACACCTTGATTTCACAAGAATACAAGGACTACATGTATGGCTCCTTTGAGAATAAACACATGCTTTATACGCCCATAAATAATGATTTCATTTTTCAGGGTTACATTGACCAGATCAAGGAAGATTCCCTGGGCTATTATTCCAGAGATTTGTTTTATGAAAGAGATGAGCAAGAAGAAATGAATCCTGTATACATTGATGAGGAAGAAGAACTCAGAATGCTCAAAGAAATTAAAAGCCTTTTTGATCAAAAAAAGACCAATTATAAAATAGTCTTTGGGCCGGGTTATGACCAAAAAAAACTACATAATGAAGATTTAGAAAAGGTCAAAGAAATATTTGGGACAGATAAGGTTTTCGATTATACAGGTCAAAACAAATTCACCAGTTCCTTATCAAACTTTTACGAGATATATCATTATAAGCCTTTGGTAGCCAGAGAAATTATGGACTCCATCTATGTGAAATAAGTTCTCCTCGTTATCCTTCTGTGATAAGTATCACGTTTTTCAGATTTAATTGTATTTAGCTTTGTTTATTAGTGAATTTACTATTTGGACAACAAAGCAAAACTTCTTCGAGAAGCCAATTTTGGTTTAGGACTGCTAAAAATACTTTTAGCCGCATTTTTAATGATTATTCCCGCTATTTTCCTTTGGACACAATTTAATAAAGAATGGCCTAAAGAGAAGGAGATTAAGCCACGGGTGTATACTCCTAAAGTTAATCTATCAGTAGCCCCGTCAATAAATAGATTATCACGAGATCCAAATAAAGAACAGTTGTTTTACGGGCAGGAATTAATTCGTAATACTGCTTATTATATAGGATTTAACGGAACTAAAAAGCAAATAACAAACGGGCTTAATTGCCAGAATTGTCATTTAGATGCAGGTCAAAAACCTTGGGGTAATAATTATCTAGGTGTGGCCTCGTCCTACCCTCAAATTAGAAAAAGGTCAAATAAAATGACTGATGTCTACGGCCGGATAAATGGCTGTTTAAGCCGAAGCCTAAACGGACAAACACTGGATAGTACCGATACTGAAATGAAGGCCATGGCTGCCTACATTAACTGGTTGGGACAAGACATACCGAAAGGATACAAGGCAAAAGGGGCAAAAGTTTATCCTATAGAATTTCTTGATAGAGCGGCAAGTCCAGAAAACGGGAAACGGGTTTATGAAACCAAATGTATGGTTTGCCATCAACAAAATGGAGAGGGGATCTTGTCTGAAAACAAGCGGAGCTATACGTATCCGCCATTATGGGGAAAGCATTCGTACAATGACGGAGCTGGCCTTTACAGGTTGTCAAAATTCGCCGGATATGCGAAAATGAACATGCCTTTTGGCGTAACACATGAGAACCCGCAGCTATCCGATGAAGAAGCCTGGGATTTGGCGGCATATGTAAATAGTATGCCAAGACCTGAGAAAGATAAATCAAACGACTGGCCGAATTTAGCGGATAAACCAATAGATCATCCCTTTGGCCCTTATGCTGATCCATTTTCAGAAGAGCAGCACAAGTACGGACCTTATAAACCAATTAAAGAATGGTACGAAAACCAAAATATACGATGAAAAATAGCTTAATCCTTTTACTTCTCTTTTTAAGTATGAGCCTTGGTGCTCTGGCTCAAAACAGCCATAAAATAGTCTTTCAGTTGGCCACAGCTGATGAAAAAGAGCAAAGTTCTTTAACCAGACAATTAAACAATGTCTTGAATTACTGGCCAAAAGCTGAAATAGAAGTAGTGGTACATAGTGGGGCTATTGAATTTATGATGTCAGAAAAAAGTATTGCTGCAAAGGAGATTCCTGAGTTAATGAAACGCGGCGTTCAGTTTGCAGTTTGTCAAAACACAATGAAAAGAAAGGGAGTAACTGAAGAGCAAATAATCAGCGGAGCAAAGTATGTCCCGGTCGGAATTGCTGAAATAGTCATCAAGCAAGAAGAAGGCTTTGCGTATATAAAAGCAGGTTACTAAGCAGATAGCAGCCGACTTCATCAACAAATTTTATTAACCTAAACCTATTGAACATGAGTAACAGAAGAGATTTTTTAAAGAAAGGTGTTTTGAGCGGATTGGCTACAGCTGTTCCAATTTCAGGGGTTTTGGCCTCGGATAATTTTCCTTCAAATAAACAAATACTGTTAAAGGAAGAAAGCGGTACTATTACTTTGCTTCAAACTACAGATGTACATTGTCAGATACACCCACATGATGAACTCTTTTGGGAAAATGAAGAACTGACCTTTCGAAAAGCAGGAGGCTATGCCCACATGGCTTCGGTTATTAATAAAATCAGGAAGGAAAATCCCAATACCATTACTATAGATACCGGTGACATGTTTCAGGGATCTGAGCTTTCAGATAAAACTCAGGGCGATGCCCTGGTGCCAATTTTAAATGAAATTAACTACGATATCTATACCCCGGGAAACTGGGAGGTTATTTATTACAAGCAAAAAATGCAAAAACTTTTAGGTGGTTTAAACGCCCCTAAGGTATGTGCTAATATGTTTCACGACAAAGGGCATGGAACACCGGGAGAACCGATTTTTCAGCCCTATCAGACAATCACAAAACTTGGCGTAAAAATTGGCTTTCTTGGGTATACTGACCATTTAGTACCAAAAAGGCAACCACCTGCATTAAGCAAAGGAATCATTTATACCAAACCCGAAGAGAACATCAGGCATTATATTGATTTATTGAGAGATCAGGAACAATGTGACTTTGTTATCATTCTGTCTCACTTAGGTCTATCGCAGCAAATTGCCCTGGCTAATAACCCTAAATGTGAAGGAATAGATTACATTTTTGGCGGAGACACTCATGAAAGAATCAGAAAGCCAATACAGTGTAAATATGCAAAAGTGGTAGAACCTGGAGCCTTCAGCTCTTTTGTGGGCAGACTAGATCTGAAAGTAAAAAAAGGGAAAATCGTTGAGGAAAAGTATGAGCTAATTGAAGTAAAACCTGACGTTTATCCTGCCGACAAAGAAGTTGCTAAAATTATAAAAAAGCACGAAAAGCCCTACCTGGATAGCATTAACGAAGTTTTAGGCTACTCTACCCTGCCTCTGTATAGAAACTTTGTGATAGAAAACACAATGGACACACTGGTGATTGATGCACTGAAGTGGAAAACGGGCGTTGATATAGCTTTATCCAACGGGTTCCGTTTTTGCCCCCCTCGAACTCCTGACAAAAATGGTCTTGTTCCTATAACTCAAGGCTATCTTTTCGATATGCTTCCGGTTAACTCTCCTGTGAGAATTGGTACTATTAAAGGAGAAAGTATAGTGCCTTGGCTTGAAAGGGAATTAGAAAACGTATTTGCAAAAGATGCCTCACGCCGTTTTGGCGGATGGGTGGTCAAATTCAGAGGAATGGAGCTTGAGTTTTATGGCTTTAAACCAATGGGTGAAAAGGTAGCGAAAGTGACCATTGGCGGTAAACCTATTGACCCGAAAAAAGACTATACTGTCTGTGCTTGTGAAAGAGAAGGAGACCCCGACGATGCCATCTGCAGAATGAGAAATGTAAGAAATACCTACTCAGAAAAGTATACTCTACATGATGCTGTAAGAGAGTATCTCAAAGAGCATTCGCCGGTAACTCCTACTCCCAAAGGGAGTTTGAAAATATTGGATGGTGATCAACGGCTTTTATCACAGGTTTGGGGTGTAGACTATACTTTCTCGTAATTAGAATTCTGATAATTAGACAGTTAACTCAAAATATTTGTCATTAAAGAGTGTAACGTTTGTTACACTCTTTAGGCTGTGCTTAGTCTAATTTTGTGATTAATATCATGAAAAAGTTTCTATACATACTCTTACTGATGAGTTCATCCGGCCTTTTAGAGGCTCAGGATTCTCTTGGCAATTCACTGAGAACATTTTTGCGAAATGGCCAAGTTAATGGTAAGACCAGAATCTATTTTATGGAAACCAATAATGAATTTGCTCTAAGCGATTATCATGGTTTAGGCATAGGGGCTGGTATTGGTTATACCACACCGACCTTCAAGGGATTCTCAGCAGCAATGAGTGGTTATTTTGTTTTGAATGCTTATTCCTCAGATTTTAATCAGTTAGATTCAGTCACTCAAAACCCAAACAGGTATGAACTGGGTCTTTTTGATGTCACGGATCCCGGAAATACGTCGAATCTCTACCGGCTTGAAAACCTGTGGATAAGATATAAAAAAGACGAAGTGGATCTTCGCTACGGTCAATATGTGCCAGATTATGAATTTATCAATCCGCAGGACGGACGTATGAGCCCTACCATGGTTAGAGGTTTTGATGGCAAATGGAACAAAGGCAATAGTCTGGTAAACCTGGCTTTCATACATGCTATTTCTCCTCGGTCTACTGTAAAATGGTATGCAGTAGAAGAAACTTTTGGTATTTATCCTGCAGGGCGTTCTAAAGATGGCAGCTCTTCTGATTATACCGGCAATATTCAATCGGCTGGAATTCTTTTGGCAGAAATCTCTCAACGCCTTAAACCAAATCTAAGCCTAAAGCTAGGTTCCATGACGGTTATGAATGTTTTTCAAACCTGGACCGTCAACTTGGATTACAAAGAAGCCGGTTGGGGTATAAAACTATTGACGATTCAACAACAGGCTCTCAATAAAAATACAAACAATACCTACTATGACGAGTCTGACGGTGCCTTAATTTTTAGTGGTCGTATAGAGAAGAATTTTAAAAAATGGAACACCAATATTAATTATACCCGAATTGCAGACAAAGGCCGTTTTCTAATGCCAAGAGAATGGGGTAGAGAGCCTCTTTACACTTTTTTACCAAGGGAAAGAAATGAAGGCCTGGCCAATGTACATGCCTTTTCATTTCAAGTTCAAAACAAGGTAAATGAACATTTATCCGGGTTTATTGGAGCAGGGAGATACTTATTGCCTGAGGCAGCAGACGCCACACGGAATAAATATGCCATCCCATCCTATAATCAGCTGAATCTGATGCTCGACTACCACTTTAATAATTTTCTTGAAGGGGCCTCCTTCAAAGCATTATACGTTCGTAAACAGGCCTTTGACAACCATTTAGAGAATCCCAAGTTTGTTTTCAATAAAGTAAATCTGGGACTCGTCAATCTAATTTTTAATTACACTTTTTAAATCAAATTATGATCGAATTTATTAAACAACCATGGCCATGGTATGTGGCAGGTCCTCTCATCGGATTAACCGTTCCTTTGCTTTTGCTATTAGGCAATAAGTCGCTTGGAATTTCCTCCTCCCTAAGACACGTCTGTGCCATGTGCGTTCCGGCCGGCATCAAGTTTTTTGACTACAATTGGAGAAAAGAAGTATGGAATCTCTTTTTTGTAGCAGGCATTATTGGCGGAGCCTTTATCGCCACCCAATTTCTGGCCAATGACGAACCCATTATATTGGGTGAATTAACTAAAAGTCGCCTTAGTACTTATGGGCTGACTGATTTAGGCGGTCTCATACCTTCTGAACTTTTTGGTATTGATCAGATCCTATCTTTTAAGGGTTTTGTATTCTTCGTATTGGGTGGATTTATGGTTGGCTTTGGTACAAGATATGCCGGAGGCTGCACCAGTGGCCATACCATTATGGGGCTTTCTAATCTTCAGTGGCCCTCTTTGGTAGCTACCATTTGTTTTATGATTGGAGGCTTTGCCATGACACATTTGATCTTACCTCACTTATTTAAGTTGTTTTAATCCTTAACCTCTGCAAAAATGAATAAAGAAATTATTGAAAAATTACCTGAAGCTTGTGAAGCTCCTAATTCTCAAAAAGAAAAAGAGGGCTTTATGGGTAACCTAAAATACCTACTCATAGGTGCAGTCTTTGGTCTCGTTTTTATCAAAGGGGAAATTGTTTCCTGGTACAGAATTCAGGAAATGTTCCTGTTAGATAGTTTTCATATGTATGGGGTCATTGGCTCAGCAGTTATAACAGGCGTAATCTCCGTCTTTCTTATCAAAAGATTCAATATCAAAACCATCCACGGAGAAGAAGTGGTTATCAAACCAAAGGTCTTTAATAAAGGACAGGTCTATGGAGGCTTAATTTTTGGTCTTGGCTGGGCTTTAACCGGAGCATGCCCGGGTCCTTTATATGCACAATTAGGTGCCGGGTATTTCGGTATTGTCATTACTATCCTATCGGCCATTGCCGGGGTATGGGTATTTGGTAAATACAGAGACAAACTTATTTAAGCGTAAATCTCAATGTAACATGGGTCACTGTCTGCAGCCTGTGGCTTAAGTATTTTTGTATACGTTAAAGAAGAAGATAAATGACAGAGATTATAGGATTTGCATTAGCCATTGTAATAGGAATCAGCTTAGGTCTGATAGGTGGCGGTGGTAGCATCCTTACTTTACCAATACTGGTTTATTTGCTGGGAATTAATCCGGTATTAAGTACAGCCTATTCACTTTTCGTAGTGGGTTCCACCTCATTGATTGGCTCTTTTACATACATGAAAAAAGGGCTTGTTAATTATAAAACAGCCATCATTTTTGCTATACCTTCTTTTATAGCCGTGTTCTTGACCAGGAAATACCTGATGCCAGCTATACCTGAAGAGTTATTCCAACTTGGTTCTTTCGTAGTTACTAAAGATTTGGCCATTATGGTACTCTTTGCTTTGGTGATGCTAATGGCTTCGTACTCAATGATAACAGATAATAAGCCTGAGTCTGCAGAAGATGGTGTTCTAAAGTTTAACTACCCACTCATTGCGGCAGAAGGGCTGGTAGTAGGAACCCTAACGGGTGTTGTAGGTGCCGGTGGTGGCTTTTTGATCATTCCTGCATTAGTGCTTTTGGTACGTCTACCAATGAAAATGGCAGTGGGTACATCACTATTAATCATTGCTGCCAAATCATTGATTGGTTTCATGGGAGACGTAGGAAATCAGGTTATTGATTGGCAGTTCTTGTTGACCTTTACGGGGTTATCAATTGTAGGTATTTTTATAGGTACCTACCTAACGAAGTATATTCCGGGGGCCAAATTGAAAAAGTTCTTTGGGTGGTTTGTATTGGCTATGGCGGTTTATATTCTTCTCAAAGAAATAGTACTCTAAACTTAATTAAGATTAAAACAGTTTTAAATAGATAACACATTCATCATGAAAATAGAACAGATATATACGGGTTGCTTAGCACAAGGTGCGTATTACATTGAAAGTAACGGAGAAGTCGCTATTGTTGACCCTCTTAGAGAAGTGCAGCCTTACATTGAAAAAGCAGAAAAAGAAGGAGCAAAAGTTAAATATGTTTTTGAAACTCACTTTCATGCAGATTTTGTCTCAGGACATGTGGACCTTTCAGAAAAAACAGGAGCTCCAATTATTTATGGTCCAAACGCCATTACAGGTTTTGATGCCATCATAGCAGAAGATAATCAGGAATTTAAACTGGGGGCTGTGACCATTAAAGTTTTGCATACGCCAGGACATACCATGGAGTCAACTTGTTACCTCTTAATTGATAAAGAAGGTAAGGAGAAAGCACTTTTCAGCGGAGATACATTGTTTATTGGAGACGTGGGAAGACCTGATCTGGCTCAAAAATCTGACTTAACAATTGAAGATTTAGCCGGTCACCTCTTTGACTCTTTAAGAAATAAGATAATGACTTTGCCTGATGATGTGGTAGTATATCCGGCACACGGTGCAGGCTCTGCTTGTGGTAAAAACATGAGCAAAGAAACTACTGACCTTTTGGGTAATCAAAAACAGTTCAATTATGCTTTGAGGGCTAATATGACCAAAGCTGAGTTTATCAAAGAGGTGACTGATGGTCTTACGCCTCCACCGCAATATTTCCCTGAAAATGTAAAGATGAACAAAGAAGGCTACGAGTCTATTGACGAGGTAATGGAAAGAGGGGCCCAGGCTCTTAGTCCTGCTGCTTTTGAAGCTGCAGCAAATGAAACCGGTGCGGTGGTTTTAGATACCAGAAATCCACAGGATTTTGCTAAAGGTTTTGTTCCTAACTCAATCAATATAGGATTAAATGGTCAATTTGCCCCTTGGGTTGGAGCTCTTATTCCAGACTTAAGACAAGAGATATTATTGATTACTGAAGAAGGAAAAGAAGAAGAAACCGTGATCAGACTTGCCCGTGTAGGTTATGACAATACCTTGGGTTACTTAAAAGGTGGAGTGAAAGCCTGGGCAGAGAGCGGTGCAGAACTAGACACCATTGAGTCTATCAGTACTGCAGAGTTAGCTAAAAGAATGGAAGAAGATAAGGAACTCAAAGTTATTGATGTAAGAAGACCGGGCGAGTACGTTTCTGAGCACGTAGAAGGTGTAGAGAATTTCCCACTTGATTATATCAATGATAATATGGCTGAGCTTGACAGAAACAAGACTTATACCATTCATTGTGCTGGTGGTTACAGAAGTATGATTGCATCCAGTATTCTTAATGCCAGAGGTTTTAATGTAGTCGATGTAGACGGTGGTTTTGCCGCTATTAAGAAGTCTGAGTTATTCAAAACTACAGATTACGTTTGTCCTTCTACTTTGAAGTAAGAGGGATTGAGACTGGAGATTTAAGACAAAAGACGTTAGACAAAAGGCATTAGACAAAAGACCTAAGACAGGAGACTTAAGACGTCGTTTGGATCCAGGTTTTGTGGTTTAGACAAAATAAAAGCACCCTGAAGATGACTTCAGGGTGCTTTCTTGTAGATTTTTAAATCTTGTCGATGAAGGATTTGATGTCTTCTTTGGTTTCTCCTGTTTTTTCCTGGAGTCTACCTAAAAGCTCGTTTTCCTTACCTTCTTCATAGGTTAAATCGTCGTCTGTAAGGTTTCCCCATTTTTGCTGAAGCTTTCCTTTCACTTGATTCCAATTTCCTTTGATTTTATCCATCGTTGCATTTTCCATAATAATATGTTGTTTTGTTCGATAGTAAAGGTTAAAGCTTCGTTCCATGTACATAAGGGAATCATCTTGTAGAATCCCCTACTCAGAATACACCACATGTAGAGACTTTTCTGCTTGCCTTGTCATAAATGATACCGTAAGACCTTTTTTTCCGTTAGTTATACTAAACATGTGCACCCAATGATCATTTCTTTCATTCTTTCTTTGCTTTCTCTCCTCCCTTCTATTATAAATACTGCTGTATTAGAAGTGAGCGTATCTAATCTTGAAAATTCAAATGCCCCAATTTACTTTGCTGTTTATCAGGATGACAAGTTCTTTCTAAAGACTGATAAGATGTATAAAGGATTGAGAGTTTCACCCAAAGGAAGCACACAGCCAAAAGTTAAAATTTCGGTTCCGGCAGGTGAATATGCTCTGGCTGTCTATCAGGATATAAATGAAAATGGAAAATTAGATCTCAATTTTCTGGGGATCCCCACAGAACCTTATGGGTTCTCTCAAAACTTCAAACCCCGCCTTTCAGCTCCGAAATTCTCCGATATTAAAGTTTATGTCAAAAGTAAAACGAGTATTGCTATCAAGCTTTTGGATTAGCAAGTTAAACACACTGAGATTCCTTAAATAGAAAAACTCCTTTATGGTAAACTCATTTTACATTTTTCTCAAGCCAGGAAACCTCTTTGAAAATCCCACCAAACCACATAATTTCACCGCATGGATGAAAAGAAGGAATTAATACTACGCGATTGGCTTGCCATTGAACGTACCAAACTGGCCAATGAACGCACCTTTCTGGCATATTTCAGAACAGCATTTGTCTTTTTGGCCACTGGCCTTTCCTTTTTGAAAATTGATTATTTCAAGGAATTTCAGTGGCTGGGATGGACCCTTCTCGGTATCTTCCCTGTCATTCTCATTTTCGGAATTTTCAGACTTCTACAAGTAAGAAAAGGAATCAGTAAGCATTACTCCTGATCCACTTTCCCTTCTAAAAGGCAGATAAATGCCCACCTTAGAGCTACGTCTTTGAGGTAATCAAACCTGCCGGAAGCTCCGCCATGGCCAAACTCCATATTGGTTTTTAGTAGTACCACGTTATTGTCAGTCTTTAGTTTTCTTAGTTTAGCCACCCATTTAGCCGGTTCAAAATACTGAACCTGACTATCATGAAGTCCTGTAGTCACTAAGATGTTCGGATAATTCTTCGCCTCTACATTCTCATAAGGCGAATAGCTTTTCATGTACTCGTAGGCTGCTTTTTCGTTTGGATTTCCCCACTCGTCGTATTCATTTGTTGTTAACGGTATACTTTCGTCCAGCATGGTATTTACTACATCTACAAAAGGCACATCAGCAATCACCCCATTGTAAAGCTCAGGAGCTAAATTTACCACTGCACCCATTAATAAGCCTCCAGCAGAGCCGCCATTGGCATATAAGTGCTCAGGAGAGGTATATCCTTCCGAAACCAGAAACTTCCCACAGTCTATAAAATCTGTAAACGTGTTCATTTTCTTCATCAGTTTACCATCCAGATACCACTTTCTCCCCATTTCCTGCCCGCCTCTGATATGGGCTATGGCATAAGCAAATCCTCTGTCTAGGATGCTCAAACGGGTACTGCTAAAAGAGGCATCCATACTGTAACCGTATGATCCATAAGCATATTCCATTAGTGGAGATTGACCATCTTTTTTAAAGCCTTTTTTATAAACAATAGAGATTGGTATTTTCATTCCATCTCTTGCCGTTGCGTAGAGTCTTTCTGTTACATATTGTGACTTATCATAACCACCCAATACTTCCTGTTGTTTCTTTAAGGTTCTGGCCTTGGTCCCCATATCATAATCATAAATAGAGCTAGGGGTAATCATAGAGGTATAACTAAAGCGTAATAGCTTGCTTTCGTAATCTGCATTCTGATTAATCGACGCATCATATGTAGGCTCATCAAAGGAAATCAAATGGTCACTGTTTGTCTTCAGGTTTATAACTTTAATTTCGTTTAATCCATTTTTTCGTTGCTGGATCACCAAATAGTCTCTGAATTCTTCCAATCTTTCTATGAGCACATTTTCATCATGAGTAATATACTCTTTCCAATTCTCTCTGCTTGTGGCATTTAAGGGAGTTTCCAACACTTTGAAATTCTCAGCCCCACCTTCATTGGTTCTAACAAGAAATTTATCTTCCAGTGGGGTAACATCATAAAGCACATCTTTCATCCTGGGCTGAAAAACCTTGAATGCATCATTGGGTTTATTAGCATCCAGATATCGCATTTCAGACGAAAGTGTGGCCGCAGAATAAATCCATATCCATTGACTGTTCTTGCTTTTGTATACACCTATATAATTGGTGTTATCCTTCTCTTCATAAACCAGTTTGTCTAAGGCAGAAGAAGTTCCCAATGAATGTCTGAAGATCTTTTCAGAGAGAAGTGTCACAGGATGTTTACCAGTGTAAAAAAGTGTTTTATTGTCATTGGCCCACACCGGGTCACCTTCTGTGTTTGCTATCTTGTCTTCCAGAATTTTACCACTTTCCAGATCCTTCACATAAATGGTGTATTGTCTTCTTGAAATCTCATCTACACCAAAAGCCAGTAGTTTATTGTCCTCACTGATACTCATTCCCGTTACAGAATAGTATGCTTTTCCTTCAGCCATGGCATCCACATCCAGCAGAATTTCTTCCGGGGCATCCAGACTTCCTTTTTTGCGACAGTATTTGTAATATTGCTTCCCTTCTTCGGTTCTCGAATAGTAGTAATATCCATTGCTGAAATAAGGAACGCTCTCATCCTTTTCCTTTATCCTTGATTTCATCTCCGTGAACAAGCTCGCCTGGAAGGCATTGGTTTGTTCCATCATGGCGTCTAAATAACCATTTTCAGCATTTAGGTAATCTATTACATTGCTACTATCCGGCCCCTTCCCAAAATAATCGTACATCCAGTAATAAGGATCACTCACCGTATCTCCATGTATAATTCTTACATGGTCTTTTTCTATTGCCACTGGAGCCGTAAGCTCAGGCCACTTTACAGACATTCTTTCTGATTTTTTAGTACATGAAAACACAAGCACGAAACTAAGAAGCAGAAGTAAGACAGTTTTCATTAATTGACTATTTTTTCTTCAATTTAAGGGAGTTTTTACATATTCTTAAGAGTAAAATTTCCTTTTTTATTGGGCGTGCCCCTGCGGGTCGGCGTATTCCGGGTTCCGCTTTCGCTTCGGTCTTAAAACAACACACCAGGCTCACCCTTCCTTTAAGACTAAACCCTGCATATACCTCACGCGTCTCAGAATTATTAAAGCATTTATTCTTCTTTTCCTTTCTCCACTGATAATTAGTAAATTAGATACATGTTAAGAAAACTTCTACTGGCCTTTAGCCTCTACTTCTTTCCTGTCCTTATCTCATCTTGCATTCATTGTGGCGAGGAGCCAGAAAATTACATTCATTCTCTGAAAGAGATTAGTTTTCATAGAAGCAAGACCCTTGAATCTGAGACAATGAACAGATATGATTCCGAAATAGTTGACTCTGCAGACATAAACTATTTCGCATTAAAACTAGACCTGGAGATGGTAAGCCGTAAGAACCTGACGCTTGAAGGAAAAGGTGGCTCCTCTTGTTTTGCATGCTCCATTCCACCACCTTCATTAGCTTCAAAAGTATCCGATATAAAAATTAGCACAAACCAAGAATTTGAAGGTTATGAAGCAGGTGCTGACCTATCTGAATTATTTTATATTGACCCGATATCGAATTATCTGGATGACTACAAACTATATTCTATTGCAGATTTTGAGAATGAAAAATTCCGAAGGCCGGTAGAGTCCATTTACTTTTTATACTCAAAGGCTCTCAGCCAGGCTTTTACTGGTTCTTTCAGAATCAGTTTAAAATCAGACGGAAAAGTGTATAGCCAAACCAGTGCTATCATCAATCTAAGGCCTTTATTGACCGGATTCTGAGAAACGATCAAAAACCACGCAGGCGGTCAGGTCGCCTGTGACGTT
>JANSYO010000248.1 GCA_024742395.1 Cytophagales bacterium
ATTGCTTTGTGTCCCAGCACTGGGTATTTTACGTTATCTAATGATCTTTTTTGACTCATCTATTGCTGCCGAGATCCGAGGCGACGAGAAAACGGTTTTGTTGTTATACGAAATGCTCAGTGGTAATACTGAAGTTGATGGTGACCAATCTGGTAATAGAAAACTCCGTGAACTTAGTTGGTCTATCCTACGGATGTGCTGCGAATAAGCAGAGTCACGGAGCGTACAATCACTTTGATCCTGCGCTCTGCTGCCATTCTATCAGACCTTGATTGCCATTATGGTTATTAAAACAACCAAGAGTATTCGAGCACGCTAACAGTACTAAAATAAAACATCGCCTTTGGATAAATCCTGCAAAGCTTCTCGCTGCTTCGCTTGTAGCTTTTCTTTTTTGCTTTCCTTTGTGGGTCGTTCATCGTCATCACTATCATATCTTCCACGCTTCGATTCGCGGTCCACATGGAGCTTGTGGCGTTGTTGTCGGGATTGTTTCTTCTCTGAGAGCTTCATTTTTTCTTTCTTCCATGTATCTTTTTGCTGTGCGCGGATTAACTGTGATTGGTGAGAGTGGTGAGCAACTGATCGATAACGGAATCGGAAGAACAAACATTTTTCATTTTGAGTCTTTCTTTTCGTAGGCCTTGTCTCTTCTTTTGTAGCTCCTTTCTTCTTCTTTGTGCTTCATATTCGTAATCATCGCAATAGCTACGAGCTACCACAGGTGCAGTAGGAGTGAAGAAAGAAACCGAACGGAAAGCAACAGCGCGGCGCAGCATCAGAAATTATAAATTCTATAACACCGCGAGTTAGTACTTATGTGACCTCTTGATACGCACAAAAGAAGCCCGCGGAACAGCAAATAAGTAGATATTGATTTTATGAGTATTATACAAAGTAAGAGGGAGAAACCAAAAGTTCCACTAGGAAACTGAGCTGTTCTGACGTGAAATTTTCCTTCTCGCTTGCCCATGAATCCTGATGCACTCTCCAGAAACTTAAAAAGGTATTTTTCACGGTATTCTATGGTATAAGTCAGTAATGAACAACAAGAAATGAATCAACAAACTTTCACTGGCACAGGATCGTGGATGTGTGTTGCGAATTCTACTAATCTCTCTGGAAACCATGTAGGTATGGAATAAGGATGAACATTTACTATAGCTGCCATTCCTAAAACAGCTCTATGGCGGAATATCAACTGTTCCTTGCCAATTAGGCTAATTTTGTTCTTTGGCAATTCTTTTCGTGCCTCCTCAGCAAATTTATCCCACAATTGTACTTGGTTTTCTTCATCCATGAATCGAAGCACTCCAGATAGTGTAGCACCCGCAGTATGGCGAACTTCAACTTGGGAATGTCCCATTGAAACATATAAACATTCTAATAACTTTCCAATCTTCTCGCTTGTTAAAAAGAACATGTTTTGACTTACAAAGGTTTGTAAGAATGTCAAAGTAGAGCAACGAACGCGCCAACTACAAGTTAATATTTCCGGTTCCTCTTCGTTTTCTGCAAATGTTCTAAGGTTGAAACGATCCATCAAGATATCTATTGCAATG
>JANSYO010000180.1 GCA_024742395.1 Cytophagales bacterium
ACAATCCCGAAAAATCTTCATTCACTTTGGAGCGTTCCATAATAACAGAGCTTGAAAGATTCTCAAATGCAATGAAAGTTTCGTTGGCGCTGTATGAAACAGGAGAAACGTTTTCATCCGACAGGAAAAGAAACGAGAATTCTTGTTCATTCACCCACAGAACCACCTTCGGGTTCGCTTTAGACCCACAACTAGCTGAGAAGAATACAAGAAGAATCAAGAAACAACGAGTGACAGAAAGCATTACTAAAAGGAAAATGTAGGAAACGACAAATGTCACAGATGTCATCACTTGAATGTTTATTTGCATTTGATAAGAGTACAGATTGGTTGAAGTAATATGTATATAAAGACAATGTAATACTGGAAGGGAGAATCACAGAATTTCGCTGGGAATTTGTTTGTAATTTGTGCCGTTAGCTTTCTTTCTAATGCTGGCTGTTACAATCAGTGAAATTACGAGGAGAACCACGAGGGCACTAAGGATAACCACTGGAAAGATAACGAAATATGTTGGAGCTGTTTGTGGCGTATTGTCGGATATCTGCTGAGAGATTTCTTGAGAATCTTCTCTTATATTGGTGTTGTGTGAGGGGCAAGCGTACTTAGAACGAATTATAGCTCGAGAGCTGTCGCAAGAAGAAGCAAAGTCCATAATTTGATATTCAGTAGACGCATCACACTTTAAGGTTACAATGAATTCTTGATTTGCTGCGTTGCCTTTGCAATCTGCGTCTCCACGGTAAATTACAGAGATCCCTTCTCCCGGTTTGGAATATTTCTCGCTCCATTCTAGCTCGTTTATGCTCCCTAATGGATTTACGGTGTTTTGAGAGATACTACAAGCTGCGTTATCTTCTCCACAGCTCAGGGAAGGTGCACAGACTTGGAAATAGAATTTTCTTCCCTCACCGTTGATTGTCACAAATTCATGCCTGTTACAGCTTAGTTTGAAGCCGAAGATGACAAGAAACTTACTGACTCAGCGATGATAGCTCATAGATAGATCCATCAGAGGCTGTATAACTGGACTCATAACTGAGAGCCGAATACATCAACAGGCTTACCAACAGTACTCGCCACATGAAACTAAAGAATGAAGAGTTGTAGAAGCTGAATTTAAGTGTTGTTAGTTGAAGAAAACTCTTTCACAAGTTTGGAACACATAACGAATTTGTGTTGCGCTTCGATTTCGATTTAATCACAATGACCGAATTTATACTTGTGCCCATATTTGGGAAGGTGGCATAGCATTAATGACACAATTCAACTTATCCACAAGCTTCATTATAATATATTGATACATAAAAAAATTATTCCAGTTTGTTCTGGGCCATGGGAAAGTGGAGCACAAGCTCGTTTGGGACAGCAGTCGATTTCTTCTGTTTACATTGCCGAAAACGGAAAACTGAAGATAAAGCTTATCGCTGTAAAGCTCTTTTTTGCACTTGTCGAGATTGGTTGCCAGAAAAAGAACAGGACAGAAAGAAAGGGCTTTGCAGGTCTTGTTATCGCTCCCCCAGTAGGTTCCCTTTAGTTACACCGAAATGAAGTTGTTATTCTGATAACTGTACCTATGGAGCAGATAAAAAGTTGGGGACCGTGCATCCTGATATCATGGAAATCCGGAAATTGCTGGAGGAACTTACAATCACGCTGGAAACCACAAAAACCCGAATTGAATCTTTGCTTTTCGAACACGAAAGGACTCTTTCATACTGCAGAGGTCTAGAATCATACGTATCAAGGCTGAAAATTGATAACTACAAGCTAGAAGTTGAAAACAAAGAATTTTCGAAATATCACTTCCAGCTGTGCTTATTAGCCGAAAATATGGCATGCTTCATCGACACATTACCACATAATAGTCCTATCAGGCGTCCTTTACTCAAACATTTGATCGAAGGACTTGAAAAGCAATTTTCCAAAGATTTGTTCTGTTTCTCGGAGCGCAGCTATTATAGAATTCTCAAAACAGAAGATGATTCTATATTATATACTAAATATGCGCAGGGAACTCATAGAAATACCGTATCCCCGCGTATGTCAAGAATCATCGCTCAATTTTTAGACATTGCTATGCCTTTTGTATCCGGTAGAGACTACAGAATCCAAAGAGGGACCTTTCACTTTGTGTATAACCAATACTGTGAATATTTGAAGCAAGTAGGTTGGCCTGGAAAGCCGTGTGCGGAGTCATATTTGCGAAAATGCATATGCAAGGACAACATTAGAAAAGTCGTTAAAGTCGACATTTGTCCTATTTGTGCTGGTACTACAAAGCGTAAGTACTCTAAAAAAGAGATAGAAGAACATAAACAATTGTGGTACACTCAAAAAGCTGCCATGAAGGGGCAAATGGAAAAACTGCGCACTGGAATTCTTAAAGGATGCCTCATTGTACAAGATTTCTCGCAAATAGACCTTTCTCCATCTGGATATATACAAGACTTTATTGTTGTGGTGTATAAGAAAGAAATTGATTATCCAGCACTCGAGAGGACGTATTTGCACTACGTCGGAAATTCTGGTGAAAAAAACGATCTACACTTTGTAAAAGGATGTTACGATGACATACTGAAAAAAATAGATCTAAAACAAGGTGAAGAATTGCGTATCTGGTCTGATGGGGCTAGGAAGCACTTTAAACAAAGTGGTATGATGAGATTTATATCTGAACTACAAGAATGGCTTAGACCTCGTGCTATTAGCGTTCAATATAACTTTTATGCTTCATATCATGGTCACAATGCATGCGATGGGGTGGCAAATCATGCTAAACAGAGATTAAAAAACTTCCAACTTAGCACTGGCATCCCTGTGTCGAACCAGGGTGATGTTGTTGCACAGTTGAAGTTTTTGAAGTCTAGTGTGGTCACAAACGCTGTGTTGGTACCTGGTAAACCCCCTAAAGTTCCAACTTTAGACGGAATTAGTGCGTTCCACAACTTTCTCTTTCCGGTGAAAAATCAAATCTCAGCATATTCTAATAGCGACATGCTGGACTCTCCACACAATTTTTATTATGAATAGTATATTATAAGTACCAATAAAAAAATTATCAGGTGCATCAAAGGGGCTATGCCACCTTCCCAAATATGTGCACATGTTATTTGTACTTGAACACAAAGCAAGAAACCTCGGGTGGTTGAAGCTAGAGCTTATCGCAGGAGCAGAGAAACAGCACCAGCGAGTGTGCTTTCCCATCGAGGGGATCCAATAAAGATATCTGTGTTTCCATTACCGTCTACATCAGCAAAAAGAATGCTTTCTCCAAAGCGTATCTTCCCTTGTGATGAAGACCAGCATTCATTTGCTGCTAATGGATCACGAGGAGTGAATGGAATTCGGTCGCTGTAGTGATATTAGTTGTGATACTACTAAACAAGAACTGAACCTATTCCAACGAAAGATAGCACCAGCTTCAG
>JANSYO010000073.1 GCA_024742395.1 Cytophagales bacterium
CCCAGCTTTCTTTTGCTCAAATATTCACAGAGTCGTTTTTATATCCCTCCGCTCAGACCTTGACATCCTCAGGCTGGAGCGAACACAGCGGAAATGGATCAAACCCCCTTTTAATCACTGAAGGACTCTCATTCGGTTCATTAAAGGCCAACGGCGGAGTTATGCTTGAAGGGTCTGGTCAGGATGTAAACAAGGCATTTGAAGCAGTTAATTCACAAACGCTTTACGTCTCTTTTTTAGTTAATGTAAAACAGGCCACAGGGGCAGGGGAGTATTTTTTTCATTTAGGTCCATCTGAATTGGGCACTACTTTTAGAGGTAGGGTCTTTGTTCAAAGCAGTGGAGATAAAATCAAGTTTGGCCTAAGTAAATCTTCGAACACTCCGGTTTATAATAACACTGAGTACGAACTTCATAAAACCTACCAGCTTGTTATTAAATATGAATTTTTGAATACCTCTGGCACAGACGATAGAGTCTCACTTTATATTCTGGATAAGGAGACGGTCACAGAGCCTTCATCAAGTATATCTGCCTCTGAAGGTGAAAGTGATGCTCCTAATTTAGGGACCGTAGCACTGAGACAAGGTAGCAGTGATAAGGCAGCCACACTTACTATTGACGAGATAAAAGTCGCCAAAACCTGGAAAGAAGCTGTAAGCCTGAAAACTGAACCATTTGTCGAATTGAATTTACCTGAAAAACTGCATGCCTATACAGGAGAATGTTATCAGGAAGTTATTTACCCAGCTACTTTTTCTGCTTTTACAGGTGAAAGCCAATTGAACCTTTGGTCTCCTTCACCTGATGTTTTAAGGTTTTCAAAAGATGGAATTAATTGGGTAAAAAATCTCACCTTTCCTTCGAGTAGCGGTAGTATTAATTCTCCTTTCTATATAAAATTCAATCAATGGAAAAATACGAGTCAAAGTGAGGCAGAGGTAGAGTTTGTTATCGATAATAAAGAAGCCGAAGAAATAGAAAGAATAAAGATTCTGTTCTCTATTTTGCCTTTGCGACAAAACTGTAGTTTGCCGGTAAGTAAACTCTCAGATTTGATTTATGGTGAGCTGGTGAAAGTCAACGGTAGAGTCTCTGCATCTGCCAATGAATTTCCTGCTTTTAATTATCTGCAGGACGAAACTGGCGGAGTAAGAATCCAGGGAGATTATGGCTGGATAATCGGTGATTCCGTTTCTTTTCAAGGAAAAATAGCAGAATTGAATCAGGAGCTTGTTTTAGTAGAGGATACTGTAAGAAAGACGGAGAAGTTTGATAATAAAGGTATACAGCCGGCATCAATTTTAATTGAGGATATTGGAGCCTTTCATGGGCAATTGGTGCAAATAGAAGGAGCTTCGTTAAATGATCCAAAATTTGTATTCCTGCCTAATACGAATGAAACAATAAAGCAAAATGGGAGGGCTTTACCGATGCGAATTTGGTCAAAAACCAATATTGACGGACATGAAAAGCCAGCCGGAGATTTTAAAGCTATGGGTGTAGTAGGAGAATATAGAGGGAATTATCAATTGTATCCCAGAAAAGCCTCAGACATAGGTAACATAGGTGAAATACCGAAAAGTGAAATAAACATATCAAAAGAATATACGTTTGATTTAGCCACTTGGAATCTCGAATGGTTTGGAAGCCCGGGCAATGGACCGTTTAATGATTCATTGCAATTGGCAAATGCCAGCAAAGTATTAAAAGACATAGATGCTGATGTGTTTGTTCTGGAAGAGATTACAGATATGGGGTATTTTAATCAGTTGGTTAGTTCTCTAAATGGTTTCAGAGGAGAGTGTTCTTCAGCAGTTTCAGGTGGAGGAGAACCAGATTTGGCTCAGCGAGTTTGTTTCGTTTATAATGAAAATACAGTTTCAAAAGTTGAATTGAGGCCTTTGCTTGGCAAAACGCCTCCGATATCCGGTTATCCTGATTCTTTTGAGCGATTCTGGGCCAGTGGTCGCTTGCCTGCTTTATTTGTTTGTGATGTCAGCATTGATGGTGTTTCACGCAGACTACACATTGTGGGTATACATGCACGGGCCAATCGTAACGATCCGGCAGAAAAAGATTTGGTTTACCAAATGCGTAAGAAGGACATTGAAGTTCTGAAAGACAGTCTTGATAGTCATTTTTCTTTGGCTTCTTTGGTAATAGCTGGCGACTATAACGACGATGTAGATGAAACGGTGGTTTCAGGTTTTACGGAATCTACTTTCTCAAGCTTTACCGCCGACTCGAAAAACTATCAAGTTCTTACTGCTGACTTAAGTGCAAAAGGTCAGAAATCATACATTGGTTATGACAATGTAATAGACCACGTGACGATTTCCAATGAGCTTTTTTCTGATGTTATTCAGGAAGCCACTGCTCTTCAATTGCCTTTTGTAAATATTGATGAATACCCTGATAATACCTCAGATCACCTTCCGGTTTTAACCCGATTCCAATTGACTTCGGTTCTCACGGCCAATGAATTCACTGAATTAGATTCAGTAGTGGTTTATCCTAACCCTACCAGAGGAGACTTGAGTATTAATATGCCAGGTGATGTTGAGCTCATTGCTTACCTCTATGATTTAAGAGGAGGTTTGATAAGCAATGAGAAAGGGACAAAAGAGCAGATTGAGCGAAAGCTAAGTAGAAAGTTGGCAAAGAATGAACCGGCCGTTTACGTTTTAAAGCTTTTGATTGGAAATTCAGTAAAAACCTACAAAATTGTAAGGAAGTAAACTTTTCAGGAGAAACAGATTTTATATTTTCTTAAAGAGATACTTTATTGACCACTGAGAATGTTCAGCGAGATTTGAGCCTTCAAAATGGCTGAATAAAAAACGTTTAAATTATTACCCTATGAAAAACAAAAACAGCAGAAGAGACTTTATCAAAACAGGAGCACTGGCGGCCGGTTCTTTTATGATTGTACCACGTCATGTATTGGGCAAAGGATTTAAAGCTCCAAGTGACAAACTAAACCTAGCCGCCATAGGAGCGGGCGGAAAAGGTAGAAGTGATATCATGAATGCCTGGAATAAAGGTTCTGAAAATGTAGTAGCACTTTGCGATGTAGATCTTAATCAGGCAGCAGATGCCATTAAGAAATTTCCAAAAGCCAAAATATACCGGGATTTCAGAGAAATGCTGGATAAGCAAAAGGATATTGATGGGGTAACCATTTCAACTCCTGATCATAATCATGGAGTAGCAGCTATGTCTGCCATGCAAAAAGGAATTCACGTTTACGTGCAGAAGCCTTTGACGCATAATATTTATGAAGCAAGAATGCTCACAGAAGGAGCAAGAAAATATAAGATGGTTTCTCAAATGGGAAATCAAGGAGCCTCTAACCCGGGTCAGCAGCAGATGATCGAATGGTTTAATAAAGGAGTTATAGGAAAGGTTAATGAAGTACATGTATGGACCAACAGGCCCGTTTGGCCACAGGGTATACCGGTTCCAACAGAGAAAATGCCTCTTCCTGAAACCATATCAGCTAAAAACTGGGATACATGGGTAGGACCGGCAGATTTTGTTGATTACCATCCATTATACCATCCATTCAAGTGGAGAGGCTGGTGGGAATTCGGTACCGGAGCTTTGGGAGATATGGGCTGTCATCTGATTGACCCTCCCTTCAGAGTTTTAGGTCTTGGTTATCCTACTGAAGTAGAATGTAGTGTTGGTCAGACTTTCCTTGAAGATTGGGTACCGGAATATATTCCTGAAGGCTGTCCATCTTCTTCTCATGTTCAGGTAAAATTCCCGAAAACTGCAAAGAATGCTAGTGAAGTAAAAATGATTTGGTATGATGGTGGCATCAGACCTTTTCATCCAGACATTATTCCTGCTGATCACTCAATTGGAGAGAATGGCTCCGCCAATGGTGTCATGATGATGGGTGAAAAGGGAGTTATGACATGCGGTACTTACGGTTTAGTGCCAAAAGTGTACCTCAATACCGGTGAAATTCTGGAAATGCCTAAAGGGTATAGCGGTGGAATAAAGAACCATGAAATGGCTGAATATGGCCACCATACCAGTTGGGTCGAAGCCGTTAAAGCTGGTTTCGGAAGTAAAGAACACAAAGAATTAACTTCCTCTTTTGATTATTCAGGACCACTAACTGAAACAGTAATTATGGGTAACCTGGCTATTAGAAGTTATCAGGAAAGTGCCTCAGGATCTGGAAGAGGTCGAAAATTTGAAGGTCGCAAAAAGCTGCTTTGGGATGGTGATAACATGAAAATTACCAATTACGACGAAGCCAATAAATTTGTAGGTCGTAAATACCGTGATGGTTGGAAATTAATCTAATCTTAACCGTATTTATTCGTCATATATTGAAAGCCCTCCCTGATTAATTCCCGGAGGGCTTCTTCGTTTACATCGCTTAGTTTTTTAATGTATAGGCAGGATTTGCCACTTATTTTATATTTTCCAAGCCTGTTTAAAATCTCCTCATATCTTTTAAAGCCTGGCATGATGTACAAGGACAAAGCCGCTTTTCTTGGTGAAAATCCTGTCTTTAACATATCCCCTTCTCGGCCACTTTCATACTTATAATGATAGGCATCAAAGCCGATGATGCTGGGACCCCACATTTTTGGAGAATGACCAGTGATTTCTTCCATCATTTTCATTAGCCTCATGGAATCAGACCTTTTGATCTGATCCTCAATACTTTCTATAAACTCCAAAACCGAAGCTTCTGTAGCTGTTGTTTTATTTGCCATGCAATACAAATCTAATCAATCTCATAATCAAGTTTTATAGTTATGGCAGCCGTTTTGTTTTTAGAAGTGGTATTATATACGCCACCCCAGGAATAATCTTCTGATGAGTTTTGACCTGTTATTTGAAACACTCCCATACTGGCATTTTTTAGCTCGCCTATAGAGGAGCCGGCATTTTGAGCAATTTTTTCAGCTCTGGCTCTGGCATCCTTTGTTGCTTCCGCAATCATCTCTACCTTAAGTTCAGCTAGCTTAGTGTAGTAATATTCAGGATAATTTGAGTAAAACTCCACACCTGAGTTTATGATTTCACTTACTCGTCTTGAGATTGCTTCCACCTTGTTTACATCCTTGCTTTCTACAGTAACGTTTTGGCTGAGGTTGTACCCCGTAAATACAGTCACAGTGTTTCTTGTTGATTCATTGTAGTCTGAGCTAAAGTCTTTGTTGATGGTTACTGCACTAAAGACAATGGCACTATCGGCTATGCCTTCATTAATGAGGTATTTTCGAAGAATTTCTCTGTCTTTATCCAGAGCAGAGTAGGCCACTTTAAGATTGTATTCTTTCTTAGCAAAACTTCCTGACCAAACGATTAGGTCAGAAGTAAAGTCTTTGGTGCCTAATCCGGTCACCGAAATTGTGTTTTGACTTCTGTTTCTATTTTTTATGGCATTTGCCAGAGTAAGTCCAAAAAGTATTATTGCCACAGAAAAAATAAGGGCTGTAAGGTGATTTTTCAGCATGATAAAGGTGATTTTAGCGTGTTATGAAAACCAATGTGGCTTCATAGTTTATTTAAATTTACGCTGAAAATAAGGCTGCTTTATCTCTGACTATGAGATTTATTTTCGAGTAAGGATTCTGTCAAATCATGACTTTATTAACTAAGTCCCTCTTTCTTTCTTGCGGCCTCAATTTCCCCGAAAACAGGACAGTCTTTATCGTGAGGTGTGGGCAGGTAACCGCTACTTTGTAAAAATTCATTCACTATTTCACCACCTACAAATTTGAATTGCTTTTTGAAAATTTTTACCCATTCCTCTTTGGCTTTTGGGTAGTGATTCATGATCCAGTTCTTAAAGCTTCCATATTCCTTCTGAAGTTCCAGAATTACCCGGGCATTATGAATGGCGGCATTCACTTTAAGTTTATTTCTGATAATTCCTGAATCTGAGAGTAGTCTCAAGCGGTCTTCTTCTCCATAAAAAGCCTCCGTTTGTATATCGAAATAGTCGAAAGCTTTTTTAAAGTTGTTTTGTTTTTTCAAGATGGTATCCCAGGAAAGACCGGCCTGATTTATTTCTAAAACCAATCTTTCAAAGAGTTCATTGTCATCAGAAATAGGGTGCCCATAGTGATGGTCGTGATAAATTTTATGGACATTATCTTTAGGAAGGTCCTGGCAGAAAGTGCAGTAAGACATGTGTTTTTTTTGGTCAAATATAAAGTTAATGAGGAAAGGATTTGATTATTTATTAATATACTAAAATTTACAGCAATGCTAATTTTCTTGATTTTTGCATGTATAAATAGATTAAAATGAAAAGGCTGATTGTACTGAGTTTATTAATTTCTCATTTGGGCTTTGGCCAAAAGAAAAAGGCCATTGTGATTCTGGTGGATGGAATACCACATGATGTTATTGAGAAAGTGGCTACGCCAAACATAGATAGAATTGCAGCTGAAGGAGCATTCGCAGAAGCTTATGTAGGAGGCGAAAAGGGAGGGGAGTCTGAATCACCAACTATTTCAGCAGTAGGGTATAATTCAATGCTTACCGGTACCTGGGCAAATAAGCACAATGTTTGGGGTAATTCCATTAAGAAACCAAACTATGCTTATCCTACCTTTTTTAAAGTTGCCAGAGAGCAAAAGCCAGACTTATCACTGGGTATATTCTCTACCTGGGAAGACAACCGTACTAAACTTCTGGGTGAAGGATTAGAAGCTACAGGAAAATTAAGGCTAGATGTAAAATTTGATGGGTATGAGAATGATACCTTGGCTTTTCCACACAGATCTGACAGACTATTCATAAAAAACATTGATAAATACGTCACCCAAAAGGCAGTAGAAACTATCAAAGCAGAGGCTCCGGATATTTCTTGGGTATACCTGGAATTTACAGATGATATGGGCCATAAATTCGGAGACAGTGAGCAGTTTTATTCCGCTGTGGCTTTTACAGATAGTTTAATAGGAGAAATCTATGATGCAACACAAAGCAGAACCGAAGAAGAGTGGTTTTTTGCAGTCACAACTGATCATGGGCGTTCAGCAGATACAGGTAAAAATCATGGTGGACAAAGTGATAGGGAAAGGAAAACCTGGATTTTGACCAATCAGCCAAAAGTGAATGAACGTTTTACAAACGGTCTTGCCATTGTTGATATATTTCCAAGCTTATTAAAATACATGGATATTGACATCCCTCAAAGTGTAGAAGAAAATCTGGATGGTCAGCCTTTCTTGAAATAGATGGGTAGAATGACATTGAAATCCTCTAAAACTGGGGATTAATTTCTACAATAGTTTTCTATTAAAGGCGGGAACAGGCTTTTACGCATTGCTTTAAAAAAAAGTAAAGCATTATGAAAAAGTCAATTGTAGTTTTAGCCGCCCTTGCAGGGTTTACATATTTACAAAGCTGTAACTCAAGTACCTCAGAGTCAGAGGATATGAACATGAGTATGAGCGAAGAAGAGATGATGGAAGGCGATGCCGGATCTTCTGAAAACGCTGAGAATACTTCAGAAGCAATGTACTCAGAAACAGCTTATATTAGTGAGTTTCCCTTGGCAGATACCATCATCAAATATTCAAGTGAAGGTAGATTAAACGCCAAGCTAACGGATGAAATGGCACGTAATGCCAATATGTTGGTTGAGAATTTAGGTGCCGATGCCTCTGTCTTACAATATGGAGAAGGTGTGATTGTGGCTTTGGATCAGGGCAATGTTTTTGAGTCTGACCAGTTCACTTTAAATGACAATTCTAAAGACATATTGAGACGTTTAGCCTTTAATTTAAAGCAAATGCCGGATACCTACATTTTAGTAGCCGGTAGGGCAGATAAGGACGGGGCAGCTGATCATAATGATGAACTGGCATATAAAAGAGCGGCAATGGCTGCCAACTACCTGCATGGCTGTGGAATTCCGGAAGACCGCTTTTTCGTAGATAGTTATGGAGAGAAATACCCCGATTACAGAAACGACTCGCGTTTGAACAAAGGCAAAAACAGGAGAGTTGATTTTCTAATCATCCCATCGAACTCATTGAGAGAACAATTAGCCGAATTGTAAAATAAATTGAATGAAAAAAGGTGTCTGCTTTTCAAGCAGACACCTTTTAATGTTAAGTCTCATACATTTGGATGAGGCTTTATTTTTTGTTCAGCGTATAAATACCACCGGCAAATAGCACCACAGCCAAGCCAACAAAAACATAGCCTTGCTGCTTACCTGATTTATTGGAGGCATCTATTTCCAGTCCCAATACCTCTACAGAGGCATCACTGTTCATTACTTTTTTTATTCCGGTATAACCCAGTACTAAACCTCCTAGAATAATTAGCAGTCCGATGATTTTCTTCGTGTTCATAATATTTGTTATTTAATTATTAAGCAGCCATTTTTCTGCAGTGCTCTGCACATTTTTGACAAGACTGAGCACATACTTTGCAATGCTCATGTTCATGCTGACCGCACTGCTCAGCACACCAATCGCAAATTTCTGCACAGATACGGCAGTAGTCTTTGGCCCATTTACTGTCTGCTGTCATCATTTTAATGCAAGTCAGACAAGCATCAATGCATTCAATACAGCATTTCGGGCAGTCGTTCATACTTTCTTTGGTAGCCATTTCTACCAAACATCTCTGACAATCGATGAGGCATTGCTGACAAGCGGCAATGCAGTCTACATATTCCTTTTTCATAGTATTGTGTTTTTCATAAAATACGATGCAATGGATGGCTCAGTTTACTCGCTTTAAGAAGCTTTTGATTGAATTTGTCAAGGTGTAAACTCTACAGAAATCAAGAGCTAATTTGTACATAATAGCAGCTAAACACTTGAAAGTATTCTATTTACTTTTCTGTTCGCAGATTGCAAAACATACTTTAGGTACGAATAAAGACCTTCTCAAATCGGGGAGATACTGTCACCTTTTAAACTTAATTTAGGCTGTGCATAAGCAGATATGCGGGATTCAGTTTAAATGAATTGCACAAGCCACTCTTCGGCTTCTTTATCATCAGTAAAAGACTTCATTGGTATGGGGGGCTTCTAAAACTTAAACAATATACGCATGATTAACTGTGAGAGGCCGGGCTTAGAAACCATGGCCATGGCTTTATAGGTTAGTGGTAGCTGTTCTGTAGAGAATTTTCGTGTTTCTTTATCGGGTATAGGAGAGTCACAAAGGTATATTAATAGGGGAGGTATTTTGCCCTTCGTAATACTTTTCACTAAGGCTATATTCTCTGAAACGTTCTTGACGGTTCTTTTTGTGTTTTTAGAGAAAGAGTACAAAATACCTGTGTTGTCGTAAAAGTAATCGGCTATTTCCCCTTTGATTAAATCCTTTTCGGCTACACTTTTCATGGAGTTTCTAAGTTAAATACCATTTACAAGTTAAGACTTTTGCCGGGTAATCTTCTGAAAAGTTAAATCAGAAAGTATTCACTGGCTATCGCCTGGTAGCCCAAAGCTTTTATTTTGTTTTCGATCTCCTCTACATTCAGCTCTTCACGCGTATGTACAGTAAAAGCTCTGGGATATTTTTCGTCATCTATAATGATATCTTTAATAGCCGGAATAGTACGCAAGGCTTCAGAGACTTGCTGAAGCTCCGTTTCAGTGTATGCGTTGGTGTTAAATGACTTTTCGTATTCTCTAGGTATGATGCGGTCGTTCAATAGGTACATGATGTGTGCTTTTGTTGTTTCTTCAAGGGTTCTAAAATACTGTTCCATAGTTTGGTGGAACTACCTATCTAAACGCAAAACACGATGCATTCGCTGTTAAAAGGAGTTAAAAAAAGCAGACTAAAATGTTAATAGATCAAAAAAGAGAATCAGGCCGTTTGAACCTGATTCTCTTTCTCTAGCTGTATGTAGTAAGATTAATTCTGTTTTTCTACCCATTTCCTTGCATTCACAAAGGCCTCTAACCAAGGGCTAACCTCGTCAGATTTTCTGTTTGCCGGATAATGTGCCCAGTTCCAAGGGAAGGTAGAACGCTCAATATGCGGCATCATAACCAAGTGACGACCCGTACTGTCACACATCATAGCTGTGTTGTAATCAGAGCCATTCGGGTTGGCTGGGTATTGTGTGTAGCCATATTTACCCACAATGTTATATTCAGATTCCTCATAAGGTAAATGAAACTTTCCTTCACCATGTGAAACCCAAACTCCCAAGGTAAGACCTTCCAGCGTGGATAGCATCACAGAGTTATTTTTCTGAACAGTTACCGAAGTAAAGATGCTTTCATGTTTATGAGAAGTGTTATGGTGCAATTTGCCATGCTCTTTATGCTCAGGGTTAATCATTTCAAGCTCCATAAGTAGCTGGCAGCCATTACAAATGCCCACAGAAAGTGTGTCTTCTCTTTTAAAGAAATTCTTTAAGGCTGTATTGGCTTTCTCATTGTACAGGAAAGCTCCGGCCCATCCTTTGGCAGAGCCAAGAACATCTGAATTAGAAAAGCCTCCCACAGCTCCAATAAACTGAATGTCTTCCAAGGTTTCCCCCCCGCTTATAAGATCAGTCATGTGTACATCTTTCACATCAAAACCTGCCAGAAACATGGCATTGGCCATCTCACGCTCCGAGTTACTGCCTTTCTCTCGAATTATAGCTGCTTTGGGTCTGCTTTTTGAAGAATCAATAACAGGTTTCTTTCCACTGAATTCTTTAGGGAAAGTATAATTAAGTGCCTGATTTTTATAATTATCAAAACGTTCTTTAGCAACGCCATTTTTACTTTGCCTGCTATCCAGAAGATAAGAAGTTTTAAACCATGTATCTCTTAGCTGCGGAATATCCAAGGAAAGAGTTTCCCCGTTGTGAGTAATTTCAAGTGTATTCCCTTCTATTGCCGATCCAATTTTCAGTATCTCTACACCAGCGGTTTTAAACACAGCCTCTACACTTTCCTCTGCCTGAAAAACCACAGAGATGTTTTCATTGAAAAGTATTTTGATAAGGTCTGACTCACCTAAAGAGCTTAAGTCAAGCTTTGCAGCCAAATTCACATCTGCAAAACACATTTCTAGTAAAGTGGTAATCAAACCTCCACTTCCTACATCATGACCAGCTTTAATTCTATCTGTTTTGATAAGCTCCTGAAGGGTATTGAATGCCGTCTTAAAGTATTCTGCATCAATGATTGTTGGCACTTCTTTACCTACTTTATTCAGAACCTGAGCAAAAGAACTTCCGCCCAGCTTTAGTTTGTCTTTCGTAAGGTTTAGGTAATAGATGTTACCTCCATCTTTTTGAAGTACGGGTTCTACTACCTTTGTAATGTCAGAGCAATTTCCTGCGGCTGAAATGATCACTGTACCAGGGGCAATCACCTCATCATTCGGATATTTCTGCTTCATTGAAAGAGAATCTTTTCCGGTAGGAATATTAATGCCCAGTTCAATGGCAAACTCAGAACATCCTTCTACCGCAGCGTATAAGCTGGCGTCTTCACCTTCATTTTTACAAGCCCACATCCAGTTAGCTGATAATGAAACCGACTTGAGTCCGTCTTTTAATGGAGCCCAAACTATGTTAGAAAGCGATTCGGCAATGGAGTTTCTTGAACCTGCAACGGGATCAACCAAAGCTGAAACCGGAGAATGTCCTATAGTAGTGGCAATTCCTTCTTTACCCTTAAAGTCTAAAGCCATTACCCCAACATTATTAAGCGGTAGTTGTAAGGGGCCTGCACATTGTTGTTTAGCTACTCTGCCTCCTACACAGCGGTCTACCTTATTGGTTAGCCAGTCTTTACAGGCAACGGCTTCAAGTTGCAAAACTTGTTCCAGATATTCCACTACTTTTTCTTTGGAATAGCTCAGCTCACTGTATGACCTGTTGACTGTTTTGTCCTCCATAATGGTCTTGGGAGAGCTGCCAAACATATCCGCAATGGCAAAATCCATAGGTTTTGCCCCTGTAGATTTTGATTCAAAGGTGAAACGGTGATTACCTGTGACATCACCTACAGTGTACATCGGAGATCTTTCGCGATCGGCCACCTTTTGCAGCGTTTCCAGGTCTTTCTCACCGATTACCAAGCCCATTCTTTCCTGAGATTCGTTTCCAATAATCTCTTTGGCAGAAAGGGTAGGATCGCCTACCGGCAATTTGTCAAGATCAATAAGCCCACCTGTTTCTTCTACGAGTTCAGAAAGGCAGTTTAGGTGCCCCCCGGCTCCATGATCATGAATAGAGACTATCGGGTTTTCATCGCTTTCTACAAGGCCTCGGATAGCATTAGCTGCTCTTTTTTGCATTTCGGGGTTTGAACGCTGCACGGCATTTAGTTCAATTCCTGAGCCGAAAGCTCCTGTATCTGCAGAAGACACAGCGGCACCGCCCATTCCTATTCGGTAATTTTCTCCACCCAAAATCACCACCTTGTCGCCTGTTTTAGGGGTGTCTTTCTGAGCCTGACTTTCTTTTCCATACCCTATACCACCAGCCATCATGATGACTTTATCAAACCCTAGTTTTCTAGCTTCTTCCTGATGTTCAAAAGTCAATAATGAACCTGAAATTAAGGGCTGACCAAACTTGTTACCAAAATCAGAAGCTCCGTTAGAAGCTTTGATGAGAATATCCATTGGTGTCTGATAGAGCCAGGGTCTGGCATCCATTCCTTTCTCCCAAGGTCTGTTTTCTTCCAGTCTTGAATAAGAAGTCATGTAAACAGCAGTACCTGCTAAAGGCAAAGAACCTTGTCCACCAGCAAGTCTGTCTCTGATTTCTCCCCCAGAACCCGTAGCCGCTCCATTGAATGGCTCCACGGTGGTTGGGAAATTGTGCGTTTCAGCTTTTAAGGAAATAACTGAGTCAAATTCTTTCTCTGAGTAGAAGTCGGGCTTATCGGCACTTAAAGGGGCAAATTGAGTAATTTTGGGACCTTTAACAAAAGCTACGTTATCCTTATAAGCAGAGACAATATCGTTAGGGTGAGCTTCGGATGTCTTTCTGATTAGCTTAAATAGAGAGGTTGGTTTTTCTTCTCCATCAATGATAAAAGTACCATTGAATATTTTGTGTCTGCAATGCTCTGAGTTTACCTGTGAAAATCCAAAAACTTCAGAATCAGTAAGCTTTCTGCCTAGTTTAGAGGCTAATTCTTCAAGGTAAGTAACTTCTTCTTCGTTCAATGATAAGCCTTCCTGCTGGTTATAGGCCTCAATGTCCTCTATTTCCTGGATGGCTACAGGCTTCACGTTAATAGTGTATATGGATTGATTGAGCTCGCTATACTTTTGAGAAAGCATTGGATCAAAATCAGTGAAGTTAGCCGATACCTCTTTAAACTCTTCTATTCTCACAATACCCCTAATACCCATATTTTGAGTGATTTCTACGGCATTGGTACTCCAGGGAGTAATCATTGCGGCTCTGGGGCCCACAAAGTTTGCTTTTAAAGTGGCGTCGACCTGGTTGATTCTACTATGAGAATGCTCAACTGGGCTGACAAAAAGCCACTGAAGTTTTTTGATGTCGGCATCGGAGAAAGGAGCCTTTGTTTGTACAGCGAAAACAGTATCGGAAGAACTACCGAAAAAGTGAATCATTGGGAGCAAGGATTGGTCTTTTAAAAAGAAAGTGCAAAGTTAAGGGAATTGCCAAAAGTATGGCACTGAAAGCATTGGAGTATTGTATGGGAAAGTTGGATTACAGATTTATTTTCGTCTCTCTATTGAGTAGAGCCTTTTTATTGAGAATCAAAATCCTGTTCTTAAAAGCAAATTCGTTAACAAACATTCTTTAACAATGAAATACTTACTGATTCTAATCGGTCTTTTAAGTTTTGCTACCTCTGCTCAGGAATTCTATGATTTAGATAAAAGTCCTATGGATATGATCTACTACCCGGATCATTTTGCACATGATAGGAAATTTGCTCCTAAACCTGAATGGAATGATGAAGCTCTGGCACGGATTACCTATAATAGACCTGCCAGAAATCAAAGAGAGTTATTTGGTCAACTGGTTCCCTATGGAAAAGTTTGGCGAGTAGGGGCGAATGAAGCCCCTGAGATACGATTTTATAAGGACGTGACCATTGAGGGGAAGAAAATAGCTGCCGGTGATTATGCTCTTGTGGCCATTCCAAAGGAGACGGAATGGATCATTATCTTTAGTTCTGATCTTAATCAATGGGGAGTATATGATTACACAGAGGAAAAAGATGTGGCAAGATTTACTGTACCTGTTAAGAAAACCACTAAAAATGTTGAAAATCTTAGTATGCGAATGGTTAGCATCAATGATGAACTTGCCACAGGTAAACTGCTCATTGGATGGGGGGATACTTTTGTGGAGCTACCTATGACCTTCTAGTAGGTAAGTTAATTCTTATTCGTTTTTTTGGAGGACTCCCTGTACTTGAAGAAGGAGAATAATGATGAATGGATAGTCATTCATTGAAGGTAAATCAACAGGATAGTTATTAAAATATTTTAATAATTGTGTTTGAAGCTAAACTTGAATTGATATTTTTGCCCGTCAAGAAATTAAATACCCTATTATGAACAAAGCCTTCTTCTTTTTCTTAATTCTATTCAGTTCGGCAGTTTTTGGACAAGAAATAATTCCAAAACCACTCTCCTTTCAAAAAGGTGAAGGTCGTTTTGAACTCACGCCTCAAACCACCATTGTGGTGGCTGAAGAAAATCAGAATCTACGGGCAATTGCGGTCTCACTGCAAAAATCTGTGATGACTACTGTTGGTTTACCTATGAAGATTGAGAAAGAAGGCAAAGAAAATGTTTTCATATTTTCTTTGAATAGTGATTTAGCAGAAGAGGCCTATGCCGTTCAGGTATCTAAAGAGAAGGTGGTTTTAAGTGCCAGCTCAGAAAAAGGTTTTTTCTACGCCTATCAAACACTTTTACAGCTATTTGATGCCAGAATTTTCAGTGACTTTCTGATAAAAGGCTTACAATTGAGTTTGCCGGTTTGTTTGATAAAGGATGAACCCAGATTTGGTTACAGAGGTATGATGCTTGATGTAGGCAGGCATATGATGCCCGTTAGCTTTATTAAAAAATACATTGATCTTTTGGCGATGTATAAATTTAATCAGTTTCACTGGCATTTGACAGAGGATCAGGGTTGGAGAATCGAGATTAAGAAATATCCCAAATTAACAGAAATAGGAGCTTACAGAAAGGAAACTCCTTTAGGACATGACAGTGAAAACAAAGGAGATAGAAAACCATACGGCGGTTTTTACACACAGGAAGAAGTCAAAGAGATTGTGGCTTACGCCAGTTCGAAATACATAAATGTTATTCCTGAAATTGAAATGCCGGGCCATGCTGTAGCGGCTTTGGCAAGTTATCCGGAGTTTGGCTGTACGGGCGGGCCCTATGAAGTGCGTACCCGATGGGGCGTGGCCGAAGATGTTTATTGCCCCTATGACAAAACCTTTGAGTTTTTAGAGGATGTACTGACTGAAGTAATGGACTTGTTTCCTTCTGAATACATTCATATTGGTGGAGATGAGTGCCCAAAAGACAGTTGGGAAGCCTCTGAATTCTGTCAAGATTTAATAAAAGCAGAAGGCCTTAAAGACGAACATGAATTGCAAAGCTACTTTATCACCAGAATAGATAAGTTCATTACATCCAAAGGCCGAAAGTTGATAGGCTGGGATGAAATTTTGGAAGGGGGCTTATCGCCCAATGCGACAGTGATGAGCTGGAGAGGTACGCAAGGTGGTATAGAAGCGGCACGCCAAAAACACGATGTTATCATGTCGCCTAATTCGTTTCATTATCTTGATTATTATCAGGGAGATCCGGCCACAGAACCGCTGGCTATTGGTGGCTTTCTGCCATTGGAAAAAGTATATTCATATGAACCACTGGCCGAGGAATTAACTGAGGATGAAAAGAAGTACATTTTGGGTGTCCAGGCTAATTTATGGACAGAATATATTCCGACTCCTGAGAAAGTAGAATACATGCTATTTCCAAGAGCTCTCGCTGTAGCAGAAACGGGCTGGTCTGCAGAAGGAAGTAAAGATTACAAGGAGTTTGAAAATCGCGTAAAGGCACATTTTGAGAGGTTAAAAGTGCTTAATGTTAATTATGCCGAATCTATCTATAATATCAAATCAGATATCCGAACTACTTCTGAAGGTATGTTGAAGGTTTATCTGTCAAATATTGAAGCTGATCCCATAATAAGATATACCCTCGATGGAACTGAACCTAATGTAGGTTCTGCTCTTTATGAAGCAGAAAAAGGAATAGATATTACTCAAAAAACAAGGGTAAGGGCAGTTCTTTTTGACAAGGAAGGTAAGAGTTACGCCAATCAGTATATGACTGAATTGCGAGTAAACAAGGCCACTGGCAAACCTTATGTGTATCGTTCTGCAAAGACCAGGTACACCGGCGGGACAGATTATGCACTTACAGATGGAAAGGTGGGGACAGAAAAGGACATGCAGGCCTGGGTTGGCCTCAATGAGGGCAAACTTGATCTTACTCTTGATTTACAAAATAAAATCAAAGTCACAGACTTAAGCATTGGTTTCCTTCATGCAGTAGATAGCTGGATTATGTTTCCGGCCAATTTAAAAGTTAGCACTTCTAACAACGGGACAAAGTTTAAAGAAATAAGCCGGCAGGGCTTTAATAAAGGAGAGCTAAGAGGCAAGCTAGTAGAAAGAGTAAAAGTAGACTTGAAAGGCAAGAAAGTACGCTATATCAAAATAGAAGCTGACCGTCATGGCAAATTGCCTGATTGGCATGCAGGAGCGGGGTCAAATGCCTGGCTGTTTGTAGATGAAATTGAAGTTAACTAGAATCAGTTTCTTGCTAGCCATGACTCAGTTATAGAATATTAACTAAACTTTGGTTCTTTATAATCTTATTTACCTCTGACTATAATCATATCAGAACATGGAGGCTTTTACTACTTTTAGGAAAAGTCAAATTCAAATGATAACAGTCCTGGAAGTAACTAATAAGCACCTGTACAAGCAATTTTTGAATTTGCCATATGAGCTTCATGATGGGCATCAGAACTGGTTGCCTCCCATTTACTCTGACGACAAAGCTTTTTTTAACAGAAAAAAAAATGTCCAGTTCGTCAATACAGATTCAATTCTTCTTCTAGCTTTTATTGATGAGAAACCGGTAGGCCGAATAATGGCGATTATACCTCATGGTTATAATCAGCGTAAAAATCTGAAAGATGTTAGGTTTAACTATTTAGAGAGTATCAATAACTATGAAGTACTAGAATCCCTGCTTAATTATGTGTGTAAGTGGGGGAAAGAAATGGGATGTGATAAGCTGGTAGGTCCGCTTGGTTTTTCAGATAAGGAACCACAGGGACTGGAGATAGAAGGAATTGAGCACACGCCCCTCATTGTTACCAATGTCAATTATGGCTACATAAGGGGGTTTATCCAACGTTTTGGTTTCACAAAGAAAACCGACTTAGTTTCTTTTGGTATTAAAGTGCCTGAAGAGTACCCTACAGAGTATTTTGAGAAATATCAATTTTATCTTCCACATCATAAGCGTCTTAAGACTTTAGACCTGAAGACCCGATGGGGTGTATGGCGGTATTTACGGCCTGCAATGAATCTTATAAATGAGCTCTTTGGTGAGATTTATGCACATAATCCGCTTAAAAAGAGAGATATAGATGATTTGGTCAAAAGGTATGCTTTATTACTAATTCCAAAATATTTAAAAGGCATTCTGAATGAAAAAAATGAATTGGTTGCCTTTGTAATTGGTATGCCAGACATCGCAAAAGGGATTCAGGAATGTAACGGACGCCTTTTCCCTTTTGGTTTTCTTAAAATTCTTAAAGCACAGAGGCGAAGTAAAGAACTCATACTTATGATTGGAGGTATCAAGAAGGAGTATAGAAATATAGGTTTAGATTATTGGCTAAGTATTGAAATATATAAGACTATCAAGGAAGCGGAAATTGGAATAGTAAAAGGACATTTGATATTAGAAGATAATGTAAAAGCACATGCTAAGCTTCTCAAATTTGGCGGTTATGTTAATAAACGTTTCAGGATTTATCAGAAGTCGCTTTAATACAAACTAAGCAGTCTCATATGCCGTGCTATTCGGCGTCATAGTAAGGTAAATAGAAAGTAAACATCTTTAGAAATAAACAATTTACCACTATGAAAATCATACAAACAATTCTTTTTTTTAGTTTAATTTCTTTGAGCTCGTGCGACCTAGGGGATGCAGGTCCTGAAAAGCAAATTGGGGGCGATATGCTCTCTCTTGCCGAATTGGGGAATACATTTAGACTATACACTGCAGTTCCGGGAGTGAACGTTTCAGAGGCCACTGTAAGTGATGTAAGCGGAGGCATTTCTACTACCACCCTTAATGTTACTGTTACGGATGAGAACCTATTGGCCTGGAAAGACTCTTTCCCATATCTTAAAACAGTGAATGGCAATACTGCTCAAATAGAAATACCAGGACGTGTAACCACCGAGGGGATTCAGTCTTACAGTAATGGCGAGTATTTTACTGTTGTGAAATTTGATGCCGCCGTGGGCGATACATATAAAGGCAAAATTAACGGTAAGTCTGTAGTGAGGGAGGTGATATCAAAATCCAGCACTGATGACTATTCTTATGGCTTTTTTGATATCAAGGTTTACAAAATAGAGGAGCGTGGACTAGGTTTACCAGGACTTCAAAAGATCAATTATTTCGCCAATCATAAGTTTGGTCTGGTGGGTATTGAGGCCGTTTTTGAAGATGGCTCTACTAAAGTTGTCTCTGTTTTTAGCAACAACTAAGCCTAACAGGTTCGTAATACTTTTTACCTCTGATTTAAGTCTTAGATCAGAGGTTTTTGTTATCATGATAGTTTACCCTCATTTAACCCGTCCTAATCCAAACTGGTCTCCGGCTTTCACTATTTTACCATCTTTGAGGAATACCTCTACCATTTTTTCACTGGATACGGTATTATGGAATTCGTCTTTTAGAATGGTCAAAACTTCACGTGTTATAGGATCAATAACTTCTCCGCTGGAAGGATAGGCAAATTTACCGTCCATGCTGAAAGTGATCCAGCCCGGCATATCTATGAGCGGAATGGTCGTTTGCTGCTGATAAGGTGGCGAAGCACTGAAAATATGAATCCGCATGTTATGACCATCCGCTACCCAAACTTCTTTTTCATCAGGTGTTAGTGCTATACCATGACTTGGATTGCCATGCCTTCTAACCGGACCTTTATCCCAGCCTAATACGGGCACTGAGGCTATTACCTTACCTGTTTTTATATCGCCCACTTCAAAACCCAGTAGCTCATTTACATTCACAAAAGCCAAGGTCTCAGCTCCATTAACCGTAAAAGGACGAACGCCAGCACTAAATGGACCTACTTTGGAGACTATTTTATGTGCTCTTGTGTCTGCAATATGCAAGTAGGGTGAAGCAATATCTGCCATGTAAGCTTGTCTACCAGCCAATCCAATAATAGTATTGTGAGCTCGCTCATGCACGGTGATTTTACTGATAATTTTGCCGGTTTCGCAGTCTACTACATTCCAGAAATCTTTCTCCAGTGAGGGTAGATACATCGTTTTACCATCCGGGGTAATAGACATTCTATCACAGCCGCCTTCAAAAGGGATTTCCCATACAAGTTTCTCGGTAGAAAGATCTATTCTCTGCAGCCCCTCAAGTGTGCTGATAAAAATAGAGTTTAGTTGCTGACTAACAGCTACGCCTTTTACGTTAGACGGCTCACCAGAGGCCTTGAACCCTTTGGTGGGAATTCGCTTCACAAACTGATGATTCTTATCGATATCAAAAACCACCAGACCGTGGCCTCCATAACCAAGGTAATTGCGAATACCTGGAGTGGCCACGTACAAATAATGGCCGGTCTGGGCAATGGCAGAGCTGGCAAGAAGTAGAAGTATCAAAAGTTTTTTCATGTTCATAGGGTTTTGTTAAAGTTGCATAAAAGCAATTGGTTATCAATAACAAACGTCTACAACAGACGGCTTTCTTTCGACGAATTAAGGCATAAGAATAAATTGATAGCCTGTTTTGTCAGTTCTGCTAAGTCTCAGACTTAGCAGGGGCGTCTTGCGTTCTCCAGACCGAAGAAAGAAAGCGAAAATCAAATTAGAGTGAACCTTCGAGTTAGTTTGTGAGGAATAGAGATTTGGATTAAGTTGTGTATCAGGTCAGGAGACCTGAATTCACTTCCACGAAGTCAGAGACTTCGAAGAACGCAACTGTTCTGCTAAGTCTCAGACTTAGCAGGAGTGTTTTGCGGTCTCCCGACCGGAGAAAGACAACGAAAAGCAAATTAGAGTGAATCTTCGAGTTTTTTTTAGAGGAAAAGGGTATGTTGACTAAGAAGTGTATCAGGTCAGGAGACCTTATTTCACTTCCACGAAGTCAG
>JANSYO010000358.1 GCA_024742395.1 Cytophagales bacterium
GTAATCGAAATGTCGTACTTATCCAACAACGTACCGACTTCTGGCCAGGAGAATTTCGCTTTTTTGATCTGATTGTCATCGGGATCAATTCGATAGTTCGTTGCCGATCTAAAATCGGCTTTTTGCAGGTTGGTCCGTTCAAACAAGGCACCCTTGAGATCACATTGCAGAAACTTCGCCTCTGTCAGGTTAGCTTCAACAAAATCCACCTCTTGCAACTGACATCCTTTGAAGATCGTCTTTTTGAGATTCAATGCATAGAAAGTACTTAAGTTGAGGATACAGTCCTGAAACTGGAATTCAAGCAAAAAAGCATTGCAATGATCGAATCGAAGGCCTAGCAACTTACAGGTGTGAAAACTGACATCCCTTAAGCCGGTTTCTTTCAATTTCACATTGCTTAAGTCACAATTTTTAAACTCGCATTCAAGAAAAATAACCTCAGAAAAGTCAGCTCCTTTAAAATCACAATCGACAAAACGGCAAGATTCAAATTCACCTTTCCCAAATATATGATCAGCATAATTGGATTTGGTAAACGTTTCGTCCGTTGTTAAAAAATCCATCACTGTCTGAAGTATTTCGGTTGATGATCTATGTAATTAAAGAAATGATTTCGGCTCGAACAAACAGAAAATGCGATGGCCTTAAGAAAAAAGAGCGAGCCGATAAAAATCGGATCGCTCCCAAAACAACTAAAGGTGCGGTCGGGCGACCGCAGTACTTTCTTAACGTGAGAAGCAGGTGCTTAGTTTGATCTTTTCAGAAAAAAAATTAATTCTTTTTTACCATGGTTCAAGTCATTGACTACACTCCCATACTCATGCTCTTATCTATGGAATCTACTTTCAAGCAATGGAAATATTTTAGTGATACATAAGCTAAAGACTGTAAAACTTACTAAGCAATATTGCTTTTAATGCAACTACTTCCGAATCTTGAAAACATTAGACCGCATCTCAAAAGTTATTTTGCCTGACACACAGGAGATCAATGAAACTATCATCCAGCATTATGAACAGCATCCTGATCAATTGGATTTGATCATCGATCGTGAACATTTCTATACATTCAATCTCACGCTGGTTTTTCTGTTAGGAATTGTCAC
>JANSYO010000011.1 GCA_024742395.1 Cytophagales bacterium
TCTAACGATGGAGGGAGAAGTGATAGTTGGCTAGGATTGTAATCCTTAAAAACTGCCTTCTTATTTGCTCCTTCTTTCATGCTAGAAGTTACAAAATTTTAAGCATAAAAAAGAGACTGCCCTTTTGAGACAGCCTCTTTGTTTTAAGTCTTTTGTCTTAAATCTTACGTCTTGAAAAAGATTACCCAGGGAAAGCCTTCGCTATGTCGGTAAATCCTCTTGAGTCTAAAGAGGCACCACCTACTAAGCCACCATCAATATCTGGCTGAGCGAAAAGTTCAACAGCATTACCTGGCTTTACACTACCGCCATACAGAATGGAAATTTCTGCAGCTACATCAGCTCCATATTTAGAAGCTAAGTGGTCTCGTAATGCTTTGTGCATTTCCTGAGCCTGGTCACTTGATGCGGTTACACCTGTGCCGATAGCCCAGATAGGTTCGTAAGCAATAACGACTTTCTTTATCGCCTCTGCATCTAAATGAAAAAGGCTATTTGTTAATTGACCTTTCACAAAATCAAAGTGAATACCATCTTCTCTTTGTCCCAATGTTTCACCACAGCAAAAGATGGGTGTCAATTCCTCAGCTAAAATAGCATCGACTTTTTCGGCAATGAAGGCATCTGTTTCGTTAAAATATTCTCTTCGCTCAGAATGACCTATGATTACGTAAGTAACACCGGCAGACTTTAACATCGGTACAGAAACTTCTCCTGTATAAGCACCTGAGGCCTTTGGGTAGCAGTTTTGAGCCGCTATTGAAACCTTCTCTGTATTTATAAGCTTGCTAAACGAGCTAAGATATGGAGCAGGTACACCCATTACTACTTTTACGTTTGGGTTTACTACTTCATCCTTTACCATATTGGTCACTTCAGAAAAAAGGATTTGACCTTCTTCAAAAGTTAAGTTCATTTTCCAGTTTCCTGCCGCGTATTTTGTTCTCATCTTAGAATTTCCTTTGATTAAAATTAAGCCCCAAAGATAGAAGAGTTAAAAGAATTCCGAAAGGAAGTGAGATAAAGAGAATAATTGCAATAAAATGCTTCAAACTTTATCCATGTGTCTTCTTTACCTAAAGAGACAGCCAGTAGTTCCATTTAAAGACAATAGCTCTGTTTTTATTAAGGAATGAGTTGCTATAATAATTGTCTGTATAAACAAGGAAAAAGTCAGACATCGGGCTATAGCGATATTGCACTCGGCTGTTGATATTAAAATTGTTTTGTTGTGTATTGAATTGCAAGAAGGTGGTCCAGAAGAGTTTATCGGTAAATGTTGCCTCTATTTTTGAGCCAATTAACACCAAACTGGTTCTGCCGTAATTCTCAGGGAAAATTAAGTCGTTAAGTTGAGCAGAGAGTGTAGTACTGATATACGGCTGTTTTCTTAATAGAAGATTGAGATTGTATTGCCGTATCTTACCATTGTAGAACTTTCCGTAGGTAAAGCCACCACTGGTTACGGCATTTTTTCTTGAATCACTGGTAAATTCAAGATTTACATTATCATAATTGTAAGTGCCCGGAGACAAAGGAGCCTCAGAGGGTAAGGGGAAATAATATCTTAGATTATCTTTTTGGATGTTATATTCTACTTTAAAATAGGAGGTATTTTCAAATTGCATTTCACTGGATATTGTATGCGTTTTGTCGCTCAGTTTGCCGTCTTCAAACCACACATAGTAATGGCTTAGACCCAAAGCCCAAGAGACCACTTTAAGTTTACTTTCTTTAGGCCTGAGGGTATAGCTGGTTTTCTGATACATCTGTTGGTACCCGGCTCTTATTGATGTATCAGGCATCATATAACTTGGGCCGGTCTGAGCATGGGTTTCCAGTCTGTTAATGAAGCCCATATCAGCATAATAGTTTTGGCCGAAACGGGCATAATCAACAAAGCCTGAGAAATTGCGACCAAAGTAACCGTAGCCTCCCTGGTAAAAACTGTTTTTGGTGTCAATTCCTTCTTTGATAGATCCATGGTAACCCAGCCATCCCATATGCGAGCCAGTTTTGTCTATCAGGTTTAGTTCAGCCCCATAATTTCTTCCAAATTTCTCTAAGGAGCTTATTCTTTCTTCTTCCTTTAAGCCCGTGGCATCTCTATTAAGAAAATAACCCTTGATAAATGAACGTGAACCAAAACGCTGTTGAAAGGAGAGAGCAGAATAGTTCTGGGCTTCAAAGTCTCCTTTTTTGCCCGTTTGAATATTCATAATCCCAATTCTCGTCTTCTCCGAGATATTTCCGCTTAATCGTGCTCCAAAAAGAATGGGGATAGGCTGGGCATCTTTATCTAAACCTATAGTGCGTGAGTTAAAAGGGCGAAAAGGCTGTGCTCCGTAACTTGAGAAAATATCACTGTTCTCAAGAAAGAAGGTTCGTTTTTCAGGGAAAAAAATCGAAAAGCGTGTAAGGTTTGTTACCTGCTCATCTACCTCTACATCAGAGAAATTAGGGTTTACCGTAAGGTCCAGATTCAAAGAAGGAGTGATGGCTACTTTGGCATCAAAACCTGCGTTTGCCTTAAACTGGGTATTTGATTCAGAAGGCTCAGGGTCAAAAGGCAAAATCGTCATCTTTGGTTCCTGGTAGTCGTCCATATTGTCTGCAATAAGCTCACTTGTCACATATGGAATCAAGGCAATGTTACTCTTTTGCTGAGTTAGTTTCTGAGAAAATTGTAAAGTCCCGGTGTAACCCAGGTCTGTAGCTGCAAACTGCACTGGCACATTGGTCCAAGTAGAAAACTCGTTTTTCTTTTTATCGCTTCTAATGATGTTAATTCCCCACGTGGTCGTTTTGGCGTCGAATCTTAATGATTTGAACGGAATGGCAACTTCTATGGTATATTTATCGTCATACCTTATGGCCTCAGAAAACCATCGGTTATCCCAGGAAAAACTGACTTCCTCCAGACTGCCTTCTACCAAATACTCCGACTGTACATTGTTAGGAGTTACATTAAACCCAAAACCATTCGTTTTTTTATTAAATGGATCTAGTACTATCGCAATACCATCTGCATAAACAAGGGAATTGTCTCTTTTTAGTGAGGGTGCTGTGTAGGTGTTAGTGCTGTCAAATGCCTCGATATAGAAATAAAGAAATTTTTCATCAAATGCGGCTTTGACTGTTGTTTTTGACGTGGATTTTCTATCAGATGAAGGATATTTCAACCAAAAATCAGTAATTTCCAGAGCCTTTTCCCAAACGTCGTCTTCGTCTTTTCCGTCTAGTTTTACTGGTGTTTCAGAATGAATTGCGTTTAAGAAATAATTATTTTGGTTGTGTTCTTTCTGTCCAATAGATGGCAATGAAACCATAAATAGGCCTATTGCCAATAGGTGGCTTTTCATTAAATAGGTTTAAAAGGGAGTTAATTAGTTTGTTCTTACTGGTTATGCAAAGTTCTAAATTTCAGTGTTTTAAACCTAGTTTCAGAAAGGTCTTTTGGCCTTTTTTCCACTACTGAGAACTTTCTATATACATATATGTCAATTGTAGTGCCAAACAATTGTCAATTTTTTAATGCATAAAAAAATCCACCGTTTTTGAGAAGGTGGATTTGAATAATGAGCTTAATAAAGTTTTACGCTAAAACCATGTTGTGATAGACGTTCTGAACATCGTCATCTTCCTCTAGTTTTTCAAGAAGTTTGTCTATGTCAGCCCCTTCTTCTTCTGTTAGCGTTTTAGTATCTAAGGGAATACGCTCAAAACCCGAGTTGTCTATTTCAAAATCATTTTCTTCCAGGTACTTCTGAATATCTCCGTAAGAAGTAAACTCGCCATAAATGTTTATTAGACCCGTCTCGTCATCTAAGAAAACATCATCAACTCCAAAGTCAATAAGTTCAAGTTCCAGTTCTTCAATGTCAAGCCCCTCTTTATTTACTACTTTGAAAATGCATTTTCTTTCAAAGATAAAATCAAGCATACCATTTGTACCCAGGCTACCTCCGGTCTTAGAAAAGTAACTTCTTACGTTGGCAACAGTTCTTTTATTATTATCTGTGGTACATTCTACCAGTACCGCCACGCCATGCATACCGTATCCTTCCAGAACTACCTCTATGTAGTTATCCTGATCTTTTGAAGAAGCTCTTTTAATGGCACTTTCTACATTTGCCTTAGGCATATTGGCCGCCTTAGCATTCTGAATAATGGCACGAAGACGTGAATTTGAGGAGGGGTCAGGGCCGCCTTCTTTTACCGCAATCACTATATCCTTTCCAATTCTTGTAAAAGTTTTAGCCATGGAGCTCCATCGCTTCATTTTCCTTGCTTTCCTAAATTCAAATGCTCTTCCCATTGTTTATATTAGAGTTATCGTGCAAAATTAATGGATTTGCAAAAATGACTTAGTTTTTTGGTGAAAAAGTCATTTGTTCAATCTTATTCCATCTTGAAATACTAAAAATGCTCTTATGTTTTCAAAAAGACATTTTTCAAGTACTTTCGGGAAGAAAAGTCAGGATAACCGATTGAAGAATTACCATTTTTTGCCTCAGATAGTTGTTAGAACGCCTAACTGGCCTATTGAAGGGGCATTTTCAGAAGAATCTATTCGGGAGGTCATTAAAAACCCTGCATTTCTTGAGGCTATATACATCTCTTCACCTAACCTCTTTGAGGCTTTGAAAAAGATGAATGAGGGTAGTGAAAAGAATGAAAAAAATATAGCCAACAGTCTATATGCAGCTGCTAAATATTATATCAGGTCAAAACATAGATGCACGCCATTTGGCCTTTTTTCGGGTGTGGGGCTAGCTCGTTGGGGTGACTCTACAGATTTAAAACTGCTTTCGGGAGTTAAACGCCATACACGATTAGACATGAATTATATCTGTTCTTTAATTCAGAACTTAGAGATAATTCCCGAATTAAGAAGTCAACTTTTCTACACGGTAAACTCCAGTCTTTATAAGAGAAATACAGAATACCGATTCCTTGAGTATTCTTATGTAGGCAATGAACGCCAATATCAGATCAGCTCCATTGAAAGAAATGAGATCATAGAGGAAGTTTTAACAGCCTCTGAAAATGGGTGTTCATTTATTGGATTAGTAAAATTAGTTTCTGAAAAAGGGTTTGAAACCGGGGAGGCTTCGGGTTTTATTCAATCCCTAATAGAAACTCAGCTTTTGGAAAGTGAATTGTCTCCTGCAGTTACGGGGAGCGAGCCATTGATATCACTAATTCATAAACTGGAAAAAAAAGATCTCACCGTAAGCCCGGACGCAGAAAGAATTTTAGACATACTTAAAGTAGTCAAAGAAGAGTTAAAAAAACTGGATGTGCATAGTAGTGGTTTCTCGGGTTATGAGACTATTAAGCGTTTATTATCTGAGTTAGGTATTCATTTTGATCAGAAATCGCTTTATCAGGTAACTTCAATGCACCCTTTGAAGGAGTCGTCATCATTAGATAAAGAGGTTCAGGTGCAGTTGAGTAATTCTGTTGAAAAACTCTACAGATTAAGCGGAGGGAAGCATCAGAACCCTTTGGCCTCTTTCAAAAGTAAGTTTTATGCTAAATATGAGCAACAAACCGTACCATTATTAGAGGTCATGGACTTTGAAGTTGGTCTGGGTTATGGTGAAGAATCGAACTCGTATTACGCTCCTTTGATTGAGAATATTGTTTGGCCTTTTGCAGATTCAGAAGAGTCTTTAATGAATCTTTCAAAGCAAGATAAGGTCAAACTTAAAAGGCTCATGGAGGCATTAAGAAACGACGAATACGAGATTGAAATAGACTCTCTTTTAGAGTCGTTCCAGGAGGTAGAAATAGACCTTAACCCCAGTTCTTCAGTCATGTTTAGACTTCTTTCCGATCAAAAAATCTTATTTGAGTTCATTGGTGGAACAAGCGGGGTTAACCTTCTTTCAAGATTTGCTACTTCAGATGAGAGCATTAATGAATTTGTAAGAGAAATAACGGAGAAGGAGCAGTCAAATAACCCAGAAGTAATCTTTGCTGAGATCACACATTTACCCCAGGAGAATTCGGGGAATATACTTTTCAGGCCCATCACGAGACCCATGGAAATCAATTATTTATCCGGCTCAGAGATAAATAATGAAAGCAGGATAAAGCTTAGCGATTTATGGGTCAGTGTAAAAAATGATCGCATTCAATTGTACGATAAAAAAAGGGAGAGTCTTATTGTTCCCCGGCTAAGTAGTGCTCATAATTACAGTCAGAGGTCTCTGCCTATTTATAAATTCTTATGTGATTTACAATCGCAAGATCAGCCGAATGGTTTAAAGTTTGATTGGGGTAGCCTGACAAAGCTTTTTGCCTTTTTACCAAGGGTGACCAATGGAAATGTGATTTTAAGTCGTGCTCAATGGAATCTAAATACAAAAGATATAAAAGCAATTGGCAAACTTAAGACAGCTAAAGAGTTTGAAACATGGCGAAGCTCAAGGAGTTTACCTCCTGAATTTCTCATTATTCGGGGAGATAACGAATTGTATATTAGCTCAGAAGAAGCTTTTATGTTTGAGCTTTTTAAAGAGGAAATAAAGAAGAAAACTGAGGTGGTGCTGGTTGAATTCCTATGTCAGAGAAAGGCTGGACTGGTCAATGAAAAAGGAGAGGCTTACGCTAGTCAGATAGTGGCTACCTTAATGCGAGATACGGCTGTTGACTATGGGAAGGAATTCCCCGTTAGTGTCAAGCATGTGGTAAAGCGAAGCTTTGAATTGGGTTCAGAGTGGGTATATATAAAATTATACTGTGGTGAGAAAAAAGCCGATGAACTACTCCAATTAGGAATTAACGAGTTGATACAGGAGGCATACGCATCAAACGTAATGAAAAACTGGTTTTTTCTACGTTACGCTGATCCAGAGAATCACCTTCGACTAAGGTTTCGTTTAAATCAAATCTCGGATTTAGGAGCCTTTATAGCCCTAATGCATAGTAAGCTGGAATGGTTTAAAACGCAGAAAATCATTTCAGAAATTCAGTATGGCACTTACAACAGAGAGTTGGAAAGGTATGGTTCGGAGAATATTGAAACGGTGGAAAAGATATTTCATTTAGATAGCACCCTTTGCTTAAGTCTTTTATCGAGATACTCAGGAGATGAATTAGAAGAGTTGCGATGGCTGTGGAGCCTGAAATTGCTGGACAAATATTTAGATTTATTTGGTTTAACTCTTGAGGCAAAATGGCAACTTACAGAACGTGTCAGAGCTTCTTTAAACCAAGAATTCTATGGGGATCAGTCACTAAAAACGCAAATAGATAAACTGTACCGTTTACACAGAGCTCAAATAGAAACTTATCAAAACTCAAAAGAAACAGAACTAGACGACTTATTTGAAGGTTTTGAACCTCACCTTAGATCTTTAATTAATCATCTAAACCTGGATGCAAAGTCTGAGCAGAAAGATTTTAACCTGATCACCGGAATTCTTCACATGTCTGTAAACAGACTGGTGAAATCAGAACCAAGAAAGCATGAATTCGTCATTTATGATTTCCTGGCTCGTCACTATAAATCTTCACTAGCAAGAAGACGTTAATTTATTGCATCATTTTGCTCTCTAAAATCTTAAAGAAATTCTCTCTATAAGTAATTCCCAAAGGAATTCTTGCATCTCCTTCCATTAAGGCTATTTCACCTCCATCTACGAAGCTGATTTGATCTAAAGCCAATATGTATGATTTGTGCGTTCTAAAGAAATATTCGCTCGGCAGTCGCTCTTCCAGTTCTTTCATGGTAAGAAGCGTAACCACCTTTTCTTTTTGAATAGTATTTATAGCTACATAGTTCTTTAAAGACTCTATGTAGAGTATATTTTTAAATTTAATTCTAACGAACTTCCCCTTATGATCTGTTTTAACCATGATGTAATCTTCCATCATGTTCTCAGTAGAAGAGGCCATTCTGTGCTGAGCTTTTTGACAGGCTTCAAGAAAACGATCAAAAGGAATGGGTTTAGTAAGGTAGTCTACCACATCATATTTAAATCCTTCAAGAGCGTACTCTGAATAAGCGGTAGTAAGAATTACCATAGCCTGACCTCTTAATAATTCAAGAAAACTGAGACCTGTAAGAGTAGGCATATTAATATCTAGAAATACCAGATCCACATCATTCTCCTGAACATACGAAAGAGCTTCTACGGAGTCTGTAAAAGAAGCCAAATGTTCAATATTTGGAATTTTTTTCAGGTAAGTAGATAAGATCTCTATGGCAACATCCTCATCATCAACAACAATACATTTTAACATGTTTTATCTCCTTTTTGGAGCGTTTAATTTAATTTCCTGTCTAAACAAAAATACCTTTTTTATTTAACTCTTCCATGACACCGTCAAAATTACTTCATAAATGTCGCCAGAGTTATTAACTATAAGATCATAATTCTCTTTGTAAACCAAATCAAGCCTTCTTTTTATGTTGGCAATGCCTACGGCGGTGGTTTCTTTATCGGTAAAATCTTGTCTTACTTTATTGATGCAACCAAACTGAAGTCCCTCCTTTTCAACATCTAAAGAGATTTCAATTGGATTTTCGGGGTCATCTAGAACTCCGTACTTGAAGGCATTTTCTACCAAGCTCATTAACACTAAGGGCGGCATGGCAAAGAATGGGAAAAGACCATTTTTCGTAAAAGTCACGTTCACTCGTTTCCCGAATCGCACCCTCTGAAGTTTTAGAAATTCTTCAATGGCATCTACCTCTTTTTTGAGGTTTGATTGTTCACTTTTGGTACTTTCTACTGTGTATCTAAGAAGGTTTGTCAAGCCTAGAATTGCACTACCTGCACGCTCACTTTTGGAGACCACATCTCCGTAAACAAAATTCAATGTATTGAACAAAAAGTGAGGATTTATCTGAGCTTTTAAGAAGTCCAGTTCTGCTTTGTGTAATTGTTTTTCTGTCTGAACCCGGAGCTTCTGTTCTTTTATTCTTTGTAAATAAATCCAATAAGCAAAGGCATACAATGCAGAAGTAGAAAATCTCCAGACTTCAAAAAGATAAAGGAATAGGGGTCGGGTTTTTAAGGCCTCAAAAGATCTTTCATTTTTTACAACATAAACATCCCAGGCCACATTCATAAGAGAAAAGATCAAAACCGCTGCTATAGCAAGTCCAATAGCTTTCAATTTATTGGTAGGAATAAATTGAATGTAGTTAGATACAATTAAGTAAAAGCAGCTGATATAGAGGAAGATAGTGCTAAAGTAAACTATGATTACTTTGGCATTCATATTATCAGTAAAACTTAAAACAAAAACGAAATCAATAAGGTAAAAAATACTCCATCCAATTGTGTGGTATTTGATATCAATTCTATTCTCATTTACAAAGCTTTTTACACGTAATAATATAGAATTTATGGTCATGTGATTAACTTTAACTATTTCATATAGCGAATGCGACTATACGTAACAAAAAATTGTGAATGTTTTGAACGTGAATGACTTTTGTTCTAGTCATAATTCATTACTCAAATAATCATAATTAATCATGAACAACAGTACTTTAGTAATTCGCAAAACAACAGTAGCTAAATTGAACAATTCTAGCAAATCAAATCAAAGAAATAGTAACCACACTATACCATTTGATCACACTATTCCTTTTAACCATACTATTCCTTTTAACCATACAATCCCATTCTGAGATTGAAAAGCCTATTTTAAGGTTATGAGGTGTTTTATAAGATTAAGATAAATGTATCTCGTCTTTGCCAAAGGCCTCACTAGTAGATATAGTTAAAAGTAACTAGTTCTCTTGAGCTTGATCTATTTAAAGAAACAGTTCAATCAGCGATGAGATCATCGCACAATAAAATCAGACTTATAAAGAGTCATTTGTCAGGAAATATGAAGAATCTCAATATTTGAACTTTTGGGTTCTTCGTATTTTCTTTTTTTGGTTTACTAAACACGTTTAGAAAATCAAGGGGTTATTTTCCATGGCTGGTAAATTCATAGAATAGCTCTCTTCTTTTATACTACTGCTGTTGTCATCAGCAAGTTGACGTTTAGTGCTCGCCTAATAAAAAGAAAAAAATAAACTCTCATAGGAGAGTCTAACTAGTAGAGCTAGTAAAATAACTCTATGAAAACGCAACTTTGGCAGAGAATTTGCATTAAAGTGAACTATAAAAGAAGAGATTTATGTCAACCGAAATTATTATTGCCCACAGAAGTAATTTTTTGTGTGAGATTCTAAGGGAATCACTAGAACGAAGAGATTTTAACGTTCTCTCTTTTACCACCTCAGGTACAGAGGCTCTTGATTCTATTAGAGAAAGAAAACCAAAAATTGCTGTTTTGAATAACTCACTTTCCGATATCTCGGGAATTGAAATCGTAAAAACTTTAAGAGAAGAAAATACGGATTGTAAATTCTTGTTCTTGTCTCAGGATACAGAAGAAGCCTCTGTTGTAGACTCAGAACTGTCTGTTGAAGGCCATGTTTTGGCTTTTGATAGCATGAGTCAATTTTTCTTTGCACTTCATGAAATAAACGGAGGAAGAACTTACTTGTCCCCAAGTGCTGAAAAACTGGTCAGAAAACCTGCTGTGACTTCCTCTTTAAGTTTAAATACCAGTATTTCTGAATTGAAAATCCTCACACCTAGAGAAATTGAAATTATGCAGGCCTTGTCTGAGTCATGCACTACACCACAGATAGCTGAAAGATTTCTCATTAGTCCAGCTACAGTGAATAACCACAGAGCTAACATCATGCATAAATTGAAATTAAAAGGAAGAAACCAGCTTATGAGATTGGCTATTTCTATGAGGCCGAGTTATTTTGCTACGGCTTAAAATGGCTTTCTAACAGCCTTTTACCAAGAATCAGTATTTCAATTCTTAACTCATCAACAAGCGTCCGCATTTGCTATGGCAATTGCGGCGTTTTTTATTTTAGCCTCTTTGAATTTATTCAAGCTTTATATTTTATATGGTTTAGGAACAATGTATTTTTGCAACCGATTTTCAAGGAGCCTGAAAAATGTATTGATTTTCAGCTTGTTAAATCAGAAATCTATTTAATAATTAAAACAGTTTAAAAAATGTCTGCAGTAGTAAGAGTTGCTGACCGTATCAATGCCCTGGAAGAGTCAGCTACGCTGGCCATGGCTCAAAAGTCGCGTGAACTAGCCGCCAAGGGACACAAAGTGATTAACCTTTCAATCGGAGAACCCGATTTTAAGACACCTAAACACATTTGTGAAGCCGCTAAGGATGCTATTGATGCAGGTTTCCATTCCTACACCCCGGTACCGGGAATTCCTGAACTTCGTCAAGCTATTGCAGAAAAGTTTAAACGTGACAATAATATAGACTGGAAACCAGAGAATATTATAGTAAGTACAGGTGCAAAGCACTCATTGGCAAATGCCCTGGCTGCTACCGTTAATAAAGGTGATGAGGTGATTATTTTTGCACCGTACTGGGTTAGTTACAGCGAAATGGTGAAGCTTGCTGAAGGTACTTCTGTAATTTTAGAAGGTGCTTTTGACAATAATTTTAAAGTAACACCTGAGCAGCTTGAAGCCGCTATTACAGATAAAACACGTGTCATCATGTTTAGCTCCCCGGCTAATCCTACAGGATCTGTTTACAGCCGTGCCGAATTAGAGGCAATTGCCAAAATAGTAGAGAAGCATGAAAACATTTTGGTTCTGGCCGATGAGATTTATGAATACATCAATTTCATGGATGAAGGTCATTTCTCTATTGGTTCTATTGAATCAATAAAGGATCGTGTCATTACAGTAAACGGGATGGCAAAAGGTTTTGCGATGACCGGATGGAGAATAGGGTACATTGGTGCGGCTAAATATATAGTGGACGCTATTAATAAATTACAAGGTCAGGTGACTTCAGGTACTAACCATATTGCTCAAAGAGCCTCTGTGGTGGCATGGGATGATATGACTGCCGCAGAAACAATGAGAAGAGCTTACCTGATCAGAAGAGACCTGGTAGTTAGTGGTCTTCGTGAAATACCAGGTTTTAAAGTCAATGTGCCAGATGGTGCATTTTATGCATTCCCGGATATCAGCGACTATTTTGGTAAGAGTGACGGAGAAACTACCATCAACAGCAGCGACGATTTTAGCCTTTATTTATTGGCTAAAGCTCATGTAGCTACAGTGGCAGGCTCTGGTTTTGGAGCACCAAATTGTATCCGTATTTCTACGGCAGCGTCTGATGAAGCATTGGAAGAAGCTATTGAAAGAATAAAAAAGGCTTGTTCAGAATTGAAGTAGGCCTCACCTGTATGAATCAAGTAAACCCCGATTGTCTTGATAGTCGGGGTTTTGTTTTTATGAAGGGTTGGTTTACTCCAAAAGCTTTTTGGCCGCTAAATATCCAGGAATTCCGCTTACTGCTCCACCACGTAATGCACCTGAGCCACATAAATTAATATTTCTATAAGGTGTTTCTACACCCCATTTGCCAATGTTGGTGTCATTTTCTGCGAAAAACCAACTTAAATCATTATGAAAAATATTGCCTTTGGGCAAAGCCAAATCTTTCTCCAGGTCTACTGCACTCTTGAACTCTACACATAAGCTGCCGTCTTTATTTGTGGCTATACAACTCTCAAAAGGCTCTTTTAAATAGGAATTGATTCCTTTTAAAAACTTTTGCCAAACGTACGTTTTTCGCTCTTCGTTATTTTGTTCAAAAAGAGAATAGGGCATATCCAGTCCAAAAACGGTGATAGTATGATAGCCCATCTTTCGTAAATCATCTGACAATATTGAATCATCTGTCAGCGTATGACAATACATTTCGCAAGGGAATGTCTCCGGAACTTTGCCTGCCAGGGCTTCTCTATAAGATGTTTCCTGTTCTGAGTAGTTCTGATGAATATGGAAAGTTCCGCAAAATGCATCCTGTGGACTTACCGATGGGTCTTTTAGTTTTGGCAGTCGTTTGAGTAAAATATTAATCTTAAACGCCGTACCATCTCTTGCACTTTTACCCATCGAGATTTGAGGTTTTTTTGAAAGTACTAACTGATCTAAAACTTGTGGAGCGGCATTGAATAATAGCTGATTATAAGAGAATTGGCTTTGACTTGTAATAACTATCTGTTGTAAAACATCAATGTTTGTTACTTCACTTTTCGTCAAGAACTCAACACCCAGTGCAAGTGCTTTGGAATGAAGTTGATTAATCAAATGCCCCATTCCACCTTTTGGAACCTTCCACTCCCCTGTTTTATTTCCTATGACATGATAAATAAAGGTTCTGTTTTGAAGTAGGTCTGGGTCATGGGCATAGGTAAACGAGCCAATTTTAGCATCAGTTAACAACACTCCCCTTAAAACATCAGATTTAATATGCTTTTCAATGAATTCGCCAATTGGTCTTTCCACAAAATCTTGCCATAGTTGCTCTTCGCCATTTTTTTTAAAAAGTGATTTCCATTCTTGCTTACTCTTGAGAGGTTGGAGCATTTCCTCCCAAATTAGCTCTGCAAACTTTTTAGAGCTTTTAAGTACAGACTGGTAACCTTGCCATTCGGCCTCTCCATGGCCTAATTTGTTAAATGATTTTTTCGTGATGTCATCATCCAAATTGCTTATCAAAAGTCCTTTGCCTTCTCCATAGGGGGTGTATGATGCCGTCTTACGTGTAAGCAATGTCAGCTCCAGCTGTAAGTCGTCAATTATTTTGCCGGGCAAGAGGCTAATTAGATAAGAATAACGAGAAAGTCGAGCTTCGTATTCAGGGAAAGTCTTTTGGGAAACTGTAGCTCCGCCAATAGTCTCGTTCTTCTCCAGAATTAAGACTTTTTTACCGGCCTGGGCCAAATAGCAGGCGGCCACTAAAGCATTGTGCCCACTTCCAATGATGATAATCTCTTTTTTTATTGGCATGAAACGAAGTTAGTGAGTCTTTATGATTCTACCTTTTGATCCTTGCCTTTTTGAACTTTTGAGAGCCTTACATGTTATAGAAACATGAGTAAGAAAATTCAAATTGATGTAGTGTCTGATGTGGTATGCCCATGGTGCTTTGTAGGCAAAAAGCATTTGGAAAAGGCCATATATGCACTACCAGAATACGATATAGAGGTAAGATGGCATCCATTTCAATTAGACCCAACTGTACCCGAAAATGGAGTAAATAAAAAGGAGCACTATGCAAAGAAGTTTGGAAGTATAGAACGATACGAAGAACTCTCTCAAAGGGTGGTAGAGGCAGGAGAAAGGGCAGGGATAAAGTTTAATTTCAAAGATATTGTGAATATTCCCAATACTCTTAGTCTACATGCCTTAATTCATGAGGCAGATAAGCTGGGAAGAGCAGATGAACTTAAAGAACGATTCTTAAAAGCCTTTTTTGAAGAGGCATTGGATCTAACAAAAAAAGAAAACATCCTTAAGCTGACCAGAGATTTTGGCTGGGATGATGCCTTTGTAGAGTCTGTATTAGAAAACAAAGAGACGGCTTATTGGGTTACTCAGGAAATCAGACATTATCAAAATCTTGGTGTGACAGGAGTTCCTTTTTTTATAATCAATAATAAGTACGGCTTAAGCGGTGCTCAGCCTCCTGAAGTTTTTATAGAAGCATTGAAAGAAGTAGGTGGGCCGGTAGAAACTTCTGAAGCAGAAGCTTGTGCTATTGATGACCCTAACTGTTAGGTATTTTATTAAATTGGAGGCTTAATTCAATTCGATGAAAAAGCTTTCAATTTTTGTATTCCTGACCATTATTTTTTATTCATGTGTAAGTACAAAAAGAAATTTAGATAATTATCTAAATGAGGGGAAAGTGTATGGTGATAAACAAAGACACTTTGGCTACCTTTTTATCGATACAGAAAGTGGAGATACGCTGCTGGCTAGTAATGCGAATAAGTATTTCGTACCCGCCAGCACCACTAAGCTCTTTACTTTATATGCCTCTTTAAACTACATTGGAGATAGTCTAAAAGGTCTTCAATATACTCTTAAAAGCGATACTTTATTTATTCGGGGTACAGGCGATCCTACTTTTTTGCACCCCTCATTTGGTCAAAATGCTACCCTCGATTTTCTGAAAAAACACCCCAAAATCATTTTATCAGAGGAAAACAATTTTCAGAATTCCTATGGTAAAGGATGGATGTGGGATGATGCCCTTGAATATTATCAGGCCGAGATAAATTCACTGCCACTTTACGGGAATTTGATTCGGAATTCGGGAACAACAGATTCTGCCTTGAATTTAAATCCACGTTTTTTTCAAAATTGGTATACGAAGAAAGGCTCTCTTGGTGGATTTCTTAGGGATGAAAACCTACAAACTTTACCTTCAAAACTGAAGTGGGAAGTGCCATTTAAAACGAACCTGCAGACTTCTGCAGACTTGCTTTCTGATACTTTGGGTGTAACTGTTGGAACTGAACATGGCTCCAATATTGCTTTTGAAAACATTCTCCTTTCGGTGCCTAAAGACACGGTTTTAAGGAAAATGATGATAGAAAGTGATAACATGCTGGCAGAACAACTTTTATTACAAAGCAGTTTAGGGCTATCTGATACCTTAAGCTCTGAAAAGATGATTACATATTTACTTAGTAATGATCTCCGGGACTTACCTCAAAAACCAAGATGGGTAGATGGCTCAGGACTTTCCAGGTATAATCTTTTCAGTGCGGCAGATTTAACCTTTGTATTGGAGAAAATGAGAAATCAAGTAGGTCTAGATCAGCTAATTTATTATTTGCCTGCCAATGGCGTGAACGGAACGTTAAAGACTTTTTCCTCCAGTGTAGAGCCTTTTATCTTTGCTAAATCAGGCTCAATGAGCGGAGTATATAATCTGGGAGGTTATCTAAGGGCAAGTTCTGGCAGGCTAATTTTGTTTGCAGTAATGAATAACAATTTTACTTTCCCTGTTTCAAAAATCAGAAACGAAACGGCAGAGTTTTTACAATTGGTTAGAGAAAAGTACTAGGAGCTTTTAGTTTCTCCGTTTGGTAGGAAAGGCAGCCGTATTATTAAATTCTCTCAAATAGAGGAGTATTTCGTAAGTGAGGTCATAATCTGAAGCATTAAGAATAAACTCATCTCCTAGTTTACAGTATTCCATAAATTCAGACAGGTCAGGTTCTTTCAGACCGGTTATTTCAGCTACTTTACCTTTATTAAATCTAAGTTGAGTATAGAATTTCTTCAAATCCTGGTATTCTAACTCGGCCGCCTTTCTATTGTTTTTACCTTCTTTACTCCATAGATCATAAAGTGCATCAATGGAAATACCGGCCCCGGCTCCTAAGCCACCGCTTCCGCTCATTCTAACAATGTTCCCTACAATATCCCTTTTCATGGTTTCGGCATTATGTGGGTTTTCAAGAAACTCTTTGATTTCTCGTTCAATAGTGGCACTCCTTTTGTCTTTAACCACAACCTCTTCCAGGCTAATGGCTGTTTGCTCAAGTTTAATGGTGAAGTCTTCCAGGGATTTATCCCAGTAAACAGTTTTATCAGCATAGCCAATCCCTGTAATTAATAACGAATCACCTTCCGCTGCCCGAATAAAAAAGTCACCTTTCTCATTGGTTACCACCACGTGATCGGTTCTTTTGTTAGTGACTGTTAGCGAAGATATAGGAGTAAGGGTTTTCTCATTGATCACTTTGCCAAAGACAGACCACTGCTTTTGAGCTACACCTGTGAAGCTGCTCAATAAAAGAATAAAGAGTACGTAGAAAGATTTATGGGTCAATATTTTAGGCTTCGATCAGTTGTCCATTGATAACAAAAGCAAGGGGTTTCTGGTTTTTGACTAATGCGAAATTAGCCTTTTTCTCAAATTCTAAACGTCCAAAATCACTTTCCTGAAGCTTATACTTTGTTAATTTTTCTGAAAATCCTGATAAAGTCTCTATTTCGGCCCCATTTGCTTCAAATTCTTTAATTCCCCAGAAGGTAGAAAGGTCACCCATATCTTCAATGGTGCTTGTTAGCGTGTAGTCTGTTGCGTCATCATTATTGACTTCATCTATATTAACGCCTATGTCCATAAGTGTTCCGTCTAGCGTACAGTTTCTGATTAACAGATCAAAAAGACACTTTTCATTGGTAGGAATACGCTCGTAGTCCTGAAGCTGGTAGTGCTGATAGCTATTAGAAGAAATACTGGCCAGTGCCGACAGTAGGATGGCGAAATTCAGTTCGCGGAGTTTCATTTTTTCCGTATCTTCTCCATTTCCGCCAGATTCTACTAAGATGAGGCTGCTTCCCCATTTCTGTATATTGTCACCAAAAGCCCTGGGTTCAAATTCATCTGAGAACCTTCCTACTCTATTGGGAATGACTTTTTGAAGACCTTCATTTAAATGGCTAATTACCTGCATGGCTTTGGTACGGGTCTCGTTCCATTCTCGAGCCTCATTATATGCCGTGGCCAGAAACGAAATGGCTGCCTGATTGGGCGTTAGGCCAGCTGCATATCTTACATTCTGATCATGAAGATTAAATGAGAACTCGGGCTTAATTTCTTTGACCAGCTTTTTAAGCAATACACTTTCAGGACAGGCCAAAGCCAGGGCATCTCTGTTCATGTCTATCTGCTGAGCCGTTCGCCTGGTAAAACGCTGTGCCCCGTCAGGATTGATCATTGGCACAAAATGAAGCGTAAAAACTTCTAAAAGCTGTTGTGCAAAACCTGAGTTATCTTTTCTCAGGTAGTTCAGAATATCAAAAATAGCCATTGTAGCAGTGGCTTCATTGCCATGCATTTGAGACCAAAGTAGTATAGGCCTGCTTCCCGTACCGGCTGTTATTTTGTGGATTTTTCTGCCTTCGTAGGAGCTGGCTACTTGCTGTACAGGAAATCCGCATTCTTTTATCAATGGAAGAATCTCGGCATGTTTAAATCTGCGATGAGTGAAATAAGGATGACGGTATTCAGGATAGACTTTTAGTAAATCTTCTAGTATCAAAGGCTTCGAATTTTGGGTCTAATTTAGGGTTAAACTTACAACGCCTGAACTGATCAAGGTATAATCTTCTACTTTGCCCAGCCCTTTGTGTCGCACGGAAAACCCCTTATTTTCTAATACCGGTAAAGCATCTCTTAAGGTCATGCCTATTACATTAGGTATACTTTCTTCATCATCGAGCTCTTTCCAGATCAAGGAGTCATTTTTGACAATTGCGGCTTTGAAAGCTCCATCACCTTGTGGCTCAGTATTTAAATGTAACTCTTCTGCTATCTCCTGAAGGTCTGTAGACATACCGGCCTTTTGCTGAAGGGCTATGAGTTTTAACTGCTGCCTTCTCTGCTGAGCCGGATGAATTTCTACATCGTAAGCAAAAACTTTGTTTGCAATATCTCTAAAAACCGGAGCACATACTTTTGAGGCGTACATACCCGTTCCTTGTGGTTCGTCAATAACTATTGCACAAGAGTATTTTGGGTTATCTGCCGGAAAGAAACCAATAAATGAAGTATAAAATCTACCTTCTTTACTGTAGCCTGTTTTGCTTAGCTTTTGTGCGGTTCCGGTCTTTCCTGCTACTTTACAAAATCCTTCTTTAATGCCTTCTGCGGTTCCATTGTCAACCACTCCACGCATCATAGCTTGTGCGGCTTCTATCACTTGGCGTGGTGCTATCCGACTTGATTCTTTTCTGTTGTTGTAAGTTTCTACCACCAGGTTTCCTTCTCTGATTTCTTTCACAATGAATGGCTCAACCCAGTATCCATCATTGGCAACGGCATTGTAAAATGCCAGCATTTGAATTGGGGCTATTGATGATTCATATCCAATACTCATCCAAGGCAAAGTAGATTTACTATAGGAGGCATCTTCAGAGTTTTTAAAATAAGGTTTTTTCTCTCCTTTCAGCTGAAAACCAATGGGCTGATCAAGTTTATAGTTTTGCACATATCTGACATACTCGTCAATGGCATTTAACCCAAACGTACGTTTAATGAGTTTGTAAATGCCGATGTTGCATGATTTTTCAAATACTTCTCTCAGGGTAATGTCTCCATGATGATGATCGCAGGTAAAACGAATGCCATGATGCATCAGTGAGCCTTCGCAATTGGCAGCAAAATCATCAAGTTTTAAGTCACTTTTTTCCATTATAGCCATCATGGAGGCCAGTTTGAAGGTAGAGCCGGGGTCAGTAGAGGCCAGAACTGCATGGTTCATGTCTTCGTAATACTGAGTTTGTCCATCTCTTTGCCTTCTTGAAAGGTTAGAAATGGCTTTAATCTCACCCGTTTTAATTTCCATGATAATTGCCGAGCCGTATTTAGCGTTAGTGCTTACCACTTTCTTTCTCAATGCACTTTCAGCAATGTCCTGAAAATTGACATCAATAGTAGTTACCACATCCATGCCGGGCTGAGCTTCAACATTTATTTCGGAGTCGAGCGGTTGGAGGTCACCCCCGGCTAGTCTTTTATACTGGGCCTGACCGTTTTTTCCTGCCAGGTAGGCATTAAAGGCGTGCTCAATTCCGAAAAGTCCTTTGGTTTTAGTTTCTCTATCCAAGGCCCCTATAGTTCGCATGGCCATGGAGTTGAAAGGCAATGATCTTGTAGAAACCGGCTCGAAAATCCCTCCACCTCTGAATTTACCTTCTCTAAAAAGAGGGAAGGTCTGAATTAGCTCTTTTTCCTGATGGGAAATCCTTCGGCTCACTACACGTAAATACCTCCTTTTAGGATCTTTTCTTCTTTGGCTGATCAAGGCTTTATATTCTTGCCTGCTTTTGTCTTTAAATGTTTTAGACAAAAGTAAACTCAGAGAGTCAATGCTTTCTTTGAAAAGTTGATCTGATGCCTGCTGAGTATCCAGCCCCAGATAATAATAAGGTACAGAGGTAGCCAAAAGGCTTTTTCCGTCTGAGGCGTAAATATTGCCCCTCATTGCCGGTATTTCTTTAGCGAAAATCATGCTTTTCTCTATAGAAGCATTGACAAGTTCTTCGTTGTTCTGAATACGAACAATGCCCCAGATGATAATTACTCCAAAAAGGGAGATAACCACAAAAGTGAGAAAGGAGCGGCTCTGAATTTGATCTTTAATACTACTCATTGGTGATATAGAGGTTATCGTTTAGCCACTATTTTAACCGGCGGTTCAATGTTTCTATGTAATCCTCTGCTTTCTAAAGATTCAGAAACCTGAGAGTGCTTACTTTTAAACATATAGGCAGATTTGTGTGAGATGTAGGAAGCCCTTTTCTCTTTGATCTCTCTTTCGGCCTTAGTTATGTCACGCGATAGCGTCTCCACATTATGTTGAAAGAAAATGTAAATGAGCACCAGCCCAAAGGCAAAAAGCACTTTTTTAAGCTTTGAAGTAGGAAATTCTTCGGTCATTTCCAGCTTTAAAGCCAGCCATTCGAAGAAGTTAAGGCGTTCAGACAGCCGTGAGAACAAAGGTTCTTTACGCTGCCCTTTTGGGGTATTTGCAGACATGATTATTAGGAACGTTTAATTAAAAACGAAAAGCACTGATCAAAAGTAATCATTCCCCGGGTAAAAAACCAAGGTTTACAGACTGCTCAAATTTCAGTGATTTTTGTGACTAAGGATGAACGGGCAAAAAAAATCTTACTCTGCCAGTTTTTCAGCTATACGCAATTTTGCACTTCGCGATCTTGGGTTTCGCTGAAGTTCTTCCTCAGAGGCGGTGATAGGTTTTCGAGTCACAGCAGAGAGAGGCTTCAATAAATTGCCAAAAAAATCTTTCTCCATTTTGCCATCAATGTGACCGCTACGAATGTAGTTTTTAACCATTCTGTCTTCAAGAGAATGGTAAGACATTACCACCAAACGGCCATTATCATTGAGAATATCAGGCGTTTGCTCCAGAAACTCCTCCAAAACTTTCATTTCTTCATTCACCTCTATTCTTAAAGCCTGAAAAGCCTGTGCGAAATATTTAAACTCCCTGTGTTTTGGAGCAATGGGTTCGAGGACGGCCTTTAAATCAGCAATGGTATTTATTGGGCTGCCAGAACGAGCCAGGTCAATGGCCTGAGCAGCGGTTTTTGCGTTTTTTAGTTCGCCATACATTCCTAAAATTTTATGAAGATCTGCCACGGAATATGTATTCACCACATCCTTGGCAGAAGGTCCCGTCTTATTGTTCATTCGCATGTCAAGCTCACCATCAAAACGAGTAGAAAAACCTCTTCCGGGTTCATCTATCTGGTGAGAAGAAACACCTAAATCTGCCAGTATTCCGTCAACCTTTTTGACTCCATAAACGCGAAGAAATTTCTTGATATAACGGAAGTTGGCTTTAACAAAAGTGAAATTTTTGTCTTCTATTTGTGCAGCATTGGCTTTGGCGTCATCGTCCTGATCAAAACCAAAAAGTCGACCTGTGCTTAATTGTTTCAGAATTTCTTTTGAGTGGCCTCCACCTCCAAATGTAACGTCTACGTAAATGCCGTCAGGCTTAATATTCAAGCCTTCCAGGCATTCTGAAAGCATTACCGGCACATGATATTCCATAATTGAACTAAAATTTCTCTTATTTGGGTTTACAAAAGTAGTCAATCAAAAGACCTTTAATGAATTCTATCAAATACCTTTTTCTTCTTCTTGTATTTCTTACGTCTTGTCAAGAGTCTAAAACCGATGTTCAGGGTACCTGGAGAGCCAGTGTTCCTACTGTTATTGGGGACATCCCGTTTCATTTGACTTTTGAGGGTGAAGGCGACACACTTCAAGTGTATGCTCTGAATGGGGATGAGCGGCTTGAGCTGGACTTTGCCTATTTTAAAGACGACTCCTTACGAATTTCAATGGAGGTATTTGATGCAGAAATAGTGGCGAAAGTAAATGGAGATAAAATGGTGGGTACCTACCGAAAGAAACTGGGTAATCTGGAGAACCGGCAAGGAGTATTCACTGCTCAAAAAGGGGATTTGCCCAGGTTTTTAGGTGCAGCTGAGAAAGTTAACTATCAGTTGGCTGAAAAATATGCTGTTACCTTCACAGAGCCTGAGGGCGATGAATATCCGGCTATTGGACTTTTTGAACAAGAAGGAAATGAGGTAACAGGTACTTTTTTGACGTCCGTTGGTGATTATCGCTTTTTACAAGGAAACATTGTGGGAGATAGTCTGAAACTTAGCTGTTTTGATGGAACGCATATCTTTTTATTCAAAGCAAAAATTGAAGGCGATAGCTTAGTAGGAGGCCGTTTCTCCAGCAGTCTTCAGTATCAGGAAACCTGGCTTGGAATAAAAAATGATTCGGCTGAGTTACCGGATGCAGAAAGTCTGACTTTCTTGAAGCCGGGTTATGAAACCATTAGTTTCAGCTTTCCTAATGAGAAAGGTGAGCTGGTATCGCTCAGTGATGAAAGGTATAACGATAAAGTGGTGCTGGTGCAAATCTTAGGTAGCTGGTGCCCAAACTGCATGGATGAAAGTAAGTTTTATGCTAAATGGCTGAAGGAAAACCCTGAAGCCCCGGTAGAGGTGATAGGCTTGGCCTATGAAAAGAAAACAGACCCAGATTTTGCTTTTCCTAAAATCAAACGAATGAAAGAACGTTTTGGGATGAATTATGAAGTCTTACTGGCAGGATTAAATACAGGTGAAGAAGCGGCGAAATCTTTACCAATGTTAAACCATGTTATGAGTTTTCCTACCACTATTTATATAGATAAATCGGGAAAGGTAAGAAAGATACATACCGGTTTTTCAGGCCCGGGTACGGGTGAGTATTATGAACACTTTGTTGAGAACTTTGAAAGATATATGGAAAAGCTGATGGCCGAGTGAAAGTTTAATCTAATAGAAAACTTATGGGCATTGTGAACCATTGATTAACAGGTTTGCCTCGGTGTAGAGCCGGATTAAATCTTCCAGACATAGCTTTAACGATCCTCAATGCCTCTGCATCAATGGAGTGATAAACCCCTTTTAGAAGGGATACTTTATCTAAGGAACCATCTGTCTTTACCGTAAATCTCACAAAAACGGTTCCCTGCCTATTACCCGAACGTGCATCTATTGGGTATGATATCATATTCTCTATAAATGCATACATTTTTTCAATCCCTCCCTTAAATTCGGCGTTTTTAATGATTTCCTTGTACTTAATATTATTACCAGGTGGATCAAAGTATATACCTTTGACAAGTACGCCTTTTGAGTAATCTTCAGTAAACCATTTGTCTCCATTAAGAAGTGTGCCCGTCCAGGTACCTTCCCTCAAGCCATTCACGTATTTGCCACGTTCATATCCCAATTCTTCTTTGTTAAATTCTTCAGATTCTCCATTACCATCTTTTACTAATTGATTACCCTTCTGATCAAAAATGCTAATTACTTCTGGCGTTTCATTCGGTGAGCCTTTGTATCTCTTCACACAAAAAAGCTGTCCGGTTTCAAAGTACTCTTTGTAAGGGCCAACTAGTTGATTTTTAGAGTACATAGAGGAAATCTCTATATTCTCATTTTTATGAAATTTCAAATACCTCCCTTGTTTGTCATAGTGCCAAATTGGGGGTATTTTTGTCGTAAAACCTACAGCAAGTTTTTCGCCTGTAATATGAAAATCATGAACAATGATATTGACGGAGTCATGATAAAACATCAATCGGTAGTAGGCCGCGTCATCTTTATCAGAGTTATTAAAATTCTTATCGAAAAAGAAGGCTCCATCCTGTGATAAGACTGGAGAAGTGATAAATAGGAAGAGGAGGGTTAAGATATTTTTAAAGAAAGTCATGTGGTATTTAAAATTACTAGGTCAAGTTTTTAATGCTCAATAACTAAGGTCAATATGAACCCTATTCTGCCAATACTCCAGGCTTTAACAATAAAGGAACAGGTTTTAAGGCTTCCTCGTTAATTGAATTTGAGGGTACAAGAAAGGTTTTATCCATGAGTTTGTTTTCTTCAAAAAAGGTGACTTTGAATTCATTGTTCAGCTTAAAAAGCTCGGGCTGTATCAGCTCTATTTTGGCGTAGGATTTTGCAGGTAGAATATCAATTTTCTTCCGCATGAGAGAGGTTTGATCTTTATCGTCATAGCCATGAGAAACGATAATTACCATTTCAATATCCTGTTCTTTGTCATTGATGAGGTAGGCGTTCCAGTCTTCACATTGAAAAACCTCATTATATTCTTTTACTATGGCCAGATACACATCATTAACTTCAGGAATCTCTATATCTTTTTTCACGTACTCTTACTTTAAATTATTTGCTAGTTTTTTTAGAACTTCTTAAAAGTCATTGACTTAGAATCATTTAATGAAACCTTCTTCAACTTACCTTCATAAGCCAAAGTAGTTTCAGTCCCCGGTTTTGAATAAACAGTCACCGAAGTCAATTTGCCCTTTTCCCAATTAAGATCCAGTTCAAAACCACCTCTGGCTTTCAATCCTTTTACGCTGCCTGTTTCCCAGGCTTTTGGTAATGCAGGTAAAAGTATAATTTGTTTTTCGTCAGATTGTACTAACATCTCTGCCACAGCTGCCGTTCCACCAAAATTACCGTCAATCTGAAAAGGCGGGTGAGCATCAAACAGGTTTGGGTAGGTGCCTCCATGTCCTTCGTTTTTGGGTCTTATGGCATCGGGTTTCACATAGCGAAGCAGCTCTCGGTACATTTTGTAAGCATGATCTCCGTCACCCAGTCTTGCCCAAAGGTTAATTCTCCATCCCTTTGACCAGCCCGTGGTTTCATCGCCTTTTATTTCTAGTGTTCTTTTCGCAGCAGCGGCCAGTTCTGGATTCTCAGTTACTGTTATGTGTCTTCCCGGATGCAGGCCGTAAAGGTGAGATTGATGTCGATGTGTAGGCTCGGCATCATCCCAGTCGTGATACCACTCCTGAAGGTTTCCTTTTGCCCCCACTTTATAAGGTCTTAAACGATTCAGACTCTGCTCAATTTTCGATTTGAAGTCGTCTTCAATTCCCAGAACCTCCATGCTTTTCAGAAGATCAATGAACAATTCTTTAATCATGGCGATATCTGCAAAGGCCCCGTACAGCGTAGCACCTTTGTAACCTTCATCTGTGATGTAAATATTTTCAGGAGATGTGGAGGGTGAAGTAACCAAAGTGCCATCAGGAGCCTCTACCAGCATATCGAGGCAAAACTCTGCCGCCCCTTTCATTAATGGGTAAGCTTTATTTTGAAGCCAAATTTTATCTTGAGTAAAAGTAAAATGTTCATACAAATGAGCAGATGCCCAGGCACCCCCCATGGCCCAGTTGGCCCATACAGGATTGCCGTCACCAAAATTCCCTACAGGGTTTGTCATCGCCCAGATATCAGAGTTGTGTGAGGCTGTCCAGCCATTGGCACCATAAAAGGTTTGAGCCGTTATTTTACCGGTTTTACTCAGGTTTTCTATAAAGCTTAAAAATGATTGGTGCATTTCCGGGAGATTGGTGGTTTCTGCCGGCCAGTAGTTTTCTTCCGCATTGATATTCATGGTGTAATTGCTGCTCCATGGCGGTCTCATATAAGGATTCCATAAGCCTTGCAAGTTGGCGGGAATACCCTTAGTTCTGGAGCTGCTAATTAACAAGTACCGACCGTACTGAAAGTAAAGGGTCTCCAAATAAGGGTCTTTAACTCCCTTTTCATATCTGAGCAGTCGCTCGTTTGTAGGAACCTCGGCGGCAAGTTCGTTACCTAAATTCAATTTAACTCTATCGTATAGGTTTTTGTAGTCTTCCGTATGCCTTTTTCTAAGGTTGGCCTCCGTTTTTGAAAGAGCCATTTGCAATTGTTGCAAGGCGATCACTTTTTCATCAAGTCCTTCTTTAAAAGGGTCATTGTCAAAACCATTGAAACTGGTGGCTAAGCTCAGGATGATCACCGCTTCATGTGCTCCATTGATACTTAAAGTAGAGTCTGTGAGGGTAACTTCACCGTCTGTTTTTTGCACAGCAATCATACCACTGAAACGTGTGCCGCCATCTTCCTCATAAACTATAGGATTTCTTTCTGATCTATAATAACCAGGGTCAATTCTAACCGGAGCACGCCCATTAATATGAAGGAATTTGCCTTGGGCATTGACGGTGTTTTTTAATTGACTCGTCATTTTAAGGGTAGCGAAGAGTCCATTTTTATTGTCTGTTTTTAGCTTTAACACCATGACCTTGTCCGGGTGCGAGTAATAGTATTCTCTCTCATAATTTGCTCCCTGATGTTGATATTTCACCAGTACGGTAGCCTCGTCTACATTCAATTCTCTGTAATAGTTTTTGACCGGTTCGTGTCCAAAGTCAATATATAGGTCTCCTAAAGGGGCGAAAGACTGCGAGAATGATCCCTGAATAAAATGCATAAGGCTGTCTGCCTTTTTATAATCTTCCTTAGCTAATGCTTCTCTTACCAGTGGCATGTATTGATGAGCATCAGGATTCATGTAAGGGTTTACGGGTTCTCCTGCCCATAAACTTATGTCGTTTAAGTAGAGATGTTCAGAATTGGTGCCCCCAAAAACCGTTGCACCAGAGCGACCATTGCCAATGACCAGAGCCTCCTCAAAATGTTCGGCCGGTTTTTCATACCAAAGTTTTAGAGGGTATTGCTGGGCAAAAGAAAGAGCAGGAAGCAGGAAAAAGCAGAGGAGTTTTTTCATTCAACAGGTTTATTTAAAAGCTAAATTATAAGAATTTTTGAAGAGAGGCTTTGAGAACGTTCAAAGGATTCATCTTAGGAGTGAAGAAAATTCTCCTGATCGCTTAAGAATAACTAAATTTGCCACCCATTACGATTGATCCTTAAAAGAAGATGAACAAGAATCCTAAAAGATATACGGTCACTGCGGCCTTAATTTATGCCAATGGTCCCATTCACATAGGGCATTTGGCCGGCTGCTATCTGCCTGCAGATATTTACGTAAGGTATTTACGTGCCAAAGGCAAAGATGTGGCCTTTATCTCAGGAACAGATGAGCACGGTGTGCCTATTACCATTAAGGCAAAAAAAGAAGGGATAACTCCGCAGGAGCTGGTAGATAGATACCACAAAATCATAAAGAAAAGCTTTTCTGATTTCGGGATTAATTTTGATATCTATTCTCAGACGTCAAAACCTCTTCATCATGAAGTATCACAGAATTTTTTCAAAAAACTGTATGAGCAAGGTGATTTTGTAGAAGAGGAAACTGAGCAACTATATGACGAAGCCGCCGGACAGTTTCTGGCCGATCGCTATGTGATAGGCACCTGCCCTAAGTGTGGCAATGACAAAGCTTATGGCGATCAGTGCGAGAGTTGCGGAACAGCCCTTTCTCCATTGGAACTGAAGAACCCGAAATCTACGCTTTCTGGCAATGAGCCCATTAAAAAGGTGACCAAAAACTGGTATTTGCCTTTAGATAAAATGCAGCCGCAAATTGAAGAATATGTTAACAGTCATCCTGAATGGAAAAACAATGTGGCGGGTCAATGTAAATCATGGTTGCAGGACGGCCTAAAGCCAAGAGCCATGACCAGAGATCTGGACTGGGGTATTAAAGTGCCTGTAGAAGGGGCCGATGGCAAGGTGCTTTACGTGTGGTTTGATGCACCTATTGGCTATATCACTTTTACGCAAGAGTGGGCCGCTGCCAATGGCAAAAACTGGAAAGATTACTGGCAAAGTGAAGACACCAAGCTCGTACACTTCATAGGCAAAGACAATATCGTATTCCATTGTATTATTTTCCCTGCCATGCTAATGGCTCATGGAGAGTATACGCTGGCAGATAATGTGCCCGCCAATGAATTCATGAATCTGGAAGGAGATAAAATAAGTACCTCAAGAAACTGGGCAGTATGGCTGCATGAATATCTGGAGGAATTCCCGGGCAAAGAAGACGTTTTACGCTATGCTTTAACTTCAAATGCACCAGAAACAAAAGACTCAGAGTTTACATGGAAGGACTGGCAGACCAAAAACAATTCTGAGCTGGTAGCTATTCTGGGTAATTTTGTAAACCGCACACTGGTTTTGACCAATAAGTATTATGAGGGTGTAGTACCAGAAAGAGGGGAGTTAACAGACTTTGATAAAGAAACCTTAACTCAGCTGGCACAGCTACCATGTGACTTGTCTGATGCCATGAAGAATTTTAAGTTTAGAGATGCCTTGGCTTCAATGATGGAGGTGGCCCGACTTGGGAACAAATACCTGGCCGATACAGAACCTTGGAAGGTCATAAAAACAGACGAAGAAAGGGTAAAAACGATCATGAACATTGCTGTGCAAATTACTGCTACATTAGGCATTGTGTGTGAGCCTATTTTACCATTTACGGCAGGTAAGATTAACAAGATGCTGAATCTTGAAGCAAGAGAATGGATGTTTGCAGGGAAAGAGGACGCTATTTTTGCAGGTCATCAGATAAATAAGGCGGAGCTTTTATTTGAAAAAATTGAAGACGCTGTGGTAGAAGCACAGGTACAAAAATTATTGGATACAAAAAAAATGAACGAACTGGAAGGCAAAGCAGTACCTGAATTAAAAGAAGAGATTGTCTTTGATGATTTCATGAAACTTGATATAAGAGTGGGTACCATTCTGGAGGCAGAGCCTATCAAAAAAAGTAAGAAACTGCTTAAGTTTTTGATAGACGACGGCATGGAGAAACGAACTATTTTAAGTGGTATAGCTGAGTATTACAAGCCAGAAGAAATGATAGGTCAGCAAGTGACTTTTATTGCCAATCTGGCCCCAAGAAAAATGATGGGTGTGATGTCTGAAGGTATGATTTTGATGGCTGAAGACAAGGACGGATCATTAGCCCTAATGCAGCCCAATAAGCAGGTGTGGAATGGTGCAGGGGTGAGTTAATTCGCTTAAAAACTCCATTTTATAAAAGGAAGCATGCCGCAAATGGCCACTGCTTCCTTTTTTGTTTATATTGGTTTCATAATTTCTTCATCATGCATAGACGTTCCTTCCTTTCTCTTTCTGCCCTTGGCTTACTTACTGTTCCCACACTAAGTTTTGACTTTAGTCCTTTTTTCAATTCAGAAAGCCCAACGCCGATAACTGACAAAGAAAGGCTGGAGAGAATAGCGAAAGCCCAACGCCTTTTGCAAGAAAATGAAATGGCGGGTTTAATACTGGATGCCGGTACCTCTATGCAGTATTTCAGTGGCATACGCTGGTGGCCGTCTGAAAGAGCCTTACTTGTTTTAATACCCGCTACTGGAAAACCAGGAATTATCTGTCCGGCATTTGAAGAGGACCGTTTGCGTGAGCAGCTCACCCTTGATATGAATGTACTTATCTGGGATGAGCACGAAAACCCGTTTAAATTGGTAGGCTCCTACCTCTCTGACCTCGGCCTCTCTAAAGGTAATATAGGCATGGAAGAGCGTGTGCGATTCTTTATCTCTAACGGTATTGTCAAGGCTAACCCTGAGTTTATTGTGGTATCAGGCGACCCCATTACCATACCCTGCAGAATGATCAAAACGGAGCATGAAATTGCTTTGATGCAGGCTGCTACTAACATCACTATACAGGCAATTCAAGAGGCCGTTTCTTCTTTAAAACCTGGAATGACAAATTACCAGATCGGTGGTATAGTGAGAGAGGTGCATGAATCACATGGTGCCGAGCATGACTTTGCGTTAGTACTAGTGGGAGAAGCTTCAGCCCTACCCCACGGCACTCGTAAACCTCAGGCTCTGAAAGAAGGGGACATCGTATTGATGGATTGCGGCTGTCGGGTTCATGGTTATAGTTCAGACATTACTCGTACGACGGTTTATGGTGAGCCTTCTACATTCCAAAAGGAAATCTGGGCTTTGGAAAAGAAGTCTCAGTCTGCAGGTTTTGCAGCAGCACAGCTTGGCAATACTGGTGGCATGGTAGATGCGGCCTCCAGAAAAGTGATCACAGATGCAGGCTACGGGCCAGGCTATAAAGTGCCTGGTTTACCCCACCGTACCGGACACGGAATAGGCATGGATGGCCACGAATGGGGCAATATGGTCAAAGATAATCCTCTGAAACTGCAGGAGGGCATGTGTTTCAGCATAGAGCCTACCATAGCCATCCCGGGGGAATTTGGCATTAGGTTAGAGGACTGTGTTTACATGACAGCCGAAGGGCCTAAGTGGTTTTCTACGCCAGCCAGCTCTTTAAAAGAATTATTCTAATCTCCTTTAATCTGGGCAACCGCCAATTTCGGCTGAAAAAACAGTTCCAGATTCTGCTATAAAACCAGCATTTAGTTCTAATGATTTTGCTTGGTAATTAACTCTTGCAGTTCCTGTTACTTTGTTTGTAGCCACAATTTTACCATTCGAACTCGAAGCAGTTTTTGTTATAATAGTACTCGCAATATCATCATTCGGACTAGAAAGTGAAACCAATGCGGCATTAGAACCTACAGATACAGTTTTGTTCACAGAAGTGCTGCAGCCTATGCCGTAGTTAACACTCGCAGTATACGTTCCTGAAGTGGTAGCTGTAAAACTCGAAGCCGTTGTATTGAGAGGAGCCCATGAGACATTTAATTCATTGAATGGGACCGTTATGGCTGTTTGTCGGCTTGCACCGTTCATTAAAACTCCATTATTGTTGTTGCTGGTAGCGTCTATTACGCTAGTAGCCGAAGCTTCATTGAATTTATAATAAGCTACCAAACCAGCACTGTTATGAGCTACTCCGGTTTTCATACTGGCCTGAATTTCGGCTTGACTTTTAGCTACATTCCAAAGTCTGAGCTCGTCCATACTTCCATTGAAATGATTACATTGACAATAGGAAGGCTGTTGGCGACCGATATTCATGGGTAGATTGTCTTGAAAAGCAGAACTAAGAATGGCATTACCTGACTCCACCCCATTGATATAAAAACTTAGAGTTCCACCCTGCAGGGTAATGGCCACGTGTGTCCAGGTATTTTCGGGTACGGCATCAATGGAATACTTCCATCCCGTATTGCGATCATAGTATCCCAATTTGTTGGCATTTCCATTGGCATTTATCATCCACAAAAAGTCGTAATTCCCTTTATCAATAATGGCTGCGTTGATACCGGAATAATTCACCCAAGCTTCAAAAGTAAAAGTGGTGCTTAAGTTGAGACTACTGCTGTGTGGTACTTCGACATATTGGCTACTAGCTTTTACAAAATTTAAAGCCTTGTTATTATTGTCTGCATAAGAATTAAAAGTAACCGATCCGGGACCACAAAAAGACAAAGGTCCGCTTTCGGTAATTAGCACAGGGCTTGTTTGAAGGGTTACTTTCCCATAAAAACTTCTTGGAGAAATGTAGTTGGAAGATTGACAACTAACAAAATACTCATCCCCGTCTGCGGCATTGGGGTCTGTTATAGAATTTGTTTCAATGGGATCCAGAGGCAAACCACCTGTTGCAGATTTATACCAATAAGGCTTGGTGCCTCCTGAGCAACTTGCATTTAAAGGTATTGGTGGTACCACACCACAAACATATATGTTCCGCTCAGGATTTGGATCAGGCAAGGCTCCTAAAACTGGCGGAGGTGGGGTAGCCCAGCTGGCATTGATCACTAAACTGTCCTTTATATCCGGCTCACATTCTGTGTACCATTCTATAATAACCCCTGATACCTGGGTAGGTAGAGATGGTTGTGGGCGTGTTATAGTAATATTAGTGTTTATTGAATCACCCGCTGGTACCGATACAGGGACCGCATTTGTTGTGAGGTTCGAATTTCCTATCGCAAGAACTTCAAAATTGTCGTCAATTATAGAATTAGGTCGTACACGAACAAAATAAGTTCTAGATTCATTTGATAGGTTACGTAATGTTATAGGAAATTGAGCTGGTTGGCCTAATGATACATCACTAATAGTTGCTGACTTTTGAGTAATCGAAAAAGGATCGCGAAATTGTAATTTTGGCTGATCTCTTTGATATCCTCCTTCAAAAGGGCAGCTGGTTTTTGAAGTGGCTTGGTTAAGTAAAAATATCGGTGTACCATAAGTGGGGTCTTTCACTATTTTAATATTATGAATATCCCCGCTAGAGTCATCTTCTAAGTGGTAGCTTACCGTTGTACTTGAATTATTCGTATTACTAACTGATTGACCTAAGGTTTTCTTGGTTTTAAATTCATAACCACCTGAAACACCTGAACCGCCCACATTGACCACAAAACTGGCTCCGATGCCTGCCTCCAAAAAGTGGCTTACTTCATATGTGTCAGTGGTGCTAATTGAAACGGTTTTTGAGTTATCAAGGACCCCGTTCAGCTGAAATGTATTTTCCAGTACCTCGTTGGCAGGATTGGCTATATTAGAACTATCTTTTTCCAGAACTTGTCGCCAGATATCAATCTGGCTTTGAGCCTGGTGCTTAAGTTTGGAGGAGTCTGGAGAATTGATGAAACTATTCAGAATATTTTGATTACTCTGAATGTCGTTCAAAATATCGGCTTTTGAATAATAAAAAGATGAGGCAGTTCCAGGAACTCTTCCAAAAATTAATGAAGAGTCTTTTACCACAGAAGCAGGTGAAGTATTTTCGATTCGTACATTTGGATAAACCCCATAGGCAATGTCTGAAGAATAACCAATGTATATTGAACCATCATTGGCTGGAGCAATACCTGGCGAAGTAGTTATAGAATTCAAAGCGGCAACGCAGTCTTGCTGTCCACTGGATTTCATTCCCGATTGACCAGCACCTATACTTGCAGAAACGGTAGCAGAAAATTCAAATTCAGTTGTGACAATCAAGCCAGCCTCCCCTGCTATACCCAGCGTAACGTTTATATTTCCATTATTTGATGATTCATTGGCAAGGGACTCGCTCATATTACGGCAAACCTCCTGATTGGTCTGAAAGGTCACTGTACTTTTATTTCCTGGTGGATTATGTAATATTAATTGGGGAATAGAAGGCTCTTTAAATGAGCCCAGCGGTGGAATCGCTGTTGAAGACAAATCGACAAAAGGTCCTTCCACTACAAATGGTAAAACTATAATTGTATAATGATATTCTTGTTGACCAGTGGTTGGTAAAGTATTGTCGTTTCTTTCATATATCCGGATAGCCACCCAGCCTTCTGTCCTTCCAACTGGGAACGTATGTGTAATTCGGTTACCTCTCTGAAAACGGGTAACAGAGGGGTCCCATTGCTCGAATTTTAATGTCGAATATTTTTCTAAACCATGAGTTGTAGCACTTTCATTTTGTCCAGTAACGTACCCAAAGTCTGTAATGGTTGAATGATCGTTAAATGTACCTACACCAGTCCTAGGATCTTCTGGTTCCCAGATGGAGGTGTGGACATCTATTGTAAAAGGGACTCCAGCCCTTGCTTTGTATCGTTTAGAAAGTGGAATGGAAGATATATCATAAAGTCCTGGCGTATTAAAGTCAGAAATATCCTTGTAGATAATGCCTTGCGGAGCTTCACCTCCAACAGTTTCTTGGCTGCTAAAAATAGATACAAAACCGCGAGTATCATGAATGTCCAGAGTTCCTGTATTTCCACTAGGTAAAAAATTCCATTGAGTTTCAAACTGAGCCCTTGAATGCAGTGCGGAAACTAATATGATTAAAAAGAATAAAGCTTTTCTCATTTTAATTAGCGTTAATTAGTTTGTAAAAAGATTCTTTTCGACGACGCGAAATCTTTAAAATTTTTGGAAAACCATTCAATGAAAAGCTGATTACAACTCCATCTTCTTTTTTATGCTTGGTTCTGGTAACATAGTGTGTATTCACCACTGTAGATCTGTTGATCCTAAAAAAATTATAACCTTCAAGACGCTTTTCTATGATGCCCATTGTGGTGGAGCTAAAAATTGAAGAGCCATCATTTAGAATTATAGTTGTATAGTTGGAGTCTGATTTAAGCAAGACAATTTGTTCTGGCGAGACTGTGCTTCGTGCACCTATGTGAACTTTGTGATCAACAGTCTCTTTTATATTAGTTTTCATGACTATGAAATTTTAGAGACCTAAATTGCCCATTCTATCAACAGGATTCGAATCATCTAGGACGAATTGCCCAAATTATTAAACGAATCGTAGGTTTCATTTATCGAAGAGAAAATAGGAGCGTTTACAAAAGTCCATCACTTACCGCAGATGATAAGCTTTTATGATCTTTGGAAAATTAAGCGTCAGATAGTACGTATCCTTTGGAGTAATTCCTCCTTACTTGTTTTGCTTATGGGAAGAGTTTTCCCATTAATTGTTAGGTTTTGGCTGGTAACTTCAACGATGTGCGTGAGATTTACAATGTATGATCTATGAATGCGTACGAACGGATGGGAGGGTAACTTTGACTCCATTTCTTTCATGGTGATCACTACCAAGTGTTCTTTGGTTGTAGTGTAAATTCGACAATAATTACGTTCTGCTTCTATGTATTCAATTTCGTCAATGGCCAGCTTGATCATTTTTTCATTGTCTCGAATAAAAACATAACCTTCCAATATGGCTATTGGTTTTTGTGGTGAATTGGCGATTTGATCTTCTTTTAACCTGTTTTCGACCAGCTGAATTGCACGTTGTAAATCGAGTTTTTTAAATGGCTTGGAAATAAAAGCGTGTGGTTTTGCCTCTTTTGCCAGATCGAAATGCTTTTCATCGGAGTTGGCGGTGAGAAATATTATTGGAATATCATCTGATTCTTTCACCTTTTTCGCGAGTTCTATTCCATTCATTTTACCTTTCAGCTGAATATCTAGCAATAGAATATCAGGTTTATTTTGAGCGATATGTAGTAATGCTTCTTCTGCTCTAGGCAAAATTCCAATGACATCATAACCCATACTACTCAGGTCCAAAGAAATATTAGCCGCTATGAGCATTTCATCTTCTACGATTAATATTTTCGTTTTCATCAAGCGGCTTGATCAAGTTTAAAAGTGAAGGAAATTTCAGTGCCTTTTTCGTTTTTTTCTTGCATTTCTCCATTCAGCTGCATAGTGAGCAATTGAATTAAACGCGAACCGAAACCAGTTCCTTGAGCCTTGTGGCCTATTATTTTTCCGATACCGTTGTCAGATACGTTAAGCCTTATGACTCTTCCACCTTCTCTACTCATGCTAATTTTAATCTTGCCCTCATCATTTTTAGGGAAAGCGTATTTCAGAGCATTGGTCAGTAGCTCGTTCACAATTAATCCAATAGGCACGGCCGTATCTACGTCTAGTTCGAGCTGGTCCATAGCACATTCTATTTTTACTTTATCCTCTGCATTAAAACTGTCCAGAATTCCCTCACCTAAATTGATAAAATAGTCTTTCATTTCAATGCTTCCCAGGTTTGTTCCTTGATATAACTTTTGATGAATGATACCCATGCTCTGCACCCGGTTTTGGCTGGCAATCATGGCGTCTTTTGTAGGCGAATCTTCCAATTGGGCAGATTGAAGAGCAATTAGACTTTTCACCATTTCTAGGTTATTCTTTACACGGTGATGTATTTCTTTGAGCAGGAGTTCGTTTTCGGCATTTTTGACAGCAATTTCATTTTTAGCCTTTTGATTTTTTCTGAAAGAATAGTACAGGCCTGCCAGTAGGAGAACCAGAATTCCCAGGGCAGTTAAGGTGATGATTTGTGTACGGTTTTTCTGAGCCAGAAGCTCACTCTGGGCCGCCAGAGCTTCATCCTTTTTTCCGGTTTCGTATTTGATGACGGCTTCATTTTCCAGGCTTTCTATTTTACTGGCGTAGAGTCGCTGCTGAGCAGCATCGGCCTTCTGAGTATAGATCAGAGCATTTTTATAGTCTCTCAGAGCTTCATAGCATTCTGCAATTTTCTGATAGTCCGCTACGATATTTTCATTGTCTTTTTCCTCATAAGCCTTAATTCCTGCCAGCAAATTGTCAATCGCGAGCTGATATTTTCCAAGCTTCTGATAAGCCCAGCCAACCTGTGTAAGCCAGGTGGCAGACCTCTCTTTACCAATCTGAATTACGCAGAGGTCATACGCTTTTTGATAGGCTTTCAGAGCCTCTTCATTTTTGTCAAGCCCTAGATAGGCGTCTCCTTTGAAGTTCCAGACTCTAACTTCCACAAAAACCTCGTTGGGCACTTTTTCGTTGACAATACGTAAACACTCATCAGCGGCTTTGAGGGCTTTTTTGTGCTGGCCCGCTAAAATGTAAGCATTGATATAACCGAGGTAAGTGTAGGAAAGCGAGGGATAACTCTCAGTGTCTCTGAAAATCGGAGCAGCTAAATCCAGATATTTCAGGGCTTTTTCAGCGTCTTTTGTTACGATATAAGAATTGGCGAGCATTCGGTAAGAGGATGCTATTCCTTCTTGGTCCTCCACTTTTTCATAGAGCTCAATAGCTTTGAAAATATGAGACTGAGCTTCGGGAATCTGTCTTTCATTGATGTAGTCGTAAGCCACAGACCGATGAGTTTGTGCCGTTTTTTGCTCATTGCCTGAAAGCTCATAGTTTTTCAAAGCCCGTAGACTATGCTTAATCACCGAGTCACGGGAGTATAAACCATGATAACCGTACCACTCCGCGAAGGCCGAATAAAAGTCACCTATAAGTTCTTTATTTTTTGTTTTGATGGCCCTTTCAATGCCTGTTTGTGCTACCTCGGGATAAATCCCTATTTCATGATTATAATGTTTATGAAGCCAGGTCAAAACTGAATCGATAGGCTGAGCCAAAACACTGTCTTTTACCTCCACTGAATAATGGTCAGACTTCTGTGCGTTGGCAAAAGTCTGATTAAATAGATAGAATAGCAGTATTAGTACAGTAGACCTCGTCGGAGTCAAAACTCTGAGATTTATAGGTGATTTTGATAGCAATTGTCAATCTAATGATTTTGCCTCTTTTCTTTGAATGATTAGACGATTTTTTGAGTGAGCGGTAAGCATTTTTTAAATGCTTACTTGCCAAAACAGTATTCTCTTCTATAAAAACTAAATATTTTAAAAAATACACCCTACCGATAAATAAGTTTTTTTGGAAAATAGCCCCCCCCCCTGCATAGATTGTGCCACCGTTTTAAAACAGAAAGGCCAATAATTCATACTTTTACTTTGCTCATAGCAAGGGCTAAATGTCTACGTATAAACTAAACCGTCTGTGGAGGTTCCGCAGATAAACTCACAATGAAAAAATTAATAAACATGACACTACTTTCTACCGCCCTTGCTTTTATTGGATTGTGGGGGTGTAATGATTCTGATTTAATACCGGAGGTTTCTATTTCTGAGTATTCAATTATTGATGGGGATACGATTAAAAACCAAATACCTCCTGGGTTAGCAAAACGAATTATTGATGACCCGACGAACACAAACGCAGTGATTGTTGGCGACACAATTGTTATCTATAAAGGAACATTCGAAAAATTAGCCAAGCCAAGCCCTAAGGTTAACGCTCTGAGTAAAAAAGGAGCCAATAAAGTAAATTACGTGGCCTTGGGTGGCAGTTTATCTTCAGGGGTAAGAGATGGGGGATATTTCAATGAAGGAATGCTAACTTCTTTCCCAAGCCTTCTAGCCAATCAATTGGGTATAAGTGATTTTAGCTTACCCCTGTTCGACAAATCTGAGTTTAATGGTTTCGGAAAAAAGGAAAAGACCAATGAAAACTTCTCCGGAGGGCCAGTGCCAAAAATGAAATATGTGAAGAATAATATAGCCTCTTTTCAATTTGTCGATGGGAATTACAAGTTTCCGTCTCTTGAAAAAAATAAAAATTTAGACTGTATAGCAAGTCCATATTTTTTATATAACAATCTGGATTTGAATAAGAGTATAAACAGCGGCGGACTTGGCGAGGAAATGGTTAAAGGTAAATCGACTCGGACCCTTGGGTACAATCTTTCAAATAGGCTAGGTGATGATAGGGCAATTGGAGTCTGGCTCAAAGAAAAAGACGTTGACCTTTTTACGTTGGAGTATGGATGGTATGAGTACTTAGAAAACCCTTCCGAAGATCCTGGATTGCTGGTTTCTAGGCTATCGGAACTAAAGGCCATAAAAAATTTATCAAATCAGAAGCCCTTCGCTTGGGAACTCTACTATAAGCATGGCTTACTTCTTGAACAAATGCGAGAAAACGGAGTAAAATACGGATTCCTATTGAATATTCCTTTCTACGATGATATTCCACTTCATTACAAGTATACTGCTGATCAACTTTATAAAATTATTGGTTCAACGCCGCTGTATGTCGACGGCTATCCGTATTATGATAGACAGGACTGGACGTTTGAGCCTTCAGGGGCTATTGACTCCTTGTTTAGTCCTAAAGTGAATATTGCTTTGAAAAAAGGGCTAAGTTCTGAAAATTCACTGCATGGCTTTCATATTAACGGCAAAAGTGAAATTGAAAGAAAGAATGGAAGTATTCAGAGGATAAATGAAGAAATGAAATTCCTATGCGATTTCTATGGATATACTGTAATTGATCTAAACTCAATCTATAGCAGAATAAAAAGAGGTGAATATGTAACCCATGATGGGGTAAGAATTGACGGCCGTTGGCCAGAAGGTAATTTCTTTTCAGAAGATGGTATTTATCCTACAGCATTAGGGCAAGCCGTTATTACCAATGAAATTATCAATGAGCTCAATAAATCTGCGGGAACTTCTATCCCACTTATTTCAATCACTCAATTTAACTAAGACCACCATGAAATTATTCGTATCGCTTTCAAGAAGGTCAATGGCCTTCCTGACACTTCTTTTATTGCTCTCATTGAAGAGCAATGCTCAATCCTCTGATTGGCGTTTAATTACCTGGCCAACAGAAGGAGCTGTTTTTCAGGAACATGCCAGCACACAGTTGTACGTGACAGGCCAAATTCCTATCCAAAACTATACATCTTCAATTTTCAAAGTTAGACTTGAGAAAAAAAACTCATCTGGAAACTGGGAGCAGAAAAGTTTTACCACATTAACCAGTGCCTCACATTTTAAAGATTTTCCTAATACCGGTATAACTGGTTACTTTTTAAGTCTAAACCCAGGAAGTAATCCCAAAGGATGGTACCGCATAAGTCTCGGATTTCAGTTTGGTATTTTTCCATTCATTGTACTCGATACCCGTGAGGTGGGTATTGGTGATGTCTATTTTATTGCTGGGCAGTCTAATGCCGCGGGGGCGTACTGGCAATCAGTAGGGGATGATCATGTTCCATTTTTTAGCTCCCAAGTTAATAATAAAATGGCTAGGTATATTAGAGGAAATGATGAACAGGGTAATTACAATTTGTTGGTAAGTGGAAATACACTTCAAAAAGTAAAAACTGTTCCCATTGGAAACCTTACTTCATTCTCTGAGTTAACAGCGGGAATTGACAATTCTACGGTTAATAATAGAAATGGTATTTACCCATCAGGGGAAACATCTTGGTATTGGTCAGACTTTGCTAATAAAATAGCAAATACAGGCACTCCAGTTCTATTATTCAATACAGCAATTTCTAATTCACCTCTCGGCCCTACTCCTTATAGTCATCAGGAGAGCTGGAACTATAATAATTATGGCACATCACACCTTTTAAAAAGATTTGAATCTACTTTAGATAACTTTGGTCAAATTTTCGGGGCAAGGGCTGTTTTATGGCATCAGGGAGAGAGAGATGTATGGGAGGTAAATTCTACTGATTATTTTACACAATATCAAAATAGCTTAACAAGGTTGATAGATAGTTCGAGAGCTAAATTAGGTTCTGAACTTAATTGGTATGTTTCAGAAGTATCCCATTTCAGAGCTACTGCTGATTCACCATCTCAATTCGGAAGGACCGTAACAACCTGGCAACCGGGATGTGCAGCTACAGATTTTCCCAAGAAAATGGTTTCTTCAGATTTGAGGTCTAAACAAGCGAACGTACTTAATGCTAGACCTAATGTTTATGCAGGAATAAATTCAGACGACTCATTCAATGAATGTGCCAGAGGTGATCGTCAAAAAGTTCACTTCACGGGTTCAAATTTAGGAAACATTTCAGACGCATGGATCGACTCATTAAATTCGCAATCACCCAGTGTACCGCCAACTCAAACGATCCCTCTGGAGACAGTTAGTTTAAGTGGGACTACCTATACTTTAAAAGCACCGGCTTTTCCTAGTGCAGAATATTTCTGGGTATTAAATAGCGGCACTATAAGTTCGTCTCCTGAATCAAGAACAAAAAATATACAGCTAGGAGCAGATGATTTTATAGTTTGTTATATTAAAAAGACTGATGGTCGTCTATACATGACACAGCCTTTTACTCGAGTTCCTCCAAAACTTTTAAGCCCATCATCTTCATCAGTTAATTTTAGTTCAAACCAAAATCAGACTTTAAGTGTCGATTCTAAAGGTTTAATTTGGTATGTTGATTCTAAGCCAGATTGGGTTTCATTTACAAGCAATAGTCAACAGAATTTAAATCTTACTGCCTCTACCAATAACACAGGCTCCAGTCGCTCTGGTAGTGTGATTTTGAAGGAATTAGAAGGTACAACAACTAAAACAATTTCTGTTAATCAAAATAGTAATAGCTCTGGTGCGGACCTCTCCCTCACCTCCCTCACCCCCACCTCAGCCTCAGCCGGTTGGGGAAGCCCTAATTATAACGGCTTAAATGTAGGAGGGAATGACATCTACATCAGTGGAATAAAATATACCCAAGGGATCGGTACCCATGCCCAAAGCCATATTAACTACAACATTCCCTCAGGCTATCAGTATTTCAAAGGGAAAGTTGGGAGAGATGATGCAGCTGATGGTTGTAATTGTGGCGATATGTTGACATCTTTTACCATTAAACTGAATGGAGCTACGGTCTGGAATAGCGGCCAGCATGGTATTAGTACACCGGCAGAAGATTTTAATATCAACCTTGGTGGTTCAGGCGGAACACTTGAATTAATCAATAATGCTGGTGCAAATAACTGGGGAGATTGGGCCGATTGGGTCAATATTTATTTAAGTAATACCATTGGAAATAATAGTATCCCGGAGCCCACATACTATTATTCAAATCCTGCAAGCATCAGTAGTGGTCAGAGTAGCACTCTTAATGCCACTTGTAGTACAGGATTAGTCACATGGAGTACAGGTCAAACTGGCTCGGGAGTATCTGTATCGCCATCTGTAACTACGAGTTACACCGTTCGTTGTGTCAGCGGCTCTCTGCAATCAGATCCCCGTACGGTATCAGTTACAGTATCTGGTGGTGGTACATGCTCAGTTTTGAGTAATAATTTAGTGATGGGAACATGGAATATTACCGGGGATCAATTGGTAACCAGAAATTTCCACAACGATTTCTGGTTAGTTCAAAAAGTAAACGTGAATGGATCACAATATGATGAGTTTGTGGTGCGTGCCGGAGAAATGCTCCAAAGGTCAGATGTCAGTTTGAATAATAGCTCATACAGTGGTTTGGTAAATTGTTATGCCTTAGAATATTCTGCCTATGGTGGTTTACTAGGGCCAAATCACACAAGCACAGTTCCGTTTGCTACACCTGTGGGATACACACTTTATTATGCTCAGGATGGCACACCCTATTATTCCAATTATAACACCTCTTCGGGAGCCATTACTAATAATGGCTGTTACAGAATAAAATCTTTAGCTAATAATTACTATTTGACTGCCATTGGCGGAGACTATAATGAGTTTCAGTCTGGTAATTCGGGAAACAATAAGATCTGGAAATTCAGCACAACTGACAATACGAATTGGAAAATTAAATCAGGTAGTGGAGATAACAAATATTTATATGGAGAAGGCACTTATTGTGGAGCAAGAGTGAAAAGAACGAGCAATGGCAGTCAGGCAAACCAACTGTGGCGGTATGACCAAAATGGAAATAACTTTAGGTTTTTCCTGCCAAATGGCACTACGTGGGATCATGAAGGAGCCGGAACCTTAAATAATCTTCAAATGTGTGGCGATAACACCCAAGGTTTTCAAAATTGGAGACTTGTTTCACTGGAGGGAGTGTCTTGCCCTTCAGGAGTTAGAGTTGGCAATGCGGAGGCAGGCAGAATAGAAGAAGTTGAACTACCTTTGCTTACCATTGCTCCAAACCCTACCGATGGCCTGATTCACGTTTCCCTGAATGCCAGTCAAGCAGGCCCAGCTGTTCTGAATTTATTAGACATCACTGGTAAAAAATATCTTGAACACAGTCTGAAGGCTAAGATGGGCTTGAATGAGTTTGATATTGATGCCACCTGGGCCTCACCTGGTACCTATTTATTGCAAGCAACTGTAGGTGAAAAAAACGGAAGTGTGCGAGTGGTAATTGAATAAATTCGATTTAAGATTAATAAAAAGGAATTTCCATAAAAGATCCACTGAATATCTCGGTGGATCTTTTTTATAAAGCCGCCCGAAGAAGTCTTTTCATCATATCTAAATACATGTGTTTTGTATCCAGAAGATTGTCTGGTCTTGAGTTTGAAAAAATCAAAGCTCCTGTTTTGGTGTCAGGATCAAAGCTCACTATTGTAGCTACTCCCGGGTCACCTCCTGTATGCGAAGGAAGCCTGGGCATAAACCTGTAATAGATGAAGTTCTCCATTTCGTCGTAGTTCCAGGCTATGGCCTGATGCCTATGAATAGCCGGATACTGCACTGTCAAAAATTCTTTGACCGTTTCGGGTTTAAGAAACTGCTGACCGTTTGCCATGCCATCATTTAGAAAAATTTCAAGAAAACGGGCGTAGTCAGAGACGGTGGTTCTTAATTGACCGTCAGGAAAATCTGGATAGCCATAATGGGGCAAAACTTTCGGCGTTCCTTTTTTGACCGGCTCATGGGGCCTCGCAATATTGTCATGTGGAATGTCTCTCAAAAACCAATAGGAATCCTTCATACCCAAGGGCCCAAAGAAGTCTTCCGCCATGTATTTCTCAAAAGGTTTACCGCTAATTTCCTGTACCATCAAGCCGAGGATTACATAGCCCATATTGCAATAATCCCAGTGTGTGCCGGGTGCTTTTGCATGGAAATTGGTTTGCTTTTTATAGAATTCGCCATCATTCAGAAAATAATTTCTAACAAAATACTCCAATTCTATGGGTGAGTCGCCGCCTTCTTCGGTGGTATAAAGTGGGTCTAAAGTATCCCAGTCGTCATTTAAAGAGGAGGTGTGACTGAGAAGCATTCTCGCCGTTATCTGTCTATCCGGAAAATTAGGATTTCGTATCTCGAACGGGAGGTACGTGTTTATATCAGAATCCAGATTGATTAGCCCCAAATAAGCCATTCTCATTATGGCCGTAGCGGTAACCGGCTTTGAGCTTGAGGCAATCATGAATAAAGTCTTATCATCTACAGGCTCTTTGGTTTCAATATTTTTAACACCGTAACTCCTTTTCCAAGCTAGTTTTCCGTTCTTTAGATAGGCAGCTTGCAGGCCTACATTTTCTGCCTTGATTCTTTTGTCAGCCAGAAACTCATCTAATTCGGCATCACCGGGTTTTGGGGTAAGATTAGTGCACTGAAAAGTCAGAATGGCTAGGGCCAAAAACAATAGATTTTTAAAGGTCATATTTATAGCTTTTTAATATGACAGCTTGCCAGGCCTTAACCCCTATCAAAGGTCACGTATTAATAAAAACTGACGGACACTTCGGCTAGCTTAGTGCAGGCTTCGGCTCCGCTCAGCCGGACAGTTGTAATGTCATTTCGAACGTAAACATATGTCAGTTCGAGCAAACGTTGCCCGGCTAAGACGAGAACTACTTCTTAAAATTTTCATGCGAGGTTTCATTTAAACATTTGGCTAAAGCTGGTAATTTCTCCCATTCGCTGTTAATCAAGGCTTCTTTCTTCTTACGTGACCACTTTTTGACCTGTTTCTCAAAAGCTATAGCATCATTAACTGAGGCGAATTCTTGCCAAAAAACAAGTTCAAGAGGCCTTCTTTTAAATGTGTAAGATTCAGGGTTTATTCCTTGTTCATGCTCGGCAAAACGCCTGTCAATATTATTTGTAAAACCTGTGTAATAACTTTTGTCAGAACACTTTAAGATGTAAACGTAGTAGGTTTTCATTGTGTGGTTTTTAATCAAAGTTAGAAGAATTTTTTTCTTCTTCGCGGTAAGGCCTTCACTTCGACTCCGCTCAGTGCAGGCTTCTCCGCTCAGTGCAGGCTTCTCTACTCAGGGAGACAGTCGCAATGTCAGTTCGAGCGTAGTCGAGAACAGTCTTACTTGGTCAAAAAATTTTCGCGGTTGGGCCTTCACTTCGGCTCGGCTCAGTGCAGGCTTCGGCTCGACTCAGTGCAGGCTTCGACTCCGCTCAGCCGGACAATTGTTATGTCAGTTCGAGCAAACGTCGCCCTGCGTAGACGAGGACTACTTCTTAAAACTTTCATGCGAGGTTTTATATAGACATTTGGCTATTGAGAGAAAAGGGTTTTTGGTAAAGCATGATATCCAACTTCTTTTGCCTTTTCTTGTATCTCATTAATACTAACCAAATCACTCGTATAAACAGTAAATTGATTTGGGTATTCATCGGTATTTAACTCTACGGCCTTCACATGTTGAAGGCTTTCAATGGCTTTCTTTATCATCTCGAGTTCCATAGGAGAACTGGCATCTGTTTCAAAAATTTTACCGTGATTACCCGGAATAACATTCTCTGATATTGTACTCATAGGTTTAGAATTTAATCGTTGATGAACCGGTACTTAGACCGTAGACATATGCTTTAACTACGTCATCTGGACGGCCTCAGATTAAAATCTTAGTCCTTTTGGGGGGATAATTGATTCTTTGGTGATGTGTTATCTATTTCAAAAACCTATACGTCAGTTTCACTAAAAATATATTATTGGCCTTTTGACCGAGTAAGTTATTGAACAGGTTTTCGTTCAGACTTTGACCCATATAATCATCGGTATCTGGTGTGTTGCCCTGGCTCCAAACCAAATATAGTTCTGACCCCGCTTTGTACTCCCATCTTGCTACCAAGTTTGATCTGAACTGCATGAAATTGAAATTTGGATCACCAAACGTATAATCAGTTTCGCCATCCATATTTTCATCTATAAGGAATTCCCCGTCTTCATAGTTTATTTGGGCACTATTGAATTGCTTAAATCGGTCATCGTAGTTTTTATTCAGCGGGTCAATAACGTAACCGTAGTTTGAATATTCAGGTCGGGTAATAAAGGGTTGTCCGTAGTATTGAAGTGTAAGGTCTGGCGTAATATTGTAGTTGAGACGTAAGGTATATCTCCAGGTATTTTGATCCACGGCACTGACAATGGTCCTTTTCACTTCCTGATAGGTTGCCTCAGCTACATACTGATCTTGTTGTCTGTCGGCATGGTTATAACCCGCAGACAGGCTTACGCTTAAGGCATCTATTGGCTGAGCACGTAAGGTGAAATCTAGCCCGGCATAATGCACCACATTCTGCTGACCCACAAAATAATTCCACTGTACATAGGCCTGCATCTTCTTTCTGCCATCTGAATTTATATAACCCCAGTTTCCGAAACCGCCCGGGCGGCGAATGGACATTCCGCCACGCAAGGCATTGTTTGAAACATCGTAGGTGTTCCAGTTAAGACCGGTACCTACAGACCAGTTATTTTGAAATGTAGCGTGGGCGTTTGTATTAAAAAGCTGAAACATAAACTGGCCACTAAAATCCCATTTTAAATAGTGATTATAATTTATGCGTGCACTTCTGAAAGCCCCGATAGATTTAGGATATCTGAGACCTATCCAGGTGAAATGGTTTATCTCGTTGGCCGTTTGCATAAAGCCAATATCATTTAGTTCCAGTTCGGGAGATCTGAAAGTGATACCTGAGTCGAAATTCCAGACTTCCCCTTTTTCGCCACCTTTACCACCGCTTTTACCTATTCTTAGGGTGCCACCTGTCCCGGTTAGGGAGGTTCTGTTAGGATCATAATTTAACTCTGAGCCATTGGGTCTTTGAAAAAGATGCTCAAAGGCTGTCTGTGTAGCGGCAATTTTTTCTTTTGACCCCGCCACGTGACTAAAAATAGCACTTCCTTTCACATAATAGGTGCGGTTTTTCCAGTAGTGAAGTAAGTCTATTCCGCCCGAAAAGGCATCGTCATGCAGCAAATCGTTTAGATTTCCTTTTCTGTTCACAGAAGTGAGTATACCACCAATGACGGTTTCGCCGCCATTGATATCTTTCTGAATGCGGCTTACAAAATAATTGGTTTGAGGTTCTACTATTTCTGTGCGTTCTCCACTTTCCCCTTGTATAGTAGCAATTTCTTCTTGAGTGATGCTTTCAAGGAGTCCGATACTCCAGCCGTTTTTGGTTTTACCACTGAATTTTGCCGCACCCAGAATAGAAGTATTATGGGGGACATCAGCATATTCATTCTTGTTCAGAGCTGGGTAGGAGTGAGGAGAGCTGCCGATTCTTCTTGAATAAAAGAGCAGGTCTGAGTCGTAATCTCCGCCGGCTTGTGATCCGGTGAGTTCATAGTCAAAAATGTTTCGACTCTCAATAAAAAAGGGTCTTCTTTCCTGAAAGAAATTCTGGAAGCCATCTATTCTGACTTGTGAAGGGTCAGCTTCTACCTGTCCAAAGTCAGGATTGATGGTAAAGTCCAGAATAAGATCGCTGGTTACCGCTATTTTGCCATCTACTCCCAAGGTTACATTGCTGTTTTTACCGGTTTTGAATGGGTTACCAGCTTCAGCAGGGCCTCTTTCTATTTTTCCAACTGTATATGGTGCTATTTCAATCTGTTTCTGAGGAACAATGTCTTCTAGCCCATGGAGCTCGGCAAAACCGCTTACCCAAATGCCGTCGCTCTGCCTGATGGGCTGAAAGATGGACCTTTCCTGATTTCTGAACAAAATTCTCTGCACTTGAAACCCCCAGATTTTATCCGGGTTTTTATCAAAACGCAATTGACTTAATGGAATCCTCACTTCGGCAGTCCAGCCTTCTTCATCTATATTTGTTTTGGCGTTCCAGATGGGATTCCAGCTGCTGTCCCAGTTGTTACCATTGTTTGAGATAAACTCATCGCCTCGTACGCCTGAGGCAGAGATAGTAAAAGAAAAGGCCGATCTTAAATCATGGTAGCTATCTATGTTAATTTCTACCCAGTCGCCCGGAAACTCATCTCTCCGGCTCATCCTTTGGATGATAGAGTCTGGTTCGGCATCGTAAGCTCTAAATGCTACATAGAGAAATTTATCGTCATGTAGAATTTTGAATTTGGTTTGATAGGTGGGCTCTTTGCCTTCAAACGGCTGGAAACCTATAAAGTCTCCTCCTCCCCATTCTACGGCATCCCACTCGGGTTCTGTGGGTATGCCATCAAGTTTTACAGAACCACTTCTTAATTTTTGGGTACGATACTTTTTCTTGGCAAAAGGCTCGGATTGGCCAACGGCAGTGAATACCGCAAGCATTGACAGCAGGGTCAGGTTGATAAATTTCATTGGTTGTAATAGCTTGTGAGTAAAGGTCTTTTGTAAGACAGGAACGCTGCAAAACTAGATAAGTTTTCAGCGTCTACTTATGTAGATAATGTTAAAGTAGCTTAAAATCAACAATTTAGGGGGATAAAGAGAGGGGCCGAAGCCCCCCTTTATATTTGTTTCTATTATTTTGATTTCCGAATGATGACGTCACCATTCATGGTTTTCAACATGATTTCAGGGCCACCTCCATTGATGCTGCCGGTGGTCCACCCACTACGCTTAATTTTTTTCATTCCGCCATCTGTGTAACGTAATACCTCAGGCTCACCTTTGCTGACTACAATGTCAAAATCACTTAATAATTCGCCCCGTTGCGATTGCAATTTTAAGTTTGCTTTGGTATTTGCAGGGAATGTAACATCCACCGTTCCGTTCAAAGAAGTAAAGGCCATGGGTGCTTCTTTATTCACCGTTAAAAAGTTAGCGGTGAGGCTTCCGTTAATCGTATTGGCAACTGCGGAGCCAGAGATGTTTAGTAGTTTAATACCACCATTGACATTGCTTATTTCTGAGTCACCGTTTACATTTTCCGCAATGATATTACCGCCATTGACAGTGCTTAGTTTCAGAGAAAAGTTTTGTGGAACCATAATGGTGAGTATTATGTGCTGGTTTGGGTTTCCGGTTCTAACTGAAACAGTATTATTTTTTTCTTCAGCAGAGAGTTCAAAGGCATTGTTTGACGTGATTCTTCTCAAACCATCTGAACGCGTACTGCTTTCTTTTTTTTCACCTTTTACTTCGGCTTTAATTTTCACATCGTTGGTTTTTGTCCCTATGACATGGATAGACCCGGTCACCAAACTAACTTGTAAAATACCAGGGCTGGCAGGATTTGTTAATGATACTGTCATCTGCTCAGACTGAGCAATGAGAGTTCCGGAATAAAGAAAAAGTAAGGTGATGATTACTGATTTTAGTTTTTTCATATTCTTACGCAAAGGCGTGGTTTTTTAGGATTGTTTTTTAATATAAATATTTCCGTTAAAGGTTTCAAAGTGAAGGTTTTTACCCCCCTTACCTATTTGAAACTGCGTGTTAGACTGAAGCTTATATTTGGTGCTTCCTCCATGTTTGTTTGTGTTCTGACTAATTCTGGCGGGCAGTATTTGTACCTCAGGAAAATCTGTGAATAGCTCTCCGTTAAAGCTTTTATATTCGCAGTCTGCTGAGAGGTTTGCCGGGTACGTGACGGTGAGGTCTCCGTTTAGTGTATAATAGTCGGAGTCGCCCGGAGGATTTTCAGCGTAAGAGACATCGACGTTACCGTTCACAGTTCTCACCGAGGTTTTGCCTTTTATATTCTCCAGAGCGATGGCTCCGTTCACATTATTTATTTTCAAACTACCTGCTACATTGGCAATACTGATGTTCCCATTATTTACTGTAGAAACATTGAGGTTCATAGCGTAGGGTACTTTTACTGTGAAGTCTAAATGGTAATGGTAGTCTACCCTTTCTTTTTTATTCCACTCATTATTATGACTATTGGGTCTGGAGTCCCAGGGTTCTTTAATGTAGACAATCAGGCTGTCTGTGTTTTGGTCAAAGCCTAATTCAAACTGCTCTTTCCCTTTTTGAAGTTCTGCTTGATTTTCTGCTGAAATGGTTTGATCAATTTCCAGCATTATTTTGCTGCCTGCATACCCCTTTACTTTAATAAAGCCGGAGAGGTTGTGAATTGACAGTGTTTTCAAATTAGACATGTCAAACTCCTTTTTGATTTTTTCATCAATTTTGAGATCCTGTGCCGGGGCTACCGAGCATGACAGTAGCAGCCCCAATACACTTGAGATAATTAGCTTTTTCATAATTTGTGTTTTTTTATAAGTAATAGTTTTAATGGTGCGAGCTTGTAAAACTCACTCCTAAAAGTTCTGCGGTTTTCTTAAATCAAGTTTATAATGCTTTCTTCGAGCTTCTCTTTTACCAGACTGTTTAATCCTTCTTTTTTGAGGAGTTGCTCCATCTGTTTCACAGATCTTTTTTCTTGTAATTCTATCATCACATCTGCCAGTGCTACCTGTACCAATGGCGATTCCTGTTTTAAGAGAGATTGCACTAAACCTTCACGCACTTTAGGATGATCTGCCAGTGCTACCAGTGTTTCAAGCGTTACCAAACGTACGTTTACATTTTCATCATGATTCAAAGTGGTAAGCAGAGCTTCAATAATTTGATCATCTACCTCACTTAACTCTTGTGTATAGGATACCGCCTTAATTCGTTCAGTAGCCAAGGGGTTTTCGAGCATAGACATCATCATCATTTGCTTCATTTCCTGGACTTCATCTCCGAGCCTTTTTACTTCCTGATTAGTAGCGAGTGATGGACTGCCGGCATTGCCCCAGAAATATCCCAGCAGACTACCGGTACCTAACAATATGAGTACATAGGCCCATTTAAGTGAAGGATTATAGGAAAGTAGCTCTTTAAGCCTTGCCCATCCGCTGCGTACAGAGTAAAAAGGAGAAGATTTAATTTCCTCTTTGTAATTGTCCAGCACACTTTGAAAATCGGACATCATCTGTGCCGGAGCTTCGGGAGATTTTATGGTGTCTAAAGAGCTCCATAGTTCCCGGGTGGCTGTAAACTCCGCTTTAATTTTGGGCGAAGAGTTTATTAAGGAAATTAACTCACTTTTTTCGTCTTCATTCAGCTCATTTTGAATCAGACGAATAAATTTCTCTTCCAGTTCCGTATTTTGATTGTCAGATTCTTCTTTCATCTTTCTTTAATTAAATAGACCTTCTTTAACTCTGTCATGGCCCGGTGAACTTTCACCTTTACATTGGCTTCGCTTATTTTGAGAACATCTGCTATTTCCCTGTAACTCATTTCCTGAAATTTGCTTAACACTAATACTTCTTTTGAGTCATTTCTGAGTTTAGAAACCGCCTTGTGTAACCTTTCTGATTCTTCTTTTCTCTCCATTTCATCATCCATGTTTTCGCTTTTCATTTCAGATGTGTGGAGGCTCAAATCATCCAGATAATCTATTCTGTTGCTTTTTCTGAACGTATCTTTTATCAGGTTTCTAGATAAGTGATACATCCAGGTTTTAAATTCTCCATCCCCTTTAAACGTATGCCTGTATTTAAGCATTCGGTAAAACACCGTCTGCACCAAGTCTTCGCTGTAAGCCACTTTTCCGGTCATGTGATAAACAAATCCGAAAAGCTGCTTATGATGACGTTCAAAGAGCAGCCCCATCTTATCGATGTCTCCGGCTTTTACTCCCAGCATTAAATGGTTGTCAGATAAAACTTCCAAAGGTTCGTTTCGAGTGTTTTGATAGTATAAACTGTGGTAAAGGTAAAAGGTTACAAATTATTTTAAGTTTTATTCGTCTGCCTTGCTAAGAGATACAATTTCAGTCATTTAGGATCTGTCTCTCCTGTTTTAGCCTGTTGGTCTATCCTTCATTGATAGATGAAACTAATGAGATTAACTTCATGATACATTCTACCTTAATTGAAATGAAAAACAAGAGAAGAGACTTTTTGAAGAAGTCAGTAGCTCTGGCAGCTACCGGCGGTTTATTGGCTGGAGAAGCCACCGCAAGACCTTTTTATTATTTAAAGAAAACCCAGGACAGTTTGGTCAAAGATGCCGGCATTCAGCTGAGTTTGGCGTATTTCTGGGGCATAGAACCCACAAAAGTGGCACTGGCTAAACAAATGGCGGTATTTGGTGCTGTTGGTGGCATAAATCCGGGAATGGTGAATATGAACGGACAAGCCAATTATTCACTACCGGTAATAAAAGCTGTAAAACAAGCATGGACCGCCGTAGGTCTTGATTTAAAAGTGGTTGAAGGCCCACCCGCTTTATACACCAAAACAAAACTAGGATTAGCAGGCCGTGATGAAGAAATTGAGAACTTCATCACCTTTATCAGAAACCTGGCTTCTGTAGGGATAGATACCGTATGTCACAATTGGATGCCAGTCATTAGTTGGGCCAGATCTAACGTGGCAAAGCCTGGTAGGGGAGGAGCCCTGGTGAGTGCATTTGATATCGATGACGTAAAAGATGAACCCTTAATTACAGAATATAGTGAGCTCACTCATCAGAAAATGTGGGACAATATGGAGTATTTTCTGAAAGCCGTCATTCCTGAAGCAGAGAAAGTGGGTGTAAAGCTGGCTCTACATCCTGATGATCCGCCTATAGATCAAATCAGAGGCATTCCAAGAATCATGACTTCTGTAGCAGCTTTCAAAAAGATGTTGGATTTATATCCAAGCCCCAGCAATGGTATTACTTTTTGTCAAGGGAGTTTTGCGTCAATGGGTGAAGAAGGCAAAGGCGAGGATATTCCTGCAGCCATTGAGTATTTTGGAAAAAGAGGGGCAATACATTTTGTGCATTTCAGAGATGTAAGAGGTTCAAAAAACAGGTTTGAAGAAACGTTTCATGACGATGGGAAAACGGACATGTATGCGGCAATGAAAGCCTATTACAAGATTGGTTTTAAAGGGCCTATGAGGCCAGATCATGTGCCCACTATGTATAGTGACAGTAATGAACACCCGGGGTATAGCACCATCGGAACCCTCTTTGCAATAGGTTATATCAGAGGCCTGATAGAGGGTGTAACTAAAGCCTGAATAAAAAAATAAGATAACCCTAAACTTGAAAATAATGATTAAACCCGTACTGTTTTTATCCTTCTTTATGTATTGCTGTACAGCAGCTTATCCTCAAATTGGGCAGTTTGAAAAAGCCAAAGATATTGGGAACCCTAAAATGAAAGGATCTTCTGTTTATGATGAAGCCTCACAATCCTATACCCTGAAGGGTGGTGGGGAGAATATTTGGTTTAATCATGATGAGTTTCATTTCTTATATAAGAAGATCAAAGGAGATTTTATTGCTACTGCAAATTTTAAATTAGTAGGTAATGAAGACGGGAATGGGCATCGAAAAACCGGCTGGATGCTTCGGGAAAATACAGACCATGATGCCAAAAGTGTGAATACCTGTTTGCATGGCGATGGATTGGTAGTGATGCAATGGCGACTTATGCGAGGAGCGTATATGCGAGATCCGGAAGAAGAAATATTCTTTCCCAAACAGTACTTTGGCGAAAATATCATACAGTTTGAAAGAAAAGGGGATTATTTGACCATGAGAATGGCACATCCCGGAGAGCCGCTGGAGGAGGTTGGTTCTGCCTATTTTCCCGAGTTAAACAAAGAGCTTCTTTTGGGGCTTTATTCTTTAGCCCATGATCCTGATGATATTCAAGAGGCGAAAATATGGAATGTAAGAATTTCAACGCCGATAGAAGCCGACTGGCACCCCAACAGGCTTGTAAAAACCGTTTCACATGATGGCGTACGTTATGGTAGCAGAGTAGAAACGGTCAATGTTCAAACTGGTGAAAGGAAGGTGATTTTACATTCTGACGAACATATTAGTTCTGCGACGTTTGCGGGCAATACAAATGTGATTTTTGAAGAGAAAGGAAAAACCTTTACAATTCCTGTAAATGGGGGTAATCCGAAAGAAATGCCTGCTTTGGCGGCCAAAGAAGCAACTATGCCTGCAGGGGCTGTAAGTTATTTTACCAAGGGCAAAAACAGCACAAACCAACTATGGAAGAAAAAGGGAAATACGGAAACTCAATTGACCTTTGATCTGGATCATGCCTGGCATCCAAATGTTTCGCCGGATGGAAAATGGGTGGCTTACCTTTCAATGTCAAATATGTCTAATCCTACTGAGTTGGCATCCTACCAAAAAGCATCAATTAAGGTAATATCAACAGAAGGTGGTGGCCCTAAAACAGTGGCTTATATTTTTGGAGGTAAGGGAAGCTTAGAAAAATATGCCTGGAGTGCTGATGGAAATTCACTGGTTTTTGTGACTTATTCTGAGCGTCTTGATTAATTGAGTTTAAGACAGAGGTGTTGTGACAGAAACCTGAAAGCCTTCTTGATAGCCGAACACTAATTGACCCCCAATTTTCTCGGCTCGCCTTTTCATATTGCTTAGGCCCAGACCGTCTGAGGGAAGGTCTTCTCTTCCAGAGCCATTATCCTTGATGTTCAGGTTTAGAGAATTGCCAGTTTTTTGAAGCCCAATCACCACCTTATTTCCGTCTGAGTGTTTAATAACATTGGTGATTGCCTCTTTCAAAATCAAGTAGAGGTTTTGTCTGATTAATGGATTAATAAAAGATTTGGCCTCCAGGCCTTCAGTTTTAAATTCATAATGAAACCCTTTATCTGAGAGGTTTTGTTCAGCAAAAGCCCGCATCCGGTCTGTTAAGTTTTCGTACTTATCTTTTCTGGAGTCAATGGCCCAAACCGTGTCTCGCATGCGTTCCATGGCCTCACGAGACATATCACTTATCTTATTAAGACTGTCGGTTTTGGTTTCATTAATGCCCATGGCCATAAGTTCAGATTTCATGGCTAAGCCTGCCAATAAAGAACCTACATCATCGTGTAAATCGGCAGAAATGCTGGTTCTGACCTCTTCAGTAAGCCGAAATTTCTCCTTTGCCAGATAAACGTTATAACGGGTCCAGAGATAAATGAGCAGTAACGAAAGTCCAATATACAGCGAGTAAGCCCACCAGGTGAGCCACCAGGGTGGCCGTATAGTGAACGGATAAAGCAGCTCTTTACTCCAGATACCGGCTTCATTCATTGCTTTTAACCGGAATGTATATTTACCGGGGCTTAAACTTGCATAAGTGGCCTCATGGTTAGCCGTGACCGTACTCCAGTTTTCTTCAAGACCCTCCAGCTGATATTGATATTTTACAGATTGTGGCTTATTGACATCCACACCGATAAACTCAAAGCTGATGAAATTATTATCATAGGGTAAAACTAAACCACTGGGAACGCCAGTACTTTTGAGCAGCTCATCATAGGAAAATGCTCCTACTTTCAAGCCATTGTTCAATGTATAAGAACTATCTGTACTCCAGTTAATCTGTTCATTAAATAACTTGATATTCAGTAATTCTATGTCTATTTCTGATTTAGGCTGGCGGTCTTCATCTAAATGCACTCGTGCCAAATGACTTAGCTGCGGTATCCAAATTTGATTCTGATGATCCTTTACTATATGGTGTCTGCCATCGCCATTCCCTTGAAAATTATTCTGTGCTCTGAAGACAGTAAAGAGGTTTTCGTTTTTGAGAAAAGAATCAGAATTAAGACTATCAAGAATAGCTTTATCTACTTTAACCAATCCATTTCTTGTGCTAATCCACATGTTTTGATGGTCGTCCTGGATTTCAGATAGAATCACATTGCTTGGCAGGCCGTCTTCAATAGTAAACTGCCTGATTTTATTTTTGCGTCTGTCTAGCCTAAAAAGGCCATCGCCACCCAGGGAATTGAGCCAATACGCTCCCGTATGATCCTGATAAAAGCTCTCAATTATTGTTAGGTTTTGAGAGGACGTGTTAGGGTAATTTGTAAGACTATTCTTATCCTTATTCAAAATAGATACACCATTAAATGTGGTAAAAACATAATTGGAGTCAGTATCTTGTCTTATATGAATAACTTCTTCATCTACAAGTCCTTGTGAAGTTGTGTAGTGCGTTTTTGTAAGATCTTTGGTGTTGAGTTTGAAGACCCCCTTCTTTTCTCTGGAGCTGTACCAGAGGTCTCCTTGAAGGTCCAGGTACAGGCATACGATTTTTTGTCCGGCTTCTTTAAATTGAGTAATGCTTTTTCTGTCAGATGAGAGCCTGCATAAGTCGCTATCCCAAAACCCTATCCAGGTATTGCCTTCGCTGTCTGCCGCCATCGCATTTACGTTTTGGCCACTGAGCCCGTTGGCAGTAGTATAATTACTTAAAGAGTTTTTTTCGAAATCAATAATTGAAATCCCCCCGAGATCGCAGCCTATCCAAAGATTGTTTTGCTTGTCAAGAAACAAACTTCTTATCGCCTTACTGGTGAGACCATCTTCTTCAAACATAGACGAAAATATCCTGTTATACCTGACGGCTCCCTCGTATGTACCAATCCAGAGGTTCCCGGATTGATCTGTAGTCAAAATACTCAATTCGTCAGATGGCAAACCCATTTTGGCATTTATTGAACGTACATAACCATTTTCGATGACAAAAAGACCGTCATATTCTGAAGCACACCATAGGACTCCGGAATCATCTTCATACAGCGAGCGGATATTTGACTTTCCAATATTTGCGAATCGGGTAATTGTACTTCCGTCGTATCTTCCAGTACCGGCCTTTGTACCATACACTATAGAACCGTCATTACTTTCTTTGAGACTTGTGATAGGTTCAGATTCTTTGGAGGTCACAATTCTAGAGAATTCTTTTCCATCATATTTAATAAGTCCCTGGGCATCAGTCCCCAGCCAAATATTCCCCTTGCTGTCTTCTATCAGGCAGTTAATTTTATTAGGCAGTCCTTGTGTTTTATTGTAAACCAAAAGTGTATCGGTTCCTTTTTTGAGGAGGCAAAGCCCGGCGTTAAGCGTGGCAAGCCAAATGTTGCCCTCGCTATCCTCCAGAATTTCATTGACTCCGTTTTTGAAATGGCCTTCTGAAGTTTCAAAGTTTGAAATGGTCTCTCCGTCAAACTTGCTGAGTCCTGCCCGTGAGGCAAACCAAATATTGCCGGTCTCATCCTCTTGTATGTCTACTACATATGAATCTATAAATCCTTGCTTATGACTAAAATTTTCGAATGTTCTTCCATTGTATTTAGACACTCCGATATAGGAAGCAAACCAAACATTGCCTTTAGAATCATGAAAGATATCATGTATTTTGCTGTCAATTAATCCTGTGGAAAGGTCGAAAATATTAAAATTATAAGGATTATAATCTGGTGAAAACGGAGTTTGACTGATCGATATCTGAGGTTTTAAACCCGAACTTTTGATTTCTTCAAGTAAAAATTCTGAAGGGGAGAATGCCTTCTTTTTCTCCGATTTAAAGGTCACGGGTTTAATATTGGAAAATGTGTTTTTCTCCAGTTCAAGACCTTCATTTCTGTACTTTAAAACGGTGGGTGATTGCACACTTTGACTTCTACTTAAATCCATAGTAGAAATGACCGGCTTGGGCATGGTATCCAAACTGATGGTTTCAAAATAGGCCTCAGATTCTGGATTGATATGCGAAGTGTTTAGTGCCGCAGGTTTACTTTGACAGCCAAGAAATAGTGCCAAACCACTTAATAGAATACAGTTAAGGATTGGCTGAAGCCGGGTTTTATTTTTTAATAGAGTTTTCAATGACGATCAAATCAGGAGATTTGGAGAAATACTAAAAAGTCAATTTAGCATTTTAGCTGCAGATTTAGAGAAAAACCTTCATTATAGAAAACTTGAAGGCTGCCGCCAATTTTCCTGGCCCGGGCTTTCATATTGCTTAATCCCAGACCATCCGTAGGCAGTTTATCTTTCTTTCTGCCGTTGTCTTTGATATTTAGGTTTAGGTCATCATTCACTTTTTTAAGCTTGATTTCTACTTCGTCTCCATCTGAATGTTTAACGATGTTAGTAATGGCTTCTTTGAGAATCAGATAAAGGTTTTGACGAATCAGCGGACTAATAAATGATTTGGCCTCCAGGCCTTCCAATATAAAGTGATACTTAAAGCCTTTTTCCGGGAGATTTTGATCGGCAAATGAACGCATACGGTCTGTAAGATTTTCGTATTTATCTTTTCGGGAGTCAATGGCCCATACGGTGTCTCGCATGCGTTCCATGGCTTCCCGTGCCATTTCGCTTATTTTCAGAAGGCTTTCAGACTCTATTTCTTTAACGCCCATAGCCATAAGTTCAGATTTCATAGATAAACCTGCCAGCAGAGAGCCCACATCGTCATGGAGATCTGCGGAGATTGTGGTTCTGATTTCTTCGGTGGCCTTGTATTTTTCAAGTTTTAAAAATACTCTGTAACGTATCCAGGCATAAATGGCGGCAATAGCCAAAAGCACATAAATAACGCGGGCCCACCAGGTTTGATACCAAGGCGGATGTATCTTGATTTCAAAGGTACTCTCTTCAGACCAGATCCCATCACTATTGGCTGCAGCATAAACCAGTGTATATGCTCCCGGGTTCAGGTTGGTGTAATTGGCCTCCAGTCCATTTTTTATGAAGCTGAATTCTTTGTCATACCCAAGTAGTTTGTATTTGATAAGATTGTTCTCTGGTTCTTTGTAATGCAGTCCGTCAAACTTAAGATGGATTCGATTTTGATAGTGATCAAGCTCTATCAGCGTATTATTTCCCCTATAAAAAGTAGTATCAAACGCTCGGCTCTCTTTATCCAAATATGGGAACTTTAGATAGCTCAGGTTTACCTTTGGTTCCATTCGATCAATTTTCAACAAGGCAGGGTCAATGATACTAACCCCTTCATCGCCTCCATAATATACTTTTCCATTATGCGTAATCACGGGAGCGGGTTTGTTAAAACTTCCCTCGCTAAAATTATGATTTTCGTAAACGGTACTGCTACTATCTTTATATTTTACTATACCCAGAGAACTCTGTATCCAGTAAGTGTTTAAAGGTTCTTCTACAATCCAGTTATAGGTTTCATTAGCTCCCCTGTCTTTAAAACTAAAAGGGCTTAATTCTAAATTGTCTGGGTCAATCTGAAAGATATGGCTTGCTAAAATTCCCCAAATTCCTCCTTTTTTATCTCTGTATAAATAGTCTACCGCTTCTTGTTGTTGCAGACTGTTCTTTTGCCATTCCAGGGATAGGTCTTGGTAAGATATTGTAAGCAAACCCATATCTGTTCCCACTAAAAGTCGCTTATGTTTTGGGTCATCAAGAATGGCAGTTGTTTGAATAAATTTTTTACTTACAGGGTCTTGTGCCAGGGCGAAAATGTTTTTTATAACATTGTTATCCGGGTCAATGTACTTTAATCTGTTCCAGTTATCAATTATCCATATTCTACCTTCTGAGTCTTCGGTAATCCTTAGAGCTTTTCGTAGATAATTACCCACAGAGTCTACTACAATGTCATAAGGGTAATTTTTGATAGTAGTACTTAAATCTGGAGAGAATACATAATTAGCGAAAGAGCCGCCGGCCCACAATTGTTTCTTTCGGTCTTCAAAAAGGCCAAAATAGCTGACCTTGTCTGTTACCAGCATGTTCTTGGATTTTCCGTCATCTGAAATAGAAAACAGACCATTGTTACTACTACATAAGACGCCATTTTCTGTGCTGGCCAGTGCATAGGCAGGTCTATTTTCAGGAAGACTTACCGTTTTAAATTTGTAAAAAGAACTCGAGGCTATAACTAATTCGCTTCCGGCCAGCCAATAATTGCCCTGGAAATCTCTGTTTAAGCTCATTATTTTATTCATAGGCAATTCAGAATTGTCTCTATGATAATGCCTGACCACTTTTTTGGTCCTTAGGTCAAATAAAATCAGACCGTGATAATTTGTGGCTATCCATAGCAAATTGCCTTCTCTCAGAAGGTCTCTGACAGCAACCTTATAAGGCGAAGCAAGAAGCTTTTCTAATTCTATGAAATCAAGAATATTCTCAGAAATGGGATCAAAGTGTACAAGCCCTCGCTCAAAATCCGAAATCCAGAAGGAACTGTCTTCATCTACCTCTATATCTGTTACCCAGTCGTCCAGTAAATAGTTTTGAAATTTCGGCCTGTCTCTTAGAAAGTCATACCTATTCTTTGCGGGGTCATACTTTACCAGTCCAAATTTTCGGGTGCCGAGCCATAGGGTCCCTGCTTTATCCTTCTTTATAATTTCAAACCTGACCTTCTCTTCATGAGGCCAGTTCATCGTCCTTATTTTTTGAATTGGGAATACCTCTACTTTCTTAGATGTTTTATTTACCTTCTGAATGCCACCGTATCCGCCTATCCAGAAGGTATCGTCATTATCCTGAAGCATGTTCATCGTTTTTTCATCAGACCAGCCATTTTCTAATTGAGTAGAAAATGAATTGATTTGATTCTCCTCTCTACTAAACCAGTGGAGGTATCCACCCCCCGAGAAAATCCATAAGGTGCCTTCAGAATCTTCAAAGAAAGAAGTTGGCCCCAGTAAGCGTACTTTCTTTTCTATGTTATCAAAAAACGGAGTAAAGCTTTGACCATCAAAACGGATTATACCTTTCCCGGTGGATATCCAAACGTAGCCTTGCCGGTCAGTATAAGTATTAAATAATTCAGAAGAAATAAGTCCGTTTTGTGTATCGTAAGTCTTGAAATATAGGTTGGTGTCTGTTTCAGCTACAGCTAGAGCCTCTTCCTGTGGAGTATAATTTACAATTGGGTGCTCGCCGGAATTACAAGCACATAGAACAATAAGACTTAAGAAAAATAGTATATGTGCTTTTACATTGTTCACTGTCTATTTTTTAATTGAACCATTCAGATATAAACTTACGGCCTCTACCTTATTATTTACACAAAGTGTACGATACATCTTTTTTATATGGGAACGGATGGTCTCCACAGATAAATTTAGTTCTTCTGCAATTTGCTGATAAGAAGAGCCCTCTGTAAGTTTTTCTAAAATTTCCAACTGCCTTTCAGGAAGTACAATTGTCGTTTTCTTTTCAACTTTTACAAAATGCTGCACAATTTCACGGGCTATAGCAGGAGACATATAAGAACCTCCTTTATTTACAATCTCAATAGCCTCTGAAATGGCTTTTAAACCAGCTCTTTTTGAGATATAGGAGCTGGCACCTTTACAAAGAGCCGAGACAATTTTATCTTCTTCTTCATATGTGGTTAACATAATGATTTCGGGGTTGGCTATTTTTTTTATTTCCGATATAGCTTCTATGCCAGACATGCCAGGTAGCCCAATGTCTAAAATCACTATGTGTTTTAAGGCATCTTGTTTACGCAAATAGTCAATGTACTCTTCAGCCGTACTGAAAGAGCCTAATATCGCAAAGGAGTCATGAAAGCTTAAAAATTGCCCAACGCTATCTCTGACAATAGCATCGTCATCTACCAGGACGACGTTGATTTTCATAGTATTAGTGGAATACAATTAGGCTCAATATAGTATAAAACACCTTAAAGGGTGATATAAATGCATTAAAAATCACCCTTTGGGGTGATTGACAAGGGCTTTCTTAATGATGACCTTTATGAACCCAAAAGAAACTTTAAGCCATGAAAAAGAAGTACACGCAAATGTTTAAAACGATTCCCAAGTTTCTAAGCGAAATTGAAACAGGCGAGATCATGCATCTGGAAGCTCAATCTAATTATACTTATGTGGTCATGAAGGATGGCACCAGAATGTTATCCTCATATAATCTAAAGATTTTTGAAGAGCTGCTTGAAACCAGCGAGTTCATGAGAATTAATAGATCAAGTCTGGTAAATACCTCTTTTATTACTGGTTATATAAAAGCAGAAGGGTATATAAAACTTAGAAACAATCTCAGAATTAAAGTACCGCGAAGAAGGTCAATTTTTTTAAAAGCTGAATATCCCCAAATTTTTAAAACCGTATAAAATCATTTAAACATGAAAACTAAAATTATTCTCCTAATTGCTATAGGTTGTTTTTATAACGACTTATCAGCCCAAATTTTTGTCACCGATCCTAATGACGGTTCCTTGACAATCACACCAACAGGTGTAACGTCTGCTAGAACAGCAGCTCCAGGTGGTGCGGCTGTCAAAGACCCTAGTAATACTGCTTTTGGATATTATCCTTTTTCATTAATGACAACAGGTCAGTTTAATACTGCAATGGGGCTTTCCTCTTCTTACTTTATTACATCAGGAAATGCTAACACTTCTATTGGAATAGCATCTTTAAGAACCAATGCAACAGGAAATGAGAATACAGCCTTGGGGTCTTACGCTTTATTTAGTAGTGTCGCTCAATCTAGAAACACTGCTGTTGGATATTATTCAATGTATAATGCAAACGATTCACCATCTGCAACTGATGGTTTCAATACAGCAATTGGTTATGAAGCTTTAAAAGGAAGCGGTACGCCAGCTAACAATACAGGAACTAGGAATACAGCAGTTGGTTCTTCTTCATTGCTTAATAATTCTTCTGGATCAGGTAATTCATCTATAGGAAATGCAAGCTTAAGTAATAATACTACCGGTAATTATAACCAAGCTATTGGCCATCAAGCCTTGTTCCTAAATACAACGGGTAATGAGAATGTTGCAATAGGACATGATGTGTTGTACAGTAACCGGGGCAATAGTAGAACTACTGCAGTTGGTGACCAGGCAATGAATAAAGCAGATAATAGAGTAGCTGGAAGAGAAACTTTTAATACGGCTATTGGTTATAAGTCGCTTTATGGTAGTGCTACACAAGCGAACAATACGGGTCGTTATAACACAGCTGTTGGGGATGAAGCAATGTATAACAATACCTCGGGAGACTATAATGTAGCTGTTGGAAAAGATGCTCTGGTAAGTAACACAAGTGGAGGATTTAATATAGCAGTTGGTCCGGGAGCATTAGCATCAAATACTACTGGTAATGATAACGTAGGTTTTGGTAATCAAGCTGGCGGTGCAATTACCACAGGTACCGGAAATACTGCAATTGGGGAAAGTAGTTTATTTAGTAGCAAAGGAAATTCCCGTAGTACAGCTATAGGGTCTCAGGCGATGCTAAACGCCGATGACAGAACTTCTGGTATAGTGACTAATAATACTGCAGTAGGCTATCAATCTTTAAAAGGAAGTGCAACGCCTGCGAATAATACTGGAATAGGAAATACTGCTATTGGAAGCGAGTCTATGTTAGAAAATACAAGTGGAAGTGGAAATGTAGCCACAGGCTATGCTGCTTTACAAAACAATACGACGGGCAACTATAACTCAGCTTTTGGACAAGGTGCTTTAATAACAAATACAACGGGAAGTTATAATTCAGGTTTCGGAAATGGGGGATTGCTGCTTAATACTACAGGTAATGAAAACACTGCAATCGGACATGATGCACTAAATCAAAACAAAGCAAATAGTCGGTCAACTGCTATTGGAGCCAATGCAATGTTCAATGCTGATAACAGAACTTCTGGTCAAGAGACCTACAACACTGCAGTTGGCTATAATGCCTTAAGAGGTAGTGCTACTCCAGCGAATAATACAGGTAGGTTTAATACCGCAATTGGGGACGAAGCTTTAAGTGGAATAACTTCTGGAAACTCCAACTCGGCAGTGGGTAGTAGGGCATTACAAGTTAACAGTTCGGGACAATACAATGTAGCAATGGGTCAAGATGCTCTTGGGTTAAATACAACAGGTTTTGATAATACGGCCTTGGGGTATCAAGCTCTTAGTGGAAATGTAGGGGGCCAAAGAAGTACTGCTGTAGGGCGTTTGGCGATGCAGTTAATGAATAATAGTGCTATCTCCGGGAATACTGCTGTTGGAAACGAAGCCTTGAGGGGGAGCGTGGTTTATGCAAATAATACAGGAACAAACAATACGGCTTTTGGACATGAGGCTGGTATGAATAATTCTACTGGTTCTAATAATGTGGCCATTGGGGTATCTGCTTTGAAATTAAATCAAACCGGAGCAAGAAATGTTGGCATTGGTACTAATGCTTTAACGGGATCGTCAGGAAACTATAATAATGCTTTAGGGTACAGTTCTATGTCTTCTAACTCTTCAGGAAGTTGGAATACTGCCCTAGGAGATGAATCACTTAAGGCGAACACGACTGGTGATGGGAGCACTGCTATAGGTCAAAGAGCCTTGCCACGGGCAGTGGGTTCTGGGAATACTGCTTTAGGAGCAATAACGGGAGAGCTTCTTACTTCCGGAAACAATAATACTTTTTTAGGCAGTGCTTCAGGATATTTTTCTACAAGCGGATCAAACAATACAACTGTCGGTTATAATGCCCAAGTACCAACAGCCTCAGGAAGTAATCAAGTAAGAATAGGTGACGGTGCAGTAACCTACGCCGGTGTACAAGTAGCTTGGACAGTAACCTCAGATAGAAGATGGAAAGAAAATATTCAAACCAGCCCTCTAGGATTAGACTTTATCAAAGAGGTGGAGCCGGTATTATATCACAGAAAGGGAAATGAGAAAAAGGAGCAGGAGTTTGGTGTGATAGCTCAGGATCTGGAAAAAGTTCTTGCCAAGCACGGTTATACAGAGGAAGACTTAGGAATGCTTACTAAAGACGATAAAGGCTTCTATTCTGTAAGATACAATGACTTTATAGCTCCTCTTATCAAAGCGGTGCAAGAGCAGCAAGTCATAATTGAGAACTTGAAAGAAGAAAATGCAAATCTGACTTCTAATTTTACGGAGCTATCAAATCAGATTAATACGATAGTTGCAAAAATTAATCAGATAGACAACCAGTCAAAAATCAATTTCTCTTTGACCCAATTAGAAAAATAGCACACTAAAGTATTATAAGCAGGCCACCGGAATATTATATTCCGGTGGCTTTTTGTTTAATGGGTATTTAATCGAAAATCACCCTGTGGGTGATTGACAGTGGTTTATTAAATAGTGACCTTTATCCTCTCAAGAGAAACACTTGAATATGAATTATAAATACAATCAATTGTTCAATAAGGGCCTAATTTCTTGAAGAAGTAGCCAAAATATACACAAATAGTACCAAGCACTTTAAATAAAAACTTAAAACAAACAACATCCTGTAAAGTCTCCATTATTAATAAACATCGCTTCTTGGTTATTAAATGCTGTGGGTAATTCACAAATTTTTACCTTAGATCCGGTCGAGACAAATGAAATAGTTAGGATAAAGTAAAATGTCATTTGATTAGCACTCGCGTCTCCGGAAGGTCATGTAATACTGCGTACTTATGTGATTAATATTGGTGCCTGGATACAACACCTACTAATTCTCCCTTAGGTTTTGAAATTAACAAGCTGCATACTGAAAAGGGAAGTTTATAAAAGGAAACCTCTTTACCCAATCCAATAAAATGACAGCAATGAAACAGTCAGACTAGGTTTATGCATTTATTACCCATATCAGTTTACCCTCATTGTAACCTTCACGAGAATTGTATTTCTCTCCGTTAAAGGCAAGAAACGCCACTTGATACCATTCTGATTTACCTATGACTTCCAAGCCTTTCGGTATCATAAATTGTTATAGTTTATTATATCTCTTAATTTAGATAAGATTTATATGACCCTATTAGCATGATAACTAGAATATTACTCTCCTGTTTTCTTTACTTTCTCTGTACTACGGGGCTTGCTCAGAAATACAGTAAGCTAGACGAGCTGATCAAGAAAAATCAAGAAAGCATTGATACAAACCCAAGCGAAAGTTTAAAGTACGCCAAAGAAGCATTTGATCTTTGTCTTGAATTAAACGCGAAAGAAAAATTAGGAGAAACCGCGAATAATCTTTCTCAAGCTTACTATGGATTATATTATCTGGATTCGGCAGATAAGTATGTCGATATAGCCATGGACTATTATGAAAAAACGGATGAAGAAAGACTATTAACTAGAGTTAAAGTTGCGAAAGCCTCCATTTTAAACCAAAAGGGACAAAAAAATGAAGCTTTGACTATTTATCTAGATGCCATATCTGTTTTTGATAGGTTAAACACTATTAATAACTTAGTAGATGCCACCCATAGAGCATCAAGTCTACTTTTTGAACTGGACAGGTTAAACGAGGCGATGGCCATGGCAAAAAGAACTTATGATATATCTTTGGAGCACAAAAAGGATAATTATGCTGCTTATGCATTAAATAGTATGGCTCTGGTTTTAAAAAAACAGGGTGACTTAGCTAAGGCTATAGAGTTTTCGAATCAGGCATTGGAAATTTATAAAGCAAAAGAAATGAATTTTGAGGTGATGAGTACCTTGAATAACATTGGCCTCATTCAGAAATCTCAAGGGGAATTTATGAAAGCTGTTCATACCTTCAAAGAGGCCTTGGAGCTACTAAAAATACTGGATTACACACATGGAGAAATAATTATTCTTACGAATCTGGCAGATACGTATAATGGTATGGGTAAGTATAATAATGCCGAAGTAGAGCAAAGAAAAGCCTTGGAACTTGCCCATAAAATTTCAGACAACAGCACCAAAGCCGTCATCAATACAAATTTGGGTAGAAGTCTTTTAAAACAAGGGTATTTAAATCAGGCCAAACAGTTTTATAAAGAAGGTTTACGTTTGAGTCAGGAAATCAGGTCTTTAGAAAAGCAAAAAGATGCTCATGATTTGGGTATCGAGATTTTTAAAAAAGAAGGGAATTTATCAATGGTGATTTCTGAAATGCAGAACTCCAAAATGATAAACGACAGCATTTTCAGCTTAGAAAAAGCTAAACAAATTAATGAACTACAGACCCAATATGAGACAGAAAAGAAAGACGCAGAAATAGTAGTGTTAGCCAAGACCGCAGAATTAGAAAGGACCAAGAAGGTTGCTTTTTTAGTAGGTCTAATAATGCTTTTCCTTTTGGCAAGTGGAATCGTTTATTCGTTAATACAAAAGAGGAAAAAAGACCAGATAATTTATGCCCAAGAAAGAGCCATTGAAGAAGAAAAACTGCGAAATGCTCAGTTGGCACTGGAGTCAAAACAAAAAGAACTCTCCAGCAAAATGGTACAGCTAGCTCACAAAAACGAATTCTTGTCTAATCTTGAAAAAGAAATAGACAGCCTAAAAACAGAGGTAGGGTCTACCGTGGAAAAGGCATCGGGTCGTATTTCTAGAATGATAAGAAGAGATATAGTAAACGATAAACAATGGGAGCAGTTTAGTGAAGAATTCAGTAGTGTCCATCAAGGTTTTTTAGATGCCTTGGTAAGGCAATTTGGTAGTTTCAGCAAAAGTGAAATTAGGCTTATCTCGCTTCTGAAAATGAACCTTACCTCAAAAGAAATTTCCGATGTTTTAGGTATCTCAGATGAGGGGATAAGAAAAGCTAGATATCGTTTAAGGAAAAAACTAAATCTCTCAGATACCGAGCTTCAGGGCTATCTATTATCCTATTCGGGTAAGGCCTGATTTTAAATTTAATCAGATGAAAGCGTATTTCTAAATTACAGAATTTTAGTAAAAAAACGAGGGTCTAAGATTTGGGTGCCACACTTCGCAAATAGCCTTTCTTGGCTTCAATGGGCGTTTTTCTGAACTATTTTCAAAATGTCCATTTTTTGTCCCAAGCTAAATTCTGTAAAGGCTGCCAGGTCAAACTAGATTCGAATCATCAAATCAAAATTTGTTGAATTTCAATCTGTTAACCATGAGCCATCCAAGAATACTATTAGACACCAAGCCAGAATCTATCAATCATTTAGAGGCGGAATCTAACTATACCATACTGAAACTCAAAAATGGCAAAAAGTTAATTTCGGGCTATTCGCTCAAAATTTTCAATGAGCTTTTTGACTCCAAAACTTTTGTGCGAGTGAATCGCTCGCATTTAGTAAATCGCAGTTTTATCTCAGGTATCATTCAAAAAGAAAACGGACATTATGTAAGACTTCAAAACCAAGAAGAATTACTCATTCCAAGAAGAAAGAAGGATAGGCTACAATGGCTAAGCAGTACATTTCAGCAGATTGCTATTTTTCTTTTTTGTGTGATAAGTCTATCCGCCCATGCCCAGGTAGTTAATGATACTTTATACAATATGCAGATTCGTTTTGATAGAGGATGGGGAGAAGTTTCAAGTGAAAGTGGAAATTCTGAACCCACCATTATTATTCAAATAGCAGAGGATAAGAATGGTAAAGTCACCAGTTTACTAAACTACAAGTATGGACAAAGCAATAATGGTGCAGATTGTTTTTATCAAAACGTAAATGGGAATTATTATTGGTCTCCAGAAAATAAAAAAATAGGTTCGTTTAAAGAATCCTCAGGGGTCTTTGATTGGGACGTGATGTCTTTTGAAAATGACGGGATTGAAGACTTAAGGTGCGTGTATAAAATTGGGGACGATGGATTGGGCACCAGAAATAGCCTTTGGGATGTTTCTGGTACCACGCCGGCACAGTGGAATTATTTAGAACGAACTATAGGGAGTAGTGGTAAATCAAAATTCAAATTAAAATATGTTTGGCGGTATTCTGGCGGGCAGAAATTAAGCGAGGCTCTTGATTTTGAAACATTGAGCTCGGGTAGCAAAACACATGAAAACACCAATCGAGATGATACAGGTATTGGCTCTGACTTCGGTTACAGAAATTCTTACAGTGATGCACCATTTACCTCAAGTGCAGATGTATCTTACAAATTCACTATAGAAGAGGCCAAAATAGTTACACTATCCACAAGCTATCCAGAAACTGATTTTGATACCTATCTCCATTTAGTCTTATTTGATGATGCCAGTGGCAATTCATACACCTATATTGACGGAGATGATAACAGTGGTTCCGGCAGCAAGTCTTATCTACAAAAAGAACTTTGCCCGGGAACCTACGGGGTTATAGTAGAGGGTAAAACCTCTTCAGCCGATGGTGATTTCAAATTGAGTGTCGAAGTTTCTGACTATGTTCCAAATCCCGGCACTATAAAATTATCTGGTGGTGGAACGGCAACGTCGGTATGCCTTAATGGAACCTTACCGGCCATTATAAACGAAAATGCAGGCACCTCCACCTTAAGCGGTGTTACTTATACTTGGGAGAAAAGTACCGATGGAAGCAACTATTCACCTATTTCTGGCACTGGCTCAGGAAATTCCAGTCTTGGAACACTAGAGGCCAGTACCGTTTATATTCGCAGGAAAACCTCTGATTGTGGTAGCTCTGCTTATAGTAATGTTATTACTTACAATGCCTATTCATTAACCAATTCAGGCGGCAGTATTTCGGGTGCCAAAACGATTCCTTATCCCCATGAGATAGAGAATGGAGAAATCAGCTCCGTTTCCAATGCGTCTTCCTTTCCGAGTGGTACGGTTTCTTGGGAAAAAGCTACACTAAGTGGAAGTGTTTGGAGTAGTTGGTCTAACGCCAGTCCTAATCCAAGCACACAAGGGTATGATTTACCTACACTTCCTCAGACCACAAAATTCCGCAGGAAAATCACAAACATTTGTGATAACACATCTTTCGCTTATTCCAACGAAGTGCCAATCACAGTTATAAATCCCAATGGTATACTAAGTGGAAAAATCAGTAGTCCTTCGGGCTCTGGTGTAAATAATGTCACCATGAGAGCCAGAAGAATTACAGCCGTGCCAGGCGGACAAACGAACAAAACCTACATTACCACCACAGGTTCAGATGGCACCTACTCATTTGATGGCGTTTATTATGGGTCTACAGCCGCAGGTTCTGGTGCAGAGGCTGAATTTTATATCATTCCGGAAAAAGGAGACCATGAATTTAGCCCTGATTCTCTGCTTCGTCCATTTAAACAAACACTACCAAACCCTCCGGATGCCAATTTTACCGATGAAACTGTTTTCAGCGTGACTGGTACAGTCACGCAGGAGTGTGATGATTGTGTGGGTGCTACACAGGGTAATCCTAAAGTTTGTCCAATTGAAAACGTTGAGTTTTTGATTGATGACCAATATTTGGGTAACCAAACCAATAATGTAGGTTTTTATGCTCTTTCCATGGATCAGCAAGACACTTATGCTATTCAACCTAGGTTTGAGACACATCAATTCAATCCTTTCTCAATTGATTTGGATGTCGGAGAGCTCTTGGAAATATCCAATGTTAATTTTGTAGATACCACTACCCATACAATTTCCGGAATTGTAAAAGCTGATTGTGACCAATATATTGGAAGAGCTAATTTAAGGTTTAGTCAAGTCTTACCGGATTTTGAAGGCAATCCAGTGGCATCTTGCTTTGTAAAAGAAATTACTACCAATTTAAATTCAGGTTATTATTCTATTAGGTTACCTGCCGGAAAATACAAGGTAAGTGTAACCGGTTTCTCAGACATACAGACTGGTTTTAATGCGGATGAAATGAAGAATTTCCTAAATGCATTTCATACAGACTCTTTGACAAGAGATATCACCAATGCCGATGCTACCTTAAATCTAATTTTTGAAGAGGCACCACAAATAGCCGTCAGCGGCCTGGATGGTCCATGTTCGGGGACTGCCCTAACAGGCTCTATGGATTTGTCTGATAATCCGATTTTTGCTCAAAATGTAGAGAGACCTTTCACCGTTCATGTATTTCAAGGAGATCCTTCAAAGGGCTGCTATGCCAAAGATGATACACTAAAAATAAGCACTAACGTTCATGCAGATGATGTTAATGAGTTATTTGAATATGAAACTATAAATGGTCAAAAAGGGATATCCTTAGAAGGAGGACTCCCTAATATTATTTCTCCTTTTGAGAAGGTTCTGAGTATTGACTTTACTGATATATGGGGAAGAGAGGCTTCAGGCTTAAACCTAACCCCCATTGTAACCGGGATAAAAACCGACCCGGGAAGTTTTGCAACCGTCTCACCAGAAGTACCATTTCTTATATTGAGAGACCCACCAGGAGACGCCAGTTTTAGTTTTTGGGAAGCTAATAATACTGTTGAAATGGCGAATCGTTTTTATAGTGCGGCTAGTGCAGGAGCCTCCGTTTGGGCAGAAGTTAAACTAGGAGTAAAGTATGAAGCGGGAATAGGTTTTAGCACCGAAAGTGCATTCTGGGGGAGTATAAAAGGTACTTTGGGGGTTTCTGCTAATATAGCTACTGCCAAAGAGGCCATTACTACTATTTCTAGTTCTCAATATTACTCCACTTCAAACAATGATAAAGTAGTAGGGAGTACCGGAGATGTTTACATTGGTGGTGCTATGAATCTTAAATACGCCAGAGCCCATGAGGTGATCTATTCACCTGATACGTGCTCCATTTATCGAAAAAGCAGTTTGGCCATTGCTAATGATGGTTTTGCTACCACATACATGTATTCTGAGGGACATATAGTGAATACCCTCATTCCTCTTTTAAAAGAGTTCAGAGATAATCCTGCTAATACTCCGGCCGAGCGTTCTAATTATGCAAATCAAATAAAAGTTTGGGAACAGACGGTGAAGAATAACACCGAGTTAAAGAGGAAGGCTAAGTTTAGTCATAATATCTCCTTTGACGGTAACACAGGTCCGCAAACCTCTAGCACTACTAGCTCTTCTACGGCGGTATCTACAGTAGAATTTGGTATGGAAATAAACACTGAATTAGCACTGGAATTGGGTATGGAAATAGGTGGTTCAGGTGCCAGTGGAGGAGTCATAGTTAATTTTAAAATGGAAACGGGTAGTTCTTCTACCATAGCTAATACTAATTCTACCACAACCGGATTTACCATTGATGATGATGACAGTGGCGATTTTTTCAGTATAGATATCAAGAAGGACCCTGTTTATAATACACCAGTTTTTGATTTAGTAGCCGGTACAAGCAGCTGCCCGCATGAGCCAGGAACACAGGCCAGAGATGCCATTCAATTCACCGTTTCAGACCCTATTCAGTCTGGTATTGCAGAAAATGGTACAGCTATTTATAAGTTAGATTTAGGTAACACTAGCGAAAGTTCAGAGGCCAGGACGTATTACATGAGATATTTGACAAATAGCAGCACTGGCGTCACAGTAGATGTAGAAGGAAATGGTGTTGGCCCTTTTGATTATCCTTTGAATCATCTGGAGGAAAAAGAAATTACCGTAGGTGTTTCAAGGTTCGACCCGAACATCTATTCATTTGAGGGGATGCGTTTTCAGGCTTATGATGCTTGTGGAGCAGGAAACTTTGCAACAATCGACGTATCAAAAGAACTGGAAATTTCAGCATTTTTTGAGAATGCTTGTAGCCCCATTACTTTGGCTTTGCCTGAGAATGGCTTTGTGGTCAATTCAAACAGTAATAATCTATTGGCAATTAAAATGTTAGATTATAATTATAACAATCTTGATAATATTACTTTGGAGTACGCATTAGCAGGTACTTCTAACTGGACAGATGCTTTTACACTTTCTAAAGCCCAAATAGAGGATAATTCTTATGGCACCATTGTAAATTTTGACGTAACAAATCTCATTGATGGAGAATATAATTTCAGGCTTAAGCTGAAATGTGGCCTTCAGACCATCTATTCTAAAAGAGCCACCGGTACCATAGATCGTAAAGGCCCGGAAGCATTTGGCGTACCAGAACCTAAGGATGATCATTTCGCTTTAGGAGATGAAATCTCCCATTTTTTTACAGAAGATCTGGGTTGCTCTTCAATCAATAATACAAACTGGACGGCCACCAGAATATCAAACAATGATCCTGTATCTATGAGCATAGGTTGCTATAAAAACAAGATAATATTAACTCCTCTAGAAGATATTACAGCCTGGCAAGGAGAGGGTATCCAAATAGTATTAACTAATATTAGGGATGCCCATGGCAATTTAGCGTCTGGTAATTTCGAATGGGATTTCACTATTGGTGAACCAACTTTGAATCTTGATGCTAATGCTTATTTTGCCAATGTTTCAGCCATTTCAGGAACCTCCGAAGTGAGTTCAAAAGAGGAACATTCTAACCCTTCCGTTTCTGCTATGGCCACCACCATTTTTGAAGATGAGCTGGGATTTCTAAGCTTGAATTTTAGCCTTTCACAACCAGCAGCAGAAGATGTTACAATCAATTTTATACTTTCGGGAAGTGCTACGCCGAATTCAGACTATGAAGTGAGTGGCTTTCGCTCTTTTTCAGGAAATGAAGGAGTGGTTACTATTCAAAAAGGTACAACATCCGAGCAGCTGATATTTGACCCTATTGCTGATACGGAATATGAAGGCGATGAAAAAATTATTTTGTCCATCATAAACGGTGGAGACTATAATATTGGAAACAACAATCAGGTAATACTAAGTATTCTGAATGATGATTCAGATGACTGTGAAAACGGAGGAGCCCCCTACACTTTAACAAATAATAATCCGACTAATACGGCTGTCTCAGAAGGAACATACCATAGACTGTTATTGGAATCAAACGCCTTTGTGCAGGCCCCTACTACCGTAATATTCAAAGGAGAGCGATCTATTACACTAAAACCGGGTTTTGAAACACAGTCTGGTGCCGCTGTTTTCTTAGCAACTTTAGAAGACTGTCCGGATGTTTCTGTAAGTTCTTTTGCGTCTGAATCAAATGATTATGGTAAGTTTCCAACCTTCGGTTCAAATTCAGTTTGGGATATAAATTCAAGCCAAAGTGGACAGAAATCCATTGAACAAAACACTTCTGGTAATAATGAAATACAAATCAGTTTTTATGCACCTTTTGAGGAAATGTATGCCATTAGCCTTTATAATTCTACTAATGCTAGTCTAGTAAAGGTAGGTTTCGAAGACATAACTTATCCAAAAGGTGAAAATAGCTTAACGCTCGATACATCTGAATTACAGGAAGGGAAATACTTTGTAGAAATAAAAAGTAAAAACCAGGTACTTTATCATAAAATAGAAGTTCATGATAAAAAATGACAGGAATACTCAGGGTAATTCAAATGATAAACTAGAAGAGATTATTAGTATGATCTCATTTAAGAACAATGTTCTTTCGATTGTGAGCAGAGAATTAAAAATTTCTAAAAATGAGTTAACCGAAATTTTAGAAGGATTCAGAGAGCAATTGGCCTATTTCAATACCAAGGAAAATTGGAAAGAAAACCAATAATTCGGTGCCTTAGGTCAAACGGTTATTTTTTCTCACGGAAGTATCATTCGCTTTCATAGATCTTCATTAAAGTCAAAGTAAAGGGCTACGGGACGAATCCCCCGTAGCCGCTTTACACAAGTGGCTAATTCCTTACTATTCATCGATGAGAACTTACAATTTAATAAGTATTAAATGTCTACTTTATGTCCACCCCTATAATTCTATGGCTTCAAAATTATGGCTTAAGTTTGATTATTACTTTAGAAGATAAAGCTCTATGGGAGAAAGAGATGGAGGAAAAACGCAAAAGGCTTAAACATAAAATTGATGAAATACAAAAATCAAATAAAGCCAAACAGGCCATTATTCAGGAAATTAAAATTCTGAAAGATGAGATTGAAGAGCATTTTGAGAATACTCAAAAGAAGATACAAGCTCAAAATTTAAAAAAGGGTACAAAAAAGGTGTAAGTTTAAGAAACCACTATGTCACCTAAATTCAAATACCTGCCATTTATTCTGATTTGCGTTTATGGTAAAGCGTTATCTCAGAATTACGAAGAGAAACTGGATTCTCTAAAAAGGGTAGTGGCCGTATCTGAAACTAATGATGCCAAAGGAGAAACGGCCCTGGAAATTATACGACTATACAATAGAACCCATGTAGATTCTACAGCTCTTTATTTGGGTAAAGCCAAAAGGTGGTTAGAAAAAACTAAAAACACCGAACTTAAGGCACGCTTGTATTTATTTGAAGCCAATCATTTGCAGAATACCGGAAGATTTGAGGCGAGTATTGAAGCTAATCAGAAAGCCATAAACCTTTATGATAGTATTAATGACATTCAGGGACTGGCTTCTGCGTATAACTCTCTGGGCCTTTCTTATAAAAAGAATAGCGGTGATAACAACGAAGTAGAAGCCTTCTCAATTAAAGGTTTAGAATATGAAAAGAAGGCATTGGAGTATTATTTGCAATCTAAGGATTACGACGGTTTGCTTCGTGTATACTCAAATATTGGTATCATTCACCGCGATCTTAAGCAGTTTAAAGAGGCAGAAGAGGCTTATCTTAAAGGAATTGCTCTAGCCAAAGAAAAAAACTATGATGGATACAGTCTGGGTATTTTAAAGGCTAATCTCTCACAGATTTATCTCGATTATTATAAAAAACATGAGAGGGCCATTGAGCTTCTAAATGAGGCAATAGTCAACTATAAAAAAAATGGCGTGCGTACCAGTATGGAACATGCCTACAGAAATATATCCTACAATTACACCGAACTTAAAGAGTACGATAAGGCAATATTCTTTGCAAATAAGGCTGTAGAGATAGCCAATGAAGTCAAGGATCCACACCGTCAGGTAAATGCTTATTCCTCATTACACCATGCCCAGAAAATGGCTGGTTTATATAAGGAGTCGTTAGAAAATCTGGAGCTCCTTAATGATATAGAAGATAGTTTGTACTCTATGGAGAAAACCACCATGGTGGCTGAAATGGATGCCCGTTTTCAAGCTGTAAAAAAGGATGCTGAGATTCAGGTATTAACCAAAGAAAATGAGCTCAAGAAATGGCGTATTTGGGTTTTATTATTTGGTATAATTTCTTTGGCCGGATTGATTTATTCTCTCATGCTAAAAAGGAGAAAGGATAAACTTCTGTTTGAGAAAGAGAAAGCTCTTGAAATAGAAAAACGTGAAAAGGCCGAAATAGAACTGGAAGCTAAACGAAAAGAACTAACGGCAAAGGTGCTGCAGCTGGCTCATAAGAATGAGTTTCTTTCAAGTCTGGACGGTGAAATAGCAAACCTGAAAAATAATGTAGACTCTTCTGTAAATAAAACCACTAACCGTATCTCAAGAATGATCAAAAGAGATATAGATGGGGATAAACAATGGAAGCAGTTTAGTGAAGAGTTCAGTAGCTTGCATCAGGGGTTTATTACAGCACTTTCAAAAAAGCATGGTAGTTTCTCAAAAAGTGAAATAAGACTCATTTCGCTGCTTAAGATGAATCTGAGTTCTAAAGAAATTGCAGATGTACTGGGTATTTCATCAGATGGGGTAAAGAAAGCCAGGTACCGCTTGCGAAAAAAAATGAATATTGAAGAAAGTGAACTGCAGAGTTATATTTTAAGCTTCAATTAAAAGACTATCTGATAAATAGGCTCTTGAATCTTTGTGATGCCAACTCAGTCTGAAGCACTTTTTGTAAACTGAATCAAATGTTTCAATCTTCTGGTAAAGCATCAAATTCTTTCTTTTTACTCGCAAACCAAGCGGCCATATCTTCAGGTGATTTCATCAGCTCTTGCATTTTCTGCATAGCTTTTAAATGAGCCGGATCAGATTTTTTAAACATTTCGGTACCATGTGATTTGCTTTGGCCGGCCATCTCTTCGAAGGTTTCGGCATGAAAGGCCAGATCACAGGCTCCACCTAATTGTTTACAAGTCATTGTTTTCATACTTAGATCAAGGTTTGGATGAATAAAAAGTGAATTTAACTTAATAAAAAGTCAATCGCAAAAGACGTAAATCTTAGTTAAAGCTGTGCATTGTCAAGGCCTGTCATATTTATATGCGATCGCTAAATACCTGAAATTAAAGAGAAGATGGGTAGGATAGTACAAAAAATAGAGCTTAGAGGTAGAATGATTTTCACCTCAAATTCTCAATGAAACAGCACTGATTGACTGTTCAAAGCCATTTTTCAATTGTCTACTTTTTGTCCCCTCTAAAATTCTTTGCTTGGTTTTGACATAGATAACTTCGGAATATAGAAATGCTGATCACTATGTTAAAATCCCATCTGAAGTATCCTTTCATAAAATCTCTTATCAATTGGTCGTTTGGCCAGATAAGCTTAACGCCAGCTCACGCTGTTGCTGGAGAAGACCCCACAGTAATGTGTACTGAAGAGTATGTTTTAGCTACCATCTCAAAACCTTAAAAGATAAAACTTATGGAGAAGATTAATAAATACCTGAAGTCAAAAACAGCCCGTAATTTACTCGGCTTGTTTGCTATCCTTGCCTTATTTTCTGGCTGTACGCCCACTACTCCTGCACCCGCCGGTAGCGGAACTACCCCAACTCCAACACCCGGCACCCCTACAGTTACCGAACTTATGAATAAAACATGGACGGTCACGATAGTGAAAGAAGACGCCACTACCGTTTATACCAAAGGGGACGGTTCCAGTATTCGTATGGGATATGTCGATTTTCAATTAAACTTAAGCAGCCTTACTTCAGCTAAACTAACCGCCGTAGATGGCAGGACATTTACTGGCACATGGTCTGTTTCAGCAGATAGTAAAACCTTAACCTTGCTGGGATTAACACCAGAGCCTACGGGCACGGGAGGCACTATTGCTTATGAAATAAACAGCATAACTGATACGGCCCTTAAGCTTACCAGAAACTCTTCCAATAGAAAAACAGGAGCTGCTAAGACAGAATACGAATTGACCAATAAATAAGCCTAACCTATTAAAGACATTGACATGAAAAAAATTATACTTTCAATAACAGGCCTTTTGATGCTGCTCCTTGTCGGAGAGGTATTCTCTCAGGGAAAGGCCTATAACGTAAAAACTATATTTTCGACGGTAAACGGCGAAAATACCCGGTATCCATTGTACATTTCTTTGCACACCAAAAACCCTGATTTGGCCCAGAAGGGCGTCACCAGGATTTTTGAAGGAGAGCCTACCATCGAGGAAGTGAACAACGCCATATTTAGTCGGGCAGATAGAGGCATTGGTGAGTTTTATTTAACCAATGTAAAACCCAATGAGCCCATTCCTTTTTATGTAGATTATGGTTTTCATGATGTAGATGGTGATAATCGTTATCACTTTGATAATGTAACATTTTCTTATGGAGATTATAAGACCAATGAGTCGGCTCCGCTGTCACTTCAAAGCCAGGATATTTCCTATGATTGTAATATTTTTGAACAGAACTGCAGAGTCTACCAAAGGCATTATTTCAATTTTCCCAGAAATGAAGTGCATAAGAACAAAAAGCAAGCTTACGCCAAGCTCTTGATCTTAAGATTTTATAAGGGGGGTAAAGTGGCCAAAACCATGATGTTACCCATTGTCTTAATGGGTAAGTTTAGTGAGTTTCTGGTACGTGATTTAGGACCACATCAAGTAAAAACCATATTAAGATCAGTACCTGGCGACAACAGTTTTTCTTACATAGAAGCAGAAAAAGAATACTCCGTAGATAAGGTGATTTCTGCTTCGCTTTCAAATTCAAGAACAAAGGAAACCAGCGAAAAAGTGGAGGCCGGTTTCGATAAGTTTGGTATCAGTGGTGGGGGATCTTATGAGTCATCCACATCTACGACTAGAACCAAAAAAAATGAACAAACAAATGCTACTAACTTTACTTACATCAGTAAAGGAAGAATAACCAATAGTACTAAATATGATAGGTTTATTGTAGAGAAATGGAGGTATGATTATTATTTACAATCTGAGTGTAACGCCGTGTGGTACAATGATATAGTTCAGGTGAACTTAAGTACGGCTATCGGGATAGTGCCGGTAGAAAAAGTAAAGGATCTTAATTACTATGAGAATGAACTTTTAGAAACGTACATACCGCAATTCTATGAGAATCAGCAGACAGGAGAAGCGAAGTTTTGGGAGGACATGATTGCACTTAATAATAGACTTAAGGCCAATGCCAGACGAAAAGGCGGCTTTAGTAATGCCAAAGGTACAGAAGAGGAGAATATAAGGAAGGAGTCTACCTCTGTTAGTTACAAACAGGAAGTTTCATTTTCTAAATCTGAAAGTAAAGAAATAACTGCCAAAGTAGGCGTAGAAATTGGTTTTGTCTCTGCAAGTGTAGAGGCAAAAGATAAAACTACCCTGACAGTAGAAACTACGAACAGTACAGAAAATGCCCAAGGGAATAGTAAAACACTAACCATAGGTTTTTCCATTGATGATGACGATGATTCTGATCTGTTAAATGTAGATGTATATGAAGACGATGGATTTGGAGCCCCTTCTTTCAGATTAGTCGAAAATAGCAAAACCAGTTGCCCGTTTGAGGGCGGCAAGCAAATAGACAAACCTACCATTCAAGTGGCTAAATATGAGAGTGCTACTTACGGAGATAGTGCTAAATTCTCAGATATTGAAATAGGTAAAGAAGTCATTTTTACTCTTAAAGTAAAGAACAATTCTGAAAGTCAAACAGCAAGAACATACCGTGTAAGGTATCCTAATCTGGCGTATCAGCTCCCTAAAATTGAGTTTATTGGCTACAGTTCTCCTACTCCTGAGTTTGATCTTCCTTATGGTGCAGAAAAGACGATTGACCTCATTGTAAAAAACGTTTATCCCGATGCCAAAGGCTACGAGGAAATTCTTATGATAGTAGAGCCTATTTGTGCCGATGTTTTAGCCAGAAGCGATGACGGATATGTGGCAGACACCGTAAAACTAGAAGCCTATTGGGGTGCTACAGATAAAAACAGAGCACCGGATAATAATTTTGCAACCACAGCACTTTTGCTCAAGTCAGACGGCAGCTTACAAACTTCATACATTAATAAGTTTAATGGTGAAGCAAAGTTTACCAATATCAATGCCAATTCTGCCGAAGAAGAAGCTGCCATAGTACCTGTGAGTTGGAATAAAGAGAATGCCACAACACCAGAAATTACCAATTCGGTTTGGTTTAAATTTATCGTTTCCAGTCCCGTAATGGAGCTACGTATGTGTGACCCAATGAATGACGGCTTTGACTCTCAAATGGCCGTTTATGAGGTGGGTGATGTCAATGACATGAGCACATATAAAATTCTTGCCGCTAATGACAGAGGCTTATGCAGAACTGGCAATACCATTACCGAATCTGCTGCAGTTCAGATGGAAAATTTGACACTGGGCGATACCTTGTATGTATTGATAGATGGATTTAAAGGTGCTCAAAGTGATTTTGGAATTATAGTGGAGAGTTTTCCTCCAAAAAACGACCCGAATTGTGAAGCGGTCAATTTGGATTTAAACGGTTCTGTTAGAAAAGGCACCATCCTTACAGGTCTTTCAAACTACAATGCCACCACTGAGATAAATGAAAGCATGCTCATTCCGCAGGCTACCAATGCGGTTTATGGCTGGAAAGAAGATGAGATTCAGCATTCGGTTTGGTTCAGGTTTAGTGCTCCACAGGAAGAGGCAGTTTCTATCGAAATCTTAAACGCCACATTTGATACGCAGTTGGCCGTATATGGCATCAGGACGTATTGTGGGGGCGAAAACTTCGATAAGTTTGAACTCCTTAAAGCCAATGATGATTTGGATCTTGAAGGAGGATTCAATAGCAAACTTACTCTAAAAGGAATACCATATCAGACCACCGCAAATCGAATTTATTATTACATATTGGTAGATGGCTACAAGGGTGCCATGGGTACTTTCGACCTACAGGTAAAACTGGGCCTGCCGGACAATGATTTAATTGAAAATGCTATAACCTTAGAATTAGATGCGGTAGGTCAAGGAGTTTTTAACAATGGAGGTGCTACTGCCTCTGATGATGAGCAAGTGATAGCTCCACCGGTTTCTGAGCTGAATAAGCCCAACGGGTGGTCTGATAAGCCGGGCGATAACCGAGCAAGAAGAATAGAGCATTCTGTGTGGTTTAAATTTGTGGCACCAAATGAAGGAGCCGTTCAAATAAGCACCTGTAATCAAGCAAGTTTTGGGGCACAATTAGCCCTCTATAAAGTAGGAGACCTTAAAGATTACAGCACCTATCAATACCTTGGGGCAGATGATGGTGGGCATCTATGCCGCATTCCTCCAAACAATGATTACCCAAACGGAACGAATAAGAGAGGTAGTATTTTAGATGTAACCGGTTTAGAACCAGGTGAAACTTATTATTTAGTGGTGGATGGTTCTTTAAATTCTTTTGGTCAGTTTTCTATTGATCTCATTACCCAAAAAGTCACTGATCCTCCGGAAAATGATGATGCCTGTAATGCTATTGCCTTAAAAACCGATGGGCAGGTTCAAAAAGGCTTCAATAATTTTGCAGCTACTGCCTCAAAAACGGAATATAAAATCATCCCAGAGATATGGGGAGATAAAAATATGGGTGGTACAGTATGGTTTACATTCACTGCTCCTGCAGGAGGGGAGGCAGAGATTTCACTGTGTGATTTAGCTAACTTCGATACTCAGATTGCTGTTTACGAGGTGGAGGATTGTAAAGTGGATACGAATTTTGTTTTGGTAGGTGCTAACGAGGATGGCCCTACAAGCTGTGCTACAGGCGGTGATAGTTACCTTGCCTTAGAAGGTCTGACACCAGGGAAAAAGTATTATCTCGTAGTTGATGGTTACGGCCGAAACAGAGGGAGTTTTGGAATACTAATAAGAGATGGGATCAGTCCGGGCCCGGTTAATGATGACGTAGCCAATGCCATTGAACTCCCGGTAGATGGAGAGGTGAAATCTGGTTTTACCAATTCCTTTGCCACAGTACGAGACAATGAACAGGATATCAGACCCATACCCGCCAATAATCAGGACTGTACCACAGGCTGGTGTGATAAGCAGGTAGATAACTCCGTCTGGTTTAAGTTTGTAGCTCCAGTAGATGGCAAAGTTAATATTAGCACCTGTGATTTAGCAGATTTTGATACGCAGCTGGCATTGTATTCAGCTTCAGATGTAAATGATTTTAGTACGTTTAGTCTGAAAGCAGCCAATGATGCCGGTCCGGTAGACTGCTCTACGTATTTTGATAGCTATTTGCCGGTGACAGGTCTAACCGCAGGTCAAACTTACTATATAATGGTGGATGGGTTTGACGGGGATAATGGTGATTTCTCTATCTCATTAACAGGAATAGCCGATGTAAAAGCCCCTACGGAGCCTACTGCACCGCAAGCAGGAACTACCACAGAAACTACAGCCGAAATCTCTTGGAATGCCTCTTCAGATAATGTTGGAGTGGAAGAATACGAAGTATTTGTTGATGGTAAATCTGTAGGTAAAACTTCAGAGACTTCCTTTACTTTAAATGGTCTGGCGGGCTCTTCTACCTATTCCGTGACAATAGTAGCAGTAGATGCTGCTGGTAATAAGTCTGGTGCTTCTACGGTACTTAGTGTAACCACTAAGACGGCCGCAGATAACGAAGCCCCATCAAGTCCGACCGGACTAAATGCTACAGAAATCAGAATCACAGGAATTGATATTTCCTGGACTCCTGCTACGGATAATACAGGGGTGAAAGAATACAAAGTTTACGTAGATGGTGTTTTAACGGCTACGGTGACCGGGACTACCTATTCATTGTCAGGTTTAACTCCCGCTACGGCATATGCTGTATATATAGTAGCTGTTGATGCCGCAGGCAATACCTCTGATGCATCTACTTCTTTGAAAGTGACCACTAAGGCAGAAACCGTAGCAGATACAGAAGCTCCGGCTACTCCATCATCTGTCGTAGCAAAAGAGGTTACCGATACAGGAATTCTCATAGAATGGACGGCCTCAAGCGACAATGTCGGGGTAGAAAGCTATGAGATATATGTTGATGGTGTTTTGGTGGGTAGTACTAAAGAAAATTCGTTTGTGATTACTGATCTAACAAAACTCACAGCTTACTCCATACAGGTTTTAGCCAAAGATGCCGCAGGGAATGCCTCTGCTTTAACTACGGCTTTGAAAGTAACTACTGTAGAAGAAAGCACCTTGGCTGCTAGCCAGGAAGTACTGGATGAAGCGATATCAATCTATCCAAATCCTTTCTATAACAGAATGAGTTTGAGGCTTCGCAATCACCATTTAAAAGAGGGAAGTATTGAGGTGCTCAACCAATTAGGGCAAGTGATAATAAAACCGGATTTTGAAATTAAAAATGAAGACCTGATTGAAATTGACCTGAGCTTAATTGTACCGGGCGTTCACTTTTTACAAGTGAAAAGCGACAACCATATATTATATAAGCGTATCATAAAGCGGTAGAATGCATTTATAGCCAAGAAGTAAAAGGGTCAATCCAAACGCAGGATTGGCCCTTTTGGCGTTAAAACGGTCGGATAAGAATGATTCAAAAGGGTATAGATATGTTGCAGCGTGCAAAAGGACTTATCTTTTAATCTTAATTTGAAACTGGATTCAAATTCATTCATTAAACACTGGTATGCACCTAAGATATTTACTCTATTCGATTTTACTAATTTCTCTGTTTAGCTGTTCAGAAAAGCAGGTAGATAAACCCAATATCATTTATATTCTTGCCGATGATTTAGGTTACGGTGATTTGGGATGTTATGGTCAGGAGATCATCAGAACACCAAACCTGGATAAACTGGCTGCCTCGGGTATGCTTTTTACTGATCATTATGCAGGGAGTTCAGTTTGTGCACCATCCAGAGCCACGCTTATGACGGGGATAAACACAGGTCATAACAGAATTAGAGGAAACTACGAAACCGGGCCAATGGGTTTTGGTGCAGGACGTGAGCTTTCAGATGAAACGGTAACCGTGGCAGAAGTACTCAGAGAGCAAGGCTACACCAATGCGATCATTGGAAAGTGGGGAATGGGTATGAATGGAACCACAGGAGAACCTATTAAGCAAGGGTTTGATTATAGCTATGGATACCTGAATCAAGGACATGCCCATTTTCAATTTCCCAGTTTTTTATTTAGAAACGGAGAAAGGATAGAAATTCCGGAAAACAAGAATTTATCAAACAAGCTTTTCTCAAATGACCTGTTTACTGAGGAGTCTTTGAAGTTTGTAGAAGAAAAAAAGGATACCCCCTTCTTTTTGTATCTGGCTTATACCACACCTCATGCAGAGATGTTGCTTCCGCAAAGTTCTACTTTTGAAAGTTACAAAGGGCTGGTAGAGGAGAAACCATTTGTTCAGAAGGGCAAACCAGACACTACAGATAATAATCAGGGAGCTTACAGAACTCAGATGTATCCGGCTGCCGCCTATGCTGCTCAGGTAACGCATTTAGATAGCTGTGTAGGGGTTTTATTAGATAAAATAAAGGCATTGGGACTGGAAGAAAACACCATTGTAATGTTTAGTAGTGATAATGGGCCACATGCAGAAGGTGGGGCAAACCCTTCTTATTTTAAAAGTAGCGGAAAGCTTCGTGGTCAAAAGAGAGACCTTTACGAAGGAGGAATTAGAGTTCCGTTTATGGTAAAATGGCCGGCAAAAATTAAGCCTCAAAGTGTGACAGATCACATTTCTGCTTTTTGGGATATTTTGCCAACTCTGGCGGATATTGCAGGAGTAGAAAAACTGCAAACAGAAACAGATGGTATCTCGTTTCTTCCCACATTATTAGGAGAGAAAAACAGTCAGGATAAACATGAGTATTTATATTGGGAGTTTCATGAGAATCCAACCACTAATCAGGCTATAAGAAAAGACGAATGGAAAGCTGTAAGGATGGATCCTGACGGAGAAGTTGAATTGTACAATCTTAATGAAGATATTGCCGAAGAAAATAACATTGCCGGTGAGCATCCTGAGGTAGTAAGCAAAATGAAATCTCTTTTTGAAGAAGGAAGAACACCGGATGATTTCTGGAAGATGAAAAGAAGAAAGTAAATGATAAATCAGGGAAAAAAAGAAGAAAGGCAGAGCAGCCGCATGGTGTGGCTCTCTGCTCTATGCTTTTTCCTTTCCTTTTTTCAGGTTTCTGCCCAATTAAACACACATATTTCTGAAGAATCTTGGCTGCCCAACAGGGCGGTGAATTGCATTTTTCAAGACTCAGAAGGTTTGTTGTGGGTGGGTACAGCCTCAGGACTTTATCGTTATGATGGTGCCCATGTGAGGCATTATGCTACTAACCCCAATACCACCAATGCAATATATACGAATCATGTTACGGATATAAATGAGGATGATTTAGGAAACATACTTATTGCTACCGAAAGTGGTTTCAGCTCTTTAAAAAAAGGGCCTGAGAAATTCACAACTTTATCTAATGAAATAGAAAGATTCCACTTTTTCCAGAATACAGGGAACGGAGAAAAATGGCTGAATTATGGTAGTGGGAAACTCGTGGAGGTTTCAGAAACCAGTAATGCCGAAAATCTGATAAAAAAGACTCTTTATGTTCCTCTTCAGATTACCGGGGAAATTACAGACCTGGTGAGCTGGAAAGGAGGGAAGCTCCTGTTGTCTTCAAATCGTGGTCTTTTTCTTTTTGATACCAAAACAGGAGAGACCATAGACTTGCAGTTTACTTATCAAGTGCAAGTAATGCACAAGTTAAAAGACAACCGTATTTTTCTTGGAACTACCGGGCAGGGGCTTTTTGAGGTACAACTGGCCAATGAAAAGGTTCAGGTGATACGTCGTTATCATTTTGGTAAAAAGTCAGAAGCTGGTTATGATCAAATAATTTCACTATCTGGTAACGCCGAAGACAACGAGTTACTGATCAGTACCAGGAAAATGTACTATCATGCCAAAATAGAATCGGGAGGATTGACCTTTAGTGCTACTCCTAAAGACACTGATTTACTCTTTGATAATACTATATTAACAACCTTCATTGACAACACAGGAATCTTCTGGATAGGCACCTTAAGAGGTTTGTTAAAAGTAACGCCAGCTATGCTTATAGCTGAAAGAATCAGGATTTCACCGGAGAATTACGTACCTGTGAATCATCAGATTTACCATTTGTTTAAAGAGAACAAAGAGAGAGTCTGGCTTAAAACCAGAGACGATGGCTCGTTCACATATAATCCTCTGACAGGCAAATTCACCAAGATTGATTTTAGCCAGAACATTCAACGAGTGGACAGGTCCTCTGAGGGATATTTTATTGCTTTTGATAATCAGGCTGTTTACAGATTTGACAATTTCAGTGTAAAACCAAAACTCAACGAAGTAGTCAAAACTTCAGGGTCAATATTAAGTAGTCTTGAGGTTTCGCCCGGCGAATGGTGGTTTGGCAGAAGTAAACTTGGTCTTGTACCTTATTACTCGACTACAAAACCAAAATACAGCCATCTTTTAGAGAAATTAAACCGGGAAGTCAAAGATTTTTCAATCATTTACACCATGACCAAAGACTCCAAAGACAATGTATGGTTTGGGAGTAAAGGTCATGGATTAATCAAAGTTTCGCTGAGTACAGGCGATATTACGGTTTACTCCAGTATCGAAAACGAGGAAAAAGTTTCCAGAAGAATTCTAAATATTAAGGAAGATTCGAAGGGGCGAATCTGGGTGTGTTCACGAGAAGCGGGTTTGTATTTATACAATCCGGATAAGGATGATTTTACACAGTACACGGTCATGGATGGTCTGCCTTCTAATGTCATCAGTGCAATTGCCGAAGACGACCAAAATAACCTCATCATTAGTACTGACAACGGACTGGCCATGTACAGGCCAGATCAGCCTTTACATTTTATTTCTTTTGGTGAAAAAGATGGAATTAGAAATACCGACTTTTCTTTTAATTCAGTAGCAGAAGGCGAAGAGGGCGAGGAGTACTTTGGTAATTCAAACGGTCTGTATAAGGTACATGTCAATGACTTAATTGACAAAACTGCACCGGAGGCAATTTACATTACAGGCTTTGATGTCATTGGAGTAAGAAAGGCTGAAAGCCTTACAGATACCCTGACAAATAAGGAGGAATACCTTAGCGGTCAAAAAGAAATAATATTACCAGCTTCCAGAAACGATTTTCGAATCTCCTTTTCTTTACGAGATTTTAATTCGGCATATAAAAACAAATATGCTTATCGACTGGCTGGCCATGATGATCAGTGGAAGTTTATTCTGAATGGTCAGCAAACTGTCCAGTTTCTTGATGTTCCGCCTGGGCATTATGTGTTTGAGTTAAAAGCGGCCAATGGTTACGGAATCTGGAGTACAGACATTAAAAGAGTGAGTATTTATGTGGGCAAACCTTTTTGGCAGACTACCACGGCCTTCGTAATCTATTTTCTTGTAGCAGTAAGTTTACTGTATCTGGCGTACTATTTATTCAGAAGGTGGAATAACCTTCAGCATAAGCTAAAAGAGGAGAGAGAGCTGGGAGCGTTGCATGATCAGCAGATGATCTACTTTTCTGATCTTTCGCATGAGATTAAAAACAGGCTTAGTTTGCTGCTAGGGCCTTTGGAAAATGCACTGTCCGGGAAAAAAGTGAATCAGGCGGTTTTAAATAACCTGTATCAGCAGACCATGAGGTTAAAGAAAATGACTGATCAGATTATGAATATCCGAAACAGTGAGGCGGGTGAGTTTGTTCTTCAGGTGGGCCAGAATAAGCTTTTCGACTCTATTGAAAAAAGATGCAAAGAAACAGAAGCTTTTGCGGTAGTAAGAGATATTAACCTTAATTACAGCTTAGGCACTGAGCCTAAAGAGGCCTGGATTGATGAGGAGTTGCTGGAAATCATTCTTCTGAATTTGTTAAACAATGCCCTTAAATATACCCCTTCTGGTGGGGAGGTTTTGGTAAGAAGTGAGGTGGTAGAACTTGAAAAATCAGATTTGCCTGATTCTGCCCCTAAACCCGGAACCTACCTTAAATGTGTAGTGGAAGATACCGGAATAGGTATACCTTCTAATGAAATTAAAAACTTGTTTAACCGCTTTTATCAGGCCAGCAATAATGTTTCTGAAACCAAGCGAAAAGGAGCCGGTATTGGATTGGAACTGGTGACTCGTTTGATTAAAAAACACCGAGGGTTTATTGATATTCAGAGTCAGGAAGGTGTTTATACACACGTTTTATTTTATCTGCCAATTGAGAAGAGCCACTTTTTGACCAGTGAACTTAAGTTATCTACCCATAGTATGGTCATTCTGGAAGACCGAAACGGTACGCTTACCAAGGGTAATAAACTCAAGCCTAAACTGCTATTAGTAGATGATGAGGCCGAAATACTGGGCCTTTTAGAACAGACATTGATTAGTGATTTTGACATTACCAAGGCTTCAGATGGCGAGGGAGCTTTTGAGCTTTTGCTCAATCAGGAGTTTGACTTGGTAATTAGTGATTTATCAATGCCGCGTATGAATGGACTTACGCTGCTTCAAAATGTTAAAAGAGATGCGGCTCTCTGCCATATTCCGTTTATTATTCTCACAGGTTTAAACGCAGAGTCTCAAAAATTGACCTGCCTTCAGAGTGGAGTTGATGATTTCATCGATAAACCTTTTAGCCCTGATCTGGTAAAGTGGCGAGCAAAAAATCTGATTGAAAACAGAAACATTTTAAAGTCAAAGTACTCCAAATCTTTTGAGATTGACCCCAAAATTGATGAAGAAGAATCTCCAAACGAGTTGTTTATAAAACAGGTAATTGGTTTGATTGAAAAACACATTCAGGACAATAGCCTTAGTGTGGAGTTTTTGGCAGAAGAGTGTTCTATGAGCAGAGCCACTTTCTATAGAAAAATGGAAAGCTTACTGGGTGAGCCACCTTCAGTTTTCATCAGATCATACAGACTAAAAAAGGCCGCTAAACTGTTAAAAGCAGGGAATTATTATATCTCCGAAATAGCCTATCAAACAGGCTTCAACAACCCGAAATATTTTGCCAAATGTTTCCAAAAAGAGTTTGGCTGCTCGCCCAAAGAATACGTAAAAACTTTAGCGAGCATTTCTTCAAACTAATTTTTTCCATCTTTCTAAGTCCCGAAGTGATTATAAATAATTTATAATAAGGGGATTATTGGCTGTGATTCATTTGTGCCCCTCTTTTGAGACATTTGGCCATATATAATGGATTAGGTTTGCTTAACGATTCTTAAAAGAAATATTAACCAAACCTATCGCGAACTTATGTTTAGAAATTTACAGTCAAAAAGTATCGCAGTACTGTTCTTACTTTTTCTAACTTTTGGCCTTCAGGCCCAAAGCCTAATTACAGGAAAAATTATAGATCAGGACTCCGAAGATTTAGTGGGAGTGAGTGTGATTGTCAAAGGAACTACCCGGGGGGTAAATTCTGATATTGACGGCAAATACTCCATTCAGGCTTCGCCTGGCGAAGAGCTTATTTTCTCATTTATTGGTTACACAAGTGAGAGTGTAATTGTGGGTAATCAGACCATAATTAATGTAACCCTTAATCAATCTGACGCCTTGCTTGATGAAGTAGTTGTAGTGGGTTACGGTGTTACTCAAAAACGTGACCTTACGGGTTCAGTGGCTCAGGTAGATGCCGAGAGCCTCGAGAATGCTCCTGGTTCCAGAGTAGATCAGATGCTTCAGGGAAGAGCTGCAGGTGTAATGGTAACCTCATCTAACGGTTCACCCGGAGCAAGGAGCTCCATTAGAATCAGAGGAGGAAACTCGGTAAATGCTGACAATGAGCCTTTATACGTGATCGATGGATTTATTGTAGGTACAGACTTTAATCTTAATAATCTGAATACCAATGATATTGAATCTATTGATATTCTGAAAGACGCTACAGCCATCTCTATTTACGGTACTAGAGGAGCCAATGGTGTAATTCTGATTACCACTAAAAGCGGTAAAGGAGCCGGAAGCGGAAAGCCAACCGTAACAGCGAACATTTACTCAGGTGTACAGAATATTGCTCGTAAGATTAATTACCTGAACGGCCCGGATAGAATTGCCTATGGTAAAGAGTTATCAGAGTTTTCCGGAGAGGCAGATCCCTTCACAAACCCTGCTGAAGCCGGTAATACAGACTGGCAAGATTTAATAACTCAAACCGGGGCTATCTATAATGGAGATATCTCCATAGCGGGTCAGAATGATGATCTTAACTATTACATCTCTGCCAATTACTTTAATCAGGAAGGGATTATAAAAAACACCGGACTGGAGCGTTACAATTTGAGAACAAACTTTGATTTCAAAATCACTCCTAAAGTAACTGCTGGCCTTCGTTTAAATGGCTCGTTTACAAACACCAATAACAATAAGGTAGACCTTTGGAGTATGCGTGAAGTGCTTACGGCATTTCCGGCGTACTATCCGGATGGTTCTTATTGGGATGCCAATACTGTAACAGGTGGTGTTCTGAGAAACCCTATTGCTGATATAGAGCAGCGTACAGATTTTACTTACGGTACCAACTTACTAACCACCGCTTATGTGGAGTACAAACCTGCTAAAAACATCACGATTCGATCTTCCATTGGACCAAAGATTAACTGGTCAAAGAGAAATCAGTACGACTCAGGCCTACTTCCTCAAAGAGCAGTAGCTCAGACAGGTGGTTTTGGTGACGTCAATACCTACTTTAGTTTTGATATTCTTCAGGAGAATACCGTTACCTGGACAAAGAAAATCAACGATAACAATCGCTTTGATTTACTAGGTGGATTTACCTGGCAAAAAGGAAGTCAGGAGTCTTTCTGGGCACAAACTCAAGGAATCTCAATTGACGCTATTGGCTATGATGACTTAAGTCTGGGTGATCCATTGACATACCGTGTGGGCTCAGGATACAGCGACTCACGTCAGTTGGTCTCCTGGTTAGGTCGTGCCAATTATTCCTTCAAAGATAAATACTTGCTTACCGTTGTAGGTAGAGTGGATGGTGCTTCTGTTTATTCCGGTTCAAACAATGCGTATGCGTTTTTCCCTTCGGCGGCTTTTGCCTGGAGAATTATTGATGAGCCATTTATGCAGAATCAAAACCTATTCAGCAACCTGAAATTGAGAACCAGCTTAGGTAGTGCAGGTAAGGAGTCTATCAATCCTTACAACACTTTAGCAGTGCTAAATAACAGCATTTTGGTATTCAATGACGTACAAGCCGTGGGTATACAGCGTGGCCGTCCGGCCAATCCGGAATTGAAGTGGGAAACCACTAATCAGGTGGATGTAGGACTTGAGTTTGGCTTTCTGAACAATAGAATTACTGGTGAAATAGACTACTATTATAAGAGAACCAAAGATCTTTTATTGGCTCGTCAGATTCCGAAAGTAACAGGTTTTGATACAAAGCTTGAGAACATTGGGTCAATACAAAACCAGGGGCTAGAATTCATGCTAAACACCGTGAATGTCAATAAAAACGATTTTCGTTGGGAGTCTACTTTGACACTTTCAGGTAACAGATCAAAAGTGTTAAACATTGCTGGCGTGGATGAAATCATCATTTATACCCTGGTGCAGGGAGGTCCGGGTGCTAAATTAATAGTAGGACAGCCGGTGGGTGTATTTACTGGGGTAGAGTATTTAGGTACCTACAAGTCGCAGGAAGAAATAGACGCCGATGGAAACTTAGGTATCAGACAAGTAGTGGGTGGCCCAAGATTTAAGGACGAAAACGGAGATGGGAAAATCAATAATGATGACCATGTGGTAATGGGGAATCCGGAACCACTTTTCTTTGGAGGTATCAATAACTCGGTTTCCTATAAAAATTTCACTTTGGATGTATTCCTTCAGGGAACCTACGGAAACGACATTTATAACGAATACAATCAACGTGGCTTCTTTGGAAGAAGTACCGCGAACTTCTATGCTGAGCTAAACGACAGATGGACACCTACCAACAATACTTCGGACATTCCACGTGCGGGAAGTATGATCAGTATTGCAGATGTAAGATCTAACACAGCACTTCTTGAAGATGGCTCTCATCTGAGAGTAAAAACCATTAAACTGGCCTATGACATTCCTGTTAAGTCTTCAACCATTAAAAGCCTGAATGTCTATGGCGTAGGTAATAACCTTTTCTTGGCTTCAAGTTTCAGGGGATACGATCCGGAGGCAAATCGCCTGAGCTCAAACTCTACGGTAAGAGGTATAGTAAGAGCCGAGTATCCGAATGCAAAAACAATCACTTTTGGTGTAAAAGCTAACTTTTAATTGAATCAAAAATGAAGAAAATATTCATATTACTAGCTGCATTAAGTTTGTCAAGTTGTGACGACTTTCTGGCAGAAAACGTACGTGGAGTAATCTCTCCGGCAAATTTTTACAACTCCGATCAGGAGGCAATTCAGGCTGCCAACGGACTCTATCAAGGCTTTAGAGCTAAAAACCTTTATGGTGGCTGGCAGGGCATTTCTGCCTGGACCTTCTTTGGTAGCGACGAGATGATGCCAAGTAGGATTTTCGGTGGTTTAGCTCCAATCATGGATTACAACCTGACCGAAACAAACTACGGAAACGCTTATATCGTTTGGCGTGACCTTTTTGCTATCGTTGGAGATGCCAATTCGGTAATTGCTAATGTAGAATCAAACGAGAAACTGTCTGAGGCCATCAGAAATCAAACCGTAGGCGAAGCTTACTTTTTAAGAGCTTTGGCTTATTATCATCTGACGGCTTTATGGGGAGATGTTCCGTTTTTTACTGAAGAACTACCGCTTGACGAAGTATCCGTTTTAGGAAGAACAGATGCTGCTCAAATAAGAACATCGTTGGTGGCTGATTTAAAGGCTGCAGAGAATCTTTTACCTTCTTCTCATTCAGGAGGAGACCTGGGCAGAGCCACAAAATGGGCTGCTAAATTTCTTAGAGCCAGAGTTAACCTTTGGCAAGAAGACTGGGCCGGAGCTTTAGAAGCTTCGAAGGATATCATTGATAATTCACCTCACAGTCTACTTCCTACGTATGAAGAAGTGTTTGATATTGATAATCAATACAACGATGAAGCCATTTTTGGCTTCGATTTTACGAAGGATGTAAGCGGAAACGCACAGGTAATTACAGATTCATTTAATCCAAGACTTCGTGATGAGCCTTTGGAGTCGGCTCAAAGAAATGAATTTGCCGCATTGCTTACTTCAAGAGGAGAAGAGTTTAATGGTTACGGGCTTGCGGTACCTTTAAATGACTTGGTGAATACGTATCCTCAGGAAGACCTCAGGCGGCCTATGAACATCATGAATGAGTATTTAGGATACCCTTTAAGATATTCGTACCTGAAGAAAAGAACCAATTTCGACTTTGTAGCTTCTCCACGTGGTAATCACGGTGAATGGTGGATCACCATGCGTTTGGCTCATGTTTATCTTATGGCGGCTGAAGCGGCCAACGAGCTTAACGACTCTAACGCTGCAAACTATATTAATCAAGTGAGAGAGCGTGCCTTTTCTCCGGCTCAGCCACTTTCAGGCTTAAGCCAGACAGAGCTTAGACAAGCCATCAGAGATGAATACAAATGGGAGCTGGCAGGCGAGTCTGAAAGAAGATATGATTTGATAAGATGGGGGATTTTAGTAGAAACTGTTCAGAATGCGGACTACGGAATCTTTAAAGGAAATGAAAACATAAAACCTCATATGGTTAAACTTCCAATCCCCGCAGAAGAAATAGTGTTGAATCCGGCTTTGCTTGATTCTGACCCCACTAATAATGGTTATAGATAAACTGGGTTAAGGGACGAAAGTGCAGGCTCTTTGAGCCTGTGCTTTGTTATTCATTTCATAAACTGAAACTATGTTTTATAAAAGTCTACTTACACTCGCCACAGGATTATTAGTCACGGCCAGTGCTTGTCTTAAACAGGTTAACACAGGCTCGGCAAAGACAAAACCAAACATCATTTATATCATGGCCGATGATCTGGGCTATGGCGATGTAGGGTTTAATGGTCAAGAGAAAATCAAAACGCCAAACATTGATAAAATAGCCCGTGAGGGCATAGTTTTTACCAATCACTACTCTGGCTCGCCTGTTTGTGGACCCTCCAGATCTTGTTTACTTACAGGTAAAGATACCGGACACACAAGAGTGAGAGGAAACCCAAACTGGACTACTTCCGGTAAAGATGTGGTTTTGCTGGATGAGGACGTTACTGTGGCTGAGGAGTTAAAGAGAGCTGGCTACAGTACAGCCATTTTCGGAAAGTGGGGTATGGATGAAGCCGGCACTTCTGCTCAAGCCAATAAGCAGGGATTTGACCATTTTTTTGGGTATCGAAGACATGGGGCTGCCCATCATTATTATCCTCTTCGTCTTTGGAGAAACACAGAGGAGGTAAAACTGGAGAACAATATTCCGGAGGAAACCACTGGTCAGTTTTCGCATGACTTAATTGCCTCTGAGGCCCTGCAATATGTAGATAATCAAGCCGCAGAAGGGAATCCATTCTTTCTTTATCTGGCATTTACTATTCCTCACTATGAGTTAACTGTACCTGAAGATTCTAAAGAACCTTTTTTGAATCTGGGTTGGGAAGAAAGACCCATGAAAAAAGGTCATTATTACAATGATCCCGAAGGCAATACCACTTATGCAGGTATGATAGCTCGTATGGATAAAGATATTGGATTACTTATGCAAAAGCTGAAAAGGCTGGGAATTGATGACAATACCCTGATCATTTTTACCAGCGACAATGGGCATGAGTATGATAACGGGTTCTTTGATAGCAATTGGAAATTCAAAGGTAGAAAAAGAGATACTTACGAGGGCGGAATTCATGTGCCATTTGCGGCCAGATGGCCTTCTCAGATTAAACCAGGCAGTACCACAGATCACATCTCAGCATTTTGGGATTTTCTTCCTACAGCCTGTGAAATTGCCGGCTTAACACCTACAGATCCCGAAGTAAATGGCCTATCGTATGTTAATGCCTTAAAGGGGAAAAAGCAGCAAAGCCATAAGTATTTGTATTGGGAATTTAATGAGGCTAAAGGTCCACGACAGGCCTTAAGACAAGGCGACTGGAAAATTGTAAAATATTACCAACAGCCAATTGAATTGTATAATTTGAAAGAAGATATAAGCGAAGAAAATGATTTGGCTTTAGTATACCCTGATAAGCTCAAAGAATTAGATGAATTGCTAAGTACTGCTCGTACTGATGATCCGAATTATGAGTTGATCAAAATCAAAAAGTAAATGAAGAAACTAGGTTTGGCCGTAATCTGGATTTTATTGGGTGCTTCCTGGGCAAAGGCTCAGGATCGTCCCAATATTCTTTGGCTTACGTATGAAGATACTTCTCCGCAATTTTTGGGAAGTTATGGAAATACGGCGGCCAAAACTCCATTCATGGACTCTCTGGCAAAGGTCGGGTCCAGATTTACACAGGTATTCTCTACCGGAAGCGTATGCTCCCCAAGCAGAACGGCTCTTATAACAGGCATGAAAACCTACACTTTAGGTACAGGTAATCACAGAAGTAATTATCCCATACCGGAGTTTGTGAAGGGCTTTCCATATTATCTGAAACAAGCTGGATACTACTGCACGAATAATGCAAAAACTGACTATAACGTAGCAGAGACTAAAGCCTTTATTGCAGAAGCATGGCACGAGAGTTCTAACAAAGCTGGATGGTGGAACAGAGAAGAAGGACAGCCGTTTTTTGCTGTATTTAATTTCATGAGTAGTCATCAGTCCAGAACCATGACGAACTCATATGAAGAATACGAGCAAATGGTTCTGAGCAAATTGCCAAAAGAGTTGCAGACCTCAGCAGATGAAGTGCTGTTACCTGAATTTTATAAGGACAGCCCGGCGATGAGAAAACATACCGCCAGAATCTACAATTCCATTTCTTTGGCTGATATGGAAATGCGAAATCTTTTTGACAGGCTACAATCTGAAGGACTTCTGGAAAATACAATTGTGTTTTGTTTTGCAGATCATGGAGAAGGAATGCCCCGTGCAAAAACAAATGGTGTGGCACTTGGACATCAGGTTCCATTTATCATGTACGTTCCTGAAAAGTATCAGAAAGAGTTTTCGGTCAATAATGGGACTGTGAATACCCAACTTCTGGACTTTTGTGATTTGCCACCTACGGTTTTAGATATAGCTAAGGTGCCCGTACCCGAACACTTTCAAGGGCAGAGCCTGTTTAAAGCAGAACATCAGAACCTCTTTTTGTCTTCAGATCGCTCAGATGAAAGCTTTGATATGACTCGTACGGTCATCGACGATCAATTTGCTTACACCCGGGTGTTCAGACCTTACATTCAGGAGCTTCGTTTCCTCTCTTATATGGATAGGGGCGATATTACTTCCACCATTAGAAAGGATTATGCCGGGGGCAAGCTTAGCTCGGTAGAGTCTCAAATGCTGGAGCCAAGACCTGTTGAGTTCCTTTATGATATAAAAAATGACCGATGGCAAACCAATAATCTGGCTTTGTTAAAAGAGTATAACGCGGTCTTGAGTACGTACCGTCAGAAATTAAAGGAGCATTTGATCAATGAACGGGATGTCATGTTTTTGCCGGAAACAGAAATGATCAGGGTATCAAAGACCGGCACAATGTATCACTATCGCTTAAATAACAAATTATACCCTGTCAAAGAGATTGTGGATATGGCTTTTTTAGTAGGTCAAGATTCACAAGGCTCTATTAATAAACAAAAAAAGGCCTTGCTATCTGAGAATCAAGTACTCAGGTTTTGGGCCGCTATCGGATTAAAATGTCAGCCTACTCAAAACATTCAGCCCTATTTAGGCACAATTAAAAATTTAGCGGAACAAGACTCAGATGCTGCTCAGGTAGTATTGGCCTCCATTGTCAGTGAACAAACCAGCGATCATAAGGCATTGAAAAAAGTATTGGAAAGTAATGACCCCATTTTAAGTTGGATGGCTGTACAAATGCTACTTTATCAAAAAAACAGGGCTGACTTAGTACTCTTTGTCAAAGAAATAGAAGAAATAAGAAAAAGTGATAAGGCATTTGAACAGTTTTCGCTCTCTGCTAATATGCTTTTTTATCTGGAAGGCCTTCAGCCAGCGGCTATTCCTTAAGACAAGGGTATTTAAAACACAATCCTATTTGACTATGAAATCGAATGATAACATCTATCAGGTTATACTGACTTTATTTTTTGTGGCTTTAAGCACCTTAGATCTACAAGCACAGAAGCCAAACATTGTCTTAATTTTTGCCGATGATTTGGGTTATATGGATGTGGCTTATAATGGCCACCCTGAATTTGAGACACCCAATATAGATGCTTTGGCAAAAGAAGGTCTGGTGTTTCCTAATGCCTATGCCAGTGCCGGAAACTGTGCCCCCAGCAGGGCTTGTCTGGTAAGTGGAAAGTACTCACCGGCTCACGGGGTGTATGCTGTTTGGGGAACCACTCGAGGCGACAAGTCGAAAATGAAGGTAGTTCCTGTTCCCAACACTAATCACCTGGAGGGAAAGTTTGTCACCATGGCAGAAGCATTGAAAAGTCAAGGTTACAGTACCGGCCTGTTCGGGAAATGGCATCTTGGTAAAACTTCTGAAACAATGCCTCTGGCACAGGGATTTGATACCTATTTTGACTCAAGACAAGGAAACCCGAACAAAAAAAGAGATGAGCCGGAAGATCCCAAAGGGATATTTTCTCTAACGAATGCGGCATGCGATTTTATCACAGAAAACAAACAGAAGCCATTCTTTGCTTTTCTTTCTCACCATGCTATTCATAGTAGTTTAGAGGCTCGTCCTTCCAGTTTTGAACATTTTAAGGACAAAGGTTTATCAGATAAACAAGCACTTTATGCTGCTTACACTTTTGACTTGGATGCCAGTGTGGCTTTGGTAAGAAATCATTTACGAA
>JANSYO010000183.1 GCA_024742395.1 Cytophagales bacterium
ATTCATCAGTACTTCGCAGTCGCAATGCCCTCCTTCGTCTCTTAGAAAGCCAATAATTTCATCTTCGCTGAGCTTATTTTTTGACAAATACATACGTGTGACATCAAAATTCATTTTGCAAGGCGTAGTTTCTAAGGTATTTTGCAAAAAAGCAAACATTTCTTCAAAGCTTTCAGTACTCATGGGAAGTTTCGCCATAAAGTTATCCTTCCTGTTTTCTATAGATTCATTCTTCGACAATTCAGCAGTTTGAGACGATTTATCTCTTTGACTCAGCAAATATATATTGGCTAAAATACTTCCAATAAATAATACAGACGCAGCCAACCTGAATAATGAAGAAGTATAAAACGGTAGTGCAGGAGTATCTGATTTTTTGAATATCTGATTTTTCAATTCGTTCTCCACACCTTCAGGTGCTTTAACTTTATTATCTTCAGCCATTGAAATTAGGGCCTGCTCTATTTCTTCAAACTCCTTCTGTAAAGCATCACTTACAGACAAAGCATCCATAACTTCTATCTCACGCTTTGCATCCAACATTCCCAAAGCGTATAGCTCTAATTCTCCACTTTCGATCTCAACCTTTTTCATTGGTCAACAAATTGTTTTCTTAATGACTTAATCGCGGCTCTTATTCTGGTTTTTAAGGTACCAAGCGGGATACCCAATTCTTCTGCTAAATCGGCTTGAGTAAAACCTTCAAAATATATTTTCTGAATCAATTTCCTATGGTCTTCATTTAATTTGGTCACCATACCTTGTAAGCCTATCACATCGATATTCTGAGACGAGCTATACTTACTATCTATTATGATGACGTTATCATCTCTTACGAAATTATTCTTCTGATGGTTTTTATAATCTGCAGAACGTAAACGGTCAATTACAAAATTCCTGGTGAGATTAATCATCCAGGTGTAGAGTCTACCTTTTGACCTGTCATATTTATCTATCCTATTCCATATACGCACAAAAACTTCCTGAAGCATATCCTTTGCTTCATCTTCGTCTTTTAAAATCCTAATGATAACTCCATATAAAACGTTAGAGTAGTTCTGATATAAAATATCAAAGCCTCTCTCATCTTTATCCTTTAATAATGCCAGTAGCTGACTCTCTTCCAAAATAAATTATCTTTATTTAATTGCAGCAATATATGGGCTATTGATCTTATCAAAAAAAAAAGACGGAAGATAAAACCTTCCGCCTTTCAACCAATCATTTATTCAACCACTCTTAAAATGCTATTTTAATTACACAAACAAATAATAGTATGCTTGCATAACATTGCAAAATAAATAAATCATTTTGTGACTACCAAATGCCCATGCCAAATTAAATTTGCTATTTAAAAATCAAAAACGAATGACTCCTCGTGAATTAGGCTTTAGGTTCCCGGCTGAATGGGAAAACCACCAAGCTACCTGGCTTAGCTTTCCAAAAAATTTAGAAACCTGGGAAGACCGCTTTCAAAGAATCTATCCTGCCTATTTTCAGTTTATTGATGAACTTCAAAAAGTGGAGACTGTCTGTATCTCTGTTGATAATGAAAATCTAAAAAAAATAGTCCAAGAGGAGTTAGATAAAAGAAACATTCCTTCAGATAATGTTAAACTCTACAACTTTAAAACCAACGACAGCTGGTGTCGAGATCATGGTCCATCCTTTATTATTAATAAAGAATTAAATCAAAAGGCCATTGTGAACTGGGGATATAACGCGTGGGGAGGCAAGTATCCTCCGTATGATTCTGACAATGAGATCCCAAAAAGAGTGGCTGAAGAATTCGGCTATAAACTTTATGAGCCTAACGCAATCATGGAAGGTGGTTCTATTGAAGTAAACGGAGCGGGTATACTCATGACAAGCAAATCCTGCTTGCTAAATAAAAATAGAAATCCCTCTCTCTCAAAAGCACAAATAGAAAGTAAGCTCAGAGACTTTTATGGAGTAGAAACCATTTTATGGTTAGAAGAGGGAATTGTAGGCGACGACACAGATGGTCATGTGGATGACATGACTCGCTTTGTGAATGAGAATACAGTTGTAACATGTATCGAAACTAACCGGATGGATGAAAACTATCATCCCTTAAAAGAAAACCTTCAGTTACTAAAACAAATGAAAATAGGTGGCTCCGCTTTAAACATTATAGAGCTTCCTATGCCAGACCCTGTTATAGACAGTGGTATTAGACTACCCGCCTCATACGCTAATTTTTATATTGCTAACAAGAAGGTAATTGTTCCTACTTACCGGTGCAAAAAAGACGACGAAGCGCTTTCCATTATTTCTGGTTGTTTCCCTAACAGGCAAGTTATTGGTATAGATTCTACCGAAATCATATGGGGTCTTGGAAGTTTTCATTGCTTATCTCAACAAGAGCCTGTATTATAATATTTGTTAAACACACTGGTTTCTCGTTATAAATCCCGACTTTTGCAAACTATTTTTAAAGGGTCAGGTCAACAAACCGATTTTAGTGTTTTCATGAAGAAAGTCTGTTTTCTTTTAATAAATATAAGTTTTTTCATCTCTTGCAAACCAGGTAAACTACCTGTAGTTTCTGATACAATTTCTGAACCAAAACAGGAATTTATTGCAGAAGCACCCGTAGTTACGCTTGGAGAAAAGTCCTTAGGCCCTAGCAATATAGTAGCCGTATTAGAAGATTATGTGGTTTCTGACAGCGTCGATTTCCAAACCATTCTTAATGAAGTAATTACTCGAAAAAGATATTATTTCGATGCTATAGAAAAAGGATACGATATAAACCCAAGTCAAAAGGAAGAGTTTGAAACGTATAAAAGATTAATCTCCAAATCTTTTGTTTTAGATAGCTCTCTAATTAATAATCTGGCAGAAGTAACTTATTCCCGACTTAAAAAAGAAATACGAGCATCTCACATATTGATTGCTTTA
>JANSYO010000207.1 GCA_024742395.1 Cytophagales bacterium
CAAGTTTGAATGCTTGTTACCCATTGGATTGAATCAAAGCCAGATCGAAATTGTTAGTTGCTTGGCAAACCGAGAGCATGTTAAACGTGAAATGACTCCCTGGGAGCAAGTATCTTTTATTCGCTACAAGATTGAAGAGTACAAAGCTTCTCCTGGATATGATTCAACAAAAGGTTCTGTAGTTCCGCAAGTACCTGCGAAGGATATTGTTAAGAAACTTTGGTGTGGTCCTGATGCTAAAGATACCGAGGTTGAAACAACGCGCTTACAAAGAAATCCTACTTTGAAAGGGGCAATGTGGCCGGCAGTTATTATTGAAGATATTCCTCCTAGTTTCGACATTGGTAGTACAACTGATTTGAATAACCTCTTAAAATGGTTTTTCGAAAAAAATGCGTTGACTGTAACTGATCTTAATGAACTTTACTGGTATTTGCCTTTGCGGGATATGATGGGAATTTTCATTCAATACGGGTTAGACGTTATTCAAGGTGGTAAAATAGCGAAAAAGGAAAATCTCTGTTCAAAACACGTTTAAAGCAATTGAAGTTCAAATTTGCATTTACAAAATCGTTAAAGATGGCGTATCTCGAAGTGGTTAAAACGATTAATGGCTTCAATATGGCTTATCCAGAGTTTGAAACAAGGTTTTTCGAGTTCAATGATTGCGCTAAAGTTCAAAGTACTTTCTCTGTTGGTAGAGTTAACCAGAAAGTGAAGCCGTTTGCTAGTGCTGAATTAAACAATCTCATTCGCACTACTATTAGGAGAATTCAAAGTGCTGAACGTCTTGATGGACTTCGAGACGATATTATTATTGAACAAGATTCTAGTTCTGAAGATAGTAAAAATCATTGTTTCCTGGTTGCTGATTGTGTTGATGGTTTTAGGATTTATTCTGAACTTGCAAGGACGAACGGCGTTAATATTGGTGTGATAATGCTCGATTGGCCTTGGGGAGTTATGAAAGGTGCTGGTAATGAATGGGATATTCATTTCTCTGACGAAAAGATTAATGAACTGTTTTCTGCAATCAGTAATACCGCACCTAATGCGCTGGTCGTTATCTTTGATGACGTGCATAAAATTGGCCATATTCAGACCTTGCAATGACCATTTTTCAAAAAGTGATTCCAATGACTTGGTACAAACCCAATACTCCACAATGTGCCTTTTCCAAAGTAACTTACTGTGCGAATACTTTCTTGTACTGTTCAATGAACCCGTTAACTTGGGTTAGCATGAATGATACATCTCTTAAAGAGATCATACCTCAAGAGAATTCTATCGTTTGCTCCAATTTTGTTTGTTGTCCAGGAGTAACTTCAAAAGCCAAGAATGATGTTGGTGACATTATCAATGAAACTGAAAAGCCGATTGAACTCTTACGTGGTATTTTGTACAACCATTGCCGAGGTTCTGATGTTGTTGTCGATTTGTGTTCGGGAAGTGGTTCCACAACCATTGCTGCTGCTTCACTTCGTAAAACTTGTTGGTCCGTGGATAATAGAGCTGATCAAGTTGAAGCTGCTAGACAAAGATTACGCAAATATGAATTGTCTACTGTTTACAGGCATCCGCAAGATATCTTTTTTATTGAAAAGATGTTTGAAAAGAAGGCAAAACCGAAATCTTCAACTGGTAAAAGAAAGAAATCTGAAACACCCGCTAAGGCAACTCCCGCGAAGAAGATGAAGAAGAATAGAAGCTCATCTACTTCCCCTGAACGCTTTAAAAAGAAAACTAAAAGGACTCGCAGGACATCGAAGAATGCTGTAGCTGGTTCCCAGCCCATTCCTAGATTGAATATTGAACCCTCTGCAAGTACTGTTGACGATATTGCGTTTCCTGATATTTCAACTCCAGCAACTGTGGTTTCCTCTACCGCGGTTGAAACAATACGACCCACTCCGGTTTCTACTCAAAGTACTGTTTTAGCTGACTCTGATTCTGACTCTGTTGAATTGTTACTTGATGATGAACAGGATATTAATCAGAATTCATTAAATCCTATTCACTTGAATGCAATCAATGCTGCTGAAAACGCTGAACTAACCCAGTATGGGGTGACGAATTTGCAAGAATCTGAAGATGATGAAGAAGAAATATCGGAAACAATGAAAGAGTTTGTGGAAGATGATAATCAACCTATTGATGAC
>JANSYO010000017.1 GCA_024742395.1 Cytophagales bacterium
GGCGGCTCCACCTGCACTCATGCGGGCTCTGGCTATCGAAATATTAAAAAGAGGGCTGGTAGCCACCTGGTGGACCAACATACGTTTTGAGAAAAATTTCAGTGCCGATCTTTGCCGGCTCCTGAAGGCCTCAGGCTGTATCGCCGTTTCTGGTGGGCTGGAGGTAGCCTCAGACCGACTTCTGGCTCTGATTGACAAAGGAGTAACGGTAGAACAAGTGGCTCAGGTGACACGTAACTTTACAGAAGCCGGCATTATGGTACATTCTTATCTGATGTACGGATACCCTACGCAAACTATTCAAGAGACCATTGACAGCCTGGAAATGGTGCGACAGATGTTTGAACTGGGTATTCTTCAATCAGGTTTCTGGCATCAGTTTGCCCTAACGGCACATAGCCCTGTAGGTTTAGACCCTGATGCTTTTGGCGTCATTCCGGAGATCAAAGAAATTGGCTTTGCTCATAATGACATCGCCTTTAAAGACCGAACCGGTATTGATCATGATCAATTTAGTTTTGGCCTGAAAAAATCACTCTTCAATTATATGCATGGTTTGTGTTTCGATTTCCCTCTGCAAGAATGGTTTGATTTTAAAATACCTAAACCCACAGTACCAAAGAACCTGATTGTCAAAGCTTTGGAAAACGACAACGACTTTATGATGAAACCCACTGCCAAGCTCCTCTGGCTGGGGAGCGAGCCAATTATAAGCGTGAAGAACACAAAGAAACTCCTGTTCACTTTTCACACCAAAACCGATGTCGCCGATATTGAATTTAAAACCGCTGATGGCCATTGGCTCGAAAGCATTTTACCAAGACTATCGCCAGAGACAGCAAGCCTTAGTACATTACAAGAGCTAAAGAAAGACTACGAAACCAAACAGGAGAACTTTGAACTATTCTGGTATTCAAAACCCATTCAGCAAATGCGAGATCTTGGACTTTTAGCCGTTTAATAGTCTATCTTACCTCTAATCTTATATTCTGTTTTTTCGACAAGTCAATAAGAGCATTCACTCTTCTTTTCGATACTTTCATCATTTCATTAGTGATGAGTTTAGCCCGCATCTTCCTGCCATCTTTATACAACGATTTAACACAATTGAGATTAACCAATGCTCCTCTGTCAGTTCGGTAAAAATCATACATGGAGAGTCTTTCAGCCAATAGGCCTATGGTGGTAGCCACTAAAACTTCCTTTCCGTTTCTGAAGTAGATTTGTGTATAATTTTCACGAGCCTCCAGCTTCAGCAACTCTTTTGGCCTTGCAAAAAGATGGCCTCCAATTCTAACTTTATTTTCAACTTTCATGACTTCCGATTTTTAGTTAACCAAATTTCATGAAATTACCGTCCTGAAAATATCGTGTATTTGGGGATATTTTGACCGTAAAATATAATACTGAGATTTAAACTCAATTAGTACTCAGACGGGCTTCACTTTTTAGGCTATGGATTTACTCCGGGCAGCCACCGGTTTCAGCCATAAATACTGTTCCTGAGTCTGCTTCAAAGCCAGGCAGAAGTTCTACGAATTGGCCTAAATACTGAACTTTAGCTTCCTCAGATACTTTGTTTGAAGCTTGCAGATCCTGACTCGTTATTTTTGTCAGAGTAACTTTTTCTGTATCATCAACCGGGCTGATAAGTACAAGACCATTCTCACAGAAAGAAAGCTTCATTAAGAAATTTGGATCGGTTTTTAACCCAATTATATCATAAAACACATTTTTATTGAACAAGGGCGTACCTTCGAGGTCTAGCTCACCAATGATATGTAAAGCGTTTTTGCTAAATGTAGCCTCTCTAAATTCTGTCCTTTTTTCACTACCTGTACTCTGAGCCCAATTTACCTCTCCATTAGTGGCTATAGAAGCCACAAAAAAATCCTCTGAGGTATATTCTGGCTCTATTTCAAATTCTGTAGCAGACCCTGGTTTTGAAACCAGCAGAGTATCATTAAAATCACACACCCAAAGGACTTCAGATCCATTCAGAAATACACGAACTTTTTCTACTTCTCCAGTATTCACCTCTCCATTAGACTGAGCGAATGTAACGTTTTGGAAATCGCCTGTTAAGGAGAACTTCGCCAAAAAACCAGCGTAATAATCCGTTAATGTATATTCATGCATTCCTGCCACATAAGGATGGCTAAAATTAACGGTAGTTACATCAAAAATTGAACTGACATAAATGCCTGAACTACCTGCTGCAATGTCAAATGAATTATTGGTATATGCTCCTCCCACTGTTCTTGACCATTGGTATTGGCCACCTGAAGAAAATTCTGCCAAAAACAATTCTGAACCATTATTTACAGCCTGTAATGTGTTTGATGATGAAGAAAATGGGGTGTTAAAATTCATCTGATCAGTAAAAGTCCCAAATATGTAAACAGTATCATTGTAAGTATCCAAAACTCCATAGCCGTCATAATTATCTCCTCCCATTCTTCTGCTCCAAATCAAACCTCCATTAAAGTCAAACTTGCACAGAAACAGATCAGTAGAACCATTTTGTGAAGTTAAACTATTCTGTGAAGGATTGGCTGGTGTTCCTAAGTCTATGGTTCCGTCAAACGAACCGAGTACATACAGATAGTTTCCTTCGAGCGACAAATCTTTAGCCCTATCTGTATTGCTTCCTCCCATTCTTTTTGACCAAACAAGATTTCCATCGCTAGCATTTAAACAAAGAAGGAAGGCATCGTCGTAGCCAGTAGAAATTAAGCTATTACCGGTCAAATCTTCTGGATGATTAAAGCCAATAGTATCTTTAAAATACCCGCTGACAAAAACGTAATTGTCATTCGCCGCAATACTTATCCATGTCATAGAAGTTGAAGAATAAACGGGTGTAATCCATTTGGTTTTGCCCTGCTTATTTAATTTCATAATCATTTGGCCATATTCTGAGCCGGTCAACAGAACACCGTTATTTGAAATTTCTTTTGAGAAATCACCTGCCAGATATATGTTACCTGATTCATCAGAGCCTACCACATCTAAATTGGTATTTCCTCCGGTATCTCCCCCATCAGTAAAAGCATAATCAATTTGTGGAGTCATACTACCTTTTGCACTGAAACCCAGTGAAGTAACATGAGCGGCAATCACATTGTAATCAAAGTGAGAAGGAGTATTAAAGTTAGCATAGTTAAAAAAGTTACCAGAGAGAGAAAAGACTGAACCGGAAACAGACAAGTCAGTAAGGTCATCTTCAAAATAGCCTCCTGCTCTTAATGATTGAAGATGGTTTCCGTTGCTTTCAAAACGAGACAAAAACACATCTGAATCTCCATCGGAGATAAGTGAATCTGAAGAACTAAAACGAGCTGTACCTTCATAAAAGCCTCCTACAAAAACTTCTCCGTCTCCAAATGCCAAAGCTGTGCCTAAGATATCTTCAAGTCCACTGATAGATTCATACCAGTTAACTAAACCCGCCTGACTGGTAAAAGACAAAATAAAGGCATCTCTATTCCCTTCAGAGATCAGTTTATTCTGTACAAGATGAAGCTTACCTACTTTTAAAGTATCTTCAAAAATTCCGGTAGCAAAGACCGAAGAAGCTGAACAATCCAGACCAAAGAGTCTGTCTCTCAGAGTACTTCCTGCTTTTTGAATCCAGCCCAATGTGCCAGAATGATCAAATTTGACCACAAAAACATCCCGGTCTCCTAATGACTGAAAAGTATTCGAAAATTGCGACGAAGGTGTATTAAAGTCTGCCAAGTCACTAAAACTTCCTCCAAGAAATACACCACCTGCATTTGAACCCACAGCTTTTCCTTCATCATATCCTGTACCCCCTGCTCTTTTTAGCCAGGCTAATGAGCCACTGGTAAACATTTTCATTAAAAAAGCGTCGTCTCCACCTTTTGATACCAGCTCATTCGTTCCAAAAGATGATGGTGTATTAAAGTTAGAAGTAAGTCTGAAGTTACCACCTATATAAATCGCCTCGTCTTCATATACAATATCATTAGCTTCATCATCTTGTGTACCTCCTCCTCTTCTTATCCAATCCGGCAAACCTGTTTCGGCGTCTAATTTCAGCACAAAAACATCTCTTCCACCGGCAGAGGTGAGTTCGAAAAAACCAGCTATATAAGGATAACTAAAGTTACATATCCCCTCAAAAAAACCGGTAACATAAAGCTTTCCCTCAGCAAAAGTTAGTTTCCGGGCTTCTTCATCAAGTGTACCGCCGAAAGTTCTAACCCATAACACATTGCCCAGTGCATCTTGTTTGACAATGTACATATCCTTTTGACCACGAGAGGAATAACTTGCACCAGCTATTAATAAATCATTTTCAAAATAGCCAACAGTGTACACATTCCCAATCTCGTCAAGGCAGGTACCCAGTGCCCGATTAGGATTTATTGAAGCTGCTTCTCCTACAGTTTCTTGCCAATTAAAAGTATAATCCTCCGTAAAGCCGGAAACAAATATTCTCCTTCCTTCCATTTCGAAATGATTTTTACTTTCGTGGTACGGTTGGTTAAAATTAACAGCATCTGAGAAAGAGCCAGAGAGAGTAATTTTATTATTGAATGAGTGGAGTACATCACTTGTAACAGAGCTGGTCTCTGTACCAAGTCTGATATAATTTATAATATTACCAGACGAACCAAATTTCATAATCACTTTGTTATCCTCTGGTTCAAAATACAGAGTATGCTTGTCTTCAGGGTTCTTATTTGAAACAACCAATGAGTCTCCTGACTTCTTAATATCAATAAAACAAGAACCAGATAATGTGGTCAGACCTGCCACATCATCAAATTCACCCGAGCCAATTTGTCTGAGCCAATTGAAGGTGGAAGATGTATCATATTGTGCCAAAAAGACATCAAAAGAACCATAAGATATAAGGCTATCTACCTTTACGTTATCATATACCCTGAGTGTATCGTTAAATATCCCGGTTAAGTAAATGTTGTTATCTTCTATTTCAATTGATGAGAAATTTGCTATTGTATTATTAGTAATAAGCACCTTAGCCCAGATCAATTCACCAGTGTCTTGCCTTACTTTACTTACTACCCGGCCAAACTGCTCATTTTCCTTTGTGACAATATCAGACTTTGAAGGCTGAATAATTTTTAGAGAATCCTGCTGAAAGCCTAATGTATAAATGTATTCAGCATCTGAATCAAGGCTTACCATATAGGTATATCCGCTTCCAGCGGTATAATGATGATGCCACTGATAGGTTCCCGTAAGGTCATAACTTACCAGATAACCGTCTCTAACTTTCTCACCTGTTATTATCACACTACTTCCCGAAGGTTCAAAATCTAATTGATCTCCTTCATTTAAACGGCCCAAAAGAAAGATACCCTCAGCAGTTACCTCCATGTCACTCAAGACATCATAAGCCGGATTCCCAAACGTTTTGACCCAGTCAAAAATGCCTAAAGTATCACATGCTGCAATAAAGTTGTCACTATTTCCTACCGCTTCAGGAAATTGCACTTTTGTATTATCAGAAGATATTAGTTCGGAGGCTCCATTCCAAGTGCCTGATATGTAAATCACCCCATTAAATAGCTCAATTTCTAAGACTGAACTCGAGTTTTGTGAGGAGAGCTTATTAAACCAAAGTAAATCTCCATTCTCATCATATTTGGCCAAAAAACCATTGGAATGAGCGTTTTCGCTTTCAACTATTTCTCCTCCAAACTCTGTAGTTCTGTAGTTACCTACAGTATAGGTGTTACCATATTCATCTAAATAGGTATCATAAATATATTCTGTGCCATCTATGCCGTCAAAAGTCTTTACATACTCAGGGTAGAACTGTGCAGAAAGTTGAGAACAAATGAAAAAAGATAGTAGTAGTATATACGCTTTCATAGGAGTCGATTTTTCTGAACATAAAGTTCTTTGATCTTAGTCCTTGAAAACATCGTGTAAATGGGGAAATTCAGACCATAAAATGGAAAATATGGCTTAAATGAAGGTTTGATGTACTACAAATTATTGGGAAGTAATCAATGAAGGCAGAAAGAACAAACCGTACTTCGACACATTACCTGCCGGTCCGCAAGTATATGTCATAGGCTTCAAAAACATTAAGGCTCTGGAGGAGCATTTTATTTAATTAATAGTAAAGAACTGTTTGCCAGCCCCATGAATCTATGTGAGATCATGGCTGGTATCTCCACATATTCATCAGCTTTTAAATTGACCGTTTTACCGGTATGCTCAGAGTAAAGGATTTCACCCGAAACGCAAACCAACAAAGCAGGCACTTTGGTAATATGATCTTTCATTTCTTCATTCTCTTTTACCTGAATAGAAATAACGGAGCCCTCTTCACCTTTGAAAAAAGGTTTTAAAGAGAGTGCCTTTTCGGCTGAATGCAATGCGGCTAACTTCATAGTATTAATCTCTTTTATTCATTTCAATGACCCAAACACCCCTTATTTCATCAACGCTATAATTTACAGCTTTATCTTCAGGATATAAGCTTTTAATTACGGCAAACGTACTTTGAGAAATCGCCTCTTTAGGTTTTCCATGACAGGCCAAACACATGCCATTGGTTACAATGGGATATAAACCTGAAACCGTCTTCTCTGAATAAGTCATTAATGGCTTCAAGGGCTCACTTTTTCTTTTTTGTCTTTTTAATGTTTTGATGTAAGCCAACTGCTCTGCATTAGCCTTATTCAGTTGATTTCTTGGCTTATCAGTCACTCTTTTAATTTTCACGTCAAAAAACTGAGCCATACTATCTGTTAACGGATAGGCTTTTACATTGCAAAAAGTCAGAGCATTTTCAGGCCCGCCGTTCATCATGGCCTGAGTAAGGTTTTTTCCCAGAACCTTTTGCGTATTAGAGGCAAATTCTTTACCTAGCTTCTCGTAGTTTGTCGTGTCTGACTGAGTCACTTTATTTTCTACTTGTACTATAAACCCTTCTGAATCCGCAATTACTTCATCATGTTCATTATTCACATGTGCCACATCATGAGAAGGCTCACTTTGGGAAATACTATGGGTTACACTCATTTTCAAAAGAGTATAAAGAGATTTATTTACCGCTCCAACAAACTTTTCATTCTCAGTAATAAAGTTTAAACCGTCTCCTGCATATCCCGAAATCCCCTCCATTGAATTCACAGAGATACCGGCATAGTCAACAGCTGAACCAGTAGAAAACTCATTCTCTTGCCAGGCTATCAAACTAAGAAACACAGAACTCAAAATGATGCTTTCCCTCATGACTTCATTGTTTTTTGAAAGATGAATTTACTTCTCAAAGGGATACTTCTATGTAAGATAAATCACAAAATCTATTTAAAATCAATCATTTATGATATCACTCATAAAAAAGGGGAGTACTTAAAGCACTCCCCATTTAATATTTCCGTTTTTGGTCTTCTTATTTCAAAAAAGCAGAATACATCCAAACCAATTTTTCCTGCTCTCTTATATAATCGCTCATTAGTGCATTGGTTCCTTCATCATCAGCCTCTCCAGATAAGTCAAGTAACTCGCGTTGCAGAACGATAATAGTCTTAAAAGCCAAAAGAATATGCTCTACAGCCTGTACACCATTTGATACATGCGGACTTTCTTTTACTTGAGAAACAGCGGTATATGCTGAATAATTATGTTCAGGAGAGAATCCCAAAGTCAATATACGCTCAGCGATTTCATCAATCTTGAGACGTAGGTCATCATACAGCTCTTCAAACTTCACATGAAGCTCAAAAAATTTCTCACCTTTAATGTTCCAGTGGTAGCCTCTTACGTTTTGATAAAAAACAGAATAGTTGGCAAGAAGAGTATTCAATTTTTGAGCCAATACGTCGGCATCTTTGGTTTCAAGACCAATGGCATTCAAATTATTCATTGTGCTATATTTTTATAGAAATTACATTAAAATTTAAATTGTAAACCTCCATTGTTTACTCATCAAAATTACGAATTTGCCTACTCTTAGGTTGTGATATTCATCACAATCATCTTAAATAAAAACACCTGCCCCCAAAGGAAACAGGTGTTCATTTTTACGGAAGTATATTTCTAATCTTACATGTAATTCAAATCGTTGTTTGGTTTAAGTTTTATCAAATGCACTGCATTCAATAGCTTAATTACCGGGTAAGTGGGGTCAAATTCATGCCACTTGATTCCAAAATTAGCCCGCCCTCCAAACTTATGGTGATTGTTATGATAACTCTCTCCCATCATAAGGAAATCTACTGGCAATAAGTTTCTGGCGGTGTCATTAACATCATAATTTCTGTAGCCATATTTATGTGCATACCAGTTAATGATAACACCGTGCACGGGTCCCATAAGAAAGTGAATAGGAAGCAAAAGAAAATAAGCCCAGTGATCTGCAAACTGAATATAAAATAATGTGTACGCTACACCCCATCCAATGCGTACAAGCCATTGATCTCCGAGTTTTTCCATGAATGCCCAGTGGGGTACATTCTTCTTAAACTTTTCGTCTATCTGATCTTCTTTGTGAAGAATGGTATTGTAATAGTTTTTGGTCTTCCACATCATATCAAAAAGGTTTTTTGAAAAGGAAGGAGAGTGTGGATCAGCCACTGTATCTGCATGTGCATGGTGTAGCCTGTGCATAACGCCATAAGCATAAGGACTCAAAAAAGATGAACCTTGAAATATAAAGGTAAGCGTATAAAACACCTTCTCCATAAACGGACTCATAGTAAACATTTTATGAGCGGCATATCTATGCAAAAAGAACGTTTGAGCAAAAAGCGACAAATACCAATGTGCCAAAAAGAAAATAATAATAATCATTGAATAGTGCTAAAGAGTGATTGAATTGCAAACTTAGGCACACAACAGACTTGAAAAAATGACATTGATCAGATAGTCATCGCGATCTCACCTGGCTTCTTCTGATCTGGTAGGAATCTGAGTTTTTTTTAGCAGAAAATATACTGACATAGATCACATATTGCTATGCAATAATTTAAAAAAGCAAGCAATTTAAACTCCAGCTATTGACCTGAAATTATTTTCAGCTTTTGACTAATATTTATGTTTTCTCTGCGTTTAGATTTGCTGATTTGTACAGCACTCAAAATTGCACCAAAACAATGTTTAGAATAAAAAATTTACTTCCGCTTCTAATACTAGGAGTTACAGATGCTTATTTAATTAGTCATCCTAATCTTTTAGGAAAACTGGGAATCTTTGTTTTTAAATACAGCATGATTAAAAATTTCCCGAGTGCTCTTATTACCGTTTTTATTACCTTGGGTATTTGCTACGGCATTGCTGTTTTGTTAGAACTAAACAGAGAACAGAAGTGGGCAAAGTTAGCTTTATCACTATGCACAGCTCTGGCACTTTTTATACTTGCTCAGGTCATCTTTAAATTCAGTGGTGGTACATACGCACATACAGGTAAATCCTTTGTATGGGGAATGATCCTACTCCCATCCCTCATGCTTTATATTTTCGGCTCAGTATGGTTTTCAGTTCCTAAAACTAAAATTGATCAATCGATTTAAAGTTTCTTTGAGTACTTACCAGGTTAACTAATAAATCCTGCTGAGCGTAAACAATTTCCTGATCTAAAGTTGGATTTGTATAATCTGCGTTTGAGTTTGAGATGATGGCTGCAGCAAGCCCAGTATTCTTATCTATAATCCAGCCGGCTCTGGTACTGGGCAAGCTTCCGTACATATAAAGCCTCTCCCCCCAGACACCCAAGCCGTGGGCCCAGTTAGGACTATGCGGTGTAACTGCGGTGAATTCTGACATTAGAGCAGACGAGAGTAAGTCAGACCTACTGGTTTTTCCATCAAGGGCCGTTGCAAATTTTAAGAGTGATTTTGCGTTAGTTACCACATTTCCCGAACCGATATAACGCTCTATATTGAAATTGTAAATACTGTTCGTCAAATTTCCCTGACCATAGTATTTGACTTCATTGGGCAAGTCTGCTTGATTTAAAGCAAGCTTAGTTATATCATCACCAATGGGCGTTAATATTTTTTCCTTCAAATAATCGTAGAAGGGTTTTCCTGAAACTTCTTCCACTATCATAGCCGCTATAAAGAAATTGACGTTTACATAGTGATAAGCAGAGCCTGGTTCAAATTCCATCACAGAATTATCGAGCACCCATGATAAGTATTCCTGATTATTAAGATCTTCCCGGGTATTTATGAGGTCTCTTTTCTGAGCATTGACAAAAGCACCGGAGGTATTTAACAAAAGGTGGGAAACTGAAATTTCTTTCAGGCTTTGAGAGTACTCTTTGCTCCCATATTTTGTTCCCATAACAGCTCCTGAACCAAACACCTTATCTGTAAGCTTTAATTTACCTTCTTCTACCAATTTCATTACAGCCATGCCCGTGTAAGCTTTACTGCATGACGCAATTCTAAAAACATGCTCAGGTGTAACTGAGACGTTTTTCTCTTTATCTGCAAGACCATAACCTTTTACATAAACCAGTTTTTCATTTTTTGCCATGGCCAGTGTTACGCCCGGCAATGAAAACTTCGTCATATAGTCTGAAATTAACTTATCAAGTTCAGCAATATCCTCTTGCATTTCATCCACCAGATCTGGATCACCCCCGGGGGGGTTAGGATTCATAGGGGCATCAGTCTTTTGACAAGAAAATGATAAGATTAGAAGTAAAATAAGAAGCTTATTAATCATATATAATTTGGTAAAATAAAATCAGTGAATTATTCACACCCGTCTGTATCTGCCTGAAAAGTATTGTATCCATCGGCAATAAAACCAGGATTTAAAGTTACGCTAGAGGCTGAAAACCTTACAGGGTAGCCGCTATATGGTTCAGGATAGGTTCCGGTAAAATCTATGGTTTCTATTCCTTCATCACTGATTGTATCAAGAAATTGGTATCCAATTACCGGCAGACTACTACCTTCACATGTTCCATTGATATACAGTGTAATATCCTTTGTATCACTAAAGAGTTGTCTGTCACTATCTGAAAAAGGATAGCTTGAATTATTGGTTCTGAAACGCATCCGGTAGTACCCTGTAGGTGTATTAGCTGGAATCATAAGACTATCAGAACTATATGAGCCATTGCCGCTTGCTAGCATTTCTGAACTCTCAAAAATTCTGTTTTTGTTTAAATCTACCCAAACTTTGAATGAATCTCGGTTAGATGAATAATTATAATAATCCAGCCAATACACCCTGTATTTTTCATTCGCAATGACTGACCCTATTTTATCAGAATAATCAAAATATGGATCTAAATAATTAGGGAAATAAGCTGCAAGTGAGACGTAACCTAAACTATTGTAAAATTGAAAATATCGTACATCATGAACCGAAGGGTTATAACTGCTGCCATAAGGATAGGAGTTAACAGAAGGTGTAATGGATGCCACCAAACTGTAATTCGCCGCAGAAGTTACTGACTTAACTCGGTAATAATAAGTAACTCCTGCCTGCACATCTTTATCAACAAACTGCAAGCCATAAACTCCATTATTGGAGCCGATTGCCACAAATCCCGAGTTTGGTGAGGTGCTTCTTTCTATTATAAAACCCAAAGGATAGGCATTCGTTTCCCACTTTAAATTTACAGACCCAAAAAGTTCAAAAGCTCGTACATTACTTACAAAAATGGTATCATTACTGGGATAGGTAAAGTTATATTGATTACCAGCACTGTTCATCATGCTTAAACGGGCAGCATGCCCGGCTTGTGCCCTGTCTCTTTGCCCTTCAGTAAATTCAAAAATACATCCACCACCATAATATGACATATAGTTTGTTGTAGACGGCATATATAACTGATTGTTTGCATCTTTATGTGTTCCGGTATATTGACAAGATATTCTATCGTAAGTGATAGGATAGGCATCTGCCGGAGTGTCGCAGACTAAATCGCCGGCGGTAGAACAGTTGGAGCCATTCACTAACTCGGCACCTAAATAGGTCTCAAAAGTGTGGTATAGATTAAAATAATGACCCATCTCATGTATCAGTGTTTCACCTAAATCGAAATTCCCATTTTTTACAAACATCCAGTTGTAAAATTTGTCACCCGATGGAAAATTGGACCTACCCCCTACATTTGATTCATTAACATAGTAGACATTAATGGCGTTATTGACATTATACATCACTAAGGCCAGGGAATCAGTACTGTAATATGGGCTTGTGAATTCATCCAGCCTATAGTCATCTATATAATTGACAGTATCACACAAGTAAAACTGGAAACCCAAAGGTAGAAACTTCTCATTCAGCTTGGCAAATTCATAGACTGCCTGTTTTATAGGATAATATGCCGTTCCGCCCGATGAATATCTGGTAAGGTGTAATTTAACCGGCAAATAGGTAATACCAGCTGTACTCACTCCACTCAGAGATGTAGCAATTCTTTCAATTTCTTTAACCTTCTCTTTTGAGAATGGTACTGTTCCGCAGGGTGCTTCCTGAGCACTTAATCTTTGAGACATTAAACAAATGCATGTAAAAAGAACCAGCCTAATCATAATTACCCCCATCTTTATCGCGACTTAATTAATATTCTAACCAATTCATCTTTCTTCCGTCTGGAAACGAGAGCCAGATGATTATTTTTTAATTCTACTTCGTAGTTTTCACAGCATTGCACCTCTCTGATATTTATCAGATACTTTTTATGTGACCGATAAAAATTAAATGGTCTAAATCGCTCTTCCAGTCTTTTCAAAGTGGTAGCAACCGTTATTTTAGAACCGTTTTTGAGGTGAACATGTGAATAGTTAGCGTCACCTTCAAAAAGGATCACGTTCCCTGGCTTCACTGCTCTTCTTCCTCCTACATTGATTTCTTGATTTTTCATGGACTTTTATTTGATATAAAATTGGTCAAAGAGCCGTCGGAAGTAAATAGTGGAAAACATTGATTTTCGATACTGAAAAACAAGTAGATTACTGACAACCTCCCAATAATCGAGTCACAAAAACAGCATTTACCCCGGTACTAAAACCGGGATTCAGCTGAATGTAATTTCCGGCCTGATAGGTAACAGAACTCGCAGAAATGATAGTATTCGGTAAACCTGTAGATATGCTGAGATTGGCCTTTTGGTCTGTATTAACGGGCCCTGTTACGGCCAACGTCTCAGGACAATTGGAAGCACCAAACTCATAAGCTCCCCAATCGGGCTGATCGTCTCTGCTAGCTCCTGTAATATCTTCAATGGGCGGGTTTATAGAAGAGGCATTCTTAAACGGACTTGTACCAAGTAATTGAAAACCATCATCAGAATTCCGTAAAAGGTTATCAGGGCCCTCCGGATCAGAATCGTCTTTAAATAAAGGGTCCGTGGCAAAAGTATTTCCTGCCGCTCCTGCTCCGATATGCCTTACACCCGTATTGCTTACCACATAGCCTGAGGAAGTCATTTGCAAAGCGTTATTCTTAAACAAATTGACGCCTTGGTAATTGTAATAATCGGCATTGGCGTGTGCCACATTCCCATTTATACCATTCTGCCAAAAGATATTCTGGTAGAAATGCGTGTCTCCTGAATGTGTATAAACGGCTCCACCCGAGCTTGTAGAGGAGTTTTTAACGAAAGTATTGTTCTTAATTGTCCTGAATGTACTACCCGAAAAAAAGAAAATGGCCCCACCCCAGTACTTGGCGTTATTAGCATAAAATAAATTACTATGCAGCTGAACGTCCCCTCCAAGCCCCAGGGCCCCTCCTCCTACAAAACCATAATTATCATAAAAAACATTCTGATTAATTTCTGATTCAGAACTGGAAGTGTGAATGGCTCCTCCTGTGTACTGGGTAGTACTATTACTTTCGAAAAAGTTTTTCCTGATAATAGCGTCATCATAAAAGAGCTCTATTGCCCCTCCTTGTTTGGATGAATTGCTTTTAAAATGGCTAGTTTCCAACAATAAGTCTGTGCGTTCATTATAAATGGCTCCTCCATGATTAGAGGCCGTGTTTGATTCAAAAGTACTGTTTGAAATATGACCATTGGAGATATCAAAAAGTATAGCCCCTCCGTTCATTACGGCCGTATTCTGAAGGAAAGTACAGTTATTAATGTTTGTAGCATAGGTAAAATTAGTGCCTAAAGCACCAGAATTGCTCGTCGCACTATTTCCGTTAAAATCGCAATTCGTAAAATTGCCTGTTCCGGAAAAAACATAAACTCCGCCGCCATTTGCTGCTTCGTTCGAAAGAAATTGAGAATTTTCAAACGTGGCAGTTGTAGTAGAATTATTCATGGCATAAACAGCTCCGCCAACACCGCTTCCTTTGTTATTGGTAAAAAGACAGTTCTTCACTGTTTTGTTTCCATAGTAAAATAAAGCACCGGAACCGGAAACCCGCGAAATACTCACTGAATTGACAGAAACTGAACCCGAAGCATTTTTTCCATAACCACCTTTAATTGTGAAGCCATCTACTTCAACAGACACGGTTTCACCAAAACTAAAAGCAGAGAGTAAAACATGGTATACATTATCTGTTTCTACACCAATTACTCCAATATCTCCATCCAGAATTGTTTCGTTTAAGGTAATGTCTCTTTGTGCAATAGTGGTTTCTGTACCACCAAAACCACCAATTAATTTCGTATTAGCCGGCAAAAAGAAAGCGTAATCTCTTGAGCTCGAGCAAGCAGTACAGCCTGTGGGATAAGCAGATGGTTTATACGTTCCCTTAGCCACCCAAACCTCCTCTACTGAAGCCACATTTAACATATCTTGAATACTGGCACTGGCATTGGCCCAAGATGAGCCATCACCACTACCAGCGGCTACTGGTTTTACATAGCGTATATTCTGAGCTTCTGCCTGTAAGACACAATGAACTAATAAAAGGTATAGGATTTTTTTCATGGCAATTCCGCAGGAAATAATTGATTCAAATCTCTTTGAATTGCCCATAAGTTGAAATACATGAAAACCATGAAAAGGCCTACATGAAAGTATGAATTTTAGGCCACCGGTATCATATTGCTTCGCAGGATACTTTGAATTTGAAAGGAGAATCTCCAACTTCCTTGAAATAATGCGTATTAACACAAAAATACTACTCGGAATAGCGATCATCGTGGCCACCGTTTCTGCAAATGCCGAAACTGGCTTGCGACGCGATTCACTGGTACATGCAATAAAAATTCTTGAGAAACAGCCCGCCAGTATTGCCAGAGATACTTTATTAATGTTTTACTACAATGACCTCTGTGAGAAAAGTATTTTTGGAGGAGACACACTGGCCGATGCCCGGCTTGAACAGTTTAGAGTTGCCCAGTCCAAAAGTAAATGGCCCATTGCCGAAGCCCTCTATTTACGGGCATTAGGCAAGAATTACGACAAAAAAGGCGACTACCAGCAGGCCATAGAATATTATCATCAAGCACTCAGGATAATGGAGAAAAATAAGGCTTCACCTGAGCATATTGTTTACACCAAAATTTTGCTCGGTTTTGTGATGCTTAACAGCGGCAATAAGCCTGAATGCCTTAAGCTTTTCAAAGAAGCAGAACCGGCAGCCCTCCAACTTAAAAACAGTAGCCATGCTATATGGATTTTAGACTTTTATGCAGATGACGCTCTTTATGAGGCAAAGTCAAAAGAAGACTATTTAAAAGCTTTGCGATTTTATAAAAGAGCTGAAGCCTTGTTACCCAATAGTTTAATAGAAAACCAAATACCTAATAATCTACAAGGCCAGGCTAAAGTATATCATTTACTGGGCGAAGAACGCTTATCTGAAGAATACAGAGCCAAAGCCCTTGAACACGCCAAAAGAATACCCAATTACTTTGTTCAGTACAATATCTATACAGATTATGCTACGAACGCTTTAGCAAAGGAAAATTACAATCTGGCTATTTTGTACCAGGAAGACGCCATTAATGCAGCTAAATCAATGGGGTATCTGGAGTTCTTAAACCGGGGATACTACGATTTGTATCAGGTGTATAAAACCGCCGGACTAGACAGTAAAGCCCTTGAAACCTTAGAGCTTTACAATGTGCTGGAAGACAGCCTGAAAAGAAAGGAGGTAAATGAAAGATATGCCGAACTAGAAAGCCAATACGCCTTTGAGCAACAGCAAAACCGAATAGCAGATTTAGAAAATAAGCAACTGCAATATTTGATCTGGGCCTTGGCCTCAGCTTTACTTATTGGAATTCTGATCAGTTTGTACCTAAACAGTAACTCCCGTAAGCTCCGAACATTAAACGAGTTACTTTCCAAAAGAAATAAAGATGTGGAGGAAGCTCTAAATACCGGTAAAATGCTGGAGCAGCAGCGTATGTCTCGCGAACTCCACGACAGTGTTGCTACTAAAATCACAGCCTTAAAATGGAAAATTGAAGCCAACGAAGCCGAAATAGAATCTGTAGTATACAATTCTGTAGTAAAGGATTTAGAAAAACTATACGAAGAAGTCAGGTTCATCGCTCACAATCTACGACCACTCGAATTTCTGGATTTAGGACTAAAAAAAGCTATTGAAAACCTGTTCATTAATCTCAACAAACAATCAAAAACACATTTTGAGAGTAAGGTTTCTGACAAGGTAAATACAATAGATAAAGCCTTACAATATCATATTTTCCAAATGGTGTTAGAGCTATGTACCAATACTAAAAAACATGCCAATGCCACGAAGGTCAAACTGCTATTAACTGTAAAAAAGGAACTTCTGTTAGTCTTTAATGACAATGGCAGCAATGTAGAATCTGACACAGCCAAGGCCGGAATTGGCCTCAAAAGTATGGAAACCAAAGTTGAGAAATATGGAGGTAAAATAAGTTTTGACAGGCATGAGGGCTTTAAGGTATCCATCAGCATACCCTTAGCCAATTAACTTATGTTGCATGGCATATTTAAGAATCCCTATTGAGTTTTTTACTCCTAACTTTTTTAACACATTATGACGGTGTTTCTCTACGGTAGCAATACTCACAAAAAGCTCGTCTGCTATCTCTTTGGTTGACATTTCCCTGCCAATAAGCTCCACCACATCAATTTCGCGACTCGTCAAGGCCTTGGTTTCATTGTGCACTTCCAGAAAGTTTTCTTTAGCCACAGAGGGGTTAAGTAATTCTGTAAGCACAGATTCACTTACAAATCGCTTACCCTCTGAAACCGTTACAATAGCCTCTCTTAGTTCAGATTTAGAAGCCTTTTTCATCACATAACCTAAGATACCCGCCTGAAAACCCTCCTTTATGGTCTCGTAATCCTCTGCCACCGTTAGCATCAAGACTTTTGATTTCGGCTTTTCTTTTCTGAGTTTCAATGTGAAAGTGCTTCCGGTCATTTCAGGCATATTATAATCTGTGATAATCAGATCAAAATTTTCAACCTTACAGGCTTCCAGAGCTTTCTCAGGATTTTCAAAACAGGTAACAGAACTCACCTCTTCCATTTTATTCAAAAGGAGCGATAGACTTTCGAGAATTAATTCGTGATCATCTATAAGTGCAATTGTCATTATTAGTCAGGTTCTGTTAAGCAGGTTTGAAAATAAAGAAATTTCGGCAAGATCACACATACACACCTTTGATTGCGGGAAAAACACTTAGAAAGACTCCACTTATACTTACCTTACCGGTACAGGGTACTTGATAACCTGAGAGCAAGCACACTAGCTGTATGACACAAATTTAGAATCCAGTCCACATTCCACTCCACTTACTCTCGCTAAGCTTCCTGTTCTTTATGAGTTAAAACCTGATAGTACCCACTGTCTTCTAATAATCATCCGCTAATCCTCACTACCTTACCGTTGGCTTCACGAAGATCGCTTCGCTCTATTAGAGCTATGATGTCGCCGTTTGGTAATTGCTTGATCGTCCTAACTCTTCCTTCGATTGCCAGTCCAAAAGTTTCGTCAGAATCTCTATTGTACTTCATAAGTCTTCTGTACGCTAAAGAACCTATCAGGAATTGATCATTCCATTCTGCAATAGTACTTCCACTAACTTTCAGCAGGCAGGCAGGAGCTATGGCCTGGCCTCCGTCATAAGTAGGAACCGTCCAGTAAAATTCGGGAAAAACCGTGAATTGAGCGGCCGAATCTTCCGTAATCATGGAAACCCAGGCACCATCATAATTTATTCCGTTTGAAAAGAGAGGCCAGCCATAGTTTTTACCTTTTTCAATAATATTGAATTCATCACCACCTTTAGGGCCATGCTCCAATCCGAAAAGAGTGTGCGTTGATTTTTCAAAAAACAAACCTTGAACATCTCTATGACCATAACTCCAGATACTGCCAGGCTCTGAAAAGCCTTCAAATATTGGATTGTCATCTGGAATACCTCCATCTTCCATTAAGCGATGAATTTTTCCAGCATCGTCATTCAGGTCTTGAGCATAAAGCACCGGTGAGGTACTGGTAGAGAAATCTGAATTCCCAATATTGAGAAAGAAATGACTGTCATCTTCCCATTCTATCCTCATTCCATTGCCTGAGTAGTTGTCCCGCCGGGTAGAGAATAAGTTTTGAAATTCGGTAACCTCATTATTCCTGACCTTTAACCTTGAAACTTTTGCACGGCCATCCGCGGCATCAAGGTAAGAGATATACAGCCAGGAATTTGTTGCATAATTGGGATGAAGACTTATATCCATAAGCCCCCCATGCATGATGGCGGGTAGTCCCGGAGTACCAAATGTCACTACTTCTGGCATTCCGCTAATTTCAGTTAAAGCTCCTTCTTTGAAATAAAACATTTTACCCACCCTATCGGTAATGAAATATTCTTCCTCTCCTAAAATGGCTATTCCATAAGGTATGACAAAGCCATCCGCGATGGTCTCTACAGTGTAGGAATCGTTGCTGATTGCAAAAGGTGAATCGGGTACTTCTATGATATTGCTCTGGCAAGCAAATAAATAAACAGCGGCCAGTAGTACGCTTGTTATTTTTAAAGATTTCAAGGCTAAATTCGATTTAATAATAGAGGCTATAATTGCTTTTTCTTCGCTTTCTTATGAGAAGTTTACGCAGAATCTACTGACGTAAACCTATCTCAGGCACTTTTTCAAATTTAAAGCTATCTGATTTAAGGTCAATGTTTTTTCAGTCCAGATTGTTAAATGACAGGTAATTTCTCTCCTATTTTAACAAGTTCTACATCTAAAACTGCTATGAGAAAATGCCGGACATTTTATGCATAGGCCATATAGTTTATTATTTTCCTTTTTAAATAGTAAATTGAAGGAAAGAATTGCATCCCATGAAAAAACTAATTAAACCAGCAAGTCTTGTCTTTTTCCTTTTAATGACTCTTGTCTTTTTTATGGTCGGTATTTATGCTGCCGGTATTTTAGGAGCCGGCAAAGGTCAAATGCTTGCCGGGGGTGCCATCGTTTTTATGTGGGGCGTTTCTTTTGCCATAATCGCTTTCACTTCTTCTCTTTTTATGACTTATGCTTTAGAGTCAGCTACAATCGTGAAGATGAATTGGTTTTTAGTCCTAAGCCTTCTACTGCTTAGTGCAATTACATATTTTCGGTATCAACAGCGTGAGCAAGCCAAAATGAAAGAAAACCCGCAAAAAGCTGTTTCAAAGCCAAGATAAAGCGAGTATTTCTGCCGCTCCCGACAAAAGTTTGCTCAGTATGGATTAAAAAGATGCAATTAAGTTTTTCACTGACCCAAAGTTTCTAAGACTGCACCTGTCTCTATTTCAACCATTGAGCCTGTCTGAAAATCAAGCTTATTGAGTTGAACTTTATAGCCGGCATCTAATTTCATAGCATTATTTATAATGACATTTTCGCAAACACCAGGTATTAATTGACGTTCCCAGTTTGACCTGTCAAAAAAATCGGTTGATGCACCATTGGCTGTTACTGATTTGTAAGAATCACATTGGGGTGCAATTTTTCTATTAAGCTCTAATCGGCGGTTACATCCAGAAACGCCGTCTACCTGAAAATAATACCTATCTGTCATATTCACATTTGGTTTGGGCGTCCAGAAATAGACAAGCGGAAAAGAAACAGGATGCTCCTCAAAGCTGGCTATTGAGCTACCGGAATTTAATGTTTTCGTTGTAAAGAGGCTATCAGGCATGCTTATGTTAAATCCTCGGGTTCTTACTGGAAAATAGTTTTTAATTCCTTCTGAGGCTAGTCCTATCACATCCTCGTAAATGAGACCGGAGTTTGTGGCATCATCGTATTCTACGTTATGGTTTCTGTCATAGATAATACCTTCATTAGCAAAATTGCCAGCAGTATTGACCACCGGCTTATCCAGGGCAATTAGTCCACAATTCCTATTCAATAATTCTCCTCCATTAAACTTTAAACTGGCTCCTGCATTTCTCAGGTCAATGATCCCGAAATTTGAAGTAGTAGAAAGCGGCTCTTGCTGCCAGGACACACTGTCTGTACTGGAAATTGTTATTTTGCCATTGTTTAAGAATTCTCCTTCTATTTTGGCTGCAGGCCAATGAGTATTGTAGTTTTTATTGAATGCTCCCACAATGTTAATTTGCCCGGAATTGGAGTTTTCAAAATAGCCTGTTTCGGCTATGGTTATACTACTGCTTTTTGCATCGGCAATAGATACTATTCCATCGTTAATAAAAGTACTGCTGATTCCGAAACCGGATGAAAAGTGATTTAAATGAAGTGTAATATTTCCATAGTTGTGAAAAGATGCCGATACTGAAATTTTATAACCTGTGCTGGCAATTGCAGGGCAACTGTCATCGGTCTCAATTCTTCCTCCTATCTCATTGACAAATAAAGACGCATTAAAAGTAGCGATGCTTCTGAGTCTGGTAGGACAGAGTTTTATTAGTCCAAAATTCTGAAAATAGGAGCCTTGTTCAAAAATTCGGAATTGGTCTTCCTCCTGACCCTTACAGAGTATAGTACCTGAATTGCCAAAATTACCTCTGCTGTCTATAACAGAATTGACATTGATAATTCCTGAAGAATAATTATTGAAGAAAGCCGCGTCTTCTGCAAAGTTTTTAATGGCACTATTGGCGGCATTTCTCAGATAAAGAGACCCGTAATTGTCAAAATTAGCCTCAGTATAATTGAATATACTCTCACTAATGCCTGAGCCTCCAATATCAATCCCCCCTTCATTTAAAACCCGGGCATTGTTATGAATCCCTCTGTTACACTGCTTATTCCTGATTATCAAAGCTCCGTTATTTTTAATATGCAACAGTCCAGAATTGACAACCCCGTTTTGTCCGGAGCCACCATCTACATCGATCTGCCCTCCCGACTCGATAACGAGCCTACTGCTTTCATCAATAGCCATGACACTTTGAGAGTTTATTATGTAATACTCTCCTGAAACATACAAGGAACTACTCACCAATGTAAGGGCATAAAACGGATTTGTATTGCGGGAACCGTTGGTTTGAAAAAGTGCAGTGCTGCTAATATGTAAAGCCCCGTCTACAATCCTTAAAGAATTCACACTATGCAAAGAAGACATGCTAACAGAATCTGCGATAATTACTACATCCTGCATGGTGGTTGGCTTTTGACCCGTATTCCAGTTTAGTGGATCTTCCCAAGTTATACCATCACCATTGCCTGTCCATGTGACGGTAACTGCTGAGGCAATCGGAAGACCCGATAAATAAAAACACATTAAGCAGATTACTTTTTTCATTCTTAAATATGAAGGGATATGTAGCAAAAGGCTGCTAAGCCCCTTCTTGCTTATAAGAACTGAACTATTAATCATTAATTGGATCGTGAAGCGTATATAATAAGGACACTTGAAGGATCAGAGTCATTGAATTTGACCCTTAGCTCACCGTTTGAGAAACCGATTGAATTGCCATCAGCATCCTGTCCGCCGATTTCACCAGAACTATTTTTTGACAGCGAAATGGAAGGCACCGTACTCGTAGATTTTTTGTCGAGACCAAAATCAGAGGCCGTTTGTATAAAGGTGAAAAGGACACTAATTTCCGTTTCTGAAAGTTTAGAAACCGAGAGGGTACCGGTGGCTGTTATGCCATTGACAGTGGCAGGCAATGTCACTTTGGTAGTTCCTGCCAAATAATAGTCAACCGTGTATTCACCCATAATTTGCTCAGCCAGTGGCGGCTCAGGGTCAGTTTTCTCACAGGAAGATATAAAGATGATCAAAAAGAGAAAGAGCAGGAAAGGTAATTGAAGATTTTTCATGACTGCATGTTTTACAAATGAATTGAAAGCTCAATTTCGCCTTTACGCAGACGCCACACCATCCTGTAATCAGGTAATTTTAAGTCATATACTCTATTAAATGATCTGCTTATCAATTGGATTTCATCCGGCCAATCGTTTAATTGAAGTCTGAATAATTGAGTCTTCAATTGTGATAAAAATTGCTATAGTAGATGACCATGAAATTTTTCTCAAAGGCCTTGAAAAGCTATTGAGAACAGAAAAGGACATAAAAATTATGGCTACTTATTCTGACGGACAATCCCTTCTTCGGGCTCTGCCAGCCTTAAGTTTAGATATTTTACTCCTGGATGTCCAGTTGCCAGATATAGAAGCAGAAGATTTACTCAAACAAATAAGGCATCTCAAGCCACAGCTTCCTATTCTCTATCTAACCATGATTAGAGGAAGCAGAACCATGAAAAAACTCAAAAAACATGCTATTCAAGGCTATATTCTTAAAGATGCGGCTATAGAAGAACTGCAAGCGGGCATTCGTTCTGTGGCTGATGGTATTCCCTATTACAGTCAGGATATCAGTCTTGAAGATGTAAATCAAGAGACCAATACTGTTACCACACCTTCCAATAAATTACTAAGCCTTTTGTCTCCAAGAGAGTTTGAGATACTAAAGCTGGTATGTCTGGAGTACAGCTCAGCCGAAATAGGTGAAAAGCTCTTTTTAAGTACCGGAACGGTGGATACACACCGACGAAATATACTGGTGAAGATTGGTGCCAGCAATACAGTAGGTATGGTGAAGTTTGCCTTGCAAAACGGAATTCTGGATGAATAAGCTAAGTACTCTCCTCCTCTTTCTGTTGTTCAGTCATTTTTCAAGTGGCCAAAAAGCTGATGTAACCTGGGATACTTACATCAAGAATCTTCCTATCTACAATTCTTCCAATCTTGATTCTCTTCCGCATTGGAGCCAAAAATTGAGGAGCTCAGGCAATCAAAGAGCCATAGCCTTTGCCGAAAGAGTAGATGGATTTTACTTTGATTATCTGGGAGAAAAAAGTAAATCATTAGAAAGCTTTTTGACGTTTGCAAAAGCTGTTCAGGCCTTAAACAGCCCGAACGATGAACTCATTGCTATCTCTGATCTGGCCTATGTTTATCTGACTACAAACCGACATTCTGAAGCCAAAAAGGTGATTCTTTCTTTTCTTTCAAAGTCTCCGATCGATGAATTGGAGCAGAAGAGTCTGGCGGTGATCTATAATAATCTGGGGCAATGCTACCGACAAGAGAATAAAATTGACTCCGCCTTAATTTCCTATAACAAATCACTTGATATCAAAAATGCTCTTGGAGATTCTACGGGAATTGCCAATGTGAAAATTAACCTCACTTCTTTATACATTCAGCAAGGTAATTATCAGCAGGCCCTTATATTCAGTAAGGAGAACATCGCATATTTTACTGACAAGATTCAATCTGACTTATGGTATAATGTGGTAAACAAAGCCGGTGCCCTAAATGGCTTGGGGCGTAAATCAGAAGCAAAAACTGAACTTCTCAATGCATTGAAACTGGCTAATCAACTGAATTCAAAATCTCTGATTCAGCAATCTCATGAACAGCTGGCCGCTATCTATAATGAGCTTGGTGAGTACCAAGAGGCGTACAAGGAAATTATCCTGAGCAATCAGTTAAAAAGTGAAATTCTAAATGAGCAAACCAGTAACCGCATAGCCGAGCTTCAGGAAGCCTACAATGCCGAAGAAAGGGAAAAAGAAAACCAATTGCTTTCTGCCCGACTACAAAGTCAGAAAAACAGACAATTGGCGTTATTGATTGGTATTATTGCTTTTGCCAGTCTGGCTGCTATCGTTGGCTTCTCCTACCATAAAAACAAAAAGAAAAACAGCCTGATTCAGGCACAGAATAAAAAACTAACGCAGCTTAATGCGGAGAAAAACCATCTGCTTTCAGTAGTCTCTCATGACCTTAGCAGCCCCTTTTCCGCAATTAAATTATGGGTACAAAACCTTTCCAAAAATGATAAAGGAAGTTTACAGGAGGTAGAGGAAATGGTTAGTAAAACAGCCGATTTTGGTTTAAATGCTATTCGAGCCTTGCTCACTTTTGATAAGCAGGAAGCACATGAAGTCCATTTAGAAAATACAGACTTGGCTAAACTCACAGCCTCCTTAATCAAACGATTTGAACCTTTGGCTAAAGCGAAGGGTATCAATTTAAAAGCTCAGATTGAACAAGACCGGGAGCATATTTTGACAGATAAAAAAATGCTGTTCAGGGCCTTGGAGAATCTACTCTCTAACGCCATTAAATATTCAGAGGATAAAACCGAAGTATGGTATCGTACTTATGAAAAAGACGGGTATGTGCATTTTGAGATAAGAGATGAAGGGAAAGGTATATCAGAAGTAAGGCAGAAATATCTCTTCGAGAAATACAGCACAGCTGGAAACCAACCTACAGGGGGTGAGCAGAGTCACGGCTTAGGTCTTTACATTGTAAAACGAATAGCTGAAGAACTCGGAGCAAAACTAATGGTTCAAAGTGAAGAAGGGAAAGGCAGTTGCTTCACTTTCTCACTAAAAGCAGATTAAGTAAAGATTTTTGAATGTGCTGGTCGCTTAACTTCCTCTTAAAATTTTCTCCATTTTTTTTCCTTTGGCAAGCTCATCAACAATTTTGTCAAGGTAACGTACTTTTTGAGTCAAAGGATTGTCTATTTCTTCCACCCGATAGCCGCAAATTACACCTTTTATCAAACCGGCGTTTGGGTTAAGATTTGCCATCTCAAAAAACTCCTCAAAAGTGACTTTTTTATCCATAAGCTCTTGAAGTTGCTTCTCATCAAAAGAAGTTAACCATTCTATGACCTCATGCAGCTCGGCTTTGGTTCTGCCTTTTTTCTCCACCTTTGTTACGTAATGAGGATAAACTGAGCCAAAAGTCATTTTCGATATTCTTTCATCATGATGAGCAGTACTTTTCATTGTTTTTCAGATATGATTGATACCTTTAGTGTACCCTAAATTGCGGAAAAATGATCTAAATTAAAACTATTTAATGGTTTGACGTTTCGGATAGTACCGAGTCTTCTTCCTTAAGCAACTTCCATTTTGCCGTCTGTTCTGTGCCTTGTTAAAAAAATCAGAGGCAGGTATACCTGCCTCTGCCCTTCATCCTTACCGGTGCTTGGGTTCCCATATAAGTCTGACAAACGAACTAAGTCGTTCATTGTAACGACTCACCGGTACTCCCGCTACTATACCTACCAAAAGATTATCGGCAATGCCCACACGCATTTGAGGTCGAATAGTCATACCGAAATCACCTGGTTTAATGACTTTGTTAAACTCAAGGCCTATAAAGTTTCTGGTACCTGAAATCATGTAATGAAAATTTGAGTTTATCTCGTAGCGAGCATGCCATTCTTTGGTTTTAAAATGTTGCTCTACCACAGGGCCTGTATAAATCAAAGAGTGTACATTCTGCCCCCAGCGTTTAGCCATAACCAAAAACGGATTATACACATTACCCTTTATAAGTGGCCGGCCAAAATGTTCAAACTCGGTAAATTCCAGCTCATTAATATACCCTATGGCCATAGAAGTAGCCCAGGCTTCATTCACTAAAAAAGACCATTGAGCGGCCATTTTTAAACCATTGAGGTGATCAGAAGGAATGGCACCTTTTTCTGAACCATTAATACCGGAATAAAAAGTAAAGGGTAACTCTATTTCTAAACCCAGACGATTTACCGGAGCCCATTCGTACTCTATCAAGACTTCATAAGAGTCAAATTTCAGATTATCAGTAAGCCCAAACCCCAAATTCCATTCCTTTTCTCCTTTTCGGGCACCTAAATCTCTGATTAGGTCAATGTAAAGAGGCTCAGCATGTAAGACCTTATCCGGTTTTTTGAGATTTTCCACCTGCTCTATATAAAGACTGTCCTTTTCAAAATTGGTGATTTGAGCAATGGAATACGAGGACGTTAATAATAGAAGAAAAAGTACAGTTATATTGTTGAATTTCATTTTTCGATTTGATTTAAGACATAACAGAATTGCCCTTCTACCGCGAGGGTGAAGGGTACACGAAGCATAAAAAATCAAATCAGATTTTGGGCGGGGGACTCAATAGATAAAGAAAGCCCTCTCCGGGATAAGAATTTAAGTAAGAAAAAGTCTGCCCATTACCTTTAACAATCAACTCACTTTCAGCACTTTGACCAAAATATTGATAAATTAAATCAATCTGAGCCTTGGCCTTTTTAATTTGGTTTTCTGAGTCATGATCATCGTATTCTTCAATAGCATTCTCAAAACCTAATACCTTCTCAATGATGATTTCAATGATACTTTCCTGATCATTTATTGATAAATCTTCAGGAATAGAATTAAGGTTTTGATCAGAGCTATCTACACTGATATTAAGCAAATAAAGTCCCATGAAGCCCCAGAGGACTTTACAAAATATACTATTTCTTAATCTTCGAATCACAGCCTATACTAACGATAACCTTTGAAGATTTGTATGTGAACTATTTCATTTTCTTTCTTATTTCATGCCCGCTTTTCTATTCGAGCTTTCAAGCCTACATCGGCGATTAGCTACATGCAGGAAACCGTTCATTCAGCCTCTGCTCTTTATTCCAGTCCTTTTTTCACAGGATTCCAGAATGGTTTAGTTTTTATTTCATTCGTTTCCCAGTTTAATTCTTTTCTGAAAAAGTTATTCAAAGAAACACAAAGTCTGCTATCACCTGCCAGATAAACCAGCTTTTTCCCAGCCATTTTGGGAGTCAATTCCTTGATACGTTCCACTATTTCCTCATAAGGATTCTGCTGCAGTTGATAAAAATTAAAAGGCGATTTACCATCCACATCTTCAAAAAAGTCAGAAGAAGATTGACTGTAAACAATACCTGTAACCTGCTTATTATCCGAAAAGTGCCTATTGATCACATACAAATGCGACAAAGCCGACAAATCTCCGATCATCAGGTAGCTATCTGCCGTATCATCTAATAAAAAATTACCCTTTTTCCATTTGAAATAAACGGTATCCCCTGTATTACAGTTGGCTACCCATTTCGATCCTATTCCATTGCTATGCGTAGCAATAGCAAGGTCTATATAGCCTTCTGCCCTATTTATATCCCACACAGAATAACTTCTGACTTTGTCTTTAAGGGCGAGGTCCTCTCTACCGATCCCAATTCCCAAACGCAAAAAGTAGCCAGGAATAAAATCAGCATTGGCTATCTTATCATTGGCTAAGCGTATTTTATAGACAGATTCGCTAAGTTTTACTTTCTCAGAAATTGTGGCCTCTTCCAGTACCACATTTTTCAAAATACTCTCTAAAATTCCCATTCCTCTTTTTTCAACAAGATGCTGACTCGGCAAGTACTAAAACCACACAATACTTTTAAATTAACATTGAATCGTCTCCGTCAATTCCACTTTACCTTGAATTCGTTATTTCTATTTGTATATTTCCTGAATCATCGTTAAGGCACCCTTATGGGCTCTGCCAGCTGCCTTCTCATAGTCTGAACGTACATGGTTGGCTCCTTTTTTAATGCCTTCATAAATCCCGGCTATCACTGTTCCCATAAACTCGCCCAAAGCCTTTATTCTTTCTTCTTTATATTCTTCTATTGATACTGAAGTGTAACTTAAGTCTGTACCATAAACCTGATTAATGAGATCAGCCAATTCTGACTGAGTAATGGCTTCGCCAACAAGATTTAAGACCTTACCATTGACCGTTGAATTCAGTAACATCTGAGTATAGGCAAAAGCCAGCTCGGGTCTGCTCGTGTAGCCACATTTGCCGTCTGCCGCCGAATTCCGTATACCACCTTCTTTTACATAAGTATCTATGTATTCAAGATCAGGCTCAATATAGATACCGTTTCTACCAATTACCCATTCAAGACCCGATGCCTGTACATCTTTTTCGGTTTGTCGGTTACTTTGCACAATGGGACTAAAAGCGGTACCCTCTTCTGCACCTACAATACTGGTATAAACTATCTTTTTCAGACCATTTTCTTTGGCTGCCTCTATCACATTTCTATGTTGCTGAATCCTCTTTTGAGGCTCATCCATTCCTGAAACCAAAAGTACAGCATCAATGCCCCTAAGTGCTCTATTGAATTGTTCACGACTGTTATAGTCTCCTTCTCTTACCTCAACACCCAGATGTTCGGCCTTTTGTACCGTTCGGGCGATGGCCACCACGTTTTCATTACCAATCTCCCTGATAAGTTCTTTCACTATTGCCGAGCCTAAATGTCCACTGGCTGATGTTACTGCTACTTTCATTTGTGTCTTAGTTTATATGTTTCCAATTCCTTCTTCAAGGCCTCTGCTTTCACTATATACTTCTCCATTGTCCTTTTTCATACAGCTATTTTTTTGAAAGCCTCCTCGTCTTGAACGGCATCACTGAGGCCTTCAATTCTTTCGTTCTCCTCTTAGATTTAGAACCACATATTGGACAAATAGTGATTTTGATCATTCCTAAATCTTTTAACAAAGCTCCGTAATCATTCAAAAAGAGAAAAGGTAAATTCCCTCCGAAAGATGGTAAAAATGGTCTGAGCTAATACATCTTGGCCAGGCAAGCAAAGGGCTATGCAAGCGAATATATTTCATACCCAAACACTTACTTAACCTATACAAAGGCTTTTTCAGTTAATCAGTGGGGCCGGTAGCTCAAACCTGGGCCCGGTTTTCAAATAGTTTCTGATCCTCCAGCATATACTCAAGAATCGGACGGCAGCGGTCTTTGCAAGCCGGGTAGAAGGCTTTGTGAATTTTAAGGTCATTTTTGATAGGACTTCCCCACCAAAACTCGGCCAAAGCAATGGGTTTTAAACGATGTTGAAAAGCATACTGCAAGACTTTTGGTGCTACGCATTCTCCGGCAGCAGCAGGTGGTTTCCCATGAGAAGATGTTCCAAAAATCTCCAGTAAATTTTGGGAATGACCTGAAAGATTCAAAAAGTGATAATTCTCAAAAAGACGTTTTTGCAAAGCCACAGACTTTTTATTTCTTTCCAACTTTAAAGTAGCAATTTCTGCCGGGTTTAAAGCTCTCTTTATCTCCTTACCTATTTCTGTAAGCTCGGTCATGCCCTTGTTAATAAAGAAATCGCCAACAGACACATCAAAAGCCGAAGGAATAAACTGATCACATTGTGCATTTTCGGGTAGCTTCCCTGAAACCGTCCCGATAAAACTATAACTGAGATCGTCTTTTTGAACTACCAAAACACCAAACATTTTGCCCTTTTTGGTCTGAAAATCGTATCCCCAATGCTTCGATTCTTCAGCAATAAAATCCTGAAATTCTGTGGCCGCTATCCTGGCTATAGCAGAAATTTCCTCTGAAAAAGGATTGTTTAGTTTTGAAGGAATAAAGACTTCGGAAATATCTGTCTTGAAGTCAAAGATGAATTGTTTATTCAAATAGCATTCTGGTGAGCATAAAAACCAGCCTTAACAATTAGGCCGCAAAGCTATTTAAACCTTGTTAAATGTTGGTAGCAATTTCTGTTTTATCATTTCTTAAATTCTGGAAAAACTTGTGGCCGATGCTGTAAAGGGAAATCAGGAAATAAAAAACACTCTAAATATTTTGGCTTTAATGCTTTTTGACCAACTCCTGAAATTCCTTTGGTGTTTTATAGGCATCCTTTCCGTACTCATAATTAATCTCTGCCTCAAAAGACGTAAGAGATCCTGCAATTTACAAAATATGCTGACCCGCATTCGTAGTAGATAGCAGGCTGCTGGCAAACTCCGTTTGATGAGCATATGTTTTAAAGCTCATCATGACCGTTAAAATAAACGAAAAAACTCTCATAAATACTGAACGTAATACACTCCTTTTAAGCAATTTATAAAATTATTATACCTGCTTCATCGATGTAGCAATGGTAGCCCTAGGCTCATTTGAATGTGCTCGGCAGGCAAAAAGGACTGCCGATTCATTGCCACTTGTTTTAATCTTTATATAAAGAGATGCCTTCCCTGGCATAACCTATCTAATAGGATGCAGTCTAGGTAGAAAACTTTCGGTTCAGGTGAGAGAAATTATATCATTCGGAGTGAATACGAAACACCAAAATCAGACAAAATGCTGATATATAAATACTTAACTATAGTGTATTGTCGAAACTTATTCAGTAGCCATTTAATTACTTCTTTATCGAAACTTAAAAGGTAAAGCGATAATCCTTTTGTTTTTCAAGGGTGTCTTTCTAAATACTTTTTCTTTCTGGTAAAGTCTTTTCCCAAAGGGCTTCGGTATGAGCCTGTTAACTTTTATTTTCCCTATGACCGGGAGCATTGAGTATTCATCAAGGTATAAAAGAAGCAGGGCAAATCAACCTGTAGTCTGGCGATTTACCCTCTATGCTTATATTTCGTTTAATACGATTTCAACCCGTCTGTTTTTCTTTCTTCCTTCTTCAGAAGTGTTTTTACTTTCAGGGGCCACAGGTCCTACACCAGCCGAAGTCATTCGATTTGCTTCTATTCCATATTGAGTAGAAAGTGCCTTCACTACTGCAGTGGCTCTTCTTTCAGAGAGACTGAGATTAGACTGATACGAGCCGGTATTATCAGTGTGCCCTACGATATACACCTTCTTCTGCGGGTTTTTCTTCAGATATTGAGCTATCAGTTCAATCTCAACAAAGGAACTTGGCTTAATCTGGTCTGAACCGGTATCAAATAAGATTCCATATAAAGAAACCTTGCCATTCTCGTTCATGGCCTTCTCTATACCATTCAGGCTAATTTGTTGCTCCATTTCTTTTACTTCTACCACAGTGACTTCGTAGCCAATTTCACTCAGTCCGTAGCCGGGAATTACCGTCACGTAATACCCCATGCCGTCTTTGCTGAATTTAGCCGCTATGTAGGCCATTTCCTCTCCGTAATAAGGAGGCATCTTTATTTTTCGATCTAGATCTCTTAGATAATCCCAAAAGTACTTGCCACAGTCAGTGACTTGCCTGCAGCTAAATAGAATCTCTGCCCCATTGTTTTTCAGTGCGTTCAGATAATTTGAATAAATCTCATAAACGGAACCGGCACCGGTAGGTAAACTATAAAAAATACGGAATATTTTTCCTTCCACCTGCTTGGCTGAAGTGAATTTGGAGCCATCAGATTTACCCGTTACGATAACGTAGGGCTCAAATGACGTTTCTTCGTAATCATAAATGTAGGATTGGTTAAATCTCTGAATTAATGAATGGTCTTTACTGCCTTCTTTGTCTTTTTGGGCAAATACTGTGGAGAACGTTCCCAAAAACAATGCAGTAAAAATCAGCTGTCTCATGTTTCAAAAAGTAGTTTTTGATGAATATAAATTAGTTTCAAAAGTGTCATCGCACCAAACTCAAAGTTTATCACATCTATCTCTAAAAAGAGGATAAATCAAGCCTGAAACGAAACATTGTAAATCTACAAAACATCATTTTCTCAGCCCAGAAAGTTTTATTTTACGGAGTAGGCTCTCATGTTCAAAACAGGCCTTAGATGATAGAAAGGATATTTTTTCCAAAAAAACACAAAAGAATCAGCAGTGAATGAATTAAAAATGGACCTATAATGGCTGAATTATTTGAAGACCAAGTGACTAAACAATATATTTATTAAACAGTAAATTTAGTATCCAGGTACTAATGAATGCTCTTTTGAGAATACTATAACGTCAAAGTAAATAGCTCAATTTATGAAAGCAGAATTAAGTAATAAGCAAATTCAAGAATTCATACGGAATGGCTTTGTGCGAATTGACAACGCATTTTCAACCAAAATAGCCCAAGACGCCTTAACCATTCTGTGGAATGACCTTCCTTTTGACATGTCAAATCCTTCTGACTGGAAAGTACCTGTCATTCGTTTGGGGATGTATGCTCAAAAACCTTTCGTTGATTCCATCAATTCAAAGAGGCTTTATTCTATTTTTAATCAATTAGTTGGCGAAGGTAAATGGATTCCCTGTAAAAGCGTAGGTACCTTTCCGGTTAGATTCCCCACTGTAGAGCAGCCAATGGATATAGGCAAACATGTAGATGCCGGCTTCCCGGGGGATGATCCCAATAATTACCTGGAATGGAGGGTGAATATTAATTCAAAAGGGAGAGCTCTGCTCATGTTGATTTTGTTTTCAGATGTTGGCCCTAATGATGCCCCGACAGTTATTTACAAAAAATCTCATCTTGATGTAGCAGGAGTTCTGGCTTCAGAAGGAGAAGTGGGCCTTTCTTTTATGGAATTAGCCGCTAAGTTGGACAGTCTGCCTGTTCGGGAAAAAGAATACGCCACAGGAAAAGCAGGAACCATTTATCTCTGTCATCCTTTTCTTGTTCATTCTGCACAGCCCCATACTGGAACCACCCCAAAATTCATGGCTCAGCCACCTTTGATAGCAAAAGGCGAGTTCAGTCTATCTAATCGTTCTGAAGACTTCTCACCTGTAGAACAAGCCATTCGATTAGGAATATCAAAGTAGCCTAATTAGTCATTCCTGCAGAGAGTGCTCTTTTTGATTGAGCAATTAAAGAACATAGTCATACACTCCTATTTTAAATTTCTCTCTTTCAGTATTTGTTCCAGCTCCTCCTTATTGTCAGGCTTTTTGAACATTCTGAATATGAAATACAGCGGAATCAGTGTTAAAAGACCGATGGTGTTTTTCCAAATACTAAATAGAATTATACCTATCATAAAGCCTATAAGCAAAGCACTGATAATGGCGTTTGACTTCATCTTTTTTTCTTCTGCTAACAATTCCTGATCTGTTAATTCTGATAGTACTTTTTTTTCCATGTCTTTATTTTAATTGATCTGAATACTTATTGCATGATTAACAAAAAAATGAATTTCTTTTTAAAAAAGAAACTAATGCCAGACTTGAAGCGGCATTCTTTACATGATGTATGGAATCATGCATAAAAGTCATTGCTTATTCATTCAATTACAGAGTAACAGGATGGCAATTTGGCCGCCTATCCAAACTAACCATACATTAAAAACTTAAAAGAATCTGACCTATTGAACCGCTTGAAAACCTTGGTAATGGTAATAAACGATTGCCTTTTTTATTCTACTTTAATTTCTTAGCTACTCAGTTAAACCGCTTAGTTTTCTGCATTTAATCACATAAAAGGGCTGATTCTCTTCTACTTCAGAGATTTCGAAAAGCCCGTATGGACCAAAGTCCTTTTCGATGCCATCCTTATCATAAAAGAATATTTTCACACCACCGAATTGCTCAAATCTGTCTTTACCAATTTGAATACCTTGTCCATAGGATTTAGCTACTTTGGTAATAGCGGTAAATACCATTATTCCGTTATCTGCAAGTTGATTATAGCAGTCTTTAATTAGCTTCACCCTCTCCTGTTCATCTAACAGATAGATCAAACCGTAACAAAAAACACCATCATAGACCTGATCATCAAAAGGCATGTCAGTGACAGACCCATGATAGAAGGTAAGTTCATCTCCAAAACGCTTTTTCCCTAAGTCAATGGCCGTTTGCGAAATTTCGATACCGGCAACTCGCATTCCACTCTCTTTGAAAATTTGGGCATTGCGACCGTAACCCATGCCCGGAATCAACACCGATTTTACTTCGTTCGCTACGAAAAGATCTCTGCTTATAATGGATGATTGTGTAGGTTCTAAGCCCCACATTTCCTGCTTATCTTTAAACGCCGTTTCCCAAAACTCTGCCATTTACTTACAAACTTTATCTTCTAATATATAAGCGATTATACCCAAGCCTTCCAGATCACTAATAATAGCCTGAGCGTTTATATTTTCTCCTTCCAGTCTAAGTATAGATTGCCCACAGGGGAAAGGTTTACCTGTCTCATCTAGATCAACATTTATTCTAAGTTTTTGATACTTGTAGCTCAGCATGTTCATAACCTTATGAGAAGTTACACTATCTTTTATATCCGTTACGAGAACTTCTATCATATTAAAATTCTTCTTTTACCAATTCACTATTCATATGTGCTCCCGTAATATTGCCACCATAGACGGCCAAAGCCACCGAACGCATCATTGAGCTATTGTCACCACATGCATAAACGCCGTCTATTGAAGTTCTCTGCATAGAATCTACTTCTATATGCCCCCCTTCGGTAAGTTTACAACCCAGCTCCATTGGAATTGTAGAGTTTTGCTCAAATGGCAATGAAGCATATGCACATTCAAAGCCCTCAGAACTTCCATCTTTAAAAACTACTTTTTCTAAATAACCGTTTCTATGTTCAATTCCTGCTATTTCTTTCTCAATAATCTGAATGTCGTGCTGCTGCAGTTTTATCAATTGTTGTTCATCAAAACTCTGGGGAGCAGAAGTTAACAAAGTGATTTCCTTACTTAAATTTGAGACCAGTGAAGCCAGATGGAACGCTCTCTCACCATTGGCAATTATGGCGGTTTTTTTGTCCCTTATTTCATAACCATGGCAGTACGGGCAATGAACCACTGAAATCCCCCAGCATTCTGCAAAGCCGTCTATGTTCGGCATCAAATCTTTAATACCTGTAGCTAAAACCAACTTCTTAGATTTAAAAACATCTCCTTTTGAGGTTATTATTTCAAATCCTCCTTGTATTTTCTTTGCACTTATAGCGGTACCCTTATAAAAAACGACACTTTTGTATTTTGAGAGTTGGCTTTTGGCCGTATCTGAGATTTCTTTAGGTGTGCTCCCGTCCTGGGTAAGAAAGTTATGCGAATGCGGAGTTTGAAGATTACAGGGTTTGCCTTCATCAATAATCAGTGTTTTTCGCAATGAGCGGCCCATTGTCAAAGCAGCTGAAAGTCCGGCATAACTACCGCCAATAATCACCACTGCATACTCTTCTTTTTTCATATCTTAATATTCTTCTATGGTCATTTCTTATAACATTTAGTCGAGTCGCTTAGCCTTTCAGAAACCATGCTGCTTAAGGATTGAACCTAATCAATTGCGACTTATTCGCATTAACACATTGGCAAAAGTATCTCCTTTTCGTATTATTGCAAAATATTCGCAATAATTTATTGCAACATAATCGCAATAGAGTATGAAAAGGAGAAATACCCCAACGAAAGAGGCCGTTCTGAATTTGCTTTCAGCATCCAAAAAAGCATTGAGTCAAGATGCCATAGAAAAGCAACTTGATATCAAAATCAATAGGGCTACCATATATCGGGTATTGAACAGGTTTTGCGAAGATGAGATCATCCATAAAATTGTGGCAGAAGATGGCAAGCAATATTTTGCTATTTGCAAGAAATGCGAGCAGCCTGAAACTATACAAGATCATTTTCATTTCCGCTGTTTAAGTTGCGACAGCATAGAGTGTCTTCAGATTCCTGTCCGGTATAGTGTACCCGAAAACTACGTAGTGCAGCAGACAAATTGCATTCTTACCGGTATATGCAGCGATTGTAATTGAATCTATTCAGCACTTATATTCCGAACAATTTTTACAATCCTGGCATAAACAATTTCAGAAATGTTCCAGGAATACCCTCCACTTGTACTGGCAAATAACACCACTACCGTATCCATATCTTTGTAGTATCTGGCTATACTGGAAAAACCCGGTAATAAACCTGTATGCTCATATTGATAAATAGAAGTATAAATAGCCTGCTCCTGCTCATTCAATAAAGTACCCTGATTTAAGGCCCTTAAGAACGTACCCACATCTTCTGCCGTAGCCACCATGGAGCCACTTGGGTTAATAAAGTCATTGGACTTTAGATCACCTTCAAAACCTACGTCATAGCCACTCATGACTGCTTCCTGAGGTGCTTCACTAAATAACATATAGGTATGATTAAGCCCAAGGGGCGTAAGAATATTTTCTTTAATGTATTGGTTAAAACTATAGCCCAGGGTTTTATTGAGTATTTCCCCTATCAGTAAGTAATTGGTATTGGAGTAACTATACTTTTCATCTGGTGCAAAATCGGCTGGTTTATCCAATATCAGCTTCAGATTATCCTCATTAGAAAGCGGCGGCGAAAACCAGTAATCTGGAGTATCCGTGAAGTTGGGAATACCACTACGGTGCTGAACCAGCATTTTCAAAGTGATTTTATCGGCATTTTCTATTCGTCCTTTGAGTTCAGGTAGATATTCCGTCAGCGTTTGATCCAAAGACAAACGCTGCTCATTCACCAATTTTGCCACAGCAGCAGCAACATACAGTTTGCTTACACTGGCAATCTTGAACAGAGCTTTCGGGTCGGCGGGTATTTTAGCTCCACGATCATGCCAGCCTGCCGCATAAGACCGGGGCGTTCTTCCGGCCTGATCTACATACACCAAAACCCCGTCCAAGCCTAAATCTACAGCCTCTTTCACTTGTTCTTCTACGGTTTCGGGTAAAGGGGGCAGCCAAGCCCGAATTAAGACCCAGGGCACAAAGTATAAAGAGCCCAGACTGGCCAGGATGAAAACTATTTTTACTACACGTTTGGTTTGCTTTTCTTTCATGCTATTTCGTCAAGAACCTTCAGGCCGCACTTCAGCCCGTACTTCAACTTTAAATTTACTTGTTTTTGATTTAAATGCCCCTTGCAATGAAATAGAAACAGGGTCCATTAACCGAAAAAGTATTGGAAAATAGCTGATTTTAGCCCGGTCCAATAACCGAAGGCACACGCTGCAATCAAAACTAAAATGTTCTGTAAAGCTCAAAATGCTTTAGCAAATCAGTAATAAGCGACTTTGACCTGGGCGTTCTAAGGGTGCCCGGTGCACACATGGTAGTACCTGGCTTTCCGGGTGTTCTATGGACAGGCGGTATATATGTCCTGTACCTAAGCGTAGTATTTGAGCATCAGGTTTGACCTCATAATGTAAATCATAGAAGTTTTCACTCAAAAATATTTCAAAACCCTCATCATCCTTGCCGCCGTAAAGTGTTAATAGCTCTTTCCGAATCTCGGGAATCAAAATCTTTTTTATGGCATCCGCATTGGGCACTATTTCGCTTGCAGCTCCGTAGTAGGTACATAAAAAGGTGTCAACCGGTACAGGAGATCTATCGACATGAAATGAATAGACATCCGTTGGAAAAAAAGAAGAAGGTTCTTCTCTATCATAACACTGGATGACGTTAAGAACAGGAGAAGCTCCAAGATCTTCTAAGGCTTTGAAATCATTTATGAGAACCTCCCTGGCCAGGTCACCTTGCTCACTTAATTGCAGTTCTTTAAGATCTTCTATAGATAGGGTGACAAGGTTATCCCCGGGTTCTATTTTATTGACGATCTCCTCAAAATTACCTGTCAAATTCCGTTTCCATGCCAAGGCATTCACCTCTCCTGAAAAGGGAAAAGAAATAAGATTTTGAAAACTGGAGACCGTTTGAATTTGACTCCTGGAAGTCGGGCTTTTTGTCATGTCAATTGAGTATAATTTGCTACCATTTAATGAAGGTAGTCAGTCTTCTTACGGTTTAGAATATCCTCGGCAATATTATTCAAAAAGCTAATCTTTTAAAGCCGAATCAAGACTTGAATAAGGAGCGAATGGTCTACCAAGAGCCGATGACCGCTCACTCAAAAAGGCATATTATCCTTACATTCAGCCTATTTGGTATGTATATTCACGCAAGTTTTGCAAAGTATGCATACTCCTCGATAACAAAAAAATCTTTTAACCATGAAAACAAAACTATTATTGAGCGGGGCGATATTGTCCCTTATTTTCGCAAGTAACCTACCTTCATTTGCCCAGGAAAAGCCATGGATTATTGAAGCAACTACACTCCATTGGAACATGGAGAAAGAAGATTACAGTTTCAAAGAATGGAAAGAATTGGAAACTGAATATCATCAAAAAGTCACCATGAAAAATGAATACATCAAGGGTGCTGAGGTGCTGATACATACCTATAGTCCTGACAACTCTGAACTGCTGGTGGTCAGGGCCTACGAGAGTATGGAAGATCTTGAAAAAAGTGCCGACAGAGATTGGGAATTAATTCTGGAAGCCTGGCCGGATTCTACCGAAAGAAGGGCGAAAGGTGATAAAGTTAGCTCTTACTATAGCAATTTCCATTCAGATGAAATCTATAGCATGTTAAACTATCCGAAACTCTATGACAAGTGGAATGACAGCACCGCCATGGTTTTCTACATGAAGAAAACGCATTCAGTGCCTATGGCAAAGGTAAAAGACGGCTCTGCTTCTGAAAGAAGTGCCGTCTTTAAGGAGTTCATAGAGAATATCATTCACAAGAATGACGATATTCTGGCCTACTATCCTATGCGTCACCTTTACGGTTCAGACAGCCGTGATCAGGTGGAGTTTTTTGTTTATGAGTCTTTAGAAAAAATGGTGGCCGATGACGGCAGCAAAGGCATGGAACTAGCCAAAGCTCACTGGCCCGATGAAAAGAAAAGGGAGGCCTTCGTTGAAAAATTGAATAAATACACCAGTCCATGGCATGGCGACTGGATATACACGAATGTACCTGAACTACATAAGTAAAACGTCAATTATCCATATTAAAAGAGGCTTTCAATTGAAGGCCTCTTTTTTTTGATAAACCGACTACTAAATTATTTTTCTGTAGTGGGCAGCAATCTGGAGTCTTCCAGGGCGGCGGTTCTGTGCCCGGCATTTCTCAAATAGTCTTTGTTTTGAGCAAACTCCATAAACTTTACTACAGATTGGTGTTCTACAAGTAAAACAGCATCCCATTTTTCTGAATCTGGTCCTATCAGGAAGTCTTTCCCTGACCCGTAATAGACAAGCCGACTGCCCGCTTTTTCAAGTTGCGGCAAGGTGCTTTCCATGTACAACTGATAGGCTTCTTCTCCGGATATTTCATTGCCCGGGTCGATGTTTTTCAGGTTGGTGTAATCTGCTTTCTCCTTAAATTTCAACAAGTTGAGCATCACAATTTTTCCTTTGTCATGAAATTGCTGATAAAACCTTTTCCCGGCTTCCGGACTTGCTTCAATGTACTTTTCCATAGCTATTCAATGTTACGATAGACTACTAAAATAAAGTAATTAGAAGAATTTACCCTATTCAACAGGCGGGTATCCTGAAAACGCTATACGATTTCTCATTTTTTAAATAGATCTTAAAGTTCATCTATCTATGTGATGGCATAGAATCTTCATCAACAATGATTTAGGCAAGGCATAATCTGAGAATATCTGGTCAGGAAGATTGATACATTTAATTCCACACGCCCTGACCTACAGGCAAAGTAGCCGAAGGCTGTTCCGAAACAGACCCCGGCTGGCTTCCATTTTAAACCACCCTTTTCAGGAAGACTCTCATTTTCTCAATGATTAGATCTCCGTCTTCTTCTAAGGCGAAATGTCCGGTATCAAACAGATGAAAATCCAGGTCTTTCACATCCTTTTTAAAGGCTTCTGCTCCACTTGCCGGAAAATACTCATCGTTTTTTCCCCACACCACCAGTACGGGAGGTTGCTTCTCTCTCAGGTATTGCTGCCACTGAGGATACAGCCTTAAATTGTTTTGGTAGTCATACCATAAATCCAGATTCACCTTATGAGCATGAGGGCGGTTCATTCGCAGAAAGTCTAAATGCCAGCTATCCGGATTGACGTTTTCAGGCTCCCGGGTACCGTGGGTATATTGCCACTGTAACCCTTCTAAAGTAAAAGCAGGCAGCAGAGCCCGTTCAGTGGCCTCGTTTCTGTCCTTCCAAAAGTCTTTAATGCCCTGCCAGGCCTCCCCTATGCCTTCTTCATAGGCATTTCCGTTTTGTGTAATAATGGCAGTGACTTTTTCAGGGTTTGCCGTGGCAATTCTAAAACCAATGGGGGCACCATAGTCTTGCATCATCAGTGCAAACGAATCCAAGCCTTTTAATTCAATAAACTGCCTCATTGTTTCGGCCAGCTTATCAAAAGTGTACTCGTAGTCTTCAGGAGAAGGAAATTCACTCAGACCAAAGCCCGGGTAATCTGGTGCTACCAAATGATACTCATCTGAAAGCTGCTGCAATACTTTTCTGTATTGATGAGAGGAGGCAGGATATCCATGCAAAAGCAACAGGCTTGGTTTTTGTGGGTCTCCTGCTTCTCTATAAGCTATCCTGATTCCGTTGACCTCTAAAGTTCTGTATTTGATTTGCTTCATTTTATTTTCAGTTTTAATTAAATTTCTCTTTGTTTTTTTGACTGTTTTATGGCTTCCGGCCTATCCTATGGCCATAGACTATAAAAGTTTTAGGTTTATTACCGAACATTCGGTATAATTCTTGAACAAAATTTTTTACGGCTGACTGTATCTGTTCTCTATCTTCTTTAAGGTGTTTTCAAAAACCTGCAAATCTCCCATTCCTTTGGCTACAATCAGACTGCCCTGAATGTCTATAAGCGTTTGCAGGGCATATTGCTCCGCTTTTTCTTGTGAGAATTCTGTGGCTATCCCCAGAACATTGAAGGCGTTGATCCATTCATTCATTCCGTGTTTAATGCTTTGCTCAAATAAACTCAGTCCCGACTCCATAGAAAAGGCTCTAAAAACACAGGTTTCTTTTCCTCCTTCATAAAGCGTTCTGATTTTCGTCAAAGCCTTGGTGAGTCGTATTTTAGGTTTTAGGCTTTCATTTGTTAACTCCGCAAAAATGTTTTGCTGCACCCATTGGTCTGTATGCTCCAGTACAGAATCAGCCATCTCCTTTTTGCCTTTCGGAAAACGGTGATATAAACTGGCCTTTTGAAGACCCGTTTCTTCTGCCAAATCCTTTAAACTCGCCCCCTCGTATCCCTTGGCTCTGAACACTTTGCTAAGGGCAGCCAATAAGTCCTGATCTAGAATTTTCTGTGGTCTCATGCCACAAATATAGAAAAAAGAAATAAGTTACCTACCGATCGGTAAATAACTTATTTGAAATTTTAATTACCAAGGTATCTCAGCTGTTTCAGGATTGGTTTCTTCACTGAAAAACTTGCCCGTGGGCCCGGTTTTATCTATCAATGCGTACCTAAGAATTCGCTGAGCGGCCATTTCCACACTCCCGCCATTATGCCCGGTAAAATCTGTACTGGTATATCCCGGACACACTGCATTTACTTTGAAAGCCGTATCGCGTAATTCGTAAGCCAAATGCACGGTGTACATATTCAGAGCGGCCTTTGAAGAACCGTATACAGCATATTTAGCGTATTCGTAAGCTGGCCAGTTCGGATTGCTCTGCAAGGCAAGAGAACCCACGCTGGTACTGACATTGACAATTCTCGGCTCTTCTGCGGGTCTCATTAAATCAATAAAAAGTCTGGTTACCCTGGCTACCCCAAAAACATTGGTTTCAAAGGCCACCCTATACTGATCTGAACTCGCCTCCAGTGCCGTGTAGGGGCTGCCTCCGTTTACCCCGGCATTGTTAATTAAGAGGTCTAAGACCTCAGTCTTTTTAGCTATTTCGTCTCTGGCGGCCTGTACAGAATGTTCATCGGTGACATCTAACTGAATGGCCTCCACCTGCTTCAGACCTTCTGATTGTAACTTTTCTGCAGCGGTCATACCTTTTTCCAGATTGCGACTTCCCAGATACACGTAATACCCTTTTTGTAACAACTGTCTGGCCGTTTCAAAACCTATGCCTTTGTTGGCTCCTGTAATGAGTGCTTTTTTCATTTTTCTTCTGTTTTAAATTCACAGAAGCAAAGGTGGCGGGTTCAGAAAGTATCTGTTTTACCATATGGTAAAAAGCACTTAGCGGATGTTTTTTCTTATTCTGCTTAGCGACTGCTGTGTGACACCCAGATAAGAAGCAATGTAAATCAGTGGCACCCGGTTAAGCAAAGAAGGGTGGTTTTTCATGAACTCCAGATAGCGGGTAGAAGCATCCTGCGAGATCACAGGGCCTTTACGTGATTTCTGATACATGCAAAGCTGTACCATCTTGTTTTTAATCTTGTCCCAGTCCACCATGATTTCAGAGAGCTCCTCCCAGTCTTGTTTAGAAAACACCAGTAGTGTGCAGTCTGTACAGGCTTGTAAATAATCAGAGGAGACGGCTCTGGCCTCAAAATTTACATAGTCTACCACCAGACTATCTTCACTGATAAAACAGCGGGTAATTTCTTCGCCCTTATTGCTATAGTAACAGCCTCTCAGTACGCCCTGAAGCACAAAAGCCACTTCTTTAGGTATCTTCCCGGCTTCAGAAAAATACTCGTCCTTTTTAAGCTGTACCTCTTTCACCTTACTTGAAATCAGGTTTATTTGCTGTTGGTTGAGGTGACCAAATTGTAAGATGTAGTTTATCAGCTTTTCCATTCCTGCAAATTGGCAAAAAACAAACTTTGGTGATTTATCATTTGGTAAAAAATGAGCCGAATGTCCAAAGTATTGAGAATAACACGAAGAGTGTTTTCTAGTTCTCTTTTTCGCAATAATCTACCTTTTCACTCTTTCTTCGGCTTATACTTCTTTCTTAATGAGAAACGACTTTCAGCCCGACAATCGAAGTAATTAAGGTAGTAATAAAAAAGAGTCGCCAAAATGTAGCCGGCTCGTTAAAAATGAAAATGCCTACCAAAACAGTACCCACAGCACCAATCCCAGTCCAAACTGCATAAGCGGTTCCAATGGGTAATTCTTGTGTCACCTTGACCAGGAGAAACATGCTGATAGCCAGGCAAAGCAAGAAGCCTACATACCAATACGTAGCTCCCATGCCTGTAGCCTCCTTGGCTTTTCCCAGACATGTCGCAAAAGCGACCTCAAAAAGTCCGGCAATGATTAATAAGATCCAGTTCAATCGGGTTTGTTTGGTTGGTGCAAGATTAAATGGGTTAATTGAGATTAGGATAGTGGTTTAAAGTATTGTAAAATTGCGAGTTACACGGCAGTATTCTGTGACAAATACGGAACATTTATCAGTCGATTCTTATTTTTCAAATTAACACTAAAGCAAATAGAGTTCACTAATATTTCGAAAGTCAGGTTTTTATCCTAGATGAATTCATCTCGAAGTTCATCATACTTTTCTTTAAGAAGAAGCTTGTTTTCGTCAAGAACAATAACTTTTGCTTTTTCAATAAAAGGTTTAAGATGTTCATTTTCCATAGCACTCAGAATTATTTGAGTGTCACTAGAAATTTCATTTGTAAGTAAATTAACAATTTTGTCATAGTTGGTGTGAGATTGTTCTTGTTGATTAGGGGTGTCAATAATAAGTGAAGATTTTACTTCACTACCATATTTTTCTACCATCGTAAACACTGTTAAGTAGTATGCAAGAATAGCTCTAACCCCTTCTGCGGCTCCGCCTTCTTTGATGATTTTGTTGTAATCTAGTGGAGAGTTAATTTCAGATAGGTTAACGGCTTCTGCATCCAAAGATTTAATGTACTTTGAAAGTATAGATTTAAATGAATCATTAATAATCTCTGTTGCCTCTTTAGTAATTAGGTCTTTTTGTTCTTTACTCAATTTTTTTAGGTCTTCATCAATTTGCTTGATTTCTGCTTGTTTAACTGATTTAGTTTTAATGACACTTTCTTTTATTGATTTTCCTGCAATACTTTCAATAATTTGATTGAAATTAACTAATGGAACATTATCTTCTTCAATAACATACTTCTCATTTATTTCATTAATCCGGTTCCTTGCAACATTTAATTCTCGCTCACTTTTTTCAATTTTAGAATCTATTTTTTTGATTTCATCTAGTATAACTATTAATTGGTTTTCAGCTTGAGCTTTATCAGTGAGTATGGAGGTTCGATTCAGAATGGTATTGTCGTGAACAACACCACAAAGTGGACATTCTATTTCTTCATCTTCAATATTTTCTACTGAATATTTGTAGTCCTTGTCAAGTTCGGAAATTAATTTCTCTGTTAATATTTGTTGCTGATATAGATATGCTTTTTCAGAATTGAAAATAGCCATATCATTTAACAGCTTTTCTTGGCTTTCTTGAAGTGATTTTAAGTCAGCTTTGATGCTAGCAGTAATTTTTTCTAGAGCACTGACATTTACAACTGTTTGGAGTGTCTGAGGTATGTATGATTCTACAACTTCTATGGCAGTGTTATATTTTAAAACTTCGCTTTCAAAAGCTTTTTGAGTTACTTTTTTATCTGATTTTTCTGATTCAATCTCGAAATGTTCAGGGGTCAATAACCCTACGTGATATTTAATTATTATACTTTTCCATTTTTGATATTGTCCTAATTTGTCAAAATTATCCCAAGCTTTGGCCCAACTTCTTTTTTGATCAATATAAAATGGAAGGAAATAAAAAGCAGGGGGAGGGGTTTCAACAACAGATGTACTTTGATTAGGTAATAAAGCCTTGAAATCAACAATTTCAGCAAATCTTTTAGAATAATCTCCCGTAATTTTCTGGAACTCTTGAACTTTATTATCATTCTCCTTAAGGTGTATTTGATTTTTATATCTCTGTACACGATAATAATCATCACCAATCTGGAATTCGACAATAGTTTTACAATCTTGATTAATCCAAGTTGTATCTAATGCAGGCTCACAACCTACTCCCCAAAAAATTAATTTTAATAAGGTTGACTTGCCTACACTATTGTCATTTGCTGTTATCAGATTCAGGTTTTGGCTGAACTCGAACTGATTTGCTGACTTTATTGAATGTGATAGAACTAGCAGTTGTTTGAATTTTAAGCTTCTCATTTTTCTTAGTTCTTAAATTTCTTATTAGTATTTTGAAATTTTCTTTTCCCATTAGTTCATCATTATATATTCACACATCAAGGCAGTTGAAAATTCGTCTTTTGTTTGGAATTGTTTTTTTATTTTGGGTGATGCAGAATTATATATTCTATCAATTAGAACTATCAAGTCTGTAATTCCGCTATTAATAGCATTCTCAATCTGGTCTACAAAAAAAATGGTTGTATCCTTTTGGAGCGTACTATTATTGCTAATTCTTTGTCTTTTATATCTATCAAATGAGCGTTTGAGCTTCTTAACTTGAAGTGATTTTAGACCTATCTCAGAGCAAATATTATTAAACTCTATTTCAATTTTTGCTTCATCCTTAAGGTTGGTAAAGTCATTAATGACCTTGGTAACCTGTTTTGAAGTTAGAGCTTTGTTTTTTAAAAGTTCATCCCACTTAGTAAAGTCATAGGTAACTTTTCCTTTACGAATAAGTTCGTCAATTAGAAGTCTGTAAATAGACTCATCGTTAAAATAGGATTCAGGATAAAGTCGATTTATTAAGCTTGAAATTTCACCTACAAGGATTTTCTGGTAATCTTTTTTGGATAAATCTGGCACAATGAATTTCAGAGTCGAAGGTAATTCAGAAATTGAAAGCTCATTTTTTAATGCATTTTCTAGTTTTTTAAGTTGATTGTCAGATAAATCTTCCTTTCGAATTATTTTTAATTCGACATCCTTTTTTTTTAATTCAAGATTAAAGTTACTAGTACAAACAAGATTTAGCGAAGTTATCTTGTCTGCATATGGCTTCGAATTGACACTTTCAATCAATTTACCTAAAATAGATCTTCCATTCTTTAAATTCTTAACCAATTGATAATTATTAAAGGTTGCCGAATTCGTTTTAACCTGATTAAATTCAAATTTGGCATCTTGAGAAGTTAATGAGTCGCTAAAAACTACGTCCTCATGAAACTCAAGAAAAACAGCATATTCATTCTTTTGATCATGTTCACTAATTACCTTATATAAAGCCCAATGATATTGATAAAGGTATTTGTCAAAAGTTATAGCACCTGACTTCTCCCTTTGTGATTCAAATAATGGATTTTCATTTTCTTTATCCGCCATTTTTTAGCTTTTGCGTGTATCCGAATAATTCATTTACAAAAAATAATTATTGAATTCAATACTTATTGTCAACCCACCAAAATTAAAATAATCCCGCTGATAATCAGTGGTGATAGTAAATTATTGATTATTCGGTATGGTTTCAGAATTTAAGGGCTTTATTGAAGGCTAAGCATGCGAAGAAGTGGTCTTTGTATTAGTACTTACTTTTCTTCCTGTGTGGCTTTCAGCCATTCATTGATTATTTCAATCAGGTCTATTTGGCCCTCTTTTATCTCCTCCAAACTCCCGAAGCTTATAATAGCTCTATCATTTTCTTTCCAGCTAAGCAGGCTCGATTTAAAAGATATAAGTCGATCCTTAGGTTGAGTTTTCTTACTAACGCCTCTATGAAAAATTAGCTGCAATGCTTTTTTCGGTGGTTGAACCCTCATGGTAATTCGGTCTGCCCCTTTATAGCAATAATTGGGTCCATTCCATTTGATGTTTTCTGACAGCTCATAAGTGGTATTCAAAATCAGCTTCCGTACGTCGTCTATTTCTTTCCGAAAAGGATGGTTCAATGCATCAAGAAACTGACTTACTTCACCGTTTAAATTGCTCATGATTTTCTTTTTTTGAAACTTCTAGGTTTTTCTTGATTCCTGAACACGACCAACCGTTTATTTCTATGTATAATCCCATTCTAATGGACCCTAATTTAACTTTTTCAAACATAGCTAAAAGTCCAGAAATCCGGAATTATCACGCCGTCGCCTATACGTGACACTTTAGCTGCGTAACGCTGGCAGTGGATATGAGCGTTTAAAAAACTAAATTATTATTTGATTGCCCGGTTTGCTTACTGCCAGGGATCACGTGTATTCTATTGGGTATTAATTTCAAGTATATACCCCTTGCCGCGTTTGACTACAATATTTATGTTCTGATCAGGCTTAAGCTTTTTCCTCAATTTTGAAATGAACATGTCGAGACTTCGGCCTACTATAACCCCATCATCTTCCCATATCTCTTTTTGCAGTCGATCTCGTCCTATTAGCTCGTTAGGAGACAATGCGAAAATATGTAATAAGCGGGTTTCAGTTCGGGTTAATTCAATGGAATCCCCATTGAGGATCAACATACGAGACTCCGGATTTAATGACATGGTCCCTAAAGTGAGTATACCTTTCTCCACACTGTCAGCTTTAGTTTTCTTCGGTTTGGCAGATCTCAAAAAAATAAAACCAATAAATACCAAGGTAATTAGCGAAGTGCCCAATAAGACCCGATTTTTTGTGCTAGCTATATCTATAGGTTTAAATTTGATGTTAATCATGTAACATCCCTCCGGTTGGTTTCTCCCTATACAGGCTACAATATCATCTTTCTTATTTTTCGAAATGGCAAAACCATAAGCTACGCTGGCAGTTGAACAGTTCACTACATTCACCACATAATCTCCTGCTATCTGTTCTTTTCCTAATAAACCCTGAATAGTGTTTACCAGGGAGTCGGGTTTAAAAGAAAATGCCTGCTCAAAACTTATCTGAAATTCATTTTCTGCGAGTTTTTTTACCGGAAGTACCCGAGAGGTACTGTCACCAGACTGAAGAAGTATTTCATGTCCAATTCGGCGAAGCAGGACTTCTCTTCTGGCAAAGTCAAAGTCATCGCTGCTGTTCATGCTGAAAGCCAAGCAGATAGCCGATATAAATACGAGTGTTAGGAGTCCTCCAAGATGCTTAAGTTTTACAGGTAGGAAATTTCTTTTAACACACATATTGTCAATAGTTTATTTACAAAGTTTACAATTTTAATTACAATCCAAACCCCTCAATCCTAGAAATATGAAAGTAATTTTGCTTCATATTATTCCGAAAGGATATTAAACCATTCAGATTTGATCCGAGACCATTGGGTAAATCATACGCTTTCAACACTATTAAAAAACACCAATGAAAATTAATTTACACATTCTGTTCTGCCTGACTCTTTTCTTTTCAAGTGCTGTTTATTCTACCCTCCAGGCTCAACAAAAAGGTGGCGTTGATTCCGGAAACTTTTCTGGCGAATGGCTATCTAATGAGTCGATAAGTATGGGCGGAAATATTGTTTGCTCTTTTGACGAAGGTGATCATATGTTATCTAAAACCTTAAAAATAGAAGAACAGGCCGACTTTCTAATCATCAAGGTACCAAACCCCAGTCCAATTGCACCGATGGCAATGAGTCAGGAGAAACTAGACTTTAACGGGATAGAAAGCCAGATTAATCATGGAAATGGAAGAGGAAAAAAGTATAAAGCAAAGTTATCAACGGATAGACGAACAATGACTATTCAATCAACTGTAAGCTTAATTATGCCCTCACCATATCATGCAAGCATAAAGAAACAAGAATTCGTTTATATAACAGAAGTTTGGAAACTTAGCCAGAATGGCCAGTCTATCTCTGTTCAGACCAGGGCAAAATCAAACATTTATGAGGAGGAACGTTTCTGGACCACCACTTTCGATAAAGTCAATTAGTAGATGAAGCACCGTATGTTTTCTCTATTAAAAAATGAAAATAAGTGTTCTTCCTACTTTTTAATTTTACTGTCTTATTCTTCAATGGTCAATACTACCTCGTATGCTTTGTTTTGCAGATTGGCTGGTACATTCACTAAATCGATATCGCTGTTGTTTATCTGAACATCGTAAGAAAAAACCGAGGAAGAATGATTGGCCGGAATTTTTAAGGATGAATTAAAGTAAACATACACCCTGGCATCCAGCACTTTGCCTATGCTGCTGCCATGTGCAATAGAGGTGGTAGAAGAACCCGAAGTCGTGCCGGTCAGCTTTTGCAATTTAACTTTAGGAGCAGAGCTTCCAAGCTGAGTGTACCCTGCCAGCCGGGTATTTCCATCACCGTAAAACGTAGCTACATTCCCAAAATGCGAACTATAAATATTGAATCTGGCATTGGCCTCTGCTCCGTCTGTCTTTCCAGCCAAAGCCCAATAGGCAGCAGAGCCTGAATTGTTGAAATTTATTCTTCCGTAATCGCTGCTGTTATCTTCTTCAATAAGCAATTGTGGCTGGCTTATCTGGCTGTTTGATTTTACGTGTAACTTACCCGTTGGCGTATTCTGTCCCACTCCCACCATGTTACCATTAGCCACATATATTCCATCGGTGGTAGAGCTCCCGTTAACTATTCGAATGGCATCATCAGGATGATTATAGTTAATGACGGCCTTGGTCTGTTTCTGGCTATTCTGAAAAGTAATGCCGGCGTTGCCCGTTCCGTCGGCTCCCGTGGTTCTCAAAAAAAGAAAGGGGTTTACGTTCTCAAATAATGCGTTCCCATCCTCTACATGTAGTTTCTGCTCAATATTCGGAAGGGTTAAATTACCAAAATTTCCAATACCCAAATACCCTTTGTCATTTAAGGTCATTTTAATTCCCACTGATGTAGAGTTATTCGCAGTAGTTAAAAAACGAATGCTCGTTCCGTTCTTCTCAGTCGACCAATTTTCAGTGGCCATAAAGCGAATACCTGCCCTTTGACTGGTAAAATGTGACCCATCATAGCCGGCAGCATCTACTCTGAAAAGGTAATACGAATTTAAGGGCGGTTCCGGACTTTCCAGCGTTCCTCTAAACCCCGAGCCATTGATTACCGCTGCCGAATTTCCGAAAATATTGAGTTCAGCATCTACCATTGCTCGTTGTTCTACATTTCCATCCGGCGTAATTATTACGCTTTGCGAAAAGGTGGTCAATTGGATACCACCAAAAATCAAAAGAGTGTAAAAAAAAGTTTTCATCATGCTATTTTGTTAATTAAGACACTAGAAAAAATATCTAAACTGCCCGGAGTATGAACGTGTTTAGCTTTTGGCAAGGAGTGTCTGATATCAGTCCCCTGATTCAAAGACTGCTCCGGCCTGAATATCGAGCATATTTGTCCCTCTCCTTTCAATCTCAAAATGATGTACTCTAGCTTTTGAGCCCGCAGGAATAATAGTTTTTGCCCGATCAATAAAGACATTGGTGCAGCCATAAGGAACCTGTCCGGTGCTCCAGTTGCCCGGTTTAAACCAATCTGTGGTAGTTATGCCTACCGGAGCATCGTAGTCTGCCTCTATGTACTCTCCCTGGCAGTCCACGTTTTGCCAGATAGGTACTGAAAGAGTGTACTCGCAACCCGGGAAAATATCTAGAGAAAGGAAAACCGTATCAGCTGCAATGCCTGAGGCATTTAAATTCACTGTTTGACTGAGATAATCGAAATTTCCGACACTAGGCCCTGTCAGTGCTCTGTTAACTCTAAAACTATAATCCTTAGAAAAAATACCGGCAGCACCAGTAATGGCATTGTGCTCGTTTATACCTTCAGAGGGTCTACCCTTTATGGGCTGAACTAAAATTCCATGATTATAAAAATCATCAATACTTCTGATGACACCTTTCAGGTCTTGGAACAACCCGTTGTTGGTTAATTCTATAAAATTATTGACCGTATCTGCCGTAGAGATGATATGGCCCTCATTAATCATGTCACCAATTCTACCCCCAGCTATAATAGTGGCACAGGGTTCATTCGTAAAAGTCGAGAATCTTGATATCGCGTCCTGACCCACGGTATCAATACGAATAAGCCCGCCACTCATGTTTTTGATATATGCCGGGGAGCCTCCAAGGCGGGCCATTCCGGTGAGTCCTATGTCAGCAATGCTTAATGTGCCTGAATTTACCACAGAATCTGCAGCAGAAAGAGCATATAGAAGCATTCCGTTGGAGTCTACATCCTTTATCTCAAATGAACCATGATTAGTGAAGCTTGTACCCAGATATACCCCATGTTCTGCACAGTTTTCTATCTTAACCTCCCCCAGAACATTGTTAAGGATTCCGTCACCGGAGTTTAGTCTGATTCCGCTTTCGGCAGTACCCACAATGTTGAGGACGCCATTATTATCCAAAAAAAAAGTCGACAAGCCTATGGCTCCTGACTGGCTTATGTTTATCACTCCGTTATTCTGAATGTAGCTGCTTGATATGGCAGAGCTTCCGGTGGTATCAATACTAACATTTCCTGAAGCCGAATTCACGAATCCACGGGCATTTAGACCTAAATTTTGAATACTTTGCATCTCAATTTGACCTTCGTTAAACAAGGTATCGAGTAATGTATAGAAACCATTTCCATCAATGGCTGTGAGCATCATCTCCCCTTTATTCATCAATTCTCCACGGAGTGAAAGAGCATCTGAGCTGCAGTTGTTTATTACTATTTCGCCATCTTCATCATTGAAGAACTCTCCGTCATAAGCAAAGCTCGTTTGTATACCGTACTCAGCTCCGTCAATTAATAATTCTCCATTATTGTAGAACACATTGGCCGTTTGATCTAATCTGATGCCATCCAGACCGCAAGAATAAAGTCGTATGATTCCTTCATTATATACATCAATATCGCCACGCATTCCAAAATAACCCGCGGTAGAAACAACGATAGTTCCCCCTTGATTTAATATGAAGCCCGGGGCAGATGCCCCTGAATTTAAAATGCCGTTTTCATTCATTGCACTGAGACTTACTGATCCCGTGTTTACCAGCGTATCGGCCAAACTAATGCCTTGACCAGGCGAAAAACGACTCGAGATTATACCTGCATTTACCAGTTTAGAATTGATAAGCAACTCATCAAGCAAGACCAAACTGCCGCCATTCATGTTATAAAAGGGCCCTGTGCTCCTGACTTTGGCCGCCTGACAAAAAATGGAGCCATAATTAATCAGCGAATCAGCAGTTGAAAAGTTAGAAAGTGCAAAATTGGTATTACCCAATCCCAAAGTGAAGGTGCCTTCATTCACTAATTTGCCTTCATTATACACCGCATCAGCAGCACAGTTATCTACATTCAGGACCCCATCCACCATATTTCTAAACACGGCATCGTTTCCCCGATTCATAAAACCTTTAGTACTACCGCTTTGAATGTTTATTTCGCCGTAATTATAAAAACCCTCTGCATTATGGTAATTCTCCAGAGAATTGGAAGTACCCGATTGGATAGTTATTTCACCGTAATTATTAAATCTGCTTGAGACATGAAAATTATATTGTCCTAAACTGTTTGCCAGAATACTTCCATTGGTTTCGTTGGTGAAAGTGCCGGCATTATGACTAAAAGAACTAATCACTGTGTTTGATTGTAGCAATTTGATTGCTCCCGAATTACTGAATTGAGAAGAAAGGTTACGGTTAATAAAGGGTACAGCACTTTGGCCGTTAACTTGTAGGGTGCCCTGATTGTCAAAAATAGCTTCATTCAGAATTCCAAAATAAGAGTTAACCTCTACTTTTAGGCTGCTATGATTGGTGAAATCACCAAAGTTTTCAAGAGCATTATCTGAGGTATTATTGATAGTTAATAAACCATTGTTCACTACCTTCCCATAATTCTGCAGTGCATCTGCCATAGAATTCAGAATATTTATTTGACCCGATTGTGATTCATATTCTCCGTCATTCTCTATCAAAAAGCCGGTATCTGTGGCGGTGTCAATGGTCAATACTCCAAATTTATACAGGTGCATTTTACCAGAAGTCAAAAGACAACCTTCTGCCCCTGACGAGTTAATATTCAGCAAACCAGTTATGTGAATAGCTGAATTATTCAACAAAGTCAGGCCTTCAGCCGTACTGCTACTGATCGTTAATAAAATATCCTTAGGAATGGTCAGCTGGGCACCAGAGGTACTTCCTAATTTTAAACTTTTTATACTGCCGCCCCGGTCAAATACGACAGAGTCTCTACTGATGATGACATCACAAGTAGAGCATGGTACCGTATTGGTATCCCAGTTTCCGGCATCTGACCATAGATGGGTTCTACTGCCGCCATCCCAGGTGATGGTTTGAGCCAAAGCGGGAGAAAAGAGAAGTGTACTTAGGGCAAAAATCAGTTTACGCATGGGCAGAAATTTTAATTTCAATTTCTGCATTAATAAGCCCCTGTAGTAGTCAAATAAAACAGTCGGTACCCAAAATCAAATAACCGGAACAAAAATCTATTTAGCGGACAGCGTCAAAACGAGTATAAACCTGCATTTTCCTGCTTCTGCTTACGGGCAGTACCGTCCCTTCAGATAATTTAAGTGTAGCATTGCGTGCCTTTTTCAGTTCCACCACCTGCTTCATATTAACGAGGTATTTATTATGGCAGCGTTCAAATCCTTTATCGGCTAACAGATTCTGAAGATCCTTCAAAAGTTTAGAAACTGTTCTCTGTGAAGCGTCATCAAAATGAAGTATGACATAGCCAGATTCGGCAGAAATATAAAGAAGACAATCTGCAGGGATTTTAAAGGTACCTCCTTTCTCCTCTATAATTATATCCTGCCGGTTTTCGGCAAGTGCTCCTCTTCTGTTTATTAATTTTTCTAAAAGAGCTTTTAGTTCCTTGGTGCTTACAGGCTTCATCAAATAGCCGGAGGCCTGATGTTTAAAGGCCTTGAGGGCAAATTCATCATGAGCCGTTGTAAAGATGACATCCGTTACTTTTTCATCAATCATTGGGAAGAGGTCAAAGCCCGTTTGCCCCGGCATTTTAATGTCCAAAAAAATAAAATCAGGCTTGGTTTGGGTGAGAAAATCACCCGCTTCTGCTACAGACATGGCCGTACCAATAACCTCCACCGGAACTTTTGCCCAGCCGAGCTGAGCGGTTAAGGTTCTGATAGCGTGAGCCTCGTCATCTACTATGATAGCCGTGTAATTCATTAAGCTCTGTCCATTTCAGGAAAAACAAAGCGTACTTTAAAGCCTTGTTTATTCTCCAAATTAATCATTTCAAACGTAACCTGCTTTTGATACAATTTAAAAAGAAGATCAATTTTGTCTTTGATATTTTTCAATCCATAGGATTCATTAGGTGGTGTTATCCCTAGATTTTCAATACCTCCTCCATTGTCTGAGATTTCTATGACCACTTCCTTCTCAGAACTTTGGCTGGCATCAAGTATTACAATGCCTTTACCTTTTAGAGGCATAATTCCGTGCCAGACGGCATTTTCGAGTATTGGCTGTAGCATCATACCCGGCACCAGTTTCTCCAGCGTAGAAAGGTGCTTTGGCCGAATGACTGAATACTCAAAGCGGTCGTCAAAACGAAGTGACTCCAGTTTTAGATAATCTTCACAAAACTGCAATTCCTGATCCAGGGTATTGAAAATCCTCTCAGAATTCTTTAAAATATTACGCATCATTCTGGCATAAAGAGCCAGGTATTCTGAGGCCTCTTCGGGCTTTTTAGAGATAATGAAATCATTGATGGAGTTTAAAGAATTAAACAAATAATGAGGATTCATCTGAAGCTGCAGGGAGCTTAATTGCGACTCCATGAGTTTGGCTTTGTTTCGCTCACCTTCCGCCATCATTTTTTCTATAGCCAGGTCTTTCTCACTTTGTTTTAGCTTATGGCTGAGTAATTCATTGACCTGTTTTTCCAGCTGTTCTTTTTCTTTGAGCTGCTCTATTAATCTTTCTTTTAAAGCGATATTCTCCCGTTCTTTTCTAAGGTTTTTGAAATTGATCCCCATCAGGAAAATCAGACTTTCTACCACATAACTCAGCTCAAGAAAGCTAAAATGCATAAACCCACCCGGAAGCGTATAGAAGAAGTCTCTGGGTTTAGGACTGCCTTTCACAAAAATCTGGAAAATCTCATAGCCTACAGCCCAGCCAATAATTGTACTGCCCACCAGTAAAAACCATTTTAGGTTATCCTTAATACGAAAGAGAATATAGAAGGTCATGTAGGTACTAATAATACCCAGCAAAGCATACACCTTAAAGAAATAAGTAAAGATAAAGGCCTGATCTCCTCCAGAGAAAATCAAATAGCCAGCATGCGTGAAAGTTATCAGGAGGGTCAAAATCTGAAAGACACGGCTTACTTTATATATCCACTTGTACTTCTTTTTAATATCAAGTAAAACAAGTCCAAACTCAGTGTACACCACATAAATGATTCCCTGGGGGATGATATTAACGGCTCCGTACAACTCCAGATGCTTGGGTAAAAGTAAATGCCACTGCAAATACTCGTCAGAAAAAAGGAATAAGAAAAGAACGATGGACAGAAGGTAAAGCCCATAGCTTCGGTAAATTCTGTTTTTCAGAATCAATGCCTGGTATAAGGAATAAAGCAGTAATAAACTCAGAAGTAAAATGCTGACCAGATTGGCCGAACGGGCGGGTTCATTCTGAGCGTAATATAAGGGTATCACGTCTTCAATTTCTGCTCCTAAAATAAGCTTGGGCTGAACCGTAAAGAATTTGTGGTCGTTCTGGCTCATCTGTACCAGAAAATCATTTCTGCCAGATTGTAAAGTAAGTGGTATTAAGTATCTGGCAAAAGGCTGCTCCAGTTCAGATTTAGAAGTAAACTTACCGGCCTTCAGGGTTTTATCTCCATAAGTAACTCTGATGTACTCACTGTCTCCTACATAAAGCAAGGCTTTCTGAGTCTTAGAACTGGAATATGAAAGCGTAAAACTTACGGAGTCTTTATGTGTAGGAGGTAAAGCAACGGTGCTGGCAGTAAAAGTCTTTCTGAACTCCTCCTGAAGGCAGTCTTCACACACTTTAAGAGCTACAGTTTCTTGCCCGGAGGTGTGCCCTCCAAGTAGTATCATTAGAATAAATAGCGAAAGTACTGATGTGTTTTTCATAGCCGGCACTTCCTCTAAAGTATCAATATCTTATGAAATATCTATTGAGAAAGCAGATAACAGGTACTTGTAAGTCAATAATTGGTATCATTTTTTATTGAGCGTGTGTCTTACCTTGCTTTGGCTATTCACCAATTCTTCATTTCGCCTTTTGAGTTTCATCAATTTCTCTTTTACCTTCGCCCCATGAAATTAAATCTGGATATCAAAGGGGCTAGCAGTCAGGAATGGTTAGATGCCGTCATGGCTGATTTCGATTCATTTTTACAAGATCACGCTGATTGTGAACGTAAGGCCTCGGCCATGAACATGAGCCTGGTGGCCAAATACCCCAACAGATTAGAGATTATCCCGGAACTAATAGCTACGGGCATTGAAGAATTGCAGCATTTTGAGGCTGTGTATAAACTCATGGAAAAGCGTGGTATTCAGCTTCAGCACAGCATTGCCGAAGACCCTTACATAAAAGGCCTGATGAAAAAACGCCATAGCGGTATAGAAGAGCGTTTCCTTGATCATCTTCTCATAGCCAGTGTATTTGAAACCCGTGGAGGCGAACGCTTTAAAATGGTGGCAGATGCTCATCCGGACCCGGATATTGCCAGGTTTTACAAAACCTTATGGGTATCAGAAGCCAAGCATGGCCATACTTTTGTAAAAATGGCTCTGAATTATTTTCCAGAAGAGAAAGTGTACAGTCGTCTGGAATGGTGGGTAGATCAGGAGTCTGAAGTAGTTAAAAACTTACCTATCAGGGCTGCTTTACATTAAATACTATACTCTTTCACCCGCTTCTTCGTCTACCCAAACCAGTCCATTCTGATGTTTCTGAAATACGGTAGAAGGTACAGCAGGTGAAACTTCAGACTTTAGTGTTTCCTCAATAATCGAGGCTTTCTTTTTACCTGTAGCTATGAGCATGGCTGTTTTGGCTTCTAACAGGTGTTTGAGGCCTACCGTAATCCCTTTTGTTAAAGGTGTGGCAGAGTTAAAATACTTTTGACCTACGTCAATAGTCATCTGAGCCAGCTCAGTTACATGGCAATAATGATCAAAACTATAGCCTGGTTCGTTTAAGCCAATATGCCCGTTTAATCCTATTCCTACCACAATCAGGTCAAGGCCACCTCTGTCAAAAATAAGGGAATCTACCCGTTTACATTCAGAGTCCAAATCAGAATGTAGGGCATTAAAGAAGGTATAATTCCTTTCAGATATGCCAAGCGGTTTGAGCAGATGTTCTTCTACAATGTAGCGGCAGCTCCCTTCGCTTTCCGGACCAATGCCCACCCATTCATCTAAACCTATTTTGATAAGCTTTTTTAGGCGTATCACCCGAGGTTAAGACCAGTGTGGCCTTAGGTTTTTCCTTTAGCAATTGCAGGATATGATCTGCTACCGCTTCAGACAAATGAGCAGCATCTTTAAATTTTTCTAGCTTCATTGCAGGGCTGTTTTTTTATCTATCTCTCTTAGGGCGTCTAAATAAGTACCCTTTTCTGTTTTTATACCGATTTCCTGAAAATACCACTTCACCGCTTCTGATACCGGAATATCTCCAATTCCTCCATCATCTCTTAGAAAATGTAAACATTTCATTAATTGGAAGGCATCAAAGAACTGGAAGAAACGCTTCTGAAAGGCCTCATAACTTGACACATTCTTTTTTATCATGTCAATTGCTTCTTCCGTCTTTATTTTCTTTAAAAAACTGCTTAATCGGTTATCAAAAGCATTCTCAGAATAGCTATTTTCATAATAATCAGAAAGGTTGTCAAAAAATGGTTTTAGAAGCTTAAACGAAAGTGGATTATAAGTGGGCCAAACAAAGTTTTCCTCGCGGTACTTCTGCATAGCCCGACCTGTACCAAAAGGTACTCTGTCAGACTCCCTACCCGATGGATAAACCGTGGCATTCAGAATATTACCGCAAACCTGATCTTTGATATACTTCTGTAAAAAGTAGAAATCTTCTCCCGCCTTTCTTCTGTTCATTCCTCCTTTGGCCAAATAGCTGGACGACCTGACCGCCATGCTGGAGCCTACTGTATGAATGGCATATGGCAATGAAAGCCACCTCTGCATGAGAATGTAATATCTTAAATGAGCCTCATATTCCATGATGGATCTATCCGCAGACTCATCCCTTATTTTATGCTCAAAATGTATCGCAGCCGCCTCGAATCTTGAACTTGTAAAAAAATGGTTAATTTCCTGAAAGTAATTTGGACTCACCAGACAGTCGGCATCGAGGTAAACAATGACGCCTTCTTCTCCTTTTTGTTGGTAATATTTGGCTGCTTCATCTCCCAGAATTCTTCTGGCCAAACCTACCCCGGCATGCTTAGATTCAAGATTCAAATTCACAGAATAGTCAATATCCAAATGGCCGGAATAATGAGTTAACCATGTCCGCAAATCTGCAATACATTGAGCATTAACCTTTTTGATTTCTTTAGTGTCTAATTCACTCCCATTGACCAATAGTCTAACTCTAATTTTTAGTCCGGAAGAATCTGCACTAGCTAAGGAATTTAGAGTGGCTGCAATATTTTCTTCCTTGTAGGCCGGCAAACAAATGGTCATATCAATAGGCATAAAACAAATGTACAGCATAGACCGAAAAACGGAGCGGATTGACCGTATTAAAATGCGGCAGCTTTTAGCAGTCTCACCACAAAATCAAACAAATTACTATATTTGCCATAACCCCGAATCATACTGCAGTTCGTTTACCAATGAGTGAGAAAAATCAAGCCTACGACCCTACCCAACAAGACGAAGTATTAGATGACATGTTTGAGGAATATTTCCTTGAATATGCCTCTTATGTAATTCTGGATCGAGCCGTTCCTGCCTCTGATGACGGCCTGAAACCGGTTCAGAGAAGACTTATGCATGCCCTGAAGGAAATGGACGATGGCCGTTTCAATAAAGTGGCCAACGTGATCGGTGCAACGATGCAATATCACCCGCACGGTGATGCGTCAATTGGGGATGCCATGGTGACTATAGGTCAGAAAGAACTACTCTTAGACATCCAGGGAAACTGGGGGGACATCAGAACTGGTGACAGTGCGGCAGCTCCAAGGTATATAGAGGTAAGGCTCTCGAAATTTGCCAATGAAGTGCTCTTTAATGAAGACACCACTGAATGGCAGATGTCATACGATGGCAGAAAAAGGGAGCCGGTAACTTTACCGGCAAAATTCCCACTACTGCTTGAAATGGGGGTAGAAGGTATTGCCGTAGGGCTTTCTACAAAGGTAATGCCTCACAATTTCATAGAGATTTGTGAAGCAAGTATCAAATACTTAAAAGGGCAAAAATTCACGCTGTACCCTGATTTTCTGACAGGCGGTGTAATGGATGCCAGCTCATACAATGACGGTGCCCGTGGCGGGAAAATTAAAGTAAGAGCCAAAATAAGTGAGGTAGATAAAAAAACGCTCAAAATATCTGAAATTCCTTACGGAACGACCACCGGAGGCCTTATTGATTCTATTATCAAAGCCAATGATCGTGGGAAAATCAAGATTAAAAAGGTAGAAGACAACACCGCCAAAAATGTCGAAATTTTGGTGCATTTAGGTACCAACACCTCCCCGGATATTACTATTGATGCTCTTTTTGCCTTTACGAATTGTGAGGTTTCTGTATCACCCAATGCCGTGGTTATCAGAGACAATAAACCACATTTTGTGGGTGTAAGTGACATCCTGAAAGACAGCACTGATCAGACCGTTCATTTACTGAAAAGAGAACTGGAGATTAAGAAGTTTGAGCTTATGGAGAAACTACTCTACAGCTCACTGGAAAAAATATTTATAGAGAACAGAATTTACCGTGACATAGAAGAGTGTGAAACTTTTGAAGCGGTGATTGAAACCATCGACAAAGGTTTAGAGAAGTTCAAAGACGATTTTTACAGAGAAATTACCCGTGAAGATATTCTCAGGCTAACAGAAATCAGGATCAAGAGAATCTCGAAGTTTGATTCCTTCAAAGCCGATGAACTCATGAAGAAGCTTCAGGAAAATTTACTGGAGGTCAATCACAATCTTGAACATCTGACAGAATACGCCATTGATTTCTTTGAGAACCTGATTAAGAAATACGGGCAAGGTAGAGAAAGAAGAACCGAGATACTGGAATTTGAAGAAGTAAGTGCTACTGTAGTGGCTGCCAACAACCAGAAATTGTACGTAGATCGCGACAATGGATTCATTGGTTATGGAATCAAAAAAGAAGAGTACATCATGGATTGCTCTGACATTGATGACATCATTGTCTTCAAAAAAGATGGAACCTATAGTGTCACGAAAATTCAGGATAAGAATTTTGTAGGTAAGGGTATTATTCACTGCTCAGTCTTCAGAAAAAACGATGAAAGACGAATATACAATGCCATTTACCTGGATGGTAAAACCGGTAAAACCTTTGCCAAAAGATTCAATGTAACGAGCATTACCCGTGATAAAGAATACGATGTAACCAAAGGAACACCGAAATCGAGAATACTGTATTTCTCTGACAACGAAAACGGTGAGGCAGAAACGGTTACCATTAGCCTAACGGCTTCTTCTACTGCCAAAAAGAAGCAATTCGACTATGATTTTGCAGACCTTCTGATCAAAGGCCGCTCAGCCATGGGAAATTTAGTAACCAAATATCCGGTAAGAAAAGTAGCTCTGAAGTCGGCTGGAAAATCCACCCTGGGAGGTGTGGATATTTGGTATACACCAAACCTGGGTAGATTAAACCGTGATGAGCACGGCGATTATTTGGGCAATTTTGAAGCAGAAGATAAAGTTTTGGTTATATATAAGACGGGTGAGTATGAGTTAACCAACTTTGAGCTGACAAATCATTATGATGCCCGTCAGGTACATTCAGTTTATAAATACGAGCCTGAAGGAATTATCTCTGCCATCTATTATGATGGCGACAGCCGTATATTCTATGTGAAACGTTTCGTGATAGAAACCTCTACAATGGATAAACGCTTTGGATTTTTGACAGACCATCACCGCACTGAGCTTTTAGCCGCCTGCTATGATGAACTGCCACGAGCCGAAATGAAAGTCAAGAAAGACAGAAAAAGCAATATCGATAAGAAAGAGGTTAAAATTGACGAACTGGTGGGTGTAAAAGGCTGGAAAGCACTAGGAAATAAACTACCTTACATGAAGGTATCTTCCATAAAGTGGCTGGAGCCTGGCATTCCGGAACCCAAAGAAGATGCTGAAGATGAGGAAGAGATAGACGACTCAAGCGATGAGTCCGGGAATGGTTCAGACCAGCAGGTAAGTGAGGCAGAGAGTAATACGGAAGACGCTGAGGAAACAAAAGAAGAAGAACCAAAAGCCAAAACTGAGCCTAAAAAAGAAGAAGTGCCAGCCAAGGGACCTGAGACGCCACCGATTAAAAAAGAAGAATCTAAGAAACCAAAAGGGCCTAAAGATGATTCTGATAAGACGCAATTAGGACTTTTTTAATATTGTTAAAACAACTCGTAAATAAGCTTGGCCTATTCATTTATGCCCTGATTTTGCTGTTTGTCTCTCAGACGGCTTCGGCACAGCTTAGAGTAAACGTAGAACTCGCTGTTCCACTTTTGATAGAAGAAAGTGGTCTGTATTTTGCCGCAGATTTTAATGACTGGAACGCAGGTGACCCGGAGTACCAACTCCAACGTATAGACGACACCCATTACACAGCTTACTTTAATGAGGTTCCTGAATTTTTCGAATATAAATTCACCCAGGGAAGCTGGACCACCGCTGAAGGTACGCCTGCGGGACAGCCCTTCCCGAACAGAATCTACTCTGCTGGTGGAAATGAAATAAATTGCAGCATTGTAGGCTGGGAAAAGCAAATTGAATATGAGATATCGGTGGTAAGTATTCCGGAAAATACGCCGCATGACGCTCAGATATTTATAGCCGGTAATTTCAATAACTGGCAAACAAACAATGAATCCTACAGGTTAAGGAAAACCATCGATGGCTCGTATAGAGTTCGTATTTTCACCGATATCAATGAGCTTGAATTTAAATTTACCCGGGGAAACTGGGAATCTGTAGAAGCCAGACCAAGCGGAAAAGCCAGACCAAACAGAACACTTATCAGAAGTAAAACGGAAGATTCTACTACCTTGACCTTTACTATTGAAGGTTGGGAAGACTTAAACGGTACGTTGAGTTTTTACTCCTTTTATGACTTGCTTCTCCTTTTTTCGGTCTTTCAGGGCATTCTATTAATGATAGCCATCCCTACCCTGCAGTCTAACAACACTGACGCCAATAAATGGTTGTTACTAACCATAGGACTTTCGTCTTTCTCCATACTTTTTTACGTCTTATCTAATTATAATAACGCTGTACAGAGCTTCCCTAAAATACTTTTCCTCTCTGATTTTGTCTTGTTTCTGTATGCCCCATTGTATTATTTCTATCTAAGGAAACTGCTATTCAACGCCAGGCATTTGCCTTCAAGGTGGTATTTGCATTTTATCCCTTTCTTAGTTCAGGTTTTGGTATATCTTCCTTTCTTTTTGCAGTCTGATAAGGGTATGCTAGAGAAAATCATGAATCAGGAATATACCCTGGTTATCATTTTCTTAGCCACAGGATTAGCCGGTTTAATCTGGAACATTTATTACTGGAACCTCTTCAGAAAATCTATCAATGCTTACAGCGAGCAGTACCAAACCAATTTTAGTTTTGAACAAAACCTGAGTTACCTCAATACGGTATCTATTATACAATTCATTTGCCTGGCGGTGTGGGCCATGTTCTTTTTGGTTTTCGGATTGAGCCAAATATCAGACTTTGACACAGTTACCCTTCAGGAAAACTTTATTGACCTTATTTGGCTGGCTTTTTCTGTAATCACTTATTTTCTTGGCTATTTTGCCATTCATCAACCAGAGACATTCAAAGCGGAGCCAAGCAACATATCCATATTTGATGATATTTTAGAAACGAAGGTTTCCCAAAAGATCTTGGAAGTGGAAACCGAAAAATCTGAGGCCGAGTCAAAAGCTACGCTTGAACCCATAATAAAAGATCTTGAGAAAAACCTCATTGAAAACAAGCCATATATCAATCCAAAATTAAGTTTGAGTGAACTGGCACAGCAAATTAATACTCAGCCACATTTACTCTCAAAAGCCATTAATGAGCATTATCAAAAGAACTTCTTTGACCTGATCAATGGATACAGAATTGATGAGTTTAAAAGATTGGCTCATCAATCCAAATATCAGCATTTGACACTGCTGGCCCTGGCTTTTGAGGTTGGTTTCAATTCGAAAACCGCCTTCAACCGCTCCTTCAAGAAAATCACAGGAATCACTCCGAAAGAGTATTTTGAGCAAGCAAAAAAATAGGCTGTGCCCTTGTTCCGGATTTAACTTACCTCTCTGGATGCCCTCTTTCTTTATCCCCTATTATGATTTATCTTGCATTACAACCTATGGATACAATTATGAAAGTTCTGGATCAGCCCTATACTCTTAGCCAAAAGCAAATAGAATTTTATCAGGAAAATAAATACATAAAACTTAAAGATGTTTTTGATGCCGAAACCTTGGCTCATTTTAAAGAAGTAATAGAAAGAAAAGTAAGTGATTTAAGCACCCAAAGTCTTCCAATGGAAGAAAGAGATACTTACAGTAAAGCCTTTCTTCAAATAATGAATTTATGGAGGGAGTCTGAAGAGGTTAAACAGTTTGTTTTCGGAAAAAGGCTGGCTGGTATTGCCACTCAGCTTATGCAAACTACCGGAGCCAGATTATATCATGACCAGGCACTTTTTAAAGAACCCGGCGGTGGTTTTACTCCCTGGCATGCAGATCAGTACTACTGGCCGCTTGCTTCTGACCACACTGTGACTGCATGGGTACCTTTACAAGCTGTTCCTATCAAAATGGGTCCGCTGGAATTTTCAGCCAAAAGTCATTTGCTTCAAGATGGGCGGAACCTCAAAATATCTGATGACAGCGAACAGATTATCGCCAAAAAGCTAAGATTGGGAGATTTTGATAAAGTGGTAGAACCTTTTGAACTGGGAGAAGTCAGCTTTCACAGTGGCTGGATATTTCACAGAGCCGGAGCCAATACCACAAATCAGATGCGAAGTGTGATGACCATTATTTATATGGATAAAGACATGAAACTTAAGCAGCCGGAAAATGAAAATCAGCAGCTGGATTGGGACACCTGGTGTCCGGGAGCCAAAGTAGGCCAAATCATCGACAGCCCATTAAACCCTGTTTTGTTTGAATAAAAATAAATTGATCAAAAATTGTATGGAAAAAAGACAAGACTGATTTTACCTATTTTTATTTGAGAATTATTCTGTTCAAAAAAGACTATCCTTAAATTAGCCAAAGCATAGGCCAATACGAATTCCACAATAAACCAACATGAAACTAAGAAGTATAATCCTGGAAGATAACAAAGTAGCCCGAATAGCTCTGGAGAGACTTTGTCAGAACCATAAATCACTGGAACATCTCGCCTCTTTTGAAAAAGCTCAGGATGCACTTTCATTTCTCGAAGAAAACGAAGTAGACCTTATCTGGTTAGATGTAGAAATGGAAGGTATGAATGGCTTTGAGTTTCTGAATCAATTGGCCGTTTTACCGGCCGTAATCATGACCACCTCTAGCAAAGAATATGCTTATGAGGCCTTTCAATATAGTATTGCAGACTATATCCAAAAACCAATTACCAAGCCCAGGCTCAATATGGCCATTGAAAAGGTACTGGAGAAAATTAATGCTTCGGAGCAAGTAATGACCAGCGGTACCTCTGACAGCTCAGTGGAATCAGACAATATCTATGTAAAAATTGACAGGAAGTTTGTTCGTTTAAAGAAATCGGACATTTCTTACATAGAAAACCTGGGCGACTATGTGAAAATCTACACAGAAACCGAAAGTTTTATTGTACTTACCGTCTTGAAAAGCCTGGAGAAAAAACTAGGCTCAGGTTTTTTTAGAGTTCACCGCTCATTCATTGTAAATCTCAGTAAAATCTTAGATGTGGATGAGAATAACCTGGTGATAAAGAATAAAGTAATACCGATCAGCCGCCGTCAGAAATCTGAATTTCTTCAACGATTAAATATACTTTAGGCCAGCTGAGCCAATACATCATGTCTTTTTCTTGAAACTCTGGCCAGTGTACCATCCATCAGAAGTACTGCCTTATCTGAACCCTGATCTATCACTTCTTTGATATACTTTGGGTTAAGTAGATAGGCTCTGCTAATTCTTAAGAAGTGGTTATACTCGCTTCTTTCTTCATGTCTTTTAAGTGTGAACCCCGAAACTACTTTTTTACCTCCTTTAAGATTATACACAGTGTAGTTTGTATCAGCCTTTAAATAAAGGACCTCTTCTGTATTTTTTACTAATGATTTTACCATGATTCTTTTTTATTTAAATGGTGGACAGATTATTAATTACTGCAGCCCTCTATTTGGGCACTTATTACAGAGCCCGCTTCTGCTACAAAGCCAGGCTTAAATTCAATTGAGTTCTCTGAAGTATAAATTACTTTGGCTCCTACTTCAGACTTATTGGTAGCTACCATATTCCCGGTAGAAGAATGTACTTCATTAGCATAGGCGGTGGCCATTACGGCAGTATTGTTCTCACAGCCATTGACCTTACTAAAACTGATATTATTAAACTCAAAATCAAACGATTCGAATTCTGAGTTATCCCCTATGACTGAGAAGGTCAAGGCAGTAATGTCATTGTTAATGGCTGAGTTACCAAGATTATCTAGAAAATCTGATAAAGGCAGATAGTATCTTTTAGCCGTACCGGTCAAGGCCAATACTTTTCTTGGCTGACTCTCCCAGGCAGTGATACCTTCATGACTTACCACTATCTCCACAGGGGTGTTCCCTTTAGCCACAAAAGATAAATACCCATAGTCTGTCAGGTCTACTTTTCTTAGGCCTAACCTTAAAGGCCTGTGTACTGAATAATAATTCTTCACTTCACCAGATGCCACAAAGCTTCTTTCAATCCAATAGTGATTATCGCCTGGCACAATTTTATCAAGCGGATGAATGGTTAAACTGGTGTTGGCCACATTGGCTTCTTCGTAATTAGCTATCCAGGCACCATCTGCCAGATAAATCGCATCTTCATCAGAAGGGCTTTCAAGGTAAATATTCAAACCGGCGTCAAAAACACCCGGGGTGCTGAATTCAACGATCTGAAGGTAATCTCCTGTTAAAGCTACACTATCAGCAAAAGCCACTGAAGTTGTTTGCTCTGAATTCCTCAATGTTCCTTCAAACTTCACATTGCCAGTTTTTCTCTTTTTATTTATTAAAGTAGCTCTGAATTTTCCCTGTACATATTCTCCATATCTCATGACAAGATCAGGGCTGGCAGTGAAAACTGGATCTTTCGAGATATCAAAAGAGTTATCAAAGATTTCAAGAATTTTTTCACTTAAGTAGAAAACATCTATTGGCTTTCTGCCCCAAAGCTGAAAATTTAAGTAAGTTCCGCCCGCCGGATAATCTCCGATATTCCAATGACTATTGTATTCATATTCTGTATCGGTTTTCTCTTTCAATGAAAATGACATGGCATACTCAATTCCCCCATCTTCTCTTCTTAAAGAGATCAATGTTCCGGGATAAACCCCTCCTACCAGAATGGTGTTGGTACTGATTAACTCTGCACCACCTACCCTGTCACAAATACTTTTGGTATGACTGTAAACCTCATTCTGTGTTTTTGTAACCAAACAAACTGCCTCTCGCTCTTCGCCATCAAAATAATCGACAGAAAGGACCTCAATGGCGTTAGTAAGTTCTAATAAATCAGTAGGTGTACTTTGGTATGCCTCGGTAGAATCTGGACCTAAATCCGGAACCAATGCACTCAATGGTGTCTCACTGGCAATGCTAAAAATGCCCTTTACCTGTGAGTGTGTCTCCATAGAAGTAGAATAATATCTTTCAGGATCTTTAGCTATTAATTCTCTTTGAACATTTCTTTTGGCAATTTTCTCAGCTAATGACCCGTCACTTTCAAGGCCACCCTGATTTCCTGAGCTGATGGATCCTTCTACAGGAGTAGTGTAATTGATATTATTTAAGACAATCGCCTCAATAGGATCCGCTGAAACATAGAATATAGCGTCATTAAAGTCCTGATCACAAGAAGAATAGTCTCTTCGTATATCTTCAAAACCCAAAACAATCCTTTCTGTTTCAGTATCAATCAGTTGCACATTATGGTATTTCAAATTAGGATTGGTCTCAGGGTTGAAAGAAGGCGTAGAAAACAGGGTCCAGTTTCCGTAACCTACATTTCTACCGTTCCAGCCATTTGCTATCAATACCCAACCGATACCCGTGCCCGGAGGAAAGGTACCAATATGTACTTTATCGCCGGGTAGCAGTCCGCCTCCGCTATATAATCTTGAAACATTCGGGAAAACAATGTTAATCTCTGCCTCAGTAGGTCGTGATGACGGAGGATTGTTGGCGTCAAACAAATAATAACCTAAAGAGTTTCTGTATCCTGCACCTTCAGCTACGAAAGTGATCCAAACATTTGCACTATCCTGAAGTACAATATTCGTCTCGGTACCGGTAGTAATGTAATCAGGGTTATAATAAGGTACCGGGTAGCTCTCAGGCAATGATGCACTTACTCTGCTCAAAAAGCCGGCATCTAACACATCTGGCGTAGCCATTGATTCTGGCACACCCTGGTTGTCATAGCTCCCAATATATGTGTAATTCTGGGCTAATGCCTGAAAACCGAAAAGGATGGATAGAATAGTAGTAAATGTGCGAAAAACTCTCATGTCATCTGTTTGGTATATGACAAAAGTATCCCTATACAATACTTTAATAATGAAATCTCGATAAACGGTCGAGTTTGCTCAGAAAACGGTAGCCGTCAACATGTTTTTAAAAGTTGTGTAAAGAAATCCTTTTGTGTGTGCTCAATTATCTGGTAGATTTCAATTTTCATGCCGATTTAACCTGTTTAGCAGGCAATCCCTCAAAAATGAGCTGAATTTTGAATTGCAAACGATTCCAGAAGAGAAAAATAGAATTATTTCAAGGGGATTTTTACTAAAAGATGTACCACATCATAAAACGGAACTCCTAATTAGCTAATTTACAAAAGGTTAAGAGCACTTCAGAAATTGTATTTTAAGCACAAAGTGGAACGACTTGACTTACCCCCGAACTTACCTTTGTATCGTGAAATTCCAAATTTCCAATGCAAAAATACAATTACCCTATCCTGTTAATAGTGTTCTTTCTGATACTTAATTCATGTGAGACCAACTCGCAGGAAAGAAAGAACCCATACCTGCTGGGAGCAGACCTTTCTTACATTAATGAAATGGAAGATTGTGGGGGAGCCTACTATAAAGACTTACAAAAGAAAGATCCTTATCAGCTATTTGCAGAAGAGGGCAATAATCTGGTTAGAATTCGCCTTTGGCACTCGCCTAAATGGACAAATTACTCCACACTAAATGATGTGAAAAAGTCCATTTCCCGGGCAAAAGCTAAGGGGATGCCCGTACTTCTTGACTTTCATTATTCAGATAACTGGGCAGATCCTGCTCATCAGATTATACCTGAGGCCTGGTCTGGCATAAAGGATGTGAAGGTATTGGGCGATAGCCTCTATAATTACACTTACCAAACCTTGAGCCTTCTCAATAAAGAAGGATTGGCCCCGGAATATGTTCAGATAGGTAACGAAACCAACACTGAAATATTAATGGAGAAACCCACGGCTGAAAACGGTCCCACAGATTGGCAGAGGAATGCAAGTCTGTTTCAAAGGGGCATTGACGCTGTAAATTCATTCAATCGGGATAATGGTTTAGCCATTAAAAAAATGCTCCATGTAGCCCAACCAGATGAAGCTAAAGAATGGTTTGAAAAGGCCTATCAGAATGGATTATCAGATTTTGATTGGATAGGCCTCTCCTACTATCCTAATTGGTCAAAATTTGACCTGAGTCAACTCGCTGAAACGGTGAGTTTTTTAAAGAATAAGTACAATAAGGAAATCATTATTGTTGAAACCGGCTACCCTTATTCTTTCCGAAATTTTGATCAGGCCGGTAATGTCTTGGGAGAGGGCTCTGACTTACCTGGCTACCCGGCCAGTAAAGAAGGTCAATTAAGTTTCATGATAGACCTTACTTCTTCTGTGATAAAGGCTGGTGGCAAAGGAGTGGTTTACTGGGAAGCTGCCTGGATTAGCACCCCTTGCGAAACACAATGGGGCAAAGGCTCGCATTGGGAAAATGCCGCCTTTTTTGATGCCAATAACAGCAATGAAGCCCTGCCTGTTTTCAGATTTTATAAGCACAATTATGATATGGAAGAAAATACGATAATAAACAGCACAAAGCAAAACTGATTTAATAAACGAAACCTTATATAAACTTAATTTTTACACTTAAACCGAAAACGAATGCAAAAATCCTATGATTACACATTGAAGGCACTCAGCAAAAGCGGGTTGCTATGGGCTCTGCTCCTCAGTGTATGCTCCATCCAGTCGTTTGCCCAGACACAGGTCACGGGTAAAGTGACCGATAATTTAGACGATTCGGGACTTCCCGGAGTGACAGTAACCGTAAAAGGTACTACACAGGGAACAGCCACAGATATGGACGGAAATTACAAAATTACAGTTCCGGGTTCATCCTCTGTACTTGTTTTCAGTTTTATAGGAAAACAGACTCAGGAAATTACTGTTGGTAACCAAAACATGATTAATGTTAGTTTGGTAGATGATAGCCAGGCTCTTGACGAAATCGTGGTTATCGGGTACGGTACACAGAGTAAAAAAGACATGACTGGTTCTATCACAGCTGTAACAGAGCGTGATTTCATCAAAGGAAATGTAACAACTCCAGACCAACTCATTTCTGGTAAAATGGCAGGGGTTCAGATTACATCAGGTGGTGGAGCTCCGGGCTCTGGTGCTACTATCAGAATACGTGGCGGATCTTCATTAAATGCCAGCAATGACCCCCTAATAGTTATTGACGGTGTCCCGGTAGATAACGCTGGTTTATCTGGTGCTGCTAACCCATTGAGTTTTATTAATCCTAATGACATTGAGTCATTTAACGTGCTTAAGGATGCCTCTGCTGCAGCCATTTACGGTTCTCGTGCAGCCAATGGAGTCATTATAATCACTACAAAAAAAGGATTAAAAGGAGCTCCTGTCAGAGTTAATTTTAGCAGCCGTTTCTCTTCTGCACAGAACTTTAATCAAGTTGACGTACTGTCTGCTGAAGAGTTTACTAACGCAGTAAATACGTATGGAACCGCTACTCAAAAAGGATTATTGGGAGCTTCCAATACAAACTGGCAAGATGTTATTTACAGAAACGCACTTACACAGGACAATAACCTGAGTGTTACAGGTTCTTTAAAAAGTATGCCATTTAGAGCTTCAATTGGTTTCTTAAACCAAAACGGTACGCTTCAAACGTCCAATCTTAAAAGAACTTCTGCCAGCATTGGCCTCTCTCCATCTTTCTTAAAAGATCATATTACCGTAGATCTTAACCTCAAGTATGCGAATAACAAATCACAGTTTGCAGACGAAGGAGCTATTGGTACGGCAGTTGGTTTTGACCCTACACAACCAGTTTATGCCAATAACGAATTTGGGGGCTACTATAACTGGATTAATCAGAGTGGAGGAATTGAAGCTCTTGGGCCATCGAACCCGCTGGCTATGTTAGAGTTAAGAGACAATGTTGGTAATTTAAACCGTTACATTGGTAACGCCAGAATTAACTATACTTTCCATGGTTTACCAGAATTAAAAGCAGTTTTAAATGTCGGTTTTGACCGTTCAAATACAGACGGACTGGATGTGGTAAGTCCTTTGGTTTCGGCTACTTCATTTAACAATGGTGGCTCTACAGCATACTACAAGCAAGATAGAAACAACAGAACTTTCCAGTCTTACCTGAACTATGTTAAGGACTTTGGCAGTCAAAAACTAGATGTAATGGCCGGATATGAATATCAGGATTTTATCAGAGAAGACGATAACGGCACCAGTTATGGAAACACCAGTGTACCAGATAGAAACACCTATTTCAAAACCGAGTACCGTTTGGCTTCTCAGTTTGGTCGATTGAACTACAATTTAATGGACAAGTACCTGGCTACATTCACCTTAAGACGTGACGGAACTTCACGTTTTGCACCTGAAAACAGATACGGGCTTTTCCCTTCTGCGGCATTAGCCTGGAAAATGAACGAGGAGTTCGGTATCTCTGACACCTTCTCAGATTTGAAACTTAGATTAGGATGGGGCGTTACAGGTCAGCAAGACATCGGCTCAGGCGACTTCCCATATTTAGCGGCTTACACGCCTGGTCAAGGTCTCCTTTACCAGTTTGGTGATACTTTTTATGAGGTACTTAGACCTAACCCTTACGATGCCCAAATCAAGTGGGAGGAAACCACTTCTTCAAACATTGGTATAGACTTCGGTTTGCGTAAATCAAGAATCTCAGGAAGTGTGGATTTCTATTTGAAGAAAACCAAAGACCTGATCAATGAGATAGACGCTCCGGCAGGAACCAACTTCTCAAATAAAGTAGTGACCAATATTGGTTCACTTGAAAACAAAGGTGTGGAATTGACCTTAAATTACACACCAATACAACGTAGCACGTTTACTTGGGATGTTAATTTCAATTTAACTTATAACCAGAACAAGATTACGGCTTTAACGCGTAATGAAGATCCTAATTACATCGGTGTACTCACCGGCGGTATTGGAGGAGGAACAGGCTCTTACGGCCAGATTCACTCTACAGGTTATCCTAGATCTACTTTCTTCCTTTATCAGCAAGTATATGATGAGAATGGTAAACCTATAGAAGGTGTATTTGTAGATCAAAATAATGACGGTATAATTTCGGAACTTGACAGATACAGATACCAAAGCCCGGATCCTGATTATTTCTTAGGATTTACTTCTCAAATGCAAATCAAAGATTTTAATGTTGGATTTGTATTGCGTGGCAACATCGGCAACTATGTTTTCAATAACGTACAATCAGGGGCCAGTAGCTACGCTTCAATGACAGGTGCTGGTGGTTTCCTTTTCAACCTGAACTCTAATGTTTTAAACAGCGGTTTCCAAAGCACTACCAGAAGAGAGCAGATCTTATTATCTGATTACTTCGTAGAAAATGCCTCATTCCTGAAAATGGATAACCTGAACTTTGGTTATGATCTAACCAATGTGATTAAGAACAGTAAGATTCAGGCCAGACTTGGTTTTGTAGTTCAAAATGTATTCACCATTACAAATTATACAGGATTAGATCCTGAGGTGGTGGCTATTGACGCTGCGGCCAGAACCAGCACTTTCGGAATTGATAGAAACATCTATCCTCGTCCAAGAACCTACAGTTTAAACTTGAACGTGAATTTCTAAATCATTAAAAGAATAGAATTATGAACAAAATATTAAAACTAGTCGGTCTGTTCGCAATCGCATTTTCCTTTAATGCTTGCAATGACTTAGACACCAAACCCTTTGTGGGTGAAGTTTCGGACCTTGTATATCAGGATCCTGCTAACTATAAAAAAGTACTTGCTAAGCTCTATGCCGGGCTGGCTGTTTCAGGCATTGAGCCTCAAGATGGAAATGTAGATTTAAAAGGTATTGACGGTGGTTCACAGAGCTACTTAAGAGCCTATTGGTACCTGCAGGAATTTACTACTGATGAAGCCATTGTAGGCTGGGGAGACCCGGGTTTACCAGATTTACATGCCTCATCATGGACAGCCTCTAATCAGTGGACGTCTAACTTTTACAGCCGTGCCCTGTATCAGGTAACGGTAGCAAACGAATTCATTCGCGAAACTTCTGAGGCCAAATTAACTTCAAGAGGCATTGCCAATAACAGCGAAATTCAGTTATACAGAGCCGAGGCGAAGTTCTTAAGAGCACTGGCATATTATCATGCCATTGATATGTTCGGGAGTGTTCCGTTCGTGACAGAAAATGATCCAGTTGGAGCCTTTTTGCCTGAGCAAATCTCGAGAACAGAGCTTTTCAACTATTTAGAAACTGAATTAAAGGCTTTGGAAAGTGAGCTTCCTGCTCCGCGAGCTAATGAGTACGGAAGAGCGGACCAGGCTGCCGTGTGGATGACTCTGGCAAAACTTTACCTGAATGCGGAAGTTTACACGGGTACTGCCAAGTATTCTGAGGCGGCGGTTTATGCTAAAAAAGTGATTGATGCCGGTTATTCTCTTAACAGCAATTATAAGCAGAATTTCATGGCTGATAACCATACTTCGCCTGAGCTGATCTTCACCATTAATTATGACGGCAATCAAACCGCCACATGGGGTGGTACTACCACGATAATCCATGCTCAGATAGGCGGCAATATGAACCCGGCTGATTTTGGTGTAGACGGTGGATGGAGCGGCTTCAGAACTACTCCTGAGTTTGTTGGCTTATTTGATGGAGATGAAAACGACAAAAGACGATTGCTTCATTCAGATGGTCAAAAGCTGGAGATTAATGAAGTAGGGACCTTTGATAATGGCTATGCAGTTAAAAAATGGTCAAACTTAACATCAGCAGGTCAACCAGGCAAAAATCTGGCTCATACAGATACTGATTTTGGGCTATACAGATTATCAGATGCCTACCTAATGTATGCAGAAGCAGTAACACGTGGCGGTAGTGGAGATGCTTCGCTGGCATTAAGTTTAGTAAATGAATTACGGAACCGTGCTGGAGCCAGCCCAGTGACAGCTTTAAACCTGGATTTCCTTCTGGCAGAAAGAGGCAGAGAACTATTCTGGGAGGCTCACAGACGTACAGACCTTATTCGCTTCGGCAAATTTACCAGTGGTTATAACTGGGCCTGGAAAGGAAACGTAAAAGAAGGAAGAGATATAGAAGCTTACAGAGCTCTCTTCCCGATAGCGTCTTCTGACATAGTGGCCAACACTAACCTTACTCAAAACACTGGTTATTAATATTTTAAATTAGATAACAATGAATAAATTATTTAATAGAATCTTTTTTCTTTTCGGGCTGGCAGCGGTGCTAGGTTCATGCGAAAAAGATGAAATAAAAGCGGTTTTAAACCCAGGTGCCAAGCCTGTGGTCAGCGTTTCGTCGCAATCACTTCAATTAAACAAAGAGACACAGGATGAAACGGCACTTACTGTTACCTGGTCTAAACCTGATTTTGGATTTAATGCCGGAGCTCAGTACCGAGTGTTGATAGCCAAAGCCGGGGCAAATCTGGCCGAGGCACAGGTGTTCACTACCGGTACCGAGCTAAGCAAAGGATGGACTCATAAGCAATTAAACAATTTGCTTATTTCTATGGGTTTTGAACCAAGCACAGATGCATCCTTTGATATCGCGGTAGAGTCAATATTGAGTGGTACCGTAAGTCAACGTTCAGACATTATGACGGTGAATGCCCTAACCTATTTAGACAAACTTGATTTGAGTTCACCTTGGGGAGTAGTAGGTTCTGCTGCAGCTAATGGCTGGGATGGACCGGATATGCCATTCTACAAGACTGCCTCTGCAGGTGTTTATGTTGCGTACGTAACGTTGTTAGACGGAGAAATCAAGATCAGACAAAATAATGACTGGGCTTTAAACTATGGCGACAATGGAGCCGACGGCACACTGGAACAAGATGGTGCTAACATTGTGGTAGAAGCAGGTACTTACGCCATCACTTTTGATGAAAATAACCTGACTTACACAATCGAAAAACTCTCTTGGGGTATTGTGGGTTCTGCCGCACCAAACGGATGGGATGGCCCGGACTTTGAATTTACGTATGACCCTAGCTCAGATCAATGGAGAGCACTTGTCAAACTGGTAGATGGCGAAATAAAAATAAGAAGAAGTAACGACTGGGGCCTAAATTATGGTGATGATGGGGCAGACGGTACTTTAGAAAAAGACGGAGCCAATATTGCAGTTACTGCAGGCACATACCTGATAACGCTTAATTTAAATGAACTTACTTTAGAAATTGAGCCAATTTCCATTCCGGGAATTGTAGGTTCCGGTGCCCCAAATGGATGGGATGGCCCTGATGTTTCCTTAAGCCCAGATTTCTCAAGAGAAGGTATATGGGTAGCTTATAATGTTACTTTAGCCGCAGGTGAAATCAAGTTTAGAATGAACAATGACTGGGCAGTAAATTATGGCGACGATGGAGCAGACGGTACTCTTGAAAGAGATGCCGCAAACATAGCTGTTACTGCGGGCACTTACGATGTGGAACTGGATTTATCAGACCCTAACAGCCCAAAGTATACTTTGACTAAAAAGTAATTAATGGTTGAATAATATGCATGCAGCCGAGGCATTGCCTCGGTTGCATCTTTTTTTTAAAACAAAAACAGAGAGTCATGCTTCGTATAGCCGCATTCCTATTAATTTTTCAAGGTCTGGCTTTGGGCCAAACCATTCAACATCTGGAGCCTTCAAATTGGTGGTTAGGTATGAAAGACCCAAACTTTCAGGTTCTCGTTCATGCAGAGAATATAGCTGAATATACACCTGCTATCAATTTTAAAGGCATTAGACTTAAAGCCGTACATAAAACTGAAAACCCAAATTACCTATTTCTTGATTTCGAAATAAAAAAGAACGCAAAGGCAGGAAATATGACCATTGAGTTCAGCAAGGGCTCTGATAAAATAAGCACCAACTACCCTATTCTAAATCGAAAAAAAAATTCAGCAACGAGAGAAGGGTTTAATACCTCTGATGCCATCTACCTGATTACTCCTGATAGATTTTCAAATGGTAAACCTGAAAACGATAATATCGAAGGATATGCCGATAAGGCACAGAATGTAGAATATGGCAGACATGGCGGCGATATACAGGGTATAATTAATCATTTGGATTACATCCAACAAATGGGTTTTACAGCCATCTGGCCTATGCCCATGGAAGAAAACAACATGGATCAGTGGAGTTATCATGGTTATGCCATCACCGACTTTTATCAAATTGACCCACGTTTTGGTAGTAATGAGGAATACATAGCACTTTCCAAAAAAGCCTCCGAAAAGGGAATTAAACTCATCAGAGATGTGGTTCTCAATCATTGCGGTAGCAATCATTGGTGGATGAATGATCTTCCTTCAAAAGATTGGATAAATTTTGGTGGAAAGTACGTCAATACAAATCATCGAAGAGAGGTGCATCGAGATATTCATGCCTCTAATGCAGACAAAGATCTTTATCTGGATGGCTGGTTTGTAGAGACCATGCCAGACATGAACCAAAGAAATCCATTCCTGGCCAACTATCTTATTCAAAACAGTTTATGGTGGATTGAAACCGCAGACTTAGGCGGCCTGAGAGTAGATACCTACCCTTATTCTGATCCTGCCTTTTTAACTCACTGGAGTCAAAGAATCATGGAAGAGTACCCCAATTTTAACATTACTTCGGAAGAGTGGAGTATGAATCCTGCGATCACTTCCTATTGGCAAATGGGAAAAGTGAACAGTAACGGTTATAATTCTTACGTACCTTCTCCTATGGATTTCCCACTGCAAAATGCCGTAATAAAAGGGCTGAGTACACCGGAGAACTGGAACGGAGGATTAATTACCATTTATGAATCGCTGACAAATGATTTCTTATATGCTGATGCGGACAAATTGCTGATTTTCCCTGACAATCATGACATGAGTAGAGTGTACACTCAATTGAATGAGAATTTGGAGCAATTTAAGATGGCCATCACACTCTTCAGCACTATGAGAGGAATCCCTCAATTCTATTATGGAACAGAGGTATTGATGTCTAACCCACATTCAGAGTCCCATGGTGAAATAAGAGGTGACTTTCCGGGAGGTTTCGAGGGCATGACGAGTAATGCAAAATCTGGAGATGGACTATCTGCCAAAGAGAAAGACGCCCAGAATTTCATAAAAACCCTTCTCAATTACAGAAAGACATCAGAAGCTCTTCATAATGGGAAACTCACTCATTTTGCTCCAGAAAATGGCATTTATGTTTATTTCAGACATAGCCTAAATGAAAAAGTCATGGTTATTATCAATAAAAATGATAAACCAATGAACTTAAATCTGGAGAGATTCAGAGAATTATTGCCTGCCCAAAGCAATGCACGAAATATACTTACGAATCAAAAAGTTTCTTTAAGAAAAAGTCTAAGTCTGACTCCACTGGAGCCTATGGTATTAGAAATTAACTAGATTATCTGGCCGGGGGTATATACCAACAATTCTTTTTAAGGTCTATACCTCCGCCCATTTCGTCTTGCACTACCCTATCTACAATAAAAAGGCCTTTCTCAGCCATCTTAGAAAAAGTGTCCATTCCATCATTCGGAAAGTTCGTTCTGGTTCTGTGAATGTTGTATTTCTCAGAAAAAGTCCGGCCAAACGTCTTTTCAATTCCATCTTTTCCCATCATAAAGCCAAGTAAACCACCCCAGGTAGCGGTAGGATTATCAGAGTCCCAGCCGGCCAGTACACCGATTTTAATAGTTTCCTTAAAATCACCCTCTCCGTAAAAAAGACTAACCAAACTGGAGGCAAAGTTAATTCCTGCAGCAAAACAGCCATTGCAATAAATATTCTTTGAGGTAATATCGTACCCGTCTTGTTGTTCTACCTGATAGCGTTGATAAACGGCGTCTCTTGTTTCTTCCCAGCTTTTACCTTCTTCATATAATCCTTTGACAAAATCATACATTTTAGCCGAATAAGAATCATTCGGTAAAACCTCCCTTGCTTTAAAAGCCAGCCATTGTGTTTTTTCTTTCATTGATAATCTTTCATCCACTCTTGAAGCCAATGAATGCATGGTAACGTAAAACTGTGAAATCCATTCAGCATTTTCTCTGGCAGTAGTTTGAATAGGCAAAATCGCTATAGCCCTGGCCATATCTGGTCTGGCCGGTGCAAACAAGCCAAATATTTCAGTGGTTAATTGAGCATCAATCATTTCATACTCCGGATTATTGGCAGGATCACCTGTAGCCGGAGGAACCATTCCCTCTCGCATCAGATCAAATGCCTTTTGATTTGACACCCACAGGTAATTTTCTTCTTCTGGTAAAATATGTTTCAACCAGCCTTCTCGTATTTGTTCTCCGTTTAAAAAACTCGTTTTATTCTCGTAAAGTAAAGATTGATAGATGTACTCTATATCTGTGTCATCATCTGCTCCCCATACACCTTCCTCATTCTCAAAAACAAAATCAATAGTAGGAGACAAATGACTTGGTTTGCCATCTTTTGAGAAAATACTTGGCAAATCTGGTTTCCCCCAGTCCTCCCTTGTATAAAATGAGCCAGTTTTTATGTCACCAATGTTGCCCACCTTATCCATCTCGGTTACAAGTCCGGTCCAGTTGGCAATACATTGGCCAAGCCAAAATCCATAAAGTTTGTCTTTGTATTCTTCACGTGAAATGATCACTTCTTCTCCTGTAGGTGAATAGTCGCCATAATCAAAATTGCTATCTTTTAATGCCTCTTCACTTTGGGGCTGGCAAGCCGAAAGTACAATGAAAGAAAGGGTAGCCAGTTTTTTGTGCATATTCATTTCAAATAATTTCGTTTAGATAAGGAATTGAAGTTTGTGCCCCCATTCTACCCACAGAGATTGAAGCTGCTTTGCTGGCAATGACTATTGCCTCTGTTATTGGGTAATCTTTGGTTAAAAAAGTAGCTAAAGTACCATTAAAGACATCACCCGCTGCGGTACTGTCAA
>JANSYO010000013.1 GCA_024742395.1 Cytophagales bacterium
ATTAATAATGCTGAAATGTATTGACTGCTTACATCACCTCTAATGTTTACTTCATTTGAAACCTGGTAATCAAAACTGTGAATTTTGTGAGGAGGATAGCCATCTTCTTTTTGATAATCTATCTCTACACCAATGGTTCTAAGTGCATCTACAAGTATACCTATAGGTCTTTCCTGCATTCTAGGCGTACCGGTCATTAACTTTTGCTGACCACGCGAAGCGAAATAGGCTGTTAGAAAACGCATGGTCGTACCTGCGTCAAGCACATCTGCCACATCACCATCTTCTTTTAGAAGCCTGATCATAGTTTGTGTATCACGAGCTGAAGCTAGATTTTCTAACTCCGCCTTGAAACCGCATAAAGCATTGATAATTAAGGCCCTGTTGCTTTCTGATTTAGAAGAGGCCAGAGGTATCTTCCTTTTAAAACTTTGCTTATTCTTTTTTAGCAATACACTTTCCATTCCTTATCCACTGTTAAAATTGGTGGGCAAAGATAAACGCAATGCATTCAAAAACCGAAGAATTTAAACAGACAGGTCAATATTGGAGTACAATTAGCCTCTTCTTTTTGCCAAGCTTAATTCTATTATAGAATTTCTGCCTGTTTGTTACTAACACTCTGGCAGCTTCAATTCCCGCTAAATAAACCAAACTGTTTGTGTTTTGCCAAGGAGGTCTTTTAAAATAAATCCAGTCAAAAACGAAAGGGATAAATATGGCCGGAGTGAAATTATATTCAAGACCAGGCTTCAAATTCCTTTTGAAAATAAGTTCAACGTCTTTGACATAGAAAAGCCTGTTTTCGTATTTGTTTTCAGTTTGATCAAAATACATTAGAGTGAAGGTGCTGTCAGTTATGTATTTGAGTTCTCCGAAAAACTTTACACCATCTGTATTTCGAAAACCAAACTCGTCTCCAATGAATTTCTTTATTCTTTTTTTAGTCCCTATTTTATCTATTACCAGATAATGATCATGATTTTTAAGGGCCCGGTACTCCAAAGGATTGTTCTTTTCAAGAAGTTCTTCCACAGATTTTGGCTCCCTCATGTGAGGATCCTGGGCGAGGCTTTCTACTGCCAAGAGTAAAAAGAATAGCAGACTTAGTTTATTCATATTCTTCACCCGTTTGAATCAGAAAATGAAACACCCCCAGAAATTATAAGCTTCATAGCTTCTGCACTTGAAATATTTAGTTTTTTAATATTTGAACTTGGCAATACAAACATATCGCCAGAGAAAGCATAACTATGTGGACAATAGACCGAAACATAATCATCCTCCCCTATTTCATCCAGACTTTCCTGGGTCAAAAAACCAACCTTTTTTACTTCCGGATTTACATTTAATGTAACAAGAACCGGTGTATTAAATTTCTTTTTATCTCCTACAAAAGCGTTTATAAGATCCTTAAAGGCTGAATAGAATATCCTGACCAAAGGCAGGTTTTTAATCCCCTTTTCTATCCAGTTTTGAATGGTATTGGGCAATAAGTAACTAAAAATAAAGCCTATTAGAGATATACTCAGGATGACTATCAGAAACCCAACACCCGGAATGATGATTTCTTGATTAGGTCTGTCTCCGGCAAAACTTATTCTCACCAGACTATCCACAAAATCGAAAGCACTGTACAGAATCAAAAGTGTAAACCCTACAGGGGCTACAAAAAGTAAACCCCTGATAAAATTATTGACCAATGCTTTAAATATGCCGTTCATCTTAATTATAAATTATTAATCTGCTTATCCTTGGGGTATTTCACCTCATACTTTAGCATTAAAGTTTTTGACTGAGCGGCCGGTATATTTATTTCCCAGTTTAACTTACCTGTCTCAGCATCTACCTTTGCTCCGCTGGCCTCCTCTACAGTCACTTCAATATCGGAATTTTGTGAAACAGGCAACTGATCTTCTACCACTATATTTACTGCTTCATTTTTGGTATTTCTTATAATTATCTCATAGCCAAAGGATTCTCTAATATTTGAACCAAAAGTTCTTTTACTTTTATAATCCTTTATTTCTTTCCTTTCTGAAATAATTCGTTCATCTCTCCCCAAACTTATCTTCAGATCGTCTTCATTGGCTTGAAGCTGAACATAAGACTTACCAATAAATGTTCCTTCAAAATACACATTGGCCTCTGCAGGCATAAGATTGTATTGTTCCCACGCCTTTACCTCTGCAACCAGAAAACCATTCTTATCACTTTTAGGTACAAGGTAAGTTACATATTTGGCAGGAATACTCTGCTTTTGAACCTCCACCGTTTCTTCTGAACCCGACTTTACGATATAGGGTAAAGTTATATCGTATTCAACATTAAGTGTTTTCTCAAAAACTTCTGAATAATTGGCCGCAGTTTCCATATCGGCCATTTCATTCACCACCATGCCTTCTGCTTGTGGTGCAGCCATAGCCCTTGAAGATTTCGCCATCATAGGAACCGTTCTGGGTTCATAAAAAGACAAGTATTGTGGATACAACTCAGGCTTTATCCCGTTTTTATTCACAGGTGCCGTCGAAAGAACTAAACGTACATTGTTCCAATCTACTCCTGTGTTCTGATATACTATAGCTTTCTGAGTCAATTCAACAGGCGATTGTGTATTCGCTAAACGTAAATCATACATGGGCCTCCAGCCAGTATTGTACACGATGTATTTGATAGTCAATTCGGCTGTTGTTGATTGATCCGCTTTAACTGTCAAAAATATTTTACCTAAAGGCAGATTACGGGATGGATCGGTTTTGATTTGATTCTCGAGGTTTGCTTTCCTCTCTTCTAATTCCTTTATTTTTCTTTTAAGAAAGAGTTTTTCCTTTCCAATTTCAGAAATTTTCTTTCTGAAATAATTACTCATCTCTTCCAGATCATCTTTGTATAGGTCTTCGGTTTCACTTTTTATTTCAGTGTTATCCATGACCATCTTCTCTTGCATCTCCAAAGCATCTTTCTCTACCCTTAAAACCTCTATGGCCTCTTCCACCACAGAAATGCTATCTTTTAATGCCAAGGTTCTTTTGCCTATAAAATCCTTTTGAAAGTCTACTGAGAGTAAAGTAAAAGCTCCTTTACCTGATACAGAAATGCTATTTCCATCAATTGTTGATGCCAAATCAGGGATTTCAATTTTACTCACTCCCTGTGAAACAGATGTTTTTAAATTAGAGGTTACCTCTGCTCTGTCACGAAACATAATCACCTTTTCTATACTTGATTTTGAGGTCTTTGATACTTGGGCAAGCGTCAGAAACGGGAGAAAGAGTAGAAAGGATATGGTGGCTTTTATGTGTGTCATTTTATAAGAGTTTAATTTAGTCAATTGCTGCTAAGCTTTTTTCTTAAGCTTATTTTAAGATAACGTAAAATTAAGTGGAATGTGATCTTTTTTAGATTTAAAGATTCTTAAAGAAATGCTTTTGATAATTTTACGGCCAAATCAGTTTAAAGTTTATGTTTGATCATCAGAAAGTAAGAAGTTTTACCGAAGAGGTTTTTAAGGCTATAGGATGCAGCGAAGAACACGCCAAGTTAGCGGCAGATGTTTTAATTTCTGCAGATTTATGCGGTGTCGACTCTCATGGAGTGGCCCGTCTGGCTGGTTATGTTCGCCTCTACGACCATGGAAGACTAAATCCTACTCCAGACATCAAGATCATTCATGAAACACCCTCTACTGCAACTGTAGATGGTGACAAAGGCCTTGGGCTTGTGGTAGCTCCATTTGCTATGAAAATAGCTAAGGAAAAGGCTGAGAAAGTGGGTAGCGGATGGGTTTCTGTCCAAAACTCCAATCATTTTGGAATTGCCGGTTACCACTCCTCTTTAGCCCTTCAAAACGATATGATAGGCTGGGCCATGACCAATGCTGCCCCACTGGTAGTACCTACTTTCTCAAAGGAAAAACTTCTGGGAACTAACCCAATCTCCGTGGCTATTCCTGCCAAAAATCAACCGGCCTTTTTAGCTGACTTTGCTTCTACGGCCGTTGCTTATGGGAAAATGGAAATTTTACAAAGACAAGGCAAACCTGCTCCGCTGGGATGGGTTCAGGATGCTGACGGACAACCAACCACGAATAATAATGCGGTAAAAGAAGGTGGCGGACTTCTTCCTTTAGGCGGAAACCGTGAAAGCGGCAGCCACAAAGGTTACGGTTTAGGAGCCATTGTAGATATTTTTTCTGGTGTACTATCCGGTGCTAATTTTGGCCCTTGGGTACCTCCTTTTGCCACAGCGGGTTTTCATGACGTGGCTGCGGAGCAAGTTGGAAAAGGTACAGGGCATTTCTTGGGTGCCATGCGAATCGATGGTTTCAGACCGGCTGATGAATTTAAAGAAAGTATGGATACCTGGATAAACCGTTTCAGATCGGCTCCAGCGATAGATGGTGAAAAAGTACAAATTCCTGGTGATCAGGAAAGGAATTTCAAGGCAGAGCGATTAAAAACAGGTTTGCCATTAAATGACAAGGTGGTGGAAAGCCTGGTAGAACTTAGTCAGAGATTTGGAATAGCGTTCTAATAGACAAGAACGTCTCCGTTTATTTGCCTTATTGGTTTAATCCAAACGTTTAAACATCAAATAGTCCAAATTCATTTGACCTGTAGATACGATTCTTAGCGTTAATACTTGCTTACCCTTTTTAAGCTCAAGCAATGAAATGCTTTCCAGGGAGTTCCAATGATGCCACTGTCTCCATTCAATGGTATCAGCTGATGCATAAGTAGAAGGGATGCTGAGTGGCCCAGTCTTATTTTTATTATTTATTGACAAAGAAATCTCTGCCTTTTGATTGGCTGTATACATTAAGCCAATTTGATATAAACCTTTCCTTTTAACATCCACAGTATAGTTGGTCCATTCACCAGGCTGAGTCCAGCCAAGGTAGAGTTGATTCATTTTAGGTTCTATCAAATTGTGAGGACTGTCGTCAATTCCCCCACTTTTAGTATAAGAGATGTCTACCGCTTCATGCTTTCTAAATTCATTTAAATAAGACCCATCTGCAGGATTTAATACTCCACTACCCAAGTTTGTACTATCTGAATCATGAAATGAAACACCCTCACCTCCCATATCATAAAACTCACATTGAATACCGCCAGGAATAAGCTGAATAGGCATCTTATATTTGTCATCTGTGTATGGCCGACCTGCATAATTTTTGAAGTATTTCTGTGAACAACTCGAAAACAGGGCAAGACACAAAATCATCAGTACGCTTTTTTTCATTCTTCTTATTTAAAGATACAGTACTGGAGTGTCAGATTTAGAGATATTTGACCATTTCATAATGATCAATTCCCACTTCTTGGAAGATGGGCTTTTCTGTCTTAGAATAACCTAACTTCTCATAAAACCCTACTGCATAATGCCTTGCATTTAACTTCACTGTTTTAATGCCATTAACTAAGGCATGAGTTTCTAAAGCTTTAACTAGTTTTTTACCAATTGCCATTCCTTGAAATTCTTCTGACACAGCCATTTGCCGTAGCTTTCCGTATTGTTCGGCAGGTGTTAAAACTACAACTCCTATTACCCTATCATTTACTATGGCAACGAAGTGAAACCAGTCTCCCTCCTTACTTAAATCATCATTCTTAATCGACAAACCTAAAGGTTGCCTTAGGACTATGTCACGTAACTCCAGCTCTTGAGTATAATGTGGGTTTGATGTATTTATAATTTCGATTTTGAAGTGCATGCGTACAAAGCAGTTTTTTTTTGCAATAAAGGAAAAAACTATTCTACGTCTTCAATTTCTCCTGAACTCTTTCGTCTTTTGTATCTGTTGATATAAACCAGAAGGGGCTCGGTCAGTTGACATAGCTTTTCTGTTATAAGTCTTAAAAAATATGAAAGTAAATGTAGGTCTGGTTCAGATGAGCTGCGTGGCAGATGTGGAAACGAATATCCTTAAAGCGATAGAGAAGGTGAAGGAGGCTGCCGCAAAAGGTGCCAATATCGTATGTCTTCAGGAACTCTTCACTTCGTTGTATTTCTGTGACATTGAAAGTCCGGAAAATTTTAATTTAGCAGAAGCCATTCCAGGACCTACCACTGAAAGGTTTGAAGCTTTGGCAAAAGAATTGGGTGTAGTCATTATAGCTTCACTTTTTGAAAAAAGAGCCAAGGGTTTATATCATAATACCACGGCAGTTATTGACGCAGACGGTAAATACCTTGGTAAATACAGGAAAATGCACATCCCCGATGACCCGGGTTATTACGAAAAGTATTATTTCACTCCAGGAGATCTGGGTTACAAAGTCTGGGATACCAAGTTCGGGAAACTAGGAGTTTTGATCTGTTGGGATCAATGGTATCCTGAGGCGGCAAGAATCACCTCTCTGATGGGGGCAGAAATCTTGTTTTACCCGACAGCCATTGGCTGGGATACAAACGAAACCTCAGAAGTTATTAACAAAGAACAGTACGAAGCCTGGCAAACTATTCAACGTAGTCATGCGGTTGCCAACGGCGTACATGTAGTATCAGTGAACCGAGTAGGGCGTGAAGCAGATCAACAATTTTGGGGTGGGTCATTTGTAGCCAACCCGCATGGAAGATTACTTTACTTGGCATCACATGACAAAGAAGAAGTGCATGTACAAGAGATAGACTCCGAGGTAACAGAATACTACCGTACCACCTGGCCCTATTTTAGAGACAGACGCATAGATAGTTATGGCCCCATTGTTAAAAGATATATAGACGAAGATTAATCAGCAGACCAGACAAGCATTTTAAAGTCTTGAACGCCTACTTCAATATTTTTGAGATATCAACTATTTCAAAAACCGGATGGCTTTCCAGTATATCCCTGAAAATTTTTGCGTGAGCCGCACCGTAAATTATCAAAATCCGCTTGTCTGTATTCTTGAGCTTAGAATACATGTTTTGAATGATTTTTAAATTCCTGTAATAATCTCTGGTGGTAAACTCGGCACCCAAACCCGCAGTATTGTTGTCCATCCAGCCTAAAACATTAAAGTATTGCAGTTTACGCAAAGACTCCTCCTCATTCATCTTAATCAGATGTTCTTTTAAAGGTAATTTCATCCAGGATTCATGCTCTGCAATGAATTCATTGAAGACTTTTGAAGCCAGTAAGTTTTGCTTAAAGAAATTATCATAATCAGGTCTTCTGGAAATTAATTCTTCAGAGAAAGCTTCCCATTTCTTTAAGGTCGCATCATTTGCATTTATTTTATCATGCTCAAAATTGATACAAGTCACACCATCAGTTCCCGGGTTTAGGGCAGCCACTCTTATGGCAATCTGAAAAATTTCATTCTCCAAAATTGTTCGGTTTGAAGGCATTACACCTTTCAGATAATTAGTGTAGACATCGTCCCACAATTCTTGACTTTCAGGAATATTTTCAACAAAAATCTGGTCAGGCTTAAATTCTGAGAGCTTTTTAACTATATCTCTAATTTCCCTTTGTCGTTTTCTGCTAAGTGGCGAGTCCATTCCACCATCTCTGTAATCACTGGTCTCTCCGAGGTGAAACGTTCCTAGAATCGCGACTTGAATTTTGTTAGGCACAAAATCTTGTGAAAATCCTTTGAAGGGAATTAAAGTGAGCAGAATGAAAACTTTTATAGGCACGTTCATGATGTAAATAAAGCAAAAAAGCTACCATTGGTAGCTTTTTAAGTTTATGTTTTTTAAAGGATTACCCTACGGATCCTTCCAAAGAAATCTCTAACAATTTTTGTGCTTCAACAGCAAATTCCATTGGAAGCTGATTCAACACTTCCTTAGCATAACCGTTTACTATTAAGGCTACAGCTGCCTCGGTATCAATACCCCTTTGGTTGCAATAGAACAATTGATCTTCACCAATTTTCGAAGTAGTAGCCTCATGTTCTACAGATGCCGAGGAGTTTTTCACCTCAATATATGGAAAAGTGTGTGCACCACACTGATCTCCCAATAACATAGAGTCACATTGAGAGTAGTTCTTAGAATTCTCAGCTCTTTTGGCTATTTCTACTAACCCTCTGTAAGAATTCTGACTTTTACCAGCCGAAATACCTTTGGAAACTATTCTACTTTTGGTGTTTTTACCAAGGTGAATCATTTTAGTTCCAGTATCTGCCTGCTGATAGTTGTTTGTCACCGCAACCGAATAAAACTCACCAATGGAGTTATCTCCTTTAAGAATGACAGAAGGGTATTTCCATGTAACGGCAGACCCCGTTTCTACCTGAGTCCATGATATTTTTGAATTGTTACCAAAACACAAGCCTCTTTTTGTTACAAAATTAAAGACTCCACCTTTTCCGTTCTTGTCTCCAGGATACCAGTTTTGCACAGTAGAATACTTCACCTCTGCATTTTCTCCAGTGTAAATCTCTACTACAGCCGCATGAAGTTGGTTTTCGTCTCTCTGCGGAGCTGTACAGCCCTCAAGGTAACTTACATAACTATTATCTTCTGCAACAATTAGTGTACGCTCAAACTGACCCGTACCCGCTGCGTTGATTCTAAAATAGGTGCTTAATTCCATAGGGCATCTAACACCCTTAGGGATATAACAAAATGACCCGTCAGAAAAAACTGCCGAATTCAAAGCAGCATAGAAATTATCTTTGACCGGTACCACTGAGCCAATGTATTTCTTGACCAAATCAGGGTGATTTTCAATTGCCTCTGACATAGAGCAAAATATAATACCCTTTTTTCCAAGCTCTTCTTTGAAGGTAGTTGCCACAGAAACTGAGTCAATTACCGCATCTACAGCCACACCCGACAAACGCTTTTGCTCATTTAAGGAAATACCTAAACGCTCAAAAGTTTTTCTCAACTCGGGGTCAACTTCGTCTAAACTATCAAGCGTTTTCTTTTGCTTAGGTGCTGAGTAATATTTGATAGCCTGAAAGTCAGGTTTTGGATAGGTCACATTAGCCCATTCAGGCTCTGTCATTTCCTGCCAAACCTTGAAGGCTTTCAATCGCCAATTAAGCATCCATTCAGGCTCCTTTTTCTTGGCTGAAATAAATCTTACTATCTCCTCACTAAGTCCCGGAGGGGCTTCGTCAGCCTCAATATCAGTATAGAACCCATACTTATAGTCTGAGCCCGTTATCTCCTCCAGTAATTCTAAGTCTTTTCTCATGCTGTCTTAAATAAATACACTCCACCTTATCAAACACCCCATCCGCCAATTGCGTTCTGCAAAGATAGACTTATTCTAAATAAATGCAGAGCTTATTGGCTTGCTCTTACTTAATTTGCTCGAAAGTCACAGTAACATCAAAAGTTTCACCGTTAACAGTAATAGTAGTAGTACCTGAAAAAGTAGCTTCAGTTACGGAACTGAGTACAAAAGTGGGCTTATCAATAGTTCTGCCCAAAAAAATAAACTTATCAATTGTGATGCTACTCTCATCGGCAGCAAGCTGCCATGTGGCTTGTAAAATCAAGTCAGGGTCATCAGGAGAACACTTACTGGCACCCTCTAAAAATGAATAGGAAAAATCACTTCCCAAAACAATCTGGTTATCTGTAACACAAGGATTCTGTGAAGCTATAAGGTTCACTTCTACATCACCTTGCTTGGCAAAACCATCTTTCACCTGCCATGTCTTAGTTGAATTGTTCGTTAATAGCTCTAAAACTGAGCGAGTCTCTACTACAGGATCCTTCTTGCATGAAACCCCAAGGATTAAAAATGAAAAGCAAAGAGCAAAAATTAATTTCATGTTTCTATTCAATTTATTCTTTTTTGACAACTGATTGGACGTGAACTTTAATGCGAGTTCATCGAAGCATTTTATATATTTCATTGGCTGCCTCTTCCGAGGCCTTGTGAGTCCCAATTTTTGTTTTTAAGACATCATAAGATTCTAACTGTTCATTTCTGATTTTAGTATCTTTTAAGAGGCCTCTTAATGATAAAATTAGCTGATGGCTTGAGTACTTATCCTGAATTAACTCTTCTACTGCCATCTTATCTAAAATTAAATTGACCAATGAAATGTACTTAACCTTAATCATGCTTTTGGCAATGAAATAGGTTAAGGCAGAAGTTCTATAAACTACAATTTGTGGTACTTTGAAAAGAGCCGTTTCTAAAGTAGCCGTGCCTGAAGTAACAATGGCCGCATCTGCAATCGACAAAAGATCATACGTTTGATCAAAAACTAATTCGCAATTAGATATCCTGATAAAACCATCATAAAGGCTCTTGTTAATTTCGCTAACACCTGCCACGACAAAAAGAACATCAGAGAATTTTTCAGCAAGTAGTTTCATCTCTCCCACCATCCTCTCAATTTCTCCTTTTCTGCTTCCTGGTAACAATGCCACTACTTTCTCACAATCTTTGGGCAGAGATTGCCGAAAGGTTGGATCTGGATTAAAATCATCAATTCTCTCTGTAAGCGGATTACCTACATATGCAGTCTTTATTCCTCTGGAGCTAAAGTAGTCCTTTTCAAATGGAAGAATAACCAAAAGCTTATCTACAACCTTTTTTATCGCTCTGTTCCTTGAGGAGTTCCATGCCCAGGTTTTAGGTGCTATATAATAAACTACGGTAAACCCATTCTTTTTTGCCCATTTGGCAATCCTCATGTTAAATCCGCTATTATCAACCAGTACAAGGACATCCGGATTAAATGTTAGAATCTGCTCTTTGCAGGTGGCAAATACTCTTCTTATTTCGCGTAAGGACCAGAGAAAGTCTAAGCCCATGTAGGAAAGAACAGAGTAATGCTGCAGAATTTCTACTCCGGCATTCTCCATTTCACTTCCACCCCAACCTTTAAAGCTAACCTTGGCGTCTTTGACTTTCAGAGCCTTTACCAGGTTACCTGCATGTAGGTCACCCGATTTTTCACCTGCCAGAATGAAACATTTAGTCATCATTCGCCAAAATACTGTGCGTAGTGGTTTTCGGTTTCATGCAATTGAATCTCATAAAGATCCACTCCATATCTTTCTTTAAGAACTGGTTTAAGTTTGTGCCAAATTGCTTTGGCAAAATTCTCAGTACTTGGTAACAATCCCTTCAAAAAGTCAACATCTTCGTTCAGGTATGTATGGTCAACCTTCGAAATTATCTCCTCTCTTACCAGGTCTTTCAGCTTCTTTAAGTCCATTACAAAGCCTGTATCTTCTGATACTTCACCTTGTACGGTCACATAAAGTTCCCAATTATGACCGTGCAGCCTGCTGCATGGCCCAAAAATTTCCCAATTCTTTTCCTCAGACCATTTATCATTGTAAAGTCTGTGAGCGGCATTAAAGTACTCTCTTCTAGTTATTCGTACCATAGTATCTGAAAATTTGTGCAAAAGTAGCACTAATTTCTTTCATCTTTGAATGGTTCAGAACAGTCAAAACTTCAGTTTAATTCCAACACTCATCCATCTTCCTGGTTGTTCTACAAAACCAAACTCATAATAGGAGTAATCAAGAAGGTTTTTTAGGTCTAGATATACCTCAGCAAACCTGTATCTGTAATCGATACGCACATCCAATAAATTAACCGGCCTGTAATCTAAAATAGGTGAAGTAGAATCCCATTGGTAAGATCCTTCTCTTTGTTTAAAGGTATACCAAACCACAGCGTTTAATCCCTTTGTCAATCTAAAAAAGGATCCTAATCCTGCATTCTGACTAAGATAATTGAGTGTATAAAATGATTGAAAACCCTCCTCTCTTCTGTCAGCCGTCAGATAGGCGTAATTCAGCTGTAGTTTTTGTAAGAATAAGTCTGATTTACTCACATGCTGAGCAAAATTGAACTGAGCTCCAAATTCAATACCTGCCATATTAATATTGTCAATATTCTCCATGGTAGGTACCTCTAGTTCTGGTCTCTTGATCTTATCGATGGCATCAGTAGTCTTTTTATAAAAGACTGATGATGTTAAACTGAAGCCCTTCTGAAAGAATTTGTAACCAAGCTCATAATTGATAGCCTTCTCAGGCAATAAATTAGGGTCAGCTTTCACTGTAGAAGTATTCAGGTACAACTCTGTAAAAGTTGGAAACCTTAGTGATCTGTTTAAGGATGAATACACTGAATGATTATCCGACAAAAAATAAGACACATCCACCCCCGGATAAAGTTCTGTTCCAAACTGCGAATTGAAATTAATCAAGGTACCGGCTGAAATCATCAACTTCTCCCATTTTGTCTGGTGTTCTAAGTAAGCCGAGAAGTTAGTTCTGCTTTTATATTTATTATAAAATACTTCAGGGTAGTCTTTTACTTGAACCGCTTCCTTGGCTGTATCTCCCAACCTGTTACTTAAAACACTTTCTTTCCTCCATTCTACTCCAATAGCACTGGCTCCAATCTTCGACAAATACCTCATCTTCCATTCTGCATCCAAAACCTCTGTTTCATGGAAGTTTACATTTTGTATTAAGGAGTCTCGGTAATTATTAAAATCATATAAGTCATTATGCTTTCTAACAGATAAATTCAGTGTTCCGGAAAGTTTATTTGAAAATTGCTGGCCTTTAGTAACGGCAAAAAAAGTAGAACCTGTTTCCTCGTATTGATTGTTAAACTTAGGATGATAGAAATTTGAAGCTCCAAAATCGTTTTGTAATGCTCCACCTTGTAAAGTTAGATAACCGTTTTTTTGATTCAGGTCAATTTTTCCATAAGCTGTTTTTCTATCAAAAGCGGTATTGTATGCGTATCCATCAGATGTAAGGCTTGAAACCGACGCAAAACCTGAAATTGATTTTACTTTTACTCCACCAAAAGCAGAGTAGTTCTGTAGACCAAACTGGCCGGTAGCTGCTTCAAGAATTACATTTTCCTGAACCTCCTTTTTCGTGATAATATTAATCAATCCTGAAAAAGCACTTGGCCCAAAAACTCTGGAGGCTCCACCCTGTAAGATTTCTATTCGATCAATCATTTCGAGTGGAACCGGTAGATTTAAAGAATGGTGACCCGTTTGCGGATCATTCATTTTAATTCCGTCTACCAGAATAAGTGTCTGGTCAAAGTTTCCTCCTCTAATACTAATATCGCCTTGCACTCCCAAAGGAGAACGAGATCTAACGTCTACGTTAAGGGCATACTTAAGAATGCCATCTAAGGTTCTCACCGGTGACATACTAATGTCTTTTTGATCAATGATCATGACATTTCTGGCGGTACTTCTCAAACCAGACTCTGTAAGATTAGCAGCAACTTTAATTTCTGCAAGATTGTATTGAAGGCTGTCCTGTGCAATCACAGGAATGCTCAAAAGAGCAAAAAACAATAATTTTATTTTCATTGAGATTTGTAAAATGTGAAAGATTAAAGAAACATTGAGCAGACCAATGCCACTTCTTCTTCTCCCATTTTACTCAAAGCCCTAAAATCAACTTTCCCAGCGTCAGAGTGCGGTATTTCAGGTATTTCAACGATAAAATTTGGCCTTTTCGCTGATGGAAGCTTTTTGAACAAATATGCCTTCAATTGATCAACAGCATCCTGCTCTCCGTTTCCCTTTTTTGTAATATAAAGGGTTAGCTTATCCTTTTTGTAACCATTAAGGTTTTGAATCAAAACGGCTTCAGATATGAATTCACAACCCAAGGCTATACTCTCTATCTCTTGAGCATAAATATTTAACCCACGGCGATTAAACATTCTGCCTGCCCTACCTAATAAAACAAGCCTGTTTCCGTTGAAAAAGCCTAGATCATTGACCGTGGATTTCTCTTTATAATCGGGTGAAACAAATGGGCTTTTAACCAGTATTTGCTCGTCTACAATCTTTATTTCAACCTCAGGGAAAGCAGTTCCCACAGAGGCTGGAAAATTAATAATATCTTCTCCCTGATGATATGTAATATGGCCTAGTTCAGCGGCTCCATAGTATTCTGTTAGCCTTATTCCCTCCAAATTATCAAGAATCCCACTAGCTGTTTCTTTATCCAGCTTTTCCCCGGCGGTAACTAACGAACGTAATGGAGGTTTGACCCCGTTTCCATTGAGCAGTAATTTACAATGAGATGGTACAAGAAAAGCAGAGGTTATCCCCTTTTCCTTCATTTGTAAATTCCAGTTTCTTGACTGTCCTAAAGTACCTAAATAAAGTGTACCTCCTTGCCAAAGTGTATGCAGGGCAGTATTTAGATTGGCTGAATAGGCCAATGAGTCTAAAACAAATACTTTATCCTCAACACTGATACCGAATATTTCAGATTGACTACTGAAGGCTGATTCCCAGTTGTTATTCGTTTTCCAAATAAGCTTAGGCTTACCCGAACTTCCCGAGGATAGTATACCCAAAAAGACTTTGTTTCCTGCAGGTTTTACTGGCTTAGTATTTCCTAAATCAACAAATTTGAAGTCTTCATATATAATACCTTTACTTTCAGAAATGATATTCTCAAGTATTGTAACATCAAGGTCATGAGGAAGAACAATGGCTCTTTTTCCAATGAGATTACAAGCTAATACCCCTAAAAGATTGGTTACCGGATCAGAATTAAATAGAACAGTATCGTTAGAAACTGAAAAGAGTTTATTGGAATATTGTTCTATTGATCGAGTCAGATTTCCATAGGAAATTGATTGACTCCCATATTCAATTGCCACCTTCTCAGTTGTTAAAGTGGCCCATTCTATGATCTTTTGAGTAATCAATTTATATTTTCAATTAAAACACCCATCCCAAAACCACCAGCAACGCCAGCAGTTAAAAGTCCAAATTTCTTATTATTTTGCTTTAAGCCCAATATAAGATGCATTAAATTCATTGCACCCGATGCCGCATAAGGGTGGCCGTAGGCCAAATTTCCTCCCAAAACGTTTACTTTCTCTTTATCTACACCGAACTCACTGATAAACGCCAAAGGTTTCACTCCAAAGGATTCATTTACTTCAAAAAGGTCAATATCCTTTACCTCTAACTCTGTCCTGATTAAGATTTCCTTCGCAGCTATAATAGCACCTTCTGGAGCATTATTTGGATCGATACCCCTACTAAATGCTTGAAGTACCTTAGCCATTGGTTTTATATTGTATTTAGACAGATAATCTTCATTAACCAGAATTCCTAAGGCGACCCCATCATGATAATGAGCAGTATTGGTCCTGTCAGTAAAATGATTTGATGCTGAACGCTTTAAAACGTCAAGAGAAAGTTCCGGCCTAATTGACTCATCAATCCTATTTAAACTTAAGGAATCACTTACATAATTTTTGTAAGCTTCAGTTTTTGAGAACATACAGGCTTTTTCATGACTTCTTAGAGTCCAGTTAAATAGATCCTCTTTTAGTATACTATATTTTGAACCTAAGTTTTCTGCAGCTAAAAGCAGGGAATGACTTGGGTACGGACTAAAATCTGCAACTTCAATATGTTTCTCTCCTCTATTTCTCGGATCTAATGGCATGTACCTTCTTTCAGGTGCCAAGGAATTGCTCTCTAAGCCACCAAAAATAACAGCATCACATTCTCCGCTTGTCACTAATGCCCTGGCAAGTCTCAAAGATTGGTAGCTACCTCCACACTGCATATCGATTGTTGATGAATTCACTTTAATGTCTAATGAACTCAATAAGGCTGCATACCTCGTCATATTGCCCATTGTACCAATTGAATTACCTAAAATCAGCTCAATGTCTTTAGAATGTAAACTGTTTCGTTCAATTAGCTTATTCAGTAAATGTGCCACCAAGGACTCGGGCAATATTTGCTTATAATACCCATTCTTTTTCCCTGTGGGTACACGTATCATATCAAGAATATAGGCGGGCTTTTGCATTAAGAGAGCGAAAATCTGCTCAAAGCTAATAAAAAAAAGGGGTGGCAAAAGCCACCCCTTTTTAGTATACAATAAACCGATCTTAATACTTATAGATCTTTCTTGAAATCTGCTCTTGGTTATCAGTCTCGATAATCATTTGGTATGCACCAGGAGTCAAGTTTGATAGGTCAAGACTAGCCTCACCAGCTTGCAACTTCAAAGTTTTAACCAATACTTTTCTATTGTTTTGATCTACTAAAGTGACCTTGCTAGACTTAGAGTCAGCAGCTACTTTCAGATTAACAAAATCAACTGTAGGATTAGGATAAACATTCACAATTCCTGCTGCTGCTGTTGGAATTGTAATTTTCGCTGAAACTACTGCATCAGACTCTCCAACATCATTTCCTGCTCTTACTGAATACCAGTATGAAGTACCTTCTACTACATCTTTATCAACATAGCTAGTTACATTTCTATCAACTGTTGCCAATTGAGTGAAAGTAGTACCGTCTGTAGATTTTGATAATGAGAATCCAGCTTCATTATATGAGTAATCCTGCCACTTAACAGTAATTGATTTATCAGTGCTACTGTAAGATGTTGTTACATTGAAAGGAGCATTTGGCTCTTTTGTAAAATCAATTCTCTTACATGCAGGCTTTGAATATGGACCGTCTCCATATTTGTTCACACCCTTACCTCTGTAACAGATGGTATTACCACCTTCAAGAGGCTTATGAACAAACATTGTAGAGTTTGCTTTAGCAGATGTTAAGAACATGTAATCACCGCCATCCACATTGTACTCAAAAATAAATCCATCCTCGTCGTTGGCGTTATCTGTAAAGGCCACTACATTTTCAGTGATACCTAGAGCATCTACCTGAGTAGTAATTCCAGAAATTGAAATCTCCGGTGCATTAGGTGGTCCAAGAGTCAAATACCAACTCTCTGCAGTTGCCTGACTACTAATCCCATGAGTGGAGTTCCTCGGGACAATTGTGATTTCTACCCAAGTTTTAGGTTTTAGACCAGTAATTTCATAACTCGTTGCCGTAGCGTAAGTAAAGTCTGTCCTCGTTTCAGTAGTACCATCTTGGTATAATAAGGTCATTTTTATATCGTAATAATCGATAATTCCATTCAAACAGAATAAATCTTGGGCCCCTGGCGTCCATGTAACCACCATAGAAGTTTCTGTTATTGAAGAATTGGCAACTGAAATCCCAGAAGGTGGCTGCATTGAATAATTCGGTGCAAAAACTGAAATAGGATTTGAGTTTTTAAACTTACCACCCTCAGAAGCAGGAAGCTTAGCTGTGATCACAATATTACTTGTAGAACCCGGTGTAACGGCTATTTCACGAGTAATCACCTGTGAAGCGGGACCGAAAGCCACTATTACGCCATTTCTTTTAATTTCATACTCTGAAAAAAGAGAAGGGTTGTTGTAAATAGCTTGAACCACTATTTTTTCAGGACACACAGTTACCGCCTGGAATGAATCAGGATTTGGAGGAGTAGTTCTGAAAGTTTTAACGTTTATTTCATTACTTCTAATTTCGTTAGATCCATTTGTAAAAATTACTCGAATCTTATAAAGCGTATTTGGAGCTAAACCAGTAATTTGTTTTGGGGATTCACCACCTACGATTGGATTGTAATTAGGACCTGCTATCCAAGCACCTGCTCCATTTATCTGATATTCTACGGCAATTCCCGTTTCACCAGTTACATTATCAACTATGTTAATGGTGATGGAATTGTCATTTTTATCTAATTCACCGATGGTAACTGATCCAGTTAAGGATGAAAAAACGTAAGCCGCAGAAGCAACTGCATTTGAGTTTGAAGTTCCTGCTCCCGAAGTTTTCTTTAGCTGAACTGTCCAAACATATGAAACACCATTAGTTAGTGGACCTACATTTACACTGTAGTCTTCTGCTAAACCACCTGGACCATCAGGATCAACAGGAATAGTAGCTACAACCGTAGCTGGAGCACCGCCTGCAGATTGTGTAACTTCGAATTCGTAAGATTCAGATGGGAATGAGATAATGTTTGAAGGACTATATGTCCAGTTCACCTTACCCCCTGTTCCTTGAGATTGAAAAGTAGGAGTTGTGGGGTCAGCTTCAGCTGCTACAGCACTAATTGTATAAACACAACAAAATGCAACTAGCAGCATTTTCTTGATTAACACGTAGTAATTGTTTTTCATGTAGAATTAAAGTTTATTGTATTGAACGTAAATATAGCGGATATTCAATCCGCTCTGAAAGCATTGGTATTTAAAAATAAAGAAAATTATTTTACGGTCTTTCCATATTCATCATAAAATATTATTTGTAAGCAGTTTACGTACCTCCACGGCCTCTTTGACATCATGAACCCGCAAAATGTCTGCTCCTTTCATTAATGCTACAGTATTTAAAATGGTTGTAGCGTTTAATGCATCTTTTGCTTCAATTTCCAAATAAGTGTTTATCATGCTTTTTCTAGATATCCCTACCAGCAAAGGACGATTGAAAATTTTGAACTGATCTAAATCTTTGAAAAGCTTATAATTCTGTTCCATTGTTTTTGCAAAACCAAAACCCGGATCGACAATAATGTCGCTTAAAGCCATCTCGTTCAAAATTTTTAACTTAGACTGAAGTTCTTGTATCACTTGTTCGGTCAGGTTTTCATAAACCGTAAGAGATTGCATCGATTGGGGTGTTCCCCGCATATGCATTAAAATATACGGTACTTTTAAGGCCGATACAGTAGCAAACATCTCCTTGTCCAAATTGCCGCCGCTTACATCATTGATAATGCCAGCACCGGCGTTTATTGCTTTTTTGGCCACTTCAGACCTGAAAGTATCTACAGAAGTTATTACTTCAGGAAATTCATTACTAATCCACTCAATTACAGGTACTACTCTATCTATTTCTTCATTGATCTCAACCTCTTTGGCACCGGGTCTGGTCGAATAACCTCCGATATCCAAAATATCTACCTCCTCCTCAATCATCCTGACAATTCTGCTTTTAATTCTGTCAAAATCAAGACTACGGCTTTCATCAAAAAATGAATCTGGTGTAACATTGACAATACCCATAATTTTAGGGATTGAGAGGTCAATGAGTTTATCCTTAACATTGATAGATTTCATGCTGCACAAAGCTTTGGTTAGTTCAAAGAATATTATTCTGCCATCTTTTTATAGATTTGCAAAAGAACGAAATTTTGCCATCATAGATTAAGCAATGCAAAAAACAGAAGCCGAATACAAAGGCGTAATTGGCAAATGCCAAGACATATTCTCGAAAAAAAATACAGATTATGGCACCTCTTGGAGAATACTACGCCTTCCCTCTATTACAGATCAAATTTTTATAAAAGCTCAACGCATACGAACCATTCAGGAAAAAGGCTTCTCAAAAGTAGATGAAGGACAGGTTTCTGAGTTCATAGGTATCATAAACTATTGTGTTATGGCCTTAATTTTGATTCAGGAAAACAGTGGAGTTGAAATTAGCAAAGATCTGACGAAAGAGTATGGCAAGCAAATTGAAGAAGTTATGGAACTGCTTTTCAACAAAAACCATGATTATGGTGAAGCATGGAGAGAAATGAGAGTAAGCAGCATGACGGACATCATCTTAATGAAGCTGTTAAGGATAAAGCAAATAGAAGACAATGCCGGGAAAACTTTAATATCTGAAGGGGTTAAGGCCGGATATCAAGATATTATTAATTATGCTGTTTTTTGCCTGATAAAATTAGAAACGAAATAAATGAGATTAATAGCGAATATTGCCAGAGTTCTTGTCGGTATAGAATTTGTATTCTCGGGTTTTGTCAAAGTTGTAGACCCCTACGGAACAGGCCTGAAGCTTCAGGAATACTTTGAAGTATTTGCCGGCGACCTACCAGCCTTTAGTGCTTTTTTTGAACTCTTAGCCAGCCAAAGTCAGCTCTTATCTCTCTTATTTTGTGCGGCAGAAATGATTTTGGGCGTAGCCCTCCTTTTTTCATTTAAGATGCCAAAAACAGCCTGGATTGTTCTGGTATTAATGGCCTTCTTTACCTTTTTGACTTTCTATTCCGCTTATTTTAATAAAGTGACTGACTGCGGATGCTTTGGCGATTTCTTAAAGCTAAAACCCTGGCATTCATTTTATAAGGATATCATTAGTTTGGCTGTTATACTTGTGATTTTTTTCAATCGAAAGAAATACAACGAATCGTTTCTGGCTTTGCCGGCTACTGTAATTGCGACAGTCATTGCTTTCGGTATTGGACTTTATGCTAAAAGATACTTACCTCTAATTGATTTTTTACCCTATGCCATAGGTGAGAACTTACCGAAGCAAATGGAACCAACAGGTGTTAAACCTGAGATTGAATACACTTTTTTTGATAAAAACAGTCAAAAGGAGATAGAGTCAATGGAGTACCTTATGGATACTACTCAATACAAATATGTCAGCTCAGTAATTTTAAATGAAGATGAACTTCAACCGAAAATTACGGACTATGCCATTTCGAATATTGAGGGAGATGAATATACTCAAGAGTCATTTACAGGAAATAAGTTCTTGATAATCATAAAGAAAAATAAAGGAATTGGTACTGACGAGATTAACAGCCTAAAAGAATTATCAAATTCTTTAGCGACTAAGGATGTTGAAAGTATGACACTAACCTCCTTAATACTAGACGATTTCAAATCAACTTTTGACACTTTTGGTTTTGCCGGAGACTTATACAATTGCGATGAAAAGGTTTTAAAAGCAATGGCGAGAACAAATATTGTTATGTATTTGTTAAAAGATGGTGAAGTAAAAGGAAAGTGGAGTAGTCACAATATTCCGACTCACAATGAGGTTTTAGATTTACTAAACAGATAATTTTCATAAAATAATAGAATCATATATAACGAATGAGTACTAATATTTATATGTTAGGGATGCCGTCATCAGGCAAGAGCACACTTGGAAGACAACTCGCTAAAGAACTTAATTATGACTTCATAGACCTGGATAGGAAAATAGAGGTTACGGAAGGGAAAAAGATCAAAGAGATTTTCAGACTGGAAGGAGAAGAATACTTCAGAAAAGTGGAGTCTGAGCAATTGAGAAAAATTCCGGTAGATAATAAGCTAGTTATAGCTACAGGTGGTGGAACACCCATTTACAATGATAATATGGAATACATTAAAGAGAGTGGTATTAGTATATTTCTCGATGTATCTCCGGAGAAACTGGAAGAAAGAATGAGATCTTCAAGGAGAAATAACAGGCCTATGTTTAAACTCGAAAACGACGACCTGTTAGGAACCTTACAAGAGACATATCAAAGCAGAATAGACGAATACAAAAAAGCTTCGATTATCATTGAAGGTGATACTGATGCAAATACCATCATGTGGATATTGGATGCACAGTTTGCAAGAGGCTAATTTCCAGAATGGGACAGAAACACAAAAGGGATCGAATAATCGATCCCTTTTGTGTTCGTAAAGGCTTTCTTCTATTCTCCCTAAAAGAAAGTACCTACTGTCAATGAAAGCGTTCCTACTTTATTGTTAATCACAGCTGAATCATAATTTTCAGGGTTGCTTAATACATAAGGAGTGTAAGCACTATTAAAACTACTCGCAGAAAACGCAGCATCAGCAAAGAACTTAGCTGATCTGAAACCAGCCCCACCCGATAAAATCACATTAGACCTCTTTAGGCTTGTGCTCTTCTGATAGGGGTCGGCTAAATAGTTTACGCCACCTCTTACTCTTGCTCTTCCTAACCTTACTTCAAGCCCACCTTTAATATTCACAACATCTTTATAAACCTGTGCAATAGCTGTGTTTTGCTCGTTCGTCCAGCTATTACTATTCTTGTCTTTCACACCCATGTTTCCATAACCAATATATTCGGCTTCAAGACTTACTACACCATACTTTTTGGGTAAAAGATAAGCAAGCCCCACATTCCCACGCCATGGAGAAGTCAGCTTATAAGCGTAGTCACCAGGAGCCGTTTCTATGGTACTAAAATCTGTCAAAAAGGTGTTAGGCTTTTGATCAATACTTATGGCTGAATAGAAAGTCTCATTTACCCTCATGGCTGTGGGAGTGGTCACATTCATCCCTACTCTAAAGTCATTTGTAACTTTATAAATAGCACCCAGTGTAAGGTTTATTCCACTTCCTTTAACAACTAGTTCATCCACATAGCCAAAACCATTAAATACTTCACCATTTGGGAAGGTTTCCTGATGGCTGCTGATCTGATTATAATTTAAAGACTGAATTCCTATTCCGGCTCCAAAATAAACTCTGTCTCTGTAATTGGCTCCATAACTTAAATTTAACTGACCTAAATTACCTCTTTCAGAAACCTGGCCCTTTTGAACCACAGGAAAACTAGGCTCTACCACCACATAGCCCCCATCTTCATATGGGTCTATCATATAAGCTTGATAATACATCGATTCTGGTGTTGCAGCAATACCGGTAGTCGGATCAAATTCGCTATCCAATGTCCCTGTGTCTGCCCCCCTAAAAGTGGCCTGCTCCGCAAAATAATCCATCAATGAACTTCGATTATGGCTACCTGTGTAATCGTAATTATTATAGAAGTTAGCCAAGGTATTATAACTTACTCCAAACGTTGATTTCACTTTAGAGTTGCCACCTCTATTCTTATTCATGATCAGTGATACTTGACCTATTGTGGCTTTCGAGGAGTTCCTGTCTACTGCCTCTCCTAAATACGTACTGGAAGTACTTAAATTATTGAATATAGGGCTAATACTAAATTCTGATCGGTTATAAAAACCTAGTCCTGCGGGATTCACAAAGGTATTGCTTGCATCTCCTCCCAGGGCCGTAAAAGCCCCTCCCATCCCAATAGTTCTTGAAGAACCATAATTTGAATATTGAGAAAACTTAAAAGCGTCCTCTCCATAAAAATGACCACTAACATTCACCTGACCTGACACAGGAAAGTATGCCGTTAGAGTCAAAAGAATAATTATATGTAACTTTTTCATCTGTGTAAATCTAAAATTTTGACAAAAAAATACCCCGCCAAAGCTTCGTTTGAAATATTAGCGGGGTAAATTATAATTTCACTTACCACCCATCAGATGGTTAATATTCTATCTTGGTCCTCTTGAAGATCCTCCTGATGAAGATCTTGAAGAAGAGGATGAACTTCCTCTTGAATAGCCACTGCTAGAAGAGCTGCTTGAACTAGGTCTTGAATATGAACTATTGTTCGAATTTGTACTTGGTCTGCTGTAAGTGCTATTGCTAGGTCTTGAATAAGAACTTCTGCCTGATGAAGATGGTCTGCTATAAGTAGAGCTTCCCGCACTTCTCGCACTCGATCTGTTATAAGTACCTGTTCTGCTAGTGTTACCATAAGAAGACGTTCTGGCAGATGAACTTGTAGCATTTGATCTTCCGTATGAAGAGCCATTAGTAGAAGCAGCTGATCTTCTAACAGGGTTTGCTGAACTGTTTCTGGCATAGTTATCATAAGAAGTCGGTCTTCTTGAATAAGTTGTACCATTTGAGGAAGCAACTCTGCCATTGGCTCTCTCCGTTAAAGTAGACCTTGTAGAAGCTATTGCACTGTTTGCACTGCTTACAGATCTTCTTGAAGATGAAGCCGTTGTTACAGGTCTTCTGGTATTCACAAACCCATCATTATAAATACTGCTTGAACGACCTGCTGCTCTTGAACCATAAGTACGTGCATTTCCAAAACCTGAGTCGCCATAAATGTTATTTATGTATACCGGCTGTACTGCGTAATAAGGGTTACCGAAGAATCCTCCTCCGTAATAGCCAAACGAGTTATAGCCATATCCCCAAGGACTGTAGCCAAAGCTATTGAATCCCCAAGGGCTAAACCCACCAAAACCGTAAGGGCTGTAGAAGCTATTGAATGAGTTCCATCCAAACGGACTATATCCGAAAGAGAAACCAAAACTACTGGCAAATGGCATGTAGGCGTAACTTCCAAAAGAATTAAAACCCCACGGGCTGAAACTATTGAAAGAGTTCCATGTATTCCATCTGTTAAATCTGGAATTATTCCAGCTATATGGAGTATTCCATGCATAGTCATTCCATCCTTCAGAATAGCCATCGGCATATCCATCAGCATAGCCCGCCTCTGCAGAATAGGTTCTTTTTAAATTTCTTGAGTTTACATAAGACTCATCATAATAAGCATCAGTACCCTCAATAGTGCTATCCAGAGGAATAGGATCAAATGAGTCATTGTACTGCTCTAAATATTCCGGGGCATATGAATCTGCCTTCTTTGAAATAGTCGGAGAGTACACCACAGCAGCATTAGTTGACGAACCATACATATCATCAACCTCTCCATTGCTTACTAATGTTTTGCTAGTAGAACAGCTGCCTAAGGCACCCACTACTAACATTGACAAACCTAAATATTTTATCCTTTCCATAGTTCTATTAATTACTTTGTAAGTACAAACTCTACCATTAAGATGCAGAATCTCGCCTGAAGGTTGCGTCAAGTATAAAATTTTCCTGAACTGCACATTTATATAACGATCCAATGCATCGAGTAGTTACAAAACTACCCAAAAAACTTATCTTTGCAATCTTTATTAAAGGGCTTAACAAATCCTTATTTACATAAGACTTAAGATAAATTCTTTACTAATAATACGAAGAAAATGGCAAAAGGGCTTCCTACAAGAAGTGAAAATTATTCTGAGTGGTATAATGAACTCGTCAAAAGAGCAGATTTAGCCGAGAACTCAGATGTTAGAGGGTGCATGATTATTAAACCTTATGGGTTTTCTATCTGGGAGAAAATGCAGCGGGCACTTGACGATATGTTTAAAGAAACGGGGCATAGCAATGCATATTTCCCTTTATTTATTCCGAAATCATATCTTTCTAAAGAGGCCAGCCATGTGGAAGGTTTTGCTAAAGAATGTGCTGTCATTACACATTACAGATTAAAAAATGACGAGAATGGAAACGGTGTAGTGGTAGACCCTGAAGCTAAACTTGAAGAAGAGCTTATCGTACGTCCTACTTCAGAAACGGCAATTTGGAGTACGTATAAAAGGTGGATTCAGTCTTATCGCGACTTGCCAATTTTATTAAATCAGTGGGCCAATGTGGTACGTTGGGAAATGCGTACGAGAATCTTCTTAAGAACATCTGAATTCTTATGGCAAGAAGGCCATACGGCACACGCCACTAAAGAAGAGGCCATTGAAGAGACCTCAAAAATTCTTGACATTTACGCTAAATTCTCTGAAGAGTGGATGGGCGTGCCGGTAGTAAAAGGTTCTAAAACTGCCAATGAACGTTTCGCAGGAGCTGAAGACACTTTATGCATAGAAGCCTTAATGCAAGACGGCAAAGCTCTGCAGGCAGGTACTTCCCATTTTCTTGGCCAAAATTTTGCCAAAGCCTTTGATGTTAAATTTCAAAGTAAAGAAGGGACCTTAGAATACGTATGGGGTACCTCATGGGGCGTGAGTACCAGACTGATGGGTGCACTTATTATGGCTCATTCAGATGATCAAGGATTGGTTTTACCTCCAAAATTGGCTCCCATTCACGTGGTGGTGGTACCTATTTATAAAGGCGAAGAGCAACTAGAACAGATAAGAGGAATAATTACTCCATTGCTAACTGAGTTAAAAGCCGCTGGCATTACAGTCAAATTTGACGATGATGACAATAGCAGACCGGGGTGGAAATTTGCTGAATATGAAATGAAAGGCGTTCCTGTTAGGGTGTCTGTTGGAATGCGAGACCTGGAAAAAGGGCAAATTGAAATAGCCAGAAGAGACAATTTGACTAAGGAACAAAAACCTCTGGAAGGTGCAGGTCAGTACATAATTGACCTTTTAGATAAAATTCAGGATAGCATTTACAAGAAAGCACTGGATTTTAGAGCCAGGAATACAAACGAGGTCAATACCTGGGACGAATTCACGGCCCAAATCGAAAAGGGTGGTTTCGTTTCTGCCCACTGGAATGGTAGCTCTGAGACCGAAGATAAAATCAAGGAACTTACAAAAGCCACTATCCGTTGTATCCCTTTAGACGCAAAAGAGGAGAAAGGAAGCTGTATTCTTACAGGAGAACCTTCAAATAAGCGGGTTCTGTTTGCAAAAGCTTATTAAAAATGTACCCACAGATTAGGTAATTATATATGAATTGGCCACAGGCCAAAAAAACAAAAAACATGGTTAAAGCAGGAGACACAATCAAAGTACACTACAAAGGAACCTTAAATGATGGTACTCTTTTCGATAGTTCTGAAGGACGTGAGCCTTTAGAGTTTGAAGTAGGTAGCGGTATGGTGATAAAAGGCTTCGATGAAGGAGTTACAGGAATGGCAATAGGTGAGAAAAAATCGGTGAATATCCCGGCAAAAGAAGCTTACGGCGAGCCAAATCCTGAAATGATCTTTGATTTTGAGAGAGAACAAATTCCAAATGATATCCCTTTAGAGGTAGGTGGAACTTTGAATATGCATAACGGACAGCAAACTGTACCTGTCAAAATTGTAGATGTAGCTGAAAAAACAATCAAATTAGATGCGAACCATCCTTTGGCTGGTCAGGATTTGAATTTTGATCTTGAATTAGTAGAAATCAAAGCTGGTGGAGATACCACAATTGATTTTGAAGAGGTAAAATAATTCCTCTATAAGAATTTTAGCGAGGCAACGTCTGATAAAGGTGTTGCCTCTTTTTTTTCTAGAATACCTGCTTGGCTACAGCTAATGTAGTGGCCGATTTACTCATTGTATAAAAGTGTAAAGCCGGTACTCCAAACTCCTTTAGCTCTTTGCATTGCTGTACACACCATTCAATTCCTATCTCTTTAGCTTCATTGTTATCTTTTGACTTTTCAACAGCATTTCTTAGTTCTGCCGGCATATCCAAATAAAAAAGCTCAGGTAATATTTCCAATTGCTTTTTTGTAGCTAAAACCTTTAAGCCGGGTATAATTGGAATAGTGATACCGTTAGCTCTGCATTTATTCACAAAATCAAAATACTTCTGATTGTCAAAGAACATTTGTGTAACAATATAATCTGCTCCTGCTTCAATTTTCTTTTTCAAATTGAGCATATCAACTTCCATATCCTGAGCCTCGTAATGTTTTTCAGGGTAAGCGGCGGCCCCAATACAAAAATTAGTAAAGGCGTCTGGCTCTCCGTCTTCATAAAGATATTTCCCTTTATTCAGGTTTCTGATTTGAGCAATAAGTTCTGAAGCATAGGCATGTCCCCCTTTTTTGGGTTTAAAAACATTAAAGGGCTTGGCGATATCGCCTCTCAAGGCCATGACATTGTCAATACCTAAATAATTAAGGTCAAAAAGCAGGTCTTCAGTATCTTCTTTGGTAAAGCCTCCGCATAAAACATGAGGTACAGGATCTACATCAAATTTGTGCATTATGGCAGAACATATGCCTACCGTACCCGGTCTTCTTCTGCTACGTACTTCTTTCTGACCACCATCAGGCATTTGTTTGATAAAATACTCTTCTCTGTGATAGGTAACATCAATAAATGGTGGTTTCAGTTCCATCATTGGCTCTATTCCTGCAAGAAGTTCGTCTATGCTGTTACTTCCTTTTGAGGGTGGAATAATTTCTATGGAGAAGATAGTTTTGCCTTTTGCTTCAGCAATATGGTCGGTTACTTTGGCCATTATTTTATCAAGATTTACACCGCAAAAATAGGGAATCCCCCTTTCCTACAAATTTGAATTCGCTTTAATTAAAATTATTGGTACATTTTGGAGAAATTATCTTCTTTAACTCTCAAATAACCTTTTAAACAGATGAAATCACTACGTATTTTAACCCTTTTATTGGCTCTTCCATTACTGAGCAATGCCCAAAATCAGGCAGATAGGAAAAACTTTGGCACTTATAAAGTGGAAAACGCTCCTTTTAACACGATTTTGGTTTATGAAGAAGATGGCAAAGTAGTGGGTGAAGCTGTAAACGCCGGAAAGTCAGAACTAATGGCAAATGGCGATGCAGACACCTATGACCTGGCCGAAGTACCCGGTGGTAAAGTAGAGTTTGTCAAGAATGACAAAGGAATAACTGAGTCATTGATTTTAAACATGAACGGCGAACAAGTAACCGGTACTCGTCAACTCCCTGATTTTGCGGAGTATAACGGAATTTACGAAATGGATAGTGACATGCTTTCAGAAGTAAAAGTGGATGGAAAAGACCGAGTGCTTAAAATCAGTACCGTGGAGTTTGGTTCAGGTGAATTAAGTTTTACCGGTATTATAGATCAGTTTCTCGAAAACAGTTATGGAAGTGATTTTATTTTTGTGAGAAATGAAGAAGGTGAAGTTACAAGCTTGAATATAGAATTAGCCAGTCAGGGCATCTACATGAAGGGGATGAAAAAAGTAGCAAAACCTTCTATGGGATTGTACATAGGACGTTTTGAATTTCAAGATGCTCCTTTAACCTTAAAGACTGAGATAAGAGATGGCAAACTCTATGGAATTACTGAACAAGGTGAAGCATTCTTAACTCCATCTGAACTTGAACATTTATTTGATATTGAAGGGGTAGATGGTACGGTACTTTTCGAAGTAAACGAAAACGGCGAAGTGACGGAAGTTACTCTTACATATCAAGGACAACCTATGCTGGCATACCCGGCTAAATAATCAAGTAGTTTAAAAAATAAAAGAAGGAGGTTTAGACCTCCTTCTTTTCTAACTAGTCTTTTCTAACCTTACTTCCCCCTGAGACCTCTTGGTCTATACGGGGTGTCCCTCTGTAATTGACCGTGCTGGCACCACTCGCTTCTACATTCAGATAATCGCTAACGCTTACATTGGCTTTGCTGGCACCACTAAGGTCTAAATAAACCTCCTCAGAATCAGCGTCAAATGCATTGAGTTTTGAGGCTCCAGAGATAGATGCCGTTATATTGGGCGTTTGCCTGTTAACATCAAGTGTAGAAGCACCGGAAATCTCAATTCTTAAATCTGAAACTTCTACATCAAGATTAACTTTAGAGGCACCTGATAAATCTGCCCTAAAAAGATCAAAAGACGTAAAATCTTCAATATCAACTCGAGCAGCACCGGAAACATCGATAGCGGTAAGTTCAGGCACCTCTATCAGTAAGTCAACACGATCTCTTGAAATGCTGCCAAACCAACTACTTTTCACATAGCTTACTTTTAAGGTATTGTTAATCACTCTGACATTCAAGTCATTAACGTCTCTTTCGGCTCCTGTGGCGGTTACCCTAAAATTAGTAGATGGGATAATTATAGCATTGAAAGCAGATCCTATATCTGCTTCGTCAAAAAAATCTACATTGAACTCTTCTTCAATTACATCGCCGGGAGGCGTTCTGTTCCCTATCTCAGTGAATATACAAGCGTTCAAAAAAGGGAAAATTAAAAGGATTAATAGCTTTTTCATTTGTTTGATTTATTACAAGTTAATAGTCTTTAGCTAACGAATTAAAACATTGATAATTAGACTCTCTTAGCAATTATCTCATTATGTTTCTCTTCATTTTCTATTCTTAAGACAATTACCTGTCAGCTTACCCCTATACAAGACAAATAAATTTTTATTTTCTCATAGGGGGAAAGAATCAGAGAGTTGTCATATAAAGGATAACACTCAAGAACCTTGTATGTTTGCAGTGAACAAATCGCAAAAAAGAGCCTTGCCAGCACAAGAAGAAAATCTTCTGATTAAGATAAGAGAAGGGAACGGAGCCGCCTATGAAAAGGTATTTCGTCTTTATTACTCTGATTTAAGCAGATATGCCTTCTCTATTCTAAAAAAATCAGATGAAGCGGAAGATCTGGTTCAGCAAGTCTTCGTGAATTTTTGGGAGAAAAGAGAGCAAACGATTATTACTGGTGCTTTAAAGAGTTATCTGTACAGATCTGTTCACAATGCCTGCCTGAACGTCATTAAGCACGAAAAAGTAAAAGCTCAGTACTTACAACACTGTACTTACTTTGATAACAAGTTTAATTTCGAAGTTGAGGAAAACTATCTTGGCGACGAACTTTCATCAAAAATTGAAGCCGCAATTGATGAATTACCCACCCAGTGCGGAAGAATTTTCAGACTCAATAGAATGGAGTCTTTGAAATATAAAGAAATAGCAGAGCATTTAGACATTTCTGTAAAAACGGTTGAGAATCAAATAGGCAAAGCCCTTAAGCTCTTGAGAGGCTCTTTAGCCGAATATTTGATCAGTATTTTATTTTTAATTTTCAGGATATGAATAGCTCAATAGACGAAAAAATATTAGCTAAATATTTTGCGGAGGAAGCCAGCATAGAGGAACTGACTATTCTGAACCATTGGCTTCAGGAAGACGACGAAAATGAAATTGTTTTACAACAATATCATAAGATTTGGCTTTCAGGGAAGCCGAAAAGCCGATTCGAACCTGATGTAGAAAAGGCCTGGACAAACGTGGCAGCCAGAACCGTAGAAAAAAAGCCTAGAAATTATATTGCCTGGGCCGCGGCTGTGGCGGGCATATTACTTGTAAGTACTTTTTTCCTCTTACAAAAAGAATCAGAACCAGAGTATCTCTCTTTGAAATCTGAAAAGAAACAAATAGAAAAAACGCTGGCCGATGGAAGCACAATTACAATAAACTCCTTTAGTTTGTTAGAATTCCCTGAATCATTTAATGGCGATGAAAGACGAGTCAAATTAATAGGAGAGGCATTTTTCGATATCACCCGGGATGAATCGAAGCCTTTCATAATTGAGGCCAATGGAACAGTAATAAAAGTACTGGGCACCTCTTTTAACATTTCAGCAAGAGACGAAAATGTGAAAGTAAGTGTCAAATCGGGTAAAGTAGAATTTTCAAGCTCCCCGAATGAAAAAGTTATTCTTCAAAAAGGAGAAGAAGCCGTGTACGAAAGTCTTAAGGACACCATTAAATCTGCCCCAATTCTTGACAGAAACGTCTTTGCTTTTAAAACCAAAGTATTTGAATTCAAAGAAACTAGTTTAGAAGAAGTGGTTAATGTATTAAACAAAGGCTACCAATCAGATGTTAAGCTAGAGGGGGGTACATGGACTGATTATCAAATCACCACTCGTTTTGAAAATGAAAAACTAAGTGATGCCTTAGATATCATTGCTCAAACCTTGGAGTTAGAGGTAGTCAAGAATGATGAAACCTACGTTTTGGCTAAAAAAACAAGAAATCAATAGGGGATAACGAGGTAAACCTTGTCTTATTCTAAAACAAATACTTCAGCAAATTCTGAAGTCAGACAGAAAAAGATATTACAAATGAACAAGCTATTACTCATCTCCCTTTTATTATTAAGTTCACTAAACTCCTGGTGCCAATCCGCCCTTCTAAGTCAAAAAATCGAACTTAATGTTGTAAATCAACCACTAGACATTGTCCTTAAAAGTATCGAAGCCAGGGCAGACGTTCGCTTCTCGTATAATCCTAAGGTAATCAATGCCAACAAGCTAATTACATACAAAACTAACGGAAGCTCCTTAGAGAACATACTCATTGAACTACTGGGAAAAGAATTTGAAGGGAAAGTAAGAGGAAATCACATTATACTTCAAAAAAGTAAAACACCCGAAAAAAAAGACTTTTACATAACAGGTTATATAAGAGACGGTGAAACCGGTGAAGAAATAACCAATGTTTCGGTATACGAACCACTGACATTGGCATCTACACTTTCTAACCTTAATGGCTACTATAAAATAAAGCTTCCTAAAGACCAGCCTGATCTGGGCCTGAGATTTTCAAAAGAAAATTACGATGTAGCCATCGTAGAAGTTTATGGCAGAACAGATCAAAGGCAAAACGTAACGCTGTTAAAAACCATGAAACCGAAGGTTCTGACAGAGCCAACATTTGCGATAGCCACCCCCAAAGTTAAAATAGATAGTACTCCTAAAAATTTGCAGGAATATATTGAAATGGCACACCCACAGCCCGTAGAGGTTCCTGAAGTAAAAACGAGTACAAAAAAAGTAGAATTGCCCAAATTAGATTTGCCTAAAATAGATTTAAGTGATGAGTTTGCCGCCATAGATAGTGGCTACAGAAAGGGAAAAGATGATTTTCTAAACTGGCTTTTAACCACTAAACAGAATTTCCACTTAAGAAATAATATCGATAGCCTTTACAGACCATTCCAAATCTCCCTGTTACCCTATTTAGGAACCAATCTAAAGCTGAGCCCATTTGTCACAAATGATGTCTCTATTAATATCATAGCCGGCTATACCGGTAGCGTTAGAAAACTGGAGTTAGGTGGTTTTGCCAACGTAGTAAGAGAAAACATGACGGGGCTGCAGGCTGCCGGAGCCTTAAATATTGTTGGTAAAAGAACCGACGGTGTTCAGCTGGCAGGTTCATCAAACTTTAACATTGGCGATGCACATGGTTTTATAGCAGCGGGTGCTACTAATTTCAATTTTAAAAACGGTAGTGGTGTACACATGGCTGGTGCGTTAAACTTTAACCTAGGCTCTTTTACCGGGGTACAAATAGCACCTGTTAATGTAACCGGCACATTAGTAAATGCCACTCAACTTGGAGTATTTAATTTTGCGAACGAACAAGTAAATTCATTACCTATTGGCTTTTTCAGCTATGTTCATAAAAATGGATATCGAAGATTTGAAATAGCCTTTTCTGAGCTAAATGCTACTGAACTTAGTTTTAAATCTGGTGTAAAGGGCTTCTATAATGTCTTTAATGCCTCTTTTAATTATGGCCAGGCCAATAAACCCTTATTTGGTGTAGGTTACGGATTAGGCACTTCCTGGAATTACTCTAAAAGATTTAGTTCTAATCTGGAGGCCGTGGTAATGTCTTACGTTCCTGAAACGGATGATTATTTTGACAATTGGAATTCTCATTTAAGATTAAGCTTAGGCTTTGAAGCCAAAATCACTAAAAGGGTGGCTATTTTCGCTGCTCCAACTTTAAATTTTTACACTTCCAGCAATGATGGACTAGATTTTTCTGAATACAAATTCTTGTTATCACAAAGGAACGTCAACTGGTTCGGCGATAATTCAAATGCCTATTCATGGCTTGGATACAAAGTTGGTTTACGAATTTGCAATAAGTCCTGAATCACTATATCAGATTTTTAATTTTCAACCTCCTTTCAATGCTGACTGGGGGTTGTTTTTTTACAAATATTCGCAAGAAATAACGTTCTCGCATAGGGGTATAGCTTAGCCCAATTGTCTCATAGTAAATTACTTAAAACAAATCATGAGAACAAAAAAGCTATTACTTATCCAATTTTTATTCTTCGTCAAATTAAGTCTCTCAGGGCAAGATTTAACTCAAACAATTCGTGGTAGAGTCATTGATATTGATGGTAAATTTCCATTAATAGGGGCCACTGTGAACCTAAACTTTGGAGGAATCTCCTCCTCCACTTTTACTGATACCAACGGCTCTTTCAAATTTGAAGAAATACCAATTGGAAGGCATAATTTAAAAATCAGCTATATAGGTTACGAGAGCAAAACCCTTCCAAACCTTGAGCTGACCTCAGGGAAAGAAATCGTCTTAGAAATACAAATGCTGGAATCTCTTAACAAGATGAATGCGGTCATAGTTAAGGCCAACAAAAACAAAGGAGAAGTTAGCAATGACATGTCCTTAATCAGCTCCAGATCAGTCACTGTAGATGAAACTCAGCGATATGCGGGCTCTTTCAATGATCCTGCCAGAATGGTTTCATCTTTTGCAGGCGTAACGGCAAATCCCGAAGGCAATAATGACATTGTGGTGAGAGGTAATTCTCCTAAGTACATACAATGGCGACTGGAAGGAATAGAAATTCCAAACCCAAACCATTTTGGAGATGTGGGCGGCACAGGTGGTCCTATCAGTGCCCTTAATAGTAACTTACTTGCAAATTCTGACTTCTATACTGGAGCTTTCTCACCAGAATATGGCGATGTACTTTCGGGAATATTTGATGTGAAATTCAGAACAGGCAATAATGAAAAGTCTGAGTATGCTTTTGGTATTGGTGCATTAGGTATAGATGCCACCTTTGAAGGCCCCTTTAAAAAAGGCTACGCTGGCTCCTACCTTTTTAATTATCGATATTCATCACTCGCACTACTAGATAATCTGAAACTTGTTGATTTTGGAGGCATTCCTAAATATCAGGATGGGGCTTTTAAAATCCATCTTCCCACAGAAAGAATTGGTTCATTTTCCCTTTTTGGACTCATGGGTAAAAGTAGTATTACAGAAAATTATGACTTTGAAGATCAAGTTTCGCTTACAGGAAATACCGTATTCCAAAGCACTACAAAGGCTGTTTTTCAGCTAAATAACAATCTCTATACTTCAGGCTTAAGACATATTTACTCTATCAATAAAAAAAGTTATGTTGAAACTATGGTTTCCTATTCAGGCTCCTCCATCAATGAAGATGAAAAAGAAAACTTAAGCGGATTTATCCTTAACATGGCGGGTGAATCCTTACGAGATTCCAGTACAAATTCGTATGAGACCTACTATACTAAAATAATTAATAGTGCCTTTAGAACCTCCATTCGCTTTAGTTCAAAAGTAAATCAAAAACACAAGATTGAACTGGGCAGTAAATACATTTTACAAGCAAATGATTTCAACGAAAAATATGCTTTACAAAAAGCAAAACCACTATTTACTTCTATTGATTTTAAAAATAATTTATGGTCTATTCGAAATTACGCTGCCTGGAAATTCCGACTTAATGAAGCTATAACTTTTGTTTCAGGTCTCCATCACTTTCATGTTCCTTTAACAGGTGAACATTCTGTAGAACCACGAATAAGTATGAGGTGGAGTTTGAAAAGCGGCGGTACTTTCAATGCCGGCTATGGTAGGCACAGTACTATGGAAAACGTCAGTAATTATTATGCTAAAGTGCAGAATGATGCCGGAGGCATAACAGAGCCTAACAAAGATTTGCTTTTATTAAAAGCTAATCACTTGGTTTTGGGTTATGAAAAACGTTTCACCCAAAATCTCATGGGTAAACTGGAAGTTTACTATCAAGGCTTAGATCACTTACCAGTCAAAAACGACCCGGCAAGCTATTATTCTACCATAAACGAAACAGAAGGGTTTCCTAACATTGCTTTGGTAAGCAAAGGAACCGGACAGAATTATGGCATAGAATTTACATTGGAACGCTTTTTCGTCAATAATTTCTATTACATGTTTACTTCCTCAGTATATCAATCAAAATATAAGTCACTGGAAAATGTGTTGCGAAACACCCGATATAACGGCAATTACGCCTTCAATGCATTAATTGGAAAGGAGTTTGTGAATTTGGGAAGAAAACGAAACATAACTATAGGACTCAATGCCAAGCTATTCTACGTGGGGGCCAGGAAAATTATTCCACTTTTAAGAGACGAACAAGGGAATTTAAAGGTGGACCTGGAAAATGATCGATATTACGATGCAAGTAAAGCCTACGAATATGGTCTAGATGATGTTTTTCAGATCAATACCTCAGCATCATTGAAGATTAATAAATCAAAATCTACACATGAGTTTGCTATTGATATCATCAACACGAATAACAGTCAAGCCAGACTCTATGAATATTACGATAGAAACGTAGAAGGAAATATAGAATATGGAAGACCCTTAAGTTTTCTGCCCAATATCGTCTACAGGGTTCATTTTTAGAAAATAACTACATTTTGGAAATCTGCGGAGTTTACACAATCAGTAGTTAAAGCATCTTCCCAAATGGGTGCCATGCATCTATTTGGAAAGATGAATTTTGCAGTGGCTTCTGCCCTACTACATGCTCAGGCAGGCCGCTGCATGAAGTTGACTATGGCCATTCAAGGCGAGTTAGGCAATAGAATAAAACTTTGTGTATAGATCACAGAGAATGGCTCTGTTAGGTTTTCTGAACCTAGTCCGTTAATAGACAAAACCATTATTTGAGAATTCTCAGAAAAGAAAAATATAACGGTTTGATAGTCAATGAATCTCGAAATTCTTATATTCATTGCTTGTCGTACTCTTTTTGCTAGCAAGAAATGAAAATACGACCAGCTATTTATTGTCAAACCATTGCCTAGGGCATTATCACCTATTGAACCATGAAAAATTTCCAATCAAAATCTCCGGTACAAGAAAAAGAATTACAGCTTAAAGTACCTTCTGTCACTGATTACATGACACCTGTCAGCAGACTGATAACTATAAAAGAAGATACGCCGGTTCTTGAAGTTTTGGATTTGCTTTTAAGCAAAAGAATTACCGGAGCACCCGTATTAAATGATCAGGGAGAAGTTGTGGGCCTAATTGATGATAAAGACTGCCTGAACATTCTTTTAGGTGGTGCTTATTATAATCATCCGGTAGAAAAAGACACTGTGGGCGAATACATGTCAAATGTCATGAAAAGCATTTCAATAGACTTTGATATTATCAACGTAGCTAACACCTTTCTTACCACGCCTTACAAAAGACTACTCGTCATGGATCATGATGGCAAATTAGCTGGTCAAATCAGCAGAAGAGACATTCTTAGAGCCATTAAAGACATGAACATGGGAAGTACCTGGTAATTCTTTTAAAACTCCCAACGGTAGTTTAACATCGGAACCATACCTAGCTGATATTTGGTAATAACAGTACCTTGATACGCATCATAATAATCAAAAGCTACATTCTGGTAATTTGCTACGTTTTGTAAGTCTATTGACCACATTCTATTCAGTTTGTCTTTTGATCTTTTCAGATAGACTCTAATGTCTGGTCTAAAGTAGTCAGGACGTTTTTCTGTCAATCCGCTGTTGTAGTCAAAAACAGTTTTCATCGCCAGTTTTGATGCGTCTAAATCAATAGTGTAATTTCTAAAACCGCCCATCCAAACTATACGGGTATTTACGCCCAAAACTCTACTTTTCGATACTTCCCATTCTTTACCTATGGTTATATTGAAAATATAATTACCACTGTATCTTGACTCATAGAAATTGCCATCGAGTGCTTTATATTCAGATTTATAAAGTGTTGTATTGGCGAGTGCAAAGAATCCGTTGTCCAGATACTTATTGAAATTAAGCTCTAATCCGTAATTTCTTCCTTCGCCTTCATTCACTAATGAAGATGGGTCAACATATTCAGTCAGGTTTACCCCAACCAGGTGAGCCTGATTTCTTGAACTCAAATCGTGGTGAACAGATTGATAATACAGCTCAGCAGTCAATGAAGATGATTTACCTGTGGCTGTCGAATAATTCAGAACAAATTGATCTGACAACGTAGGCTTTAGATTGGAATTTCCGGCATACAACCATGATGAAAACAATTGCGAGTGTCTTCCATAAGCTATATTCAGATTACTCTTTGCATTTATCATAAAGCCAAGATTAGCCCTTGGCTCCAGACTTGATGTACTGTTTAATGTATATGTCAGATAATGTAATCCCAAGGTTAAATTAGCTCTCTCTCCCAAACTCGTATTGTATTGAAGAAAAGGCTGTAAAATCATGGAAGAGAAATCTCCAACAAGGTCATTCTGAAAAGAGCTGATTGAGTCTGCTGTCTGTGTTAGATATACGCCTGCTTTCAGCCCGGCACCAGATTCAAATCTATTGGTAACTATACTACTCAGTGAGAGTTTAGAGGTGTTAGAAACATCGTTTGAAGAAGGTAGGTAATACGAACTAACGGGGTTTATCTCCTGAGTTCTTTCATTTCTTAAACCCGAATACACTATTGCATTTTTCCAAAGCAAATTCGGACTGAAGGTTTTAGAATGCGTTACACCTGCCGCTCCCATTTTACCATAAAAGTTAATCGCAAACAAATCCTTTTCAAACTCAGGGCCAGTCCCCTCTTCATCGTCAAAAGTGAATTCATTTGAGTTTAGACCTCCCATACCAAAAAACGTAATGTCTCCTAATTTTTTATTCGGGAAGCTTAAATTCACAGCTAAGTCCTGAAACTTAATAGACTCTCCTCCAAAACTCAAACCGCCTAAAGCCAACAGACCCGTGAAAGAGTATCTATAATTAATTAAATAGCTACTTCCTTTTTCTTTATTTATGGGGCCTTCAGAGGCTAAATCTACACCAATAAGACCTACCTGAGCGGTGTGTTCGTATTCTTTATTGTTCCCTTTTCTTAATCTCATATCCATCACACCAGATAGGGCATTACCGTATTCCGCCGGAAAAGCTCCTGTCAGGAAGTTCATGCTACCCATCATTTGGGCAGAAACCATGTTTGTTCCACCGGCATTAACTGTGGCCTGATCAGAAAATGTACCGGCATTGGCCAAATGATTTGGGTTCACTATCTCAATTCCTTCAAGCCTCCATTGCAAGCCCCTGGGATTGTTTCCTCTAATGCTCATTCCATTCGCCTGATCATTGGTATTCGCCACACCGGGAAACGAAAAAGCGAGCCTTGCCGGATCAAAAAAGGTAGCAGGATAACGCATCACTTGTTCTACAGTGATTGACTGAATGCTGGTTTTAGCTCCACTGAGATTTGGGCTTGCAGCTGTTATTTGCACTTCCTCAAGATCAGTGACAGCTGGTACAAGATAAACCGGCACTATAAGCTCTTTATTAGAAGCTAAAAGCAATTCTTTCACCAGCTGCCTGGTAAAACCTACAGCAGAGACTGAAAGCTCTACCCTACCTACGGGTACATTGTTTATCACAAATTCTCCGTTTGAATTGGTTTGGGCATTAAGAGTTGAACCCTCTACCTGAACCGTTACATTTTCAATTAAGGCCTCTGTTACAGCGTCTTTCACCTGCCCTCTAATGGTTCCGGTTTGTTGTGCTTGCCCTGCAAAAAACAGACAAAATAGAAATGGTAGTAGTAGTAAGCTTTTTTTCATTTTATGGGTTAGGTTTCCTGATTTCATTGAAAGCAAAAATTAGTTTGCAAAAGTAAGCTTTAATAAAGAATTAAACAGATTTTTTCGACCTTGCGTATAGATCAGTCGCCGACAATGATAATAACTTGCTATGTCCATATATAAAATTTACGGTTCGTCTGCCGGTTCTGGAAAAACCTTTACTCTAACAAAAACATTTCTGAGACTTCTGCTTCAAACAGATGAGTCTCACTATTTTAAGCATATTCTGGCTATAACTTTTACTAACGATGCGGCAGCAGAAATGAAGGAAAGGATTCTTCAAACCCTGAAAGAGCTTTCAGGTGAAGAAGAAAAACTATCGGGCAAGTCGAAGGCAGTTTTAGAAGCTCTAAAACCCGAATTAAATGGCTTAGAGTACCGAGAAATTCGACAAAGAGCCACTGCAGCATTTGATCGGATTTTAGAAGATTATTCTGACTTTAATGTAAAGACCATTGACAGCTTTGTTAATCAACTGGTGACTTCATTTTCATTAGATCTGGGCTTACCGTATAACTACGAGGTCATTCTCGATAAGGAACCCATCCTTCTAAAAGCGGCCGAAAGAGTTTTCGACAAAATAGGAACTGATGGGCATGACCATATCTCTGAACTGGTTCAAAACTTTGCTGAAGAACAAGCAGATGAAGGAAAAAATTGGCAAAATTTATTACCTAATCTCGCCCAGTTTGCTTCTAATCCTTTTGATGATCAATACTATAATCTAATTCAAAAAAATGAAGGTTTAGATTATGCCGACTATTTAAAAATTAAGAAACAGATAGATCAACACATCGCTATCATTAAGAATACCTATCTGCAATTCGGGAAAAAGGGTAAGGCACTTTTAGAGGAAAATGGCTTATCCGTTGATGATTTCTCTTACGGAAAAGGTGGCTTTGCATCAATTTTCCTCAAACTGGAAGATCCAGAAAACGACATGTTAAATAAGGAGTGGGATCCCGGAAAAAGAATAATTGAGGCAATTGAAAAAGATGTTTGGTACACCAAAAAAACTCCTGTATCAACGCAAAATGCAATAGACAAAATCAACGGTGATCTCAAATCATTCTATTTTGAAGTAATGGATTTTCTGGATACCGAAAAACCAAAGTATATGCTTTGTAAAGAGGTCAGAAAAAATCTAGACAATCTGGCTCTGCTTGACGAAGTAAAATCTGAATTCTACAAGATTCTTCATGAAAATGATCAAGCCTATATAACGGACTTTAACAGAAGAATAAATAAGGTCATAGCCTCAGAACCCATTCCCTATATTTTTGAGCGTCTGGGCGAAAGGTACAACCATATACTCATAGATGAATTTCAGGATACCTCTGATATTCAATACTATAATCTTCTACCCCTGATTGAAAACGCCCTTTCTAAGAATCAATTTAATATGCTGGTGGGTGATCCCAAACAGTCTATTTATAGATGGCGAGGAGGTAAGGTAGAGTTGATGATTCACCTCCTAAATAAAAATACAGAGGCTCTGAAAGAGAACCCTCTCCTAAGCCTTCACCAGCATTTTACTGTAGACTTTACTTCAGACTTTTTGTCTAATGAGCATTTGGATAAAAACTATAGAAGTAAGAAAGAAATAATTGAGTTTAACAGAGACTTCTTTAAGCGAATTGCAGAAAGCAGTGACGAAAACATGGTAAAAAGTGCCTTTGAAAACGCTGCACAAGATACACATGCGGGCACTAAAGATGGTGGGCATGTAGAGCTTTGTATTAATGAAAACGATAAAACCGATGACTTGGAATGGAACCAATCAAAAATTTTATCTACAATTACCGAAGTCTTAAGTCAAGGTTACGGCCTGGGGGATATTGCCATACTTTGCAGAAATAAAAAAAACGCAGCTGCACCTATAGCTGAATTTTTGATTTCTGAAGGTTATCCTGTTATCTCGGCAGACTCACTTCTCTTAAAAAACAATCTTGGTGTTAACTTTCTCATCAGCCTGCTTATGGCTTATCAGGATGATGCCCGTTCTGATGAAGCCATCTTGCTTTATCACAGATATAAAGGCCTGAAATTTCCTGATAAGCTTAATCAGACCAATATCTGGATGTTTCTTAAAACCCAGGACATTGATATTGATTTACATATTCTTAGTGCCTTTGGCCTATTTCAACTCACTGAGTCAATGGCGAATAAGGTAGGACTATTTGAAGATGTTGCCGGCCTGCCCTACCTTTTCGCCTTGTTTGATCTGGTTCAGAACTACGTTAAAAATATGGGAAACAGCTTGGCAGATTTTCTTGATTATTGGCATCAATCCGGCAAAATGACCTCAGTAAGTATTGCCAAGCCTGATGCCATTACTGTTTCTACCGTCCATAAATCCAAAGGACTGGAATATCCCATAGTCATTGTGCCATTTGCCAATTGGTCTGTTGTACCGCAGAACAACTCAAAAGCCTGGTATGATTTATCTCAATTTAAATACCCTGAGTTCAGTGTGGGCGATAAGCAAATTTGTGCCTCACCTATCACATTCAAAAAGGATTTGAAGCTAACGCCGGTTGCAGATCAATACCAACAGGAATTGGAATTCAGTAAGCTGGAAGCTCTGAATATTCTTTATGTTGCTTTTACAAGACCTGTAGACAGGCTGTATATATTAAGTAAAAAGCCGGCAAGAGGGGAGTCAAATACAATTTACACCATTTTAACCTCGTTCCTTGGTCCTTACCAACTAGATGATAATCAAGAATATACAAAAACTTTCTATCAAGGCTTAAACAATAAGTCGGTAAAGGAAAAAGTACTAGAACCTACTTACGCTTTGGAAACCATTCATAGCAATGAGAATCTAGGCAAGCTAAGAATAAAATCAAGTGTAGATAAACTATTCAATGAGCAAAACCAACGTGATAAAGGTAACCTCATACACACGTTGTTTTCAGAAATTGTTATGGCCACAGATCTGGAACAGGCCTTGCGAAAACTTCAACTCGACGGACTCATCAACGAGACTGAAAAAGTAGAATTAAAAAAGGATGCCGCCGAGTTGATGAATCATCCTGCTCTTCACCCACATTTTCATGGAGATATTCAAGTAGAAAATGAAAGAGATATTTTGGTTAAAAACGAAGACTTTAGCAGACCAGACCGTGTGGTCATCAAAAACAACTCTGTCACTATCATTGATTATAAAACAGGTCAAAAAAGAAAGGCTCACGAATATCAGATAAAACATTATGGCGAATTGTACAGAAATATGGGCTATGATCAGGTAGAACTCCTGCTAGTCTATTTAAACCCTACAGAAGTGGTTCCTATTCGCTTTTGAAATGCTTACTTTTGCAGCACGAACCGAACAGATAAGCTGCTTGAATTTTAAACAACACCTATCAGAGCTACCCATTTTTACTACTATCGGAGAAGCTGCCGATGATCTAAATGTAGAAGCTTACGTCATAGGCGGATACGTCAGAGACCTCATTCTTAACAGATCTAACAAAGACATCGATGTGGTTTGTGTAGGTAGCGGAATTGAGCTGGCTGAAAAAGTAGCGGAAAATTTAGGTGCTACCCGTGTAAATGTTTTCAAAAATTTCGGTACTGCCCAAATACCTCACCCTGAGCTTGACCTTGAGTTTGTAGGAGCCAGAAAAGAATCTTACCGCTCAGACTCCCGTAAACCCATTGTGGAAGATGGTACGCTTCAAGACGATCAAAACAGGCGGGATTTTACTATCAATGCTATGGGACTTTGCCTGAATAAAAATCGTTTTGGCGAACTCATGGATCCTTTTGAAGGACAAAAGGATCTTGAAAGAAAAATCATTAAAACACCCCTTGAACCCGGCATTACCTTCTCTGATGATCCTTTGAGGATGATGAGAGCTATTCGTTTTGCTACGCAATTAAAATTTGATATTGATGGCGAAACATTTGCCGCAATTTGTTCAATGAAAGATCGCATCAGTATTGTCTCTCAGGAGAGAATATCTGACGAATTAAATAAAATCATTCTGGCTGATACACCTTCTTATGGTTTTAAATTACTAGATCAAACAGGGCTATTACCAATTATTTTTCCGGAGTTTGTAGACTTAAAAGGGATAGAATACAAAGATGGAAAAGGGCATAAAGATAATTTTTATCATACCCTTCAAGTACTCGATAATATTACTCAAACTACCGATGACCTTTGGGTACGGTGGGCGGCTATATTGCATGATATTGCTAAACCCGCTACAAAAAGATTCAATAAAAAAGCAGGCTGGACCTTCCATGGCCATGAAGAATTAGGAAGCCGATGGGTCAAAGGCATTTTCAGAAGAATGAAGCTTCCTTTGGATCAAAAAATGAGATCAGTGACAAATCTGGTTCGTTTGCATTTAAGACCCATTGCTCTTGCCAAAGAAGGCGTTACAGACTCCGCACTGCGGAGACTTTTAGTAGAGGCAGGTGATGACATCGAGAATTTGATGAAGCTTTGCCGAGCTGATATCACTTCAAAAGACCGCTCTAAAGTCAATAAGTATTTAAAGAACTTTGACAAAGTAGAAGAACTTCTTATTGAACTGGAAGAAAAAGACCATCTACGTAATTTTCAACCGGTGATTACCGGTGAAATTATTATGGCCATGTTTGATTTACCTCCATCTAAGGAAGTTGGAACTTTAAAAGCGGCTATTCGGGAAGCTGTCATTGACGGGCAAGTACCCAACGAGCTTAAAGAAGGCTACGATTTTGTAAAAAAAGAAGGAGAGATAATGGGCTTTCAGGTGGTCAAGCCTTTTGAAGAGGTTATCACAACTTCATTAAATTAACCCCTACTCCACAAGACAGGCACTGGCGTTTTGTACAGAATTCGTTGTAAAGCTCTATACTTCCCTGACTGTCAGACATTGTTTTAATTTCTAAATCCAAAGATTCCCAAAGACGGGTTATTCGGTTTCGTTCTGCCGGTATTGCTTCTAAAAACGAAATTGCCCTATCTGTTTTGCTCTGTTCATCGGTATAGCTACCATAGGCAATTAGTACCGGAACTACCGTATTGATAATTAAATTGTGAATCGAAGATTTCCCAAGTCCATTTTGAGGTCTAGCACTCTTTTTTCCAAAATGGTAGTGTTCTCGCCAATAAACAGACAAAGCTGATTTAAAATAGGCTTCTATTTCTTTAAAATTAGCAGTCTCAGTAAATACATCAAAAAAACTTTTTTGCCTCGATATTAATGCAGCAATTTCGGCCAATCGTACGGTTGGAAAATTTGCAGGTCTTGTTCTCAAAAATTTCCATTCCGAGATATTGAGCTCCCTTTCTTCTAAGCCATGTTTAGCTCTTAAGAAAGTATATTCCTTCTTTAATTTCAAAGCATATTCATCGTCCTCATCATTTAAGAAACCTGCCACACCATAAAGCAAGGCCTGTGTTTGTATCTCTGAAGAGCTATATTTCCTAAGAAGTTTGAGTGGAATATTTTCAGCCAAATGCACAAAAGCATGATTGTTTAGCTTAAAGCCAAAATTCCCTAAAAGTACCTGATAAACAGTCTCTTCCCAATCTCCCAGATTACTGGCTAATCTTTTTAAAACTACTTTAGCCTTTCTTTGTAGACGCTGCATTAATGCTTTATCTAACATGCTCATTTTAATGATATCATCTACCTTATGAAAATCTGAAGAACAAGGAACTGTAGCCGGAGAAAGCACCAGACTTTTGTATTTATCAATGATATTTTGGTTGGTTAGTGCGGCTAGCTCTAAGGTAGGCAATGCTTTACCGTCTTTGCCTGTTATTTCCTTATCATGCTGCCAGACTACATGCAGAATTACATTATCATAGGCAGAATCTTGTTGATGATTGTGCCGAAGCCAATCTGAGGATTTCAGATGAATCTCCACACTTCCTACCCATTCTAAGAGGTCAATTTTGACACGGGCTTCTTTAAAATCCGGACCAGAATCCCTGTTTAAAATACCTTGTTTCAGAATGGATATTTCTGTGTTAGAAGTGGTTTTTAAAGCAGATTTATCAAACTGTTGGTATTGCCAGATGTAGTGCAAAAACTCCTCTTTCATTGCTGTGCGAATATCTAAATCTCAAATAATTGAGTTAAAGATAATAAAACACTGGAATTCCTTCCTTTTGGGTATTAAAGATACTGAGAGAGAAGGTCAGCCATTTGAGACTGGAGTTTCCTGGCCTCCTGAGCAGCTACTTCAGCAAAATCTTCTTTATCTGATGCATAGATTATTCCTCTTGAAGAATTTACCAGAAGTCCACACATAGAGTTCATTCCGTTTTTCGCTACCTCTTCCAGGCTTCCACCTTGTGCCCCTACCCCAGGAACCAGCAGAAAGTGATCCGGAATAATCTTTCTGATCTCTTTCAATGCCTCAGCCTTAGTGGCTCCTACCACATACATTAGCCTGTCTGCATTGCCCCATTCAGCTGACTTCTTCAATACCTTTTCATAGAGTTTCTCTTCTCCTATCTGAATTTGCTGAAAATCTGCAGAACCACCATTAGAGGTTAGGGCCAAAAGTATAACCCACTTATTGTCAAATTCTAGAAAAGGACTTACTGAATCTACTCCCATATAAGGAGCTACAGTAATAGAATCAAAAGACATTCCTGAAGCTTCTTTATCAAAAAAAGCTCGAGCATATAATTTTGACGTATTTCCTATATCTCCTCTTTTTGCATCTGCAATGGAAAAACAATGCTCGGGTATTATCTCTAAGGTTTTTTGAAGGCTTAACCAACCTTTTGGACCCATAGCCTCGTAAAAGGCAATATTGGGTTTGAAGGAGACAGCATATGGGCTGGTAGCTTCAATAATTTGCTTATTGAACTCAAAAACAGGGTCATCCAAATGCAGTAGGTGTTTTGGAATTTTTTTTATGTCAGTATCTAAACCCACACATAAAAAGGATTGTTTTTTCTTTATTTGCTCAAAAAGCTCCTGTCTGGTCATGAAATTCAAATTTGATTGCAATTTAGGATGAAATAGGTGTCTTTGCCATTTTTCTAGTCCTGAAATACTAGCTATTTTTGTGGCCGATTTAAACCCCAAATTACCTGAATGGAATTTCGTAAAACCAGTATTGAAGGCTTAATAGAAATTAAACCTCGTATTTTTAAAGATTCTCGAGGCTATTTTTTTGAGTCATACCAGCAGAAACTTTTTCAGGAAAACGGGATCAGTGAAATCTTTGTTCAGGATAATCAATCCTACTCTACCAAAGGAGTATTGCGTGGACTTCACCTTCAAAAAGAGCCTTTTGCCCAAGGGAAGCTCGTTAGAGTGGTCATGGGCAAAGTACTAGATGTGGCTGTAGATGTGAGACCAGGTTCTCCAACTTTTGGCCAATATGAGTCTGTTATTCTGGATGCCGAACAAAACAATATGTTTTACGTACCTCCCGGGTTTTTACACGGATTTGCGGCTCTGGAAGACACCATATTTTCTTACAAGTGTACGAACACTTATCATAAGGAGTCTGAGCTTGGCATAAGATGGAATGACCCCGATATCAATATCGACTGGGGACTTGAGCATCCTTTGGTTTCAGAAAAAGATCAGGAGCTTCCTTTTCTGAAAGAGGTGTTTTAATCAACTGAAACTCCTTGTCTTACCACTTCAAAAAGCATAATTCCGGCAGCAACAGAGACATTTAAAGAGCCTATTTTGCCTAACATGGGTATCTTACCCAGTACGTCGCATTTTCTAATGAGACTATCTGAGATACCATCTTCCTCAGAACCCATCACTATCGCAATAGGGCCTGATAAATCATGACTGGAATAAATGTCAGAGGTTTTCTCTGTACAACCAATTACCTTAAAACCACTATTTTGGAGATATTCTACGGTTTTAGTCAAATCGTTTTCTTTGCAAACCGGTATGTAACTTAAGGCTCCGGAAGAGGTTTTCATAGCATCAGAGTTTACCTGAGCCGCTCCTCTCTTAGGAATTACTATGGCATCTGCACCACTCGCCTCGGCCGTACGGGCTATGGCTCCGAAATTTCGTACATCGGTAATCCGATCCAGAATAAGTACTATAGGTGTTTTACCTTTCTCAAAGGCTTCCTGAACTACATTGCTTAAATCAGCATAGTGAATGGCTGAAACAAAAGCTATAACACCTTGATGGTTTTTACCCGTAATTCTATTTAGCTTTTCGGTAGGAACAAACTGCACAATTACTCCCCTTTGACGAGCCAGCTTTTCTACCTCCTCATGAGAAAAGTCCTTTTGCACCATCACTTTTTCAACCTCCTTCTCTGACCTCAGAAGCTCTATCACCGACTGTACACCAAAGACAAAATCATCCGGATTTTGTGTGGGTGCCGGCTTATGAAATTTCCTTTTTGATCCTTGTTTAGAATCTCTTATTCCAAAACGCTTCCTGTTCTCCATGCTTCTACAAACGGGTACCAATAGGCTCCATACTCGGGATACCGAACAAGCTCATAATGGTCTTCGCTAAATTGATTTGGTTTTCTATAAAATGTAAATATGATTTCCGAAAAATTGGCACTTTGTGAATACAGCCACACTTCTCTTAATCCGTTTCTTTGAATTCTCGACGGCGGACCCAAAACAAGGTAAATCATCCCTTTGTCCGTTTTCCAGCCCTCCTTATATGTTGTAAAAAGTTCATTAGACTTTTCTACTCTTCTGAAGTAAGTCTTTATTATTCGTTTAGCCACTGCTTGGTTTCCGGAGGTCATCGTTAAGAAATACAGGTCTAATGCTTTCTTGAAGTCCTTTGTTTCCTGAAGTTTATTAATCTCATCATTGGTACTCATATAAACTAAAGGTTGAGTTAGGCCTTCAGCCTTTGTTAATCTTGGGTAGTGCTCATTTACCACCAGAAAACCGTAACCATTTTCAAGATTATTCTCATTATCAAACAAGATATAGCTTCCTTCTTTATCAAAAATTAGTTCCTGACCAGATTTAATTGCTATAGTTTCCTGTTCTACATAATTCACCAGTTCATTCCTCTTACTGGTACTCATAGGAGATAAGGCTGCAGGAGAGGTAGAAGAATATCTCTTGATTACCAAATTATGAGAGAAACCATCCATTGATTTAAAGACCGTCTTTTGACCTACTCTTACAAAAGATTCAAAACTTGGTTTATCTGATCCTGAAATATACATTCCAAAACGTCTGTTTGGTCTTGAACCACTGAAATCAATATAGGTTTCATTGGTAAACTTTCTGGATGCAGAGAGGTCAATGAACTCAAGAGCCAAAACTGCCTCATTGTGATCGCGTAAACGAGGAATATTGAATTGCAGATAAAGCAAATTGTCTGAAAGACTATTTTTCCCTTCGCCCATATTAACCTTTCCAGACTCAAGCTTTTCCTTTATTCCGGTAGGTGTTTGTAGTATCCAGCTGGCCTTTATTCTTTTAGCAATGTCCTGAATATCATTAATATCATTTCTTTTGAGATTCTCTACTTTCGCCTCAAGGAAAACAACTACTTCCAGAGAATCTTTTAAAATATATTCTGTTTTAATAGAAGAGAAGTAAGGTCCTTCCTCCTTTTGATTTTCTTTTCTATCACCTGTAGACCCAGCACCAACTACGGTTTTGTTCTGAACTTTACAGCTGGTAGCCAGAAAAAATAAGACTAAAATGTGTAGTACGCTTTTTTGCATCATAAATTGAACCCAAATATAGGTATTAACGAAAAATCATCGCGTCAGGTGCCCTTTATTTTATGAGAGATATAAATTCTAGAGAAGATGTAGAAAATTTAGTTAACCGATTCTACGAATATGTGCATGCCGACCCCAAAATGGCACCGGTTTTTGTCATGCCTAAAGAGCAATTCGAACGGCATTTAGAACGGACTTATAACTTCTGGGATAATTGGCTTTTTCAAACCGGAAATTACCACGGTGGTCTCATGTGGGCTCATATTGAAAAAAATATGCAGTCCCCAATAACCACTGAACTATTTGAAAGATGGCTGGCTCATTGGTTTAGAACCACCGATGAGTTGTTTAAAGGAGATAAGGCAGAATTTGTAAAATCCAAAGCGTTAGAGTTAGGTCAAATGATGAATGCCCGCCTAAACAGGCTTAGTTGATTTCTTTTTCCCATTCTGAAATGGCTTTAGTCATTTCTTCAAATTCTATTAAGAAACCGTCATGTCCGTAATCAGAATCAATCTCCACATATTTAGCTCCGGTAATTCCCTCTGCTATGAATGCTTGCTCAGCAGGAGGAAACAAAACATCTGAGGATATTCCGATAACCAAAGTTTTTGCCTTCACTCTGCTCAGGGCATCTTTTAAAGAACCTCGGTAGCGGCTTACGTCATGAGAATCAAACATTTTGCTTAGGACCCAATAGGAAAAAGCGTTAAACCTTCTTTGAATTTTCTCTCCTTGATAGTTCTGATACGTATTGGCCCTAAAGAAATCTATCTGGCCTTCATCTCTTGATTGCGTTCTATTATACGTCTGGTAGTTTCTGTAAGACAATAAGGCCATTGAACGAGCTACCTTCATTCCTTCTCTTCCGGCATCTTCATGACTTTCTTGCCAGGTAGGGTCTGTTTGAATGGCCATTCTTTGGCTCTCATTAAAAGCAATGCCCCAGGGTGAATGATAAGAGTTTGTAGAAAACAATATTAACTTCTCACAAACCTCCGGATCTGTAACTGCCCATTCCAGAGCCTGCTGACCACCCAATGAGCCTCCCATTAAGGTGTTAATTTTTTCAATCTTCAGGTGATCTTTTACCAAATTCAGACAGGTTACCACATCTCTGATAGTGAGCATTGGGAAATCATGGAAATATGGTTTTCCTGTGTTAGGATTAACACTCAGTGGATTAGTACTGCCATAATGTGATCCTGGTACATTCACACACACAACAAAATCTTTACCTGGATTGAAGTGTCTATTCTCCCCTATCAGGCCGTTCCACCAGTCTGACGGATTTGCATTACCTGTGAATGCATGACATACCCACACTACATTAGATTTGGTTTCATTTAATTTACCATAAGTAGTGTAGGCCAGTTCTACCTCGGGTAAAAACTCACCGCTTTCAAGTTTTAATGGAGACTTTTGAGTAAAAATGTGGTTTTCTAACATAAAAAAAGGTGAGGCCAGGCAAGCCTCACCGTTAAGTAATTACAATCCTAAAGCTTTGGTAATATCAGCCTTGATATCATCAATATGCTCTATACCCGCAGAAATTCTTAATTGATTTGGCTCTACACCAGCAGACTTCTGCTCTTCCTCATTTAGCTGAGAATGCGTAGTACTGGCAGGGTGAATGATCAATGTCTTAGCATCACCTACATTGGCTAGATGAGAGATCAACTCTAAAGAATTAACAAATTTCTCTGCTCTTTCTCTACCGCCTTTCAGGTTAAATGAAAGTACTCCACCAAAACCTCTGCTTAGGTATTTCTTGGCCAGCTCGTGTGTAGGATGAGACGCTAAACCAGGGTAGCTTACTGATTCTACCTCAGGATGCTCATTTAGCCAAGTAGCCAGTGCCAATGCGTTTTCACAAGTTCTTTCTACTCGCAATGTCAACGTTTCTAAACCTTGAAGAAGCAGGAAGGAGTTAAATGGTGACTGAGCAGGACCCCAATCTCTTAAACCCTCCACTCTACATCTAATGATAAACTGTATGTTTCCAAAAGGGCCACCAATACCAAAGACATCATTTAATACCATTCCATTATAGCTGGCAGATGGCTCAGTGAATTGAGGATATTTACCATTTCCCCAGTTAAACGTTCCACCATCTATGATTACACCACCCATTGCAGTACCATGACCGCCTACCCATTTGGTAGCAGATTCTACTACTACAGAGGCTCCATGCTTTAATGGCTGACAAATTGCACCACCTGCACCAAAAGTATTATCGACGAAAAGTGGAAGATCATATTTCTTTGCTAAAGCAACAAGTTTCTCAAAATCAGGCGTATTTAAACCTGGATTGCCGATTGTTTCTACATACAGAAGTTTGGTCTTATCATCAATCAATGATTCAAAACTATCCACATCATTTCCCTTTGCAAATCTGGCTTCGACGCCAATATTCTTAAATGAGTTTTTAAACTGATTAAAAGACCCGCCATACAGAAAGCTACTTGTCACAAAATTGTCTCCTACTGATGTAACATTATTAATAGCCAAAAACTGAGCAGAATGACCTGAAGCTGTAGCCAAAGCAGCCACTCCGCCTTCAAGTGCAGCCATTCTTTTCTCAAAAACATCATTAGTAGGGTTCATAATTCGGGTGTAAATATTCCCGAACTCTTTTAATGCGAAGAGATTAGCACCGTGCTCTGAGTTTTTAAACTGGTAAGCCGTGGTTTGATAAATAGGTACTGCTCTAGATTGAGTAGTAGGGTCAACTTCTTGACCAGCATGCAATTGCAGGGTTTCAAAATTCAATTCAGACATGTTATAAAGTTTAATAAGTTAATACATCGCAGGTCAACAAAGACACGCGTTTCCGACTATCGGAGTAAACCAAAACGATGAAAATTGTTAATCGATTGGCTTATAAGTCCCAAAGGCCATTTTGGCACAGTTAGGTAGGTATTGGCACCTTATCGCCTATGGCGGGACAGGTTGCCCGAGGTTCAAAGAGCCCATTCTCTCCCCTCGTCTTTATAAATCAATCCAATATGGCAGAGAATCTACCTTTGAAAAGATGTCGCAAATATAAGTCTCTGTATTTTGAACTGGCAAGTATTTTTCAGTTTTAATCTTGATGATTAAAAGAATTGTTAACTTTTCAAACCTAGTTCTTCCTGACAAAAATCAATTTAGAGTCTGATGAAGAACCACTTATCTCAACAATGTGCCAATTGGGTGAAGCCAAAAAATCAGGATAAAAATAAAATTTATTCGCCAAAGCAAGTTTCATTGTAAAGTCATTAAATGCCTTATCGTTTACAAAATCGCGTTGCAGATAACCCAGATCATAAGTATAGGTAAATCCTTTAACGAAGCCGCTGGAAACTCTTTTAACCTCAAATATTCCTTTAAAATTTTGCTTATTAAACGAACCGGAAATTATGCCTTCATCAGCTAGTATGTCAATAAATATTGATTCATTTAAAACCGGCTGAAAGTCTTGAGAGTCTGGATTCCCCGCGGTAAGAAAAAAATATCTTTCCTGAGCTGTTACAGATAGACTTAAAACGCAAAAAACAGAAAGTAGATACCCTTTCATTATAGCTCTGTTAGTTTTATAACATCGTTATCTATTTGAAAGGAATATACCATTTCGAAATCCCTCATGGCATTTATCAAAGCGATTTTCGAAAAATGTGGTAAATCTTCAACTCTAATTTCTTTTTCTTTGATTAGTCCTTTATCAAGCAAAAAGCTACGCTTTACCCCCTTCAAAAGGTAAGTAGACGGCGTTACCCATTGATGCCCATCATGCAAAACCACATTACAGTAAGAGGTGTCTGTGACAAAACCATTTTTCACAAAAAGAACTTCGTCCTGCTCAGATTCCGCTACGGCATCCAATAGAAACTTTCGGTCAGTAGATTTATAGTTGTAATCATAATTACCCGCATCTTTAATTTCCATTGTCTTATGTGCGGCAAGCGAATACGGAAAGTAATCTACAGTTTGAATATTCTTTTTATACCTTACTTTGCAACGGTACACCTGATCATCTTCTGGTGTCAATTTTATATTGGCAAGTAAAGAAATGGCCTGGTTCTCCCCCAGAGCCTCTCTTCTGGTTCTGTTCATCCTTTCTTCATGATAATCTAAAAGAAAGAATTCACCATTCTGATATTTTATGGTCTCAAAGTACTGGAACATAAATCTTACTAATCATTTCTTTGTATTCACTATCTGCAGAGCTTCTAGAGGTAATGCCTCCGCCACTCTTAAAAAACATTTCCCCGTTTCTTAATTCTACAAACCTAATCATTACTGCCGAATTGAGTTTCTTGCCATCAAAAACACCAAAAACTCCAGTATAAAAGCCTCTTTCCCCATTATAAAGCGTAATCTTCTCCGCTTCGTTAATAATTTCTAAAGTTTTGGGTTTAGGTGCCCCGGAAATAGAACCGGCGGGCAAAAGTTCAAAAAACAGATCCCCAATCTTCTCTTGCCAGTTCTCTGGCAATTGACCACACACTTCAGAACTCACCTGAAGCAGCTCCGTACCATCTTGCTTCTTTATTTTTTCAATATACCTAAAACGCTCAACCCACACTTTATTGGCAATTTTACTTAAATCATTTCTAATCAAATCTACAATAGTGGTGTGTTCATATTTTTCCTTTCTATCAGATAAAATAATATTTTCTGCGTTAGGAAAATGTGCATCAATGGTACCTTTCATTGGAAAGGAAGAAATTTGTCCGGAAGCGTTTATCTGAACAAAAGTTTCAGGTGAAAAACAGAAGAACCTATCCTTCACAAAAAGCTTATATTTTGCTTTGGCCCGCAAAAAAAGCTGCTCAGCTTGCCAATTAGCCTTAATTGGTGTTTCGGCAGTCAAATTTGTGAGGAAGCTATTCCCTTTTTGTAAATGTCTATGCACTAAGCCAAAGGCACTTTCGAATGTTGAAAATGATATAGGTTCTTTCTGCAGCTGCAATTCTACTGAGGCAGAACTTTCGGGATTGTGATAGTTTCTGTATTCCAGAAAATTATCTTCCATGGAATACCTGATCTGCTGATTATTGACAGCATGCAATGGGAGAATAAACGGCTCTTTCAAAGCAAAGTCAAACACAAACAAAAAGGGTGTCCTTTCAGCACCCATTTTATTCATTTGATCTATTACCTTTTCTTTTAGCTCCATTAAAATGGCTTAAGCCTCTATATATTCTTCTATTGGCAAACAGCTACAAACAAGATTACGATCCCCATAGGCCGAATCTATTCGACTAACTGAAGGCCAAAATTTTGCAAACCTTAAATGATCAACCGGAAAAGCGGCTTTCTCTCTTGAATAGGGGCGAGTCCAGTCGTTGGCCATCACCACTCTCATACTATGTGGTGCATGTACCAATACATTACTTTCTTTATCCGCATCACCGGTTTCTATTTCCTTAATTTCATTTCTAATGGCTATTAAGGCATCACAAAAACGATCCAATTCTTCTTTCGACTCTGACTCTGTAGGTTCTATCATTAAGGTACCTGCCACCGGAAAAGAAACCGTTGGCGAATGGAATCCATAGTCAATCAGTCTTTTAGCGATATCCTCTACCTCAATGCCTGCAGTTTGCTTGAATTCTCTGCAATCCACAATCATTTCGTGGGCACATCTGTCATTGGCTCCCGAGTATAAAATCTTAAAAGAGCCTTCCAATCTGGATTTGATATAATTAGCATTAAGTATGGCATACTTAGTTGCATTGGTAAGACCATCGCCTCCCATCATTGCAATATAGGCGTAAGAAATAGGAAGAATGCCTGCACTACCCCATGGGGCAGCAGATATGGCATGTATTGATCCAAAAGAATAAGAATCTGAATACTTATCTACATGCCTTCTGGCTTTCATTTCTACATGACCTGGTAAGAAAGGTTCCAAATCCTTCACTACTCCAATTGGCCCCATTCCTGGCCCTCCACCTCCATGAGGGATACAAAAAGTTTTGTGAAGATTGAGGTGACACACATCAGCTCCGATTCTTCCTGGAGAAGTTAAGCCTACCTGTGCATTCATATTGGCACCGTCCATATACACACGGCCTCCATGATCATGTATTATCTTACAAATCTCTCTTATTCCTTCTTCAAAAACTCCATGAGTAGAAGGGTAAGTAACCATTAAACAAGAAAGTTCTGTGGCATGCTCTTCTGCTTTTTGTCTCAGATCCTCTAAATCTATATTTCCTCTTTCATCACATGCCGTTACTACTACTTTCATTCCTGCCATTACTGCAGATGCCGGATTAGTACCATGAGCAGATGAAGGAATAAGAGCCACATTTCTTTGACCCTCTCCTCTACTTTCATGAAACGCCCTGATTACCATTAAACCTGCATATTCACCTTGTGCACCTGAGTTGGGCTGAAGAGATACTGCATCAAAACCAGTTATTTCGCAAAGCCAGGCCTGTAGGTTTTTAAATAATTGATGATACCCTTCCGTCTGATTGGCTGGGGCAAAAGGATGAATATTGGCAAACTTAGGCCAAGTAACAGGAATCATCTCTGTAGTGGCATTCAATTTCATGGTACAGCTACCCAATGAAATCATGGAGTGTACCAGAGATAAATCTTTATTTTCTAAAGATTTTAAATATCTGAGCATTTCATGCTCAGTATGATGTGTTCTGAAAATGGGATGGGTCATAAAAGCTGATTCTCGTTTCATGCCAATCGCAAACTCCGATTCAACCTCTCCCTTCAGATTCATTAAAACTCTTTCACCTCTTGCTTCTGCAAAAATTTCTAAAAGCTCTGCTACGTCTTCCAGTGTTTTGTTTTCATCGAAACTGACTGAAATTGTATCCTTGTCTATGTATCTGAGATTTATTTTCTTGGCTAATGCCAATTCCATCACCTTCTCTGCATCATGTACATCTACTGAAACTGTATCAAAAAAGTCATGATGATTAATATGATAGTCTAAACCCTGTACTGAATTGGCAAAAAAACGGGCCAAGCCATGTACCCGTTCGGCGATCATTTTTAGGCCTTCAGGACCATGGTACAATCCATAGGCAGAAGAAAGTACAGCCAGAAGCACCTGTGAGGTACAGATATTCGAGGTGGCCTTTTCTCTTCTAATGTGTTGCTCACGAGTTTGAAGAGCCATTCTGTAGGCATCATTGCCCTCTGCGTCTTTTGACAGGCCTATGATTCTTCCCGGAATCTGACGTTTATACTCTTCTTTTGCCGCAAAAAATGCCGCATGAGGTCCGCCAAGACCCATAGGGATTCCAAAACGCTGAGCCGTTCCCAGCACTACATCAGCTCCCATTTCACCTGCAGGTTTCAATAAAACCAGGGATAATAAGTCAGCCGCAACGGCAACCTGAATATTTTGAGAATGAGCTTCAGAAATTAATTCAGAATAATCCTTTACTTCTCCATTCTTCCCGGGGTTTTGAATTAACAGGCCAAAAACCTGTTCATTCAATACAATCTCGCTTTCATCTACTACCTTCACTTCAATACCAATAGAGCTGGCTCTTCCTATAACCACATCTATGGTTTGCGGAAAACAATTTGATGAAATCAGGAAAGTATGAGCCGTTTTCTTTTGACTACCTTTTCTATTGGCATAAAACATACTCATCGCTTCAGCGGCGGCCGTAGCTTCATCTAACAAAGAAGCATTAGCTAATGGCATAGCTGTTAAATCACAGATCATGGTCTGAAAATTAAACAACATCTCAAGTCTCCCTTGAGCAATTTCTGCCTGGTATGGCGTATAAGCCGTATACCAGCCAGGATTCTCCAAAATATTACGAAGTATTACGGCCGGAAGTCTCGTATCATAATATCCTAATCCAATAAAAGATTTGAAAATTTGATTTTGATCTGCGAGTTGTTTCATTTGATCCAAAAACTCTACTTCTGATAGAGCTGCTGGAAGATTGAGATCCCTCTTCAGTCTAATTCCCGAAGGAACCGTTTGGTCAATGAGTTCTTCTAAATTATTCACATTAACCGTTTGGAGCATAGCTCTAAGGTTCTCTTCTCTTTTTCCGTGATGTCTGTCTTCAAACTTTTCACGGGCAGTGAGGTCCAGGATCATATTGGTCTTTTTAGTAGTAAGTCTCAGAATGTCACGCAAAAGTACTAAATGCGAATTGCTTGATAAAACAAAATGTTCGTACGTTTAAGGAAAATAAAACTTGTTCATTAAAAAATTCAAGCATTGAAAATGTCATTTAAAAAAATAAGAACAGTCCTGTTACTCCCCTTACTGTCAATAAACTCTCTTATTGCTCAAGATCTTTCTGTGAAATATGCTGAAACCATTACTCAGGATGATCTTAAAATGCATCTCAGTTACATAGCCTCGGATGAATTAGAGGGCAGAGAAACAGGAAAAAGAGGACAATATTTAGCCGCTCTATATCTGGCAGACCAATTTGAAAAATTAGGTCTCACCAAAATAGTACCTCTCGGAAAGTATCACTCCTACTTTCAATGGTTTAATGTAGCCGCAAAAGGGAAAAGACAAACTTTGCTTGCAAAGGATCAAACCCTACCTGATGGATTCGAGGAATTAGCTAGTATGAATGTACTGGGCTTCTTGGAAGGAACCACCAAAAAAGAAGAAGTTATTGTAATTACTGCTCATTATGACCATTTGGGAATAGGCAGTAAAGGTGAAATACACAATGGTGCCGATGACGACGGAAGTGGCACTTCTGCAGTATTAGAAATAGCCGAAGCTTTCTCCAAAGCTAAACAAGATGGCCATGGCCCGGAAAGAAGCATTCTTTTTATGCTTGTAGCAGGAGAAGAAAAAGGATTACTAGGCTCAAAATATTTTGCAGATCATGACCCGGTAATTCCACTACACAAGATCGTTTGTAATTTAAACATTGACATGATAGGTCGTAAAGACGAGCATCATGAGAGTGATGAATACATCTATATAATAGGCTCTGATAAAATATCTTCAGAACTACATCGAATCAATGAAGCCGAGAACATAAAACATACTGATTTTTTACTCGACTATACCTACAATGACGAAAAGGATCCAAATCGGTTTTACTATCGATCTGACCACTATAATTTCGCAAAGAATGGCATACCTGTAATATTCTATTTTAGTGGAGTTCATGAAGATTATCATAAACCCGGAGACGATATTGACAAAATTCTATTCTCGAAATACTCCAAAATAACAAAGCACATTTTTTATACTGCCTGGACTATAGTCAATAAAACGGATAGATTGATCATTGACTAAGTTTTATTAGACAATTCAGGGAATTTTATATACATCTCCAATCTATTTTCCGTAATACACGATAACAATGAAAGCCGAGTATAATTAAAAATGACAGGAGCATCTGATTGAAACCAAGAATATACCTCCTGTTTATTTAAATGATGATTTTGACAATATTCGAAAAGTCCAACAAAATATTATTTGGAATTAAAAAAAGGCAATGTAAATGTTTTTCGTTCTAAGGTATTTTCCTTAGAATTGCCGAAGTTTTGTTTGATTATTTAGGGCTAAATAGACTCTAAGAACTCTTTCAAAACATGTTAAAATTATTTCAAATCATAATTTTTAAGTTTTACAAATACCCTAAAAATTTCTAATCTAATGGAAAAGAAGACAACTGTTCCTGCGGCGAACAAGCCGGCAACCAAAAAAGCAGCAAAGCCAAAAAAGTCTGGCGGCCTTAATGCTGCAATCATTATTCCTATTCTTTTAATTCTTGGTATCGGTATCTGGAAATTTTTACTAGGTGATCCATCTAACTTTGATGAGGCTGGTCATCCGGCAAACATGCTAGGTATTGTTTACTCTGGTGGAGTTATTGTACCTATCCTTATTACCTGCTTCCTAATTGTTGTCGTTTTCTCTGTAGAACGTTTCATCACAATTGGAAAAGCTTCTGGTAAAGGTAATCTTGATGCCTTCGTTGGTAAGATTCGTACTATGCTTAACAATGGTCAGCTTGAAGAAGCTATCAAAGAGTGTGACAAGCAGCAAGGAACTGTAGGAAACGTAGCTAAAACAGCTCTTGCTAAGTACAAGGAGCTTGTGAATGAAAAAGAATTCTCAAAAGATCAAAAATTAGCTGCTCTTCAGAAAGAAGTAGATGAAGCTACTACTTTGGAACTTCCAATGTTGGAGAAAAACTTATCAATTCTTTCAACTCTAGGTTCTGTGGCTACTCTAATTGCACTACTAGGTACTGTACTTGGTATGATTCGTTCATTCTTCGCTATTGGTGAAGGTGGTGGAGCTCCAGATGCAGCTGAACTTGCAACGGGTATTGCGGAAGCCCTAATTAACACAGGTCTTGGTATTGGTACATCTGCTATCGCGATTATCATGTACAACCTGTTCACTGCTAAAATTGATGGCTTAACATTCAAAATCGATGAGATTGGAATGAGCTTGCAGCAAACATTCTCTGCAAATAATTAATCAACTAAATTTTTAGTTTTAAGAATTTATTGTTTAACTTTAAGCATTAATCAAAGATAATATGGCAGCAGTAAAACCAAAACGACACGGTCCGGCAATGGACATGACAGCGATGTGTGACGTAGCCTTCTTATTGCTTACTTTCTTTATAATGGCCAGTTCATTTAAGAGTGAAGAAACAGTAACGATAGATACGCCATCATCCATATCAGACGAATTAATCCCTGAGACAGATATATGCATGGTTACAATTGACCCAAACGGTAAATACTATTTCGGTATTACTGATCCTTCTCAGAGAGACGATTTCGCTAAAGTTCTAAGTGACAAGTATAACCTTGGACTTACGAACGCAGAAATGGTACAATACACTTCTTTAGCTGAAGTAGGTGTTCCTATGAAGAAACTGAAGAATTATATTGGACTTACAGAGCAACAAAGAGCAAAAGTAGAACTTGAGGGAATTCCTCTTGACTCTGCCAACGCTGAACTTGTAGACTGGGTTAAGCTATACGGTGAAACTTTTAGAGGTTCTAAAATTGCGGTGAGAGGTGATGGTAAAACTCCATATCCTGCTCTTAAAAACCTGTTTGACGAATTTGGAAAGGCAGATTTAAATAAGTTTCAGCTAATCACTAAAACAGAAAACTAAAAATGGCAGAAGTAGTAGTAAAAGGTGGCAAAAAAGGAGCCGGTAAGCCTGATATGACTCCGATGGTGGATTTAGGTTTTCTTTTGATTACGTTCTTTATTTACACCACCACGTTTAGTAAGCCTAATGTTATGGGGTTTGCTACACCAAAGAAGGAAGATGATCCTGAAGTTACTGAGAAGGTAGATATAAAAGTATCTAATACGATCACAATAATTTTAGGAGAAGATGATAGAGTATTTTGGTATCAAGTACCTCTTCAATCTGTAACAGCCGATGATCTTGTTGAAACAGATTACTCAGCTGAAGGGATTAGACAGGCTATTCTGGAAAGAAAAGCTAAGGCCTTGGATCAAAATGTATGGACTGTAATTATTAAGCCTACAGACGATGCTACCTGGAAAAACACGGTAGATATTCTGGATGAAATGGCCATTACAGAAAGTGATAAGAAAGCGGTAGTAGATCTCCAAAGAGTGGAGAAAGAAGCCTACTATACGAAAATCGGTAAACCAATGCCGGTTGAATAATAAAATTGAGATAATAATAGTAATCTGATACTATATGGATCCTAACAAAAGTAACGTAAGTGAAAGCTTAGATGATATTATCTTCAAAACAAGGAATAAGGAGTATGGTGCCTATTTCCTTAGGAAGAACTATTCTAAGTTTTTAACGAAAGCGGCGGTTTACGGTATCGGTGCATGTTTACTTCTTATTGGAGGAGCTTGGGGCTTTCAAAAGTTCATAGCCCCTAATCTGGAGAAGGAACAAATCGATGTAGTTGATATTGACCTGTCTGCACTAAATGAAGATTTGGAAGAAGAGGAGCCACCTCCTCCGCCACCACCACCTGAAGAAGAGCCACCTCCACCTCCACCAGAAGTGAAGCAGGTTCAATTCCTTCCTCCTGAGCCTAAGGCTGATGAAGAAGTAGTAATTGAAGAGCCGCCTCCAACTATCGAGGAGGTTGAGAAAGCAGTAATCTCTAATAAGGATGTAGAGGGTGATGACGTAACTGACGTTTTCACACCACCACCTCCACCACCTCCCGCTGTAACTAAACCTGCCGGTTTAGGAAAGCCTAAGGAAGAAGAGATTTTTACTGCGGTAGAACAACAACCTGAGTTTCCGGGTGGAACGTCTGAAATGTACAAATATATTGGTAACAATATTAAGTACCCTGCTGCAGCTCAAAGAGCTAACGTATCCGGACGTGTATTCGTGAAGTTCGTGGTTGAAAAAGATGGTTCAATTGGTAAAATAGATGTTCTTAAAGGAATCGGATTTGGTTGTGACGAAGAAGCTATTCGAGTTATCAAGTCTATGCCAAAGTGGAATCCCGGACGTCAGAATGGAAAGAACGTTAGAGTATGGTTTACCATGCCTGTGTTCTATCAGTTAGAGTAATGCCGCAAAAGATAGATAATAATAAGCTGTGGAGGCTTACTAAAATAGCTCTCAATGTAGCTATGGGAATGGTTTATCTAATCATAGGTTTCTTTATCATTAAGAAGCAATGGTTTATTTCCAGTCTCGATATTACAGTAAGTTATGCACTGGGCGGAGTTTTGATACTCTATGGGGTATTCAGGATTTACCGAGTCTACAGCGAATCTAAAAAATGATAAAAAGGCCATCTTCTTGATGGCCTTTTTATTTAACCAAACTTCATCATAAGAACCTGACGATCCGTTAAATGGTTAGTATAGAAAACAAAACAAATTATGAGATACATTTTGCTATTAGCAGTCGCATTTTCTATTGTATCTTGTAATTCTTCTCAAAAAGCTGAAGAGTTACATGTTAATAAAGGTAGAATTACTGTAGCGGCTGATGAATCATTCAAACACATAGTAGATGCACAGGTAGCTGCATATAAAGCCCATTATCCTGAAACGGAATTTGATGTTATTTATACACCTGAACAGAAAGCAATTGGGCTCATGCTGAGTGATTCAGCTGAACTTGCTGTAGTTTCCAGAGAGCTTACAGCAGAGGAACAAAAGTATTTTACCAGTCGTCAATTAGAATACTTACCCGGTAGAATGGCATGGGATGCGGTCGTACTTATTGTCAATAAAGAAAACCCGCTTGAAAAAATTACAACTTCTTCTATTAAAGAAATTCTAGAAGGAGAGAACACAGAAAGAAAGCTTGTTTTTGATAATAGCAGCTCAAGTAATCTTAACTTCTTGCTCAATTACTTTAACCCTCAGAATCTTTACAGAGAAAATATCTTTGCGGCGAATGGAACCTTAGACGTTTTTAACTATATAGAGAAAAATAAAAAGGCCATCGGTGTAATTGGTATGAACTGGATCAGTGATGAAGACCATAAAGAATCCAGAGAACTTAGGGAAAGAGTAAAGATATTATCTGTAGGTGAAACTTTAGAAACAGTTTACCAACCTACCCTCTCCACTGTCAGAAAAAGCGAATACCCATTTATAAAGACCGTTTACCTACATACTACTCAGCACAGATGGGGAGTGGCAAAAGGCTTTGTTCGTTTCGCTTGTTCACAAATTGGGCAACTGGTAGTAGAAAAAATGGGATTACAACCCTTTTATTTAATTCCTAAGAAGTACCAAATGTTCGATAGCAAAGAAATTGTTACGACAGAATAATCCCTTTTATCTGTTAACATTTCATTTATAAACTATTGATCTAGGAAAAAGTCAAATTAATACTGGAAAAGAGCAGTTACATTTAAAAAACTCTTTCGATACAGTTTCTTTTTTATTTATTTTGCGAACTCTTTTTTAAAAACAGATAACCTTAACAGGAAGTGAAGATGAAGAAAATTATTAAATCACTGTTTTTAGCACTTTCTACGGTATTTTTATTCTCCGTAGCAAGTAAAGCTCAGACAGTAGAAGAAGGCTTAAGACACCTTAATGCCGAACGTTACTTAAAAGCTGGTGAAGTTTTTAATAAACTAACCACAGCTAATCCAACAGCTGAGAATTATTTTGAGCTTGGCCGTTATTACTTAAATACCGCTGACCCCGCTTCTAATATCAAGGCTGCGGAAGAAGCTTTCTCTAAAGGTAATGCTTTGGATAAAAACGGTAACCCAATTTCAATGATTGGATTGGCATGGGTAAAAATAGCTCAGAAAGATTTTGCCGGTGCAAAATTAATTCTTGATGACGTCTTCAAAAAAGGTAAATATGCTAAAGACTCTGAATTACTTTACAGAGCTGGTGAAGGATATGCCATTAAAGGTTTGCCTAACGATCCTGCAGAAGCCGTTTCTTACATAAACCAGGCTCTTGAAGTTAAAAAAGTAGACAACCCGGAGTATTACATGGTTCTTGCCAAAGCTTACGATATTCAAAACGAAGGTGGGGATGCAATGAACGCATTGCAAAACGCCATCAGATTTAACCCAGCTGATAAGGCCTATGTATATTCTTTTATGTCAAGAATCTGGCTGCAAGGTAAAAACTACAAAGAAGCACAAGATGCTTTCAACAACTCTATTGCTGCGGATGTTGAGCACGCTCCAGCCTACAGATATCAATCATCTTTCCACCAAACATATCAGAACTGGGATAAAGCTGCAGAAGCTGCAAGTAACTACCTGAAATACAGTGACGGTGATTGTGGAGCGAAATTAAGATATAGCAAGATCGCCTTCATTGCGAAAGATTTCGACAATGTTCTAAAGACTTTAAAAGAGATCGAATCTTGCAATGAAGATCCAATTGTTCACAGATTATCAGGTATTGCTAAGTTTGAATTAGGTAATAGCACAGAAGCTATTAATGATCTAAAAACCTACTTAGACAAAGCGGACAAAGAAGAGATTTTTGGACTTGATTATGGATTTATCGGTAGAGCATACCTTGCTCTAGACGATGAAGCAAATGTAGAGTCAAACGAGAAAATGGCTATCGAATACATGGAAAAAGCAATTGCCATGGAAGATACCACTTTTGATTACTACACTACTTTAGGTGCACATTTTCAGGAGAAAAAAGATTATCCTCAAGCCGCAAATTTCTACAAGAAGGCTGTAGACACTAAGAAAAAGCCAGATGGACAAGATTATTTCCGTCTTGGAATCCTGCAATATCAAATCCAGGATTGGCCTAATGCTGATGAGTCTTTTGATAAGGTAATTGAGTCTTACAAAGATACTTGGGCTCCACCATATATCCTGAGTGCAAGAATTAAGACCTACCGTAACCCGGAAGATACTCTCTATTCTTACCATGAAAGGTATCAGCAATACTTAGATGTTTTAGGAGATGAAGGGAAGGCTAACCCTCAATTCAAAAGAGATGTAGCTGATGCTTATAAGTACTTAGCTGGTAGAGCAATGGCTGTTGATAAGGACATTGTAAAAGCTACAGCACTAATTGATGAGTTACTTAAGTATGATCCTGATAATCAGGAAGCTATTCAATTGAAGAATTCAATTAATGGTATCGTACCTGAGGAAGAACTGATGGAAGACGGAGTTGCCTCTCCTGATAGCAGTAAAGCTGCCGGAGTGAAGTAATTAATGTATTTCATGGAAGAAAAAGCCTGACATATGTCAGGCTTTTTCTTTTGTATTGCTGAAGAGTAGTCAGCTTATCAGAATTAATGATAAATTTGCCTTTTTGTAACCAAAACTCTCTTTGATGTTTAATCTTGTAATTTTTGGCCCTCCGGGAGCAGGAAAAGGAACCCAATCTGCCAAAATAATCGAAAAGTACAATCTAGCTCATATCTCCACAGGCGATATGTTCAGAATGCATATAAGTCAGGATACTGCCCTTGGAAAAAAAGTTAAGGAACTTTTGGCCGAAGGGATATTAGTACCCGATTCTATCACTATCAGCATGCTGGAAGAAGAAGTTGATGCCAATCCTGATGTTTCGGGTTTTATTTTTGATGGCTTTCCCAGAACAGTAGCTCAGGCAGAGTCACTAGATACTTTTTTGGCGTCTAAAGACGAAAGTATTAATCTGGTTCTTCAACTTGATGTAGACCAGGAAGAGATCAGACACAGAATTGAAGAAAGAAGAAAAGTTAGTGGTAGAGCCGATGATGATGCCACTAAATTAATACGAAGAATCGACGAGTATTTTGAAAAAACGGTTCATGTTTTGCCCTATTATGAAAAGCACAATAAGCTCGTCAAAATAAAAGGTGTGGGTGAAATAGAGGATATTTTCACAAACATTTCAAAAGAAATAGATAAGCATATCTAACCGTTAAATCGGATTCTGGTCATTTCTTTTAAATTAAATCTTATCCTCTTTACTTTTACTAAAGCAACTTCTAAATGTCAGGGAACTTCATTGATTACGTAAAATTGCATTGCAAATCCGGAAAGGGAGGTGCTGGTTCCACTCATTTTAGAAGAGAAAAGTTCGTTGACAAAGGTGGGCCTGATGGTGGCGACGGTGGCAGAGGAGGCCATATTATCTTAAAAGGTAATGCTCAGTTATGGACATTGATCCATTTAAGATATCAAAAGCATATAAAAGCTGGCAATGGTGTAGCAGGCGGTGGAAGTCGCAGTACAGGTGCTCAAGGTCAGGATACGTATGTGGAAGTTCCTCTTGGTACTGTAATACGGAATGCCGAAACCAATGAAATATTGGCGGAAATTACTGAGGACAAGGAAGAGATTATCCTTTTCGAAGGTGGTAGAGGGGGTTTAGGAAACTCTCATTTCAAGACCTCTACCAAACAGACGCCTCATTACTCTCAACCGGGCGAACCCGGGAAAGAAGATTGGCTGATTTTTGAATTGAAGGTTTTAGCCGATGTGGGTCTTGTAGGATTTCCCAATGCCGGAAAAAGTACATTACTCTCTGTGGTATCTGCTGCCAAACCTCAGATTGCCGATTATGCCTTTACTACTTTAACCCCAAATCTGGGAGTAGTAAATTATTATGATGAAAAATCATTTATCATAGCAGATATACCGGGAATCATTGAAGGAGCGGCTGAAGGAAAAGGACTTGGATTGCGATTCTTAAGACATATTGAACGTAATTCCATCTTGCTTTTTATTGTTTCAGCTGAAGATGAAGATATTAAAGGCCAGTACAACACCCTTCTAAACGAATTAAAAAAACATAATCCTCAATTATTAGATAAAAAGAGGGTTCTGGGAATATCAAAAATTGATGTTCTGGAAGAAAAAGAATTAAAAAAAATAATGAAGAAACTACCCAAGGATTTACCTTCAGTAGCATTTTCTTCGTTAACCCTAACCGGAATAGACGAGCTAAAAGATCTTCTTTGGAAACAAATGGAATAGTCTTTGCTCTATAGTGCTTTCATACAGAGACTAATACACAAAATCCATTTATTTGGGTTAGGACATGAAATTTATTCGACAAGCACTGCTATTATACCTGGTATTTCTTTGCCCAATCATAAAGGGGCAGGGTTTGGATATTACTTTTCCCTCAGAACGAGCAGTCTTCCAAAGAAACAATGGCAACGCCTCCATTATTTATATTGCCGGTAACTATAGAACGAAGCTTGATAAGATAGAAGCTAAACTTGATGCTATTCAGGGTGGTCAAAGTATAGGATGGACCACCATAGTAGACAGGCCTTTCTTTGGTAATTACAGAGGTTCTCTTGTGGCTGCAGGAGGATGGTACAAACTGTCGGTTAGAGGATGGTATCAGGGCCAGGTAGTCGCAGAAAGTACCGTGAATAAATTTGGAATTGGAGAGGTTTTCCTTATTTCGGGCCAATCCAACGCTCAAGGCTATTTTGGTAGAGGACAGCGTGGTGCCTATGATGATAGAGTTAATGTGGTCTCCAATTTTATCAGTGAAAGCGGTAATCAACCTCCATATCCATCTTTTGGTCATTTGGATGCCGAATCTCCCATTGCTCCTACAGGTAAAGGAGCATGGTACTGGGGAGAATTAGGCGATATGCTGGCGGCACAATTAAATGTCCCAATCTTGTTTATGAATGCGGCCTGGGAAGGATTTCAAGTTTCTCAATTTGCGAAATCTTCAGACGGAGCACCTGGAGTTAATCCTTACTCTTACAACCAAGCTCCACCTGGCTACCCTTTCGGTAGTATTGCTGATGCTTTACATTTTTATACGAACCTTACAGGAATTCGTGCAATTTTATGGCATCAGGGAGAAAGCGATAATTATTTGAGCACGGGGTTTAATCAATATGCCAATGACTTACTTAAAGTTATCAATGATACAAAAGGTAAAACAGGTAAAGATATAAGTTGGGTAGTCGCCAGGGTTTCAAAGGACGCAAACAGAACTTTTCAGCCTATCATTGATGCTCAAAATTTCGTTATAAATAATCATGGCAATGTCTTCGCCGGACCAAACACTGACAACATTTTTGACAGAACAGATGGGGTGCATTTTTCTACTTCCGGGTTTTCAAAAGTAGCCAATGCATGGGCACAGTCATTAAACCAGGACTTCTTTCAAAGATCTACACCACAATTTGGAAACCCTCCGTTGCAAATTCAGCCCTTTTGTGGTTTAGAGGATAAGTCAAAACCAATGCTTCTTTCCGCCCCTCAAGGCTATGTCAGTTATAACTGGAATACCGGAAGTAAGGAGCGTACCTTACAAATTGGGCCTGGTTTCTATCAGGGACTGGCAAAAGATATTTTTGGAAATGTATATTACTCCGCTCCTATAGCCTATGACAATTCTCTCATACCTACAAAACCTACTTTAACGGCTTCTGGTCCTACAGAGTTTTGTGCGGGTCAAAGTGTAGAGCTAATTACGAATAATGATTTTCAAAATTACTGGAGTAATGGAGCTGAAGGCAAAAAGATTACCGTTCAGAATGCAGGTGAGTATTTTGTAACTCATGTTAATATTTACTCATGCAATGCCAGCAGCAATTCGGTTAAAGTCACCAATTTCCCAACACCTCAGCCACAAATAATAGCTTCTGGCCCACTGGAAATTTGTTCAGATCAATCTTTGACCTTATCTACTAATCTTGAAAATGGAATTATTTGGAGTACGGGCGATCAAACTAAAGATATTGTAATCAATACTTCCGGGTTCTATTCCTTAAAAGGGAAAAATGAATTTGGGTGTGAAGGTCAATCAGAAACTGTAGAAGTTAAAATCAAACCCGCAGCCATTCAGCCCTTAGCAGTCAATTTAGGTGAAGATGTTTTTTGTCAAAAAGACTCTACAATTCTTCGGGTAACCAATCTTCAAAACATGAAATGGAGTACAGGGGCCAGTACATCTGAACTCATCGTGTCTACTACAGGAGAGTACTTTGCATTGAATACGAATGAGTTTGGCTGTACCGCCAAATCAAAAACCTTTAATATTCTGGTTAATCCTATCCCCCAAAAGCCTTCCATAATTATTGAAGGTGATATAGAGGTGTGCGATGACGAGATTGTAAAACTTAAAGCTAGCTCTGCTTACAGATACCATTGGAATACCGGCCATACCGAAGAGGAGATTGAAGTTAAAGCCTCAAAAGAGGTTTTCTTAAAAACATCCAATGAATTTGGCTGCTTCTCAGATGCCTCTGACCCGGTAGGCGTAGTCATTCTCGAAAAACCCAAAAATCCCAATATCCTGCAGACCGGTACATTTACCCTTTCGTCTGTTTTTAGTACTGATACTTCAGATATAGATTATCAGTGGCAAGTTAATGATCAGGCTTTAGACAAAAATGCTCATTTTATTAAAGCCAGAGTTAGCGGAGATTACACCGTTCGGGGACTTCGAACCTATCAATTACAAAACGGTAATTCTAAAACATGCACCTCGGAACTTTCTGAGCCATATCAATATTATATAGATCCAAATTCAAAAGGATTTAGTATCTATCCGAACCCAATTGAGGATGGTATCGTACATATTGAAACTCTTGAAGATGTTGATAATGCAACTGTAACTATTTACGGTTTAGATGGCAGGCCATTCTTTACAGATTATGTAGACGTATTTAATGAACCAAAGACCTTTGATATTCATAAAATACCTACCGGTAAGTACATCATAAAAGTTAGAAACAATCGTTCAAGGTTTTATAAGAAAATAATGATTGAGCAACCATAAGGTAAATGAGACTTACTTCTCTGTACAAAATCTTTTTCCTCACCACTTCACTACTTTCCTCTTTAACAGGCTTCTCCCAGTTATTTCTCGATTATCCGGTTAACCGTATGGTTATCCAAAGAGAAAATAATGGATATGCTGATTTACAAATTGCAGGCTTCGTCACTCAAAAAATCGATAAGATAGAAGCTCGTCTCAGCCCGTTTAAAAGTGGGCAGGGAATAGATACCGGTTGGCAAATTATCTCTACTTCCCCTAAGGCTTCGCAGTTTATTGGCAAAATCAGGGCGTATGGAGGCTGGTATAAATTAGAAGTAAGAGCATCATATAATAATCAGCTTGTGGCTTATACAGGAGTAGATCATGTAGGAATTGGTGAAGTATTCGTGATATCCGGGCAATCAAATGCTGAAGGAAACGAAGTTTACGAAGGTGGATCTACCGGCACTATAGAAGACAGGGTTTCTGTTATTAATTACAAGGACTCTTTTATGGAGGAAGATAAGCTGCCCTTTTTCTTTAGCCCTTTAAAAGATAACACCAAAATAGGTCCCTATAACCCTGTCCCTTGGTTCTGGGCAGGTTTTGCCGAAAAAATAGTTGCTGAATACAATGTACCTGTCTTGCTTTTTGGTTCTGCAGTGGGTGGCATGGGAAGTGAGTTTTGGCATGGCTCCATGAAAGGCATTGATTATACCGGGCCTTATGCCATTCAGGTGAAATTCCCAGGAAGCCCTTATGGAGTTATCAAAAGAACATTGCAGAATTACATTAGCCGAACCGGTGCCAGAGCAATACTTTGGCAGCAAGGAGAAAGTGATGCCTTTACAGATCCTTATACTTATTTCACTCGTCTAAAAGATGTTTCGCAACAAACTGCCATAGATATTGACGCAAATCTGAAATGGATAATGGCCATCTCAAGCAGAACCCCTAATCCTACAAATGCCGCCTATGCTCAGCAACTGACGATAGACAACTTATCCAACGTTTATCAGGGTCCCAATACAGATTATATTCATGGATCGGAATATCGAGCAGATGGTATTCATTTTCATAAAGAAGGTTTGAAACTGGCTAGTACCCTTTGGTTTGAAGCCATTAAGTCTCAAAACTTACTGCAAGTTATAGAACCAATTAAGCCCAAAGACTTCTTTTACCTTAATGTAGCCTGTTCATCAGAAAACTCTTCAAGCCTGACAGCAACAGTTCCAAATGGGTATGACACTCCTGTGTGGTCAAACGGCAGTACAGCCTTTGCACAAGAGCTTGATTCCGATCTTATGAATGCGAAAGCACGAAAAAAGGGAGTTGTATACTTTAGTCCGAGATTGCAGCTTAATCAAAAAGAATTCAAATCTGAAGACATTTCAATAACTGGAAGTACTGAATTTTGTGAGGGTTCTACCAGCAATTATATCAATAGTACCGCCTCTCTGCCTCAATGGAATACAGGAGAAACCAGCTTGAGTATTCTTCCAAAACAAACCGGCAACTATTATTTTAAATGGAATAATATTTATGGCTGCCAGTTTACTTCGGATACTGTAGGTATTAAAATACATCCTAAGCCAATACCACAAATAACCTTCAGCACCGGACAGCCCAGATTCTGTGAAGACGAGAGTATCATCCTCAGTACAGCCAAACAATACAAGACTTATATCTGGGCAGAAAATGAGAATACCCCAACTTTTGAAACCAGTACGTCCGATAATATTTCTTTAGTTGTTACTGATGAAAACGGATGTGAATCAGATCTATTGAATTCTAGGGTAGAACTATTGAATAATCCAGAGCCACCAATTATCTCTAAACTCAGTCCTTTCACATTGGAAGCTAATCCGCTTTCAGTTGGTCAGCCCTTGATCTGGTATAAGGATAATGTTGATCTGAACTACTCATCCCCCCAATTAAAAGTTACTGAAGCAGGAAACTACCAGGCTAAAACCTGGTTGGAATATTACTCTTCCAGTATGCCAACTTATACTTGTTTTTCAGAACTCTCGAATGAAGTGGTTCTGATGAATGATGATTTTGATCCGCCAATAAGAATTTGGCCTAATCCTGCTACCTCAGAAATTCAAGTAGAAATGACCTACGAACCGCAAGATTTAAATCTTCTTGTTTATTCAGTAGATGGCAAACTTGTGGATAAAACCATTGTTTCTTTTGACAAGGGATCGCCAATTTATAGCGTTAAGAACCTTGAATCCGGGAATTATTTTATCAAGCTTGGTAGCCGAAGTAACTATGTAGTGCATAAGTTAAGTGTTCAACACTAGAGAGTTCTTCACAAAGTACAATAAAACCATCTTGTCTTACAGATAAAACTTGGTTTTGCACAATTCAATATTTTGATTAGAGTGATACTCATTGTAATTTTGCAGCTTAAAATCAAAGAAGAGAATGAACAGTAACCTACCACAGGATTTTCAGCCAATTTTGATCCAGTTTCTTCTGGCGATTGGGTTTGTGGTTTTTACCATCATTATTACGCATGTTTTAGGCCCAAGGCTTAAAAACAAAAGAAAGGAAGATCCTTTTGAGTGTGGTATTGAATCTGTAGGAGATGCCCGTACGCCTATTTCGGTACGTTATTTTCTAATTGCCATTTTGTTTGTTCTGTTCGATGTCGAAATTATTTTCATGTACCCATGGGCTGTAAACTTTAAAAGTTTAGGTTGGTTTGGGTTTATGGAGATGCTTTTCTTCGTTACTTTCTTAATGGCCGGTTTTTATTATATAGTTAAAAAAGGAGTTCTGGACTGGGAAAAAGAATAAAAGCCAAACTCTAAAAAGAAATATGAGCGAAATAAAAACAGTTCCCGCCCCTGACGGATATCAAGGATCAGGTTTTTTTGCTACTTCACTTGATAAGGTTATTGGCCTTGCCAGAAGCCATTCTTTGTGGCCTTTACCTTTTGCTACTTCTTGCTGTGGTATTGAGTTCATGGCCACCATGGGAGCACATTATGATATCTCCCGTTTTGGATCAGAAAGACCTAGTTTTTCTCCAAGACAAGCCGACCTCCTTATGGTAATGGGTACCATAGCCAAGAAAATGGCTCCGGTAGTAAAACAAGTTTATCTACAAATGGCTGAACCCAGATGGGTAATAGCTGTTGGTGCCTGTGCTTCATCCGGCGGTGTCTTTGATACTTATTCTGTATTACAAGGAATTGACCGGGTTATTCCGGTAGATGTTTATGTACCTGGCTGTCCGCCAAGACCTGAACAAATTCTCGATGGACTTATGCAAGTGCAGGAATTGGCAAAAAATGAGTCTTTAAGAAGAAGAGAATCTGAGCAATATAAAGCACTACTGGAATCTTACAATATTTGATCTATGCTAAGCAATCAAGAGATAGTAGAAGAATTAGCAGCCCATTTTGGAGATAAAGTTTTAGGGTTTGAAGAGCCACATGGCCTTCTAACTTTTACTACTTATCCTGATACCATTATTCCTTTACTTCAATTCATCAAAGAAAGCGACAGACTGCGTTTTAAGTTTCTTACAGATATCACTGGTGTGCATTATCCTGATGCACAGGGTAAAGAGTTTTGTGCGGTATATCATGTGCATAGTTTTGAAAACGGAATAAGAATCAGAATCAAGGTCTATTTACCTAAAGAAGATCCAAGTATTCCTACAGCTGTTTCTATACATGCAGGAGCTAATTGGATGGAAAGAGAAACCTTTGATTTTTACGGGATCATCTTTACCGGCCACCCAAATTTAAAGAGGATCCTAAACATGGATGATATGGACTATCACCCTATGCGTAAGGAGTATCCGCTGGAAGATGCTACCAGAGAAGATAAAATTGACGCCCTTTTTGGAAGATAAGATATGTCAGACGAAATAAAACATTTAGAAAACCTATCTAATGCTCTGACGGTAAACCAACCGATTCAGGAAGAGCAGGAACTTACTACATTGAACCTTGGTCCTACACACCCGGCAACTCATGGTATTTTCCAGAACATCCTTCAAATGGATGGAGACAAGATAGTTTCCGGAGAGCAGACTGTAGGCTATATTCACCGTGCTTTCGAAAAAATCGCAGAAAGAAGGCCATTCTATCAAATCACAACATTGACAGATAGAATGAATTACTGCTCGTCACCCATAAATAATTTTGGATGGCATCTGACGGTTGAGAAATTACTCAATATTGAGGTTCCAAAAAGAGCTCAGTATATCAGAGTAATCATGATGGAGTTGGCCAGAATCTCTGATCATTTAATTTGCAACTCCATTTTGGGTGTAGATACTGGAGCCTATTCAGGTTTTCTATATGTATTTCAGGAAAGAGAGAAAATTTACGAAGTATACGAAGAAGTATGCGGTGCAAGATTAACGACCAATATGGGTCGTGTTGGTGGTATGGAAAGAGACCTCTCTCCTACTGCACTTGCAAAAATTAAAGATATCGTTTATAACACTTTGCCTAAAGCAATGGCTGAGTTTGAGCGATTAATGAACAGAAACCGTATTTTCATCGATCGTACGGTCAACGTAGGTAGCATTACTGCTGAAAGGGCCATGGAATATGGTTTTACCGGCCCCAATCTAAGAGCAGCGGGAGTCGACTATGATGTCAGAGTTATGGAGCCCTATTCTTCCTACGAAGATTTTGACTTTGAGATCCCAGTAGGACATAATGGTGATACCTATGACAGATACATGGTTCGTAATGCAGAAATTTGGGAAAGCTTGAAAATCATAAAGCAAGCTTTAGAAAACCTTCCTGAAGGACCGTATTATGCTAACGAAGATCACTATTATCTTCCTCCCAAAAAAGAAGTTTACAGAAGTATGGAAGCTCTGATCTATCACTTCAAAATAATAATGGGTGAGATTGAAGCTCCAATTGGTGAGGTATATCAGGCGGTAGAAGGTGGAAACGGAGAAGTAGGCTATTACCTTATCAGTGACGGAGGAAGATCTCCTTACAGATTACATTTTAGAAGACCTAGTTTCATTTATTATCAGGCGTATCCAGAGATGTGTAAAGGCCTGACAATCTCTGATGCCGTAGCTATTATGAGTAGTTTAAACGTAATAGCCGGCGAATTAGATGCATAATATGACAGCAACAGTAGCATTTACTCCGGAAAGACTGGAGAAAGTAAAAGAAATCATTGGCAGATATCCTGAGGGTAAACAAAAATCTGCTCTACTTCCCGTATTGCATTTAGCACAGGAACAGCACGGTTGGGTAAGTAGTGAAACCATGGATTACGTGGCAGAACTGCTAAATATTCAGCCGGTAGAAGTTTACGAAGTAGCCACGTTCTACACCATGTTTCATCTAGAACCAGTAGGTAAACATGTTATAGAGTACTGCCGCACAGGCCCTTGCTGTACCATGGGCGGAGAAGAAGTTTATGCTCATTTAAGAGAGCGTTTAGGAATTGAGACTGGAGAAACTACCGCAGATGGTAAATTTACTATCAAAGAAGTAGAATGTCTTGCCGCCTGCGGCTGGGGTCCGTGTTTTCAGATAAGAGAAAAATATTACATGCATCTAACCAATCAAAAGGTAGATGAAATTATTGATGAGCTAAGTAAATAGAATTCATGGCAGAAAGCATCAAAATATTAACAGAGCATTTTCATCAGGAGGGCATTGAGAAACTGGATGTTTATAAAAAACACGGTGGATATGCCGGATTAGAAAAGGCTTTGAAAACTATGTCGCCTGAGCAGGTGGTAGAAGAAGTTAAGACTTCCGGAGTCAGAGGTCGTGGTGGGGCCGGCTTCCCAATGGGAATGAAATGGGGCTTTTTGGCAAAACCTGAAGGCGTGCCTAGATACCTGGTGTGTAACGGCGATGAATCTGAACCAGGCACGTTCAAAGATCATTACCTGATGATGAAATGTCCTCATTTGCTGATTGAGGGAATGATCATATCGAGCTTTGCCTTGGGAGCGAACACCTCCTTTATTTATGTAAGAGGAGAGCTTATGTATGTAATCAACATTCTAGAAAAGGCTATTGCGGAAGCAAAAGCAGCAGGATATCTTGGAAAAAATATTTTAGGGACCGGTTTTGATTTAGAATTGGTAGTTCAGCCTGGTGGCGGTGCATACATTTGCGGTGAAGAAACAGCCTTGTTAGAATCTTTAGAAGGCAAAAGAGGCAACCCAAGAAACAAGCCTCCTTTTCCGGCTGTAAAAGGCCTTTATCAGTGCCCTACGGTAGTAAATAACGTAGAGTCTATTGCTACTACTCCCTGGATCATGCTGAACGGTGGAGAAGCTTATTCTAAAATAGGAATAGGAAGAAGTACCGGAACCAAACTCATTTCAGCATCTGGCCATGTGAAAAATCCTGGTGTTTATGAAATAGAATTAGGCTTACCGGTAGAAGAGTTTATTTATTCTGATCAATATTTAGGAGGAATAAGAGAAGGACATGACCTTAAAGCTGTGGTGGCCGGTGGATCATCAGTTCCTATTTTGCCGAAGCATCTGATTCTAAAGACTGCAGCCGGAGAACCGAGACTCATGTCATACGAATCGCTATCTGAAGGAGGCTTTGCCTCTGGCACCATGCTGGGTTCTGGTGGTTTTATAGCCATGGATGAAACAACTTGTATTGTTAGAAACACATGGAACTTTGCCAGATTCTATCGCCACGAATCTTGCGGACAGTGTTCTCCATGCCGAGAAGGTACAGGCTGGATGGAAAAAGTACTTTACAGATTAGAGCACGGTAAAGGAAACGAAAGAGATATTGATCTTTTAGTAGACGTTGCAAAGAAAATTGAAGGAAACACTATTTGCCCACTTGGTGATGCTGCGGCCTGGCCGGTAGCAAGTGCTATCAGACATTTTAGAGAGGAGTTTGAGTGGCATGTAAGACATCCGGAATTGGCTATCGCCCCGGGTGCTGTTTTTAACAAAGAAACAGAAGCAGTTTTGAATTAATATGAAAAACTTCTTTTACATATTGATCATGATCTTGGTTACACTAATTGGTGCAGAATTAGTGTTGAGGCTTTTTATAAAGCTTCCTGATCCGTATCAACATTTGAGAAGTCAAAAATATTCTACAGGCTCAGTGATTCGCTTGCAAAACACCAGAAATACAGATCTGGCATTTGTTTTCAATCCTAATGAGTTGTTCCCTAAGGAGGAGAAGAATATTATTAATATTCACATTAATAATCAAGGATTCAGACATCATGAGGATGTAGATACCAGCAGAAATGAATTCAGTATTTTTGCTATTGGGGGTAGTACTACCCAAGGATACGATTACGCCTATGAGAAAACCTGGTGTCAGGTTCTGGAAAAAGATCTGGAAGCAAGTCTCAAGTCTCCAATAAACGTTTATAACGGGGGTACTGCGGGTGCAGCAATGTTTGATCACATTGCACTTCTGCAAAACAGAACCATACATTTGCAGCCAGACATGGTCATTTTGTTTGCCGGAGTAAATGATTTAAACCTTCTTCTGGGCGATGACAATATTTACCGCTTCGACGATGTTTTTGAAACCCAGGAGTCAATCAGTTGGTATAAACTGGGACTAGCCCGTTTCACTCTCTATAAACTTTTTCTGAATGCTAAGCGAAGAGTCCATGCAAATGAAGACTCTCCACTTTTCAGAAAAGCAGATGAGAATGATACCACTATACCAGAAGGCACCCCGGTACAATTTGCAGATCATAAAGCACCACCTATTGAAACCGAGGCATTGCCATTAGGTAAAAATCCGGTGTTAGATTATGATTATTATTCCAGAATGGTTCGGTCGTTTATTGCCACTTGCAAGGTAAATAACATTCCAGTTGTGGTTATGACTCAGCCAACCACATGGAAATCATCGGACGAAAGACTTCAAAAATATCATTGGATGCATAAAAACAGAGAGAATAAATTCTCAAAAGAATTTATGCAAAACAGCATGGATTTAATGAATAACAATGTTCAGCAAATCTGCGAAAATCAAAAGGTACCACTGCTAAGAATCGAAAAACTTATCCCTAACAATGGTGAATACTTTTATGACGATTGTCATTTTACACCTAAGGGCTCTGTTTTTGTAGGGAATACTCTGGCAGAATTTATCAAAGAAAATAATCTCATTAAGATAGATTAATGGAAGAAAATACTTTTAAAGTAACCATAGACGGTATAGAAACCCGAGTAGCACCAGGCACTACTATTCTGCAAGCAGCCAGACAAATAGGGCCTGAAGTGGCTCCGCCAGCCATGTGCTATTACAAACCTTTGGAAAAATCTGGAGGTAAATGTAGAGCTTGTTTGGTAAAAGTGGCACAAGGCTCAGAGAGAGACCCCAGACCTATGCCTAAGCTTCTTGCCTCTTGCATAACACAAGTTCAAGATGGAATGGTAGTAGAAAACTACACCAATGAGGAAGTTGTAGAAACAAGAAAGGGTATAGTAGAGTTCTTATTATTAAACCATCCTTTAGATTGCCCTGTATGCGATCAGGCTGGTGAATGTAGCTTACAAGACTTCGCCTTTAAGCATGGAACAGAGGCTCAGCGATATGAAGAGGAGCGTCGTACCTTTGAAAGAGAAGATATAGGCCCGCATATACAACTTCATATGAATCGTTGTATACTATGCTACAGATGTGTACATACCGCAGATCAAATCACGGACGGTAGATGCCATGGTGTTATGTACAGAGGAGATCATGCCGAAATCAGCACGTACATCAGTAAGGCGGTAGACAATGACTTCTCAGGCAACATGATTGATGTATGTCCTGTAGGTGCCTTAACAGATAAAACGTTCAGGTTTAAAAACAGAGTATGGTTCTCCAAACCTGTTGATGCCCATAGAGATTGCGATAAGTGCCACGGTAAGGTACATTTATGGTACAAAGGAGAAGAGGTTATCAGAGTAACAGGCCGTAAAAATCAATGGGGAGAAGTGGATGAATTCATTTGCAACTCCTGTAGGTTTGAACATAAAGAAACCAAAGATTGGGTGATAGAGGGGCCGGCTAAAATGCCACGCCACTCTGTACTTTCTGCTAATAAATACAGAGCTGACCTTGTCAAGAAACCAGCATATGCTCTGAATTATGCAGAACAGAATTTCAAGAAAATAGATGATTCAAGACCATACGATAAGACTCTTTCTGAAATTAAAGAATCAGAAGATTATCAGGCCTTAATGGAAAAAAACAAATCTTACAAACTCCTAAACAAGTAAACTGAATGGATTCGGTTTTTATCATAAAATCATTAATCATACTAGGGATTTTCGCTATTTCATTGACCATAGCGGCCTACGAAACTTATTTTGAGCGTGTAATTGCGGCTTTTATTCAAGACAGAGTGGGACCAGACAGAGCCGGCCCCTTCGGTCTTCTTCAGCCTTTAGCAGATGCCGGCAAACTATTCTTTAAAGAGGATTTTATACCAGGCATGGCAGACAAATGGTTGTTTATCTTAGGACCATCACTGGCCATGCTAACAGCTCTTATGACAAGTGCAGTCATTCCTTTCGGGGATAGTATTTTATATGATGGTCAAGAAATTCTTGTTCAAGGTATTGAGGTTAACATAGGAATCCTATGGGTATTTGGTGTGGTATCCTTAGGAGTTTATGGTATATTGATAGGAGGATGGGCGTCAAATAACAAATACTCCTTATATGGAGCTATCAGAGCAGCTTCTCAAAATATCTCCTATGAACTAGCAATGGGGCTTTCTATTATCGCTGTTTTGATGATGGCCAGTTCTTTATCTTTGAGAACTATTGTAGAAAGTCAACATGGAATGAACTGGAATATCTTCTACCAACCATTGGGCTTCATCATATTCCTTACTTGCTCTTTTGCTGAATGTAACAGAACTCCTTTTGATCTTCCTGAATCAGAAAATGAACTGGTAGCAGGCTATCATACAGAATATGGTTCTATGAAATTAGGTCTTTATCTTTTTTCAGAATACGTCAACATGTTTATCTCATCGGCTGTTATTGCTACGCTATTTTTAGGTGGCTTTAACTATCCTGGTATGGATTGGGTTTACGCTACTATGACAGAAAACTTTGGAGCAGTGGTGGGTCATAATCTATCTACTTTGGCAGGTACTCTTGTATTTTTTGCTAAGATTTTTGCCTTCATTTTCTTATTCATGTGGGTAAGATGGACATTACCCAGATTCAGATATGATCAATTGATGGACTTAGGCTGGAAAGGTTTGATACCTTTAGCTATAGTTAACTTAATCATTACAGCTGCTGCAGAGCTTTCAGGACATGCTCTTTTAGTAAACTGGATAGGCCTTGGAGTCTTCATTGCCTTAGTTTACGCGTGGTCAGCTATTTTTGGAACAAAGAAAACAAGCCTTTAATATGCAATTAACCGACAGATCAAAGAAAACAGATAAAACGCCTTTGACCTTGGCAGAGAAAAGCTATCTGCCCGGTATAGCCAAAGGACTTGGAATTACTTTAAAGCACTTTTTCTCTAAAAAGGCAACGATCAGATATCCTGAACAAAAAAGATATCTTGGTCCAATTTTCAGAGGGCACCACATACTCAAAAGAGACGAAGAAGGACGTGAACGATGCACGGCATGTGGATTATGTGCCGTAGCTTGTCCTGCAGAGGCCATCTCTATGGTGGCAGCCGAAAGAGTAAAAGGCGAAGAATCTCTTTACAGAGAAGAGAAGTATGCAGCTTCTTATGAAATCAATATGCTTAGATGTATCTTCTGTGGTCTTTGCGAAGAAGCTTGTCCTAAAGAAGCTGTTTATTTAAGACATGATAAGTTTGTGCCCGTGTTTACCAGCAGAGATCAGGTGATTTACGGCAAAGATCAGCTTGTAGAAGACATGAACGAGCGATACGAGCGTGACGCCTGGACAAAAGAAGAAATGCAAAAATTATGGGCTCAGCAAAAGCCTGTTAACTATTAAGAATTTATGGATTTTCTAGATACAATTAAAAGCCTTTCAATGACCCAATGGTCATTTTATGTCGTATCCATTTTTACACTTTTTGGTGCTTTAGGTACTATCATGTCTAAGAATGCGATCCATAGTGTCATTTATCTTATTCTAACCTTCTTTTCTTTATCTGCTCATTACGTTTTACTGAATGCCCAGTTTCTGGCAGCTGTAAATATTGTGGTGTATGCGGGGGCCATTATGGTTTTGTTTTTATTCGTGGTCATGTTTCTTAATATTAGAGATGAAGCCTCTGAACTCAATAACAATAAGGTAATGATTGCAGCCTCCATCGTAGGAGGAACTATCGGTCTTATACTTGTAGCGGCTATACGTTTGACTGACATTCCACGAGTAAACCCTTATACATATCAGGTGAAAACAGGTTTTATTGAAACTTTAGGAAAGTTACTTTACAGTAAATACCTTCTACCTTTTGAACTTGTTTCTGTTCTGTTTCTAATAGCCATGACCGGTGCTGTTATGCTTGGAAAGAGAGAAAAAGGAGAGCGTAATTTCTAATGAAAGCCTCTGAAAGACTTACTTTTACTCAGCTTAACTTAAGTCACAAGGAGGAGTCTGTATTACTCTCTACTAATGAACAAACCATGAAGTATATTCGTGGTGGAGCGTTAAACAAAATAAAGGCAGAGGAAAGGTTTGAATATCAACTTGAGCTTAACTCAGCGAGTCCTGATTTCGGCTTTTTTAGCTGCTATTTGAAAGAAAGCAGCACCTATATTGGCAATGCAAAATTCACTCATTTTGAGGATGAATATATTGAAGTAGGCTATGCTCTTTTACCTGCATATTGGGGTATGGGTCTAGCCACAGAAATTTTGGTCAGTCTCATTGCTCACGCCAAAACCGTAAAAGATTCAAAGCCACTGATAGGGATTGTAGAAACAAGAAACAATGCCTCTCTTCATGTGCTGGAGAAGCAAGGTTTTGTTTTTAAAGAAATGAGATCAAATGAAGGAATTGAGATAGCACTTTACACTAAAACCAATTACTAGTATGGCTACTATTCTTCCAGTTAAAGGTAAATTGCCGGTTATCCCAGAAAATTGCTGGCTGGCTCCAAACAGTACTGTAGTGGGCGATGTAGAAATGGGTAATGACTGCACAGTATGGTTTAATGCTGTCATAAGAGGTGATGTAAACTCAATAAGAATGGGCAACCAGGTGAATATTCAAGATGGAGCGGTGATACACTGCACCTATCAAAAAACTCAAACCATTCTTGGCAATCATGTAAGTGTAGGTCACAATGCCATTCTTCATGGCTGTGTAGTTGAAGATGAGGTACTCATTGGTATGGGTGCAATTGTCATGGATGGGGTGCACGTAGGCAAAAACAGTATCATCGGTGCCGGAGCAATTGTAACGCAAAATACAGTTATTCCACCCGGAACTGTGTGGGTTGGAAATCCGGCCAAATATTTAAAGGACGTTTCAGAAACTGCCGGAGAAGTCTTTATGAGAACAAGCAATAATTATGTAACGTATGCAGGATGGTTTGGCAAAGAAGAGTAGTCTAGTTACTTCCGTTAAAAATGGCGTCTCTAGAGCCCTGATTTCTCGGTGAATACTCCCCCTTCTTGTAGGCCTTATTACTAAAAGATCCGTTTTTAATAGAACTTATGAAGCTTTTCCAAGCTATTGGATTCAACAGTGGATTAGTAGTCACAGAACCCCTGCTTTGAATATTTTGCAGTTGCTGATTCATGGCATACCTATAATTCTGATCAGCACTCATACCTTGCATTGCTATAGCCCTGTCAAGATTATCTCTGCTTAAGTTTTCTTCCATATAGGCTCTCTCGCGAGCATCAGGCAGCTCCATTTCAATCAGTGCCAACTTAAATTCTTCTTCATTGCTAAAAGGATATACTTTAACTTCTTTTAACATCTTCGCATCCTCATTTAGCTCCACTACGGCAGAATATGTAAGCATAACATCACGTGGAATAATATGATATTGCTTCTTAAACCCTAGGTAACTAAACACGATACTATCGCCGGGGAATACGTTTAAAAGGAAGTATCCCTTCTCATTTGTAAGGGTACCTCTACCTGCTCTTTCATTAATAATATATGCCCCGGGAAGAGGCTCATCTGTCTTACCATCAATCACAAAGCCACTAAACGTAATGAATTTCTTGTCTCCTTGGGCATAACTTTCTGAGGCCCCTAAAAGAGCTAAAAATAACATCACAAAACCCACCAACCGCTTTAACATCAAGAGAATATTTTTAGAAAAGTAACAATAAATGGAATTGAAAGCAATAGGCCATCAAACCTGTCAAGGAAACCGCCATGACCCGGAATCATGCTTCCTGAGTCCTTTATAGCTATACTCCTTTTAAATAATGACTCCACCAAATCTCCTAAGGTGCCGGTAATGGCAATAATAAGAGCTATGGTAAGCCATTTCCAGAGAGATAGGTCCTGATAGTACCTTGAAATCAGAAACGCAACCAGCAACGAGCTTATTGCACCACCAAAAAAGCCTTCCCAAGTCTTCTTTGGAGAAATTCTTTCAAATAGTTTTCTTTTGCCCACTAAAGTACCTGCAAAATAGGCCCCACTATCATTAACCCATAGAATCAATAATATACCTAACATCAAAAGTGGTTTATAGGTTTCGGGTTCTATACCTAATTCGATAGCCAAAGAAAAGGGTACAGCCACATAGATGATGCCTAGAAATGTATAACCCAAATTGGTAAAGGGTTTTGGGTCTGAACGCTTGTAGAGCTTAATGAAAAAAGTAATGGTTAGTAAAGGAATGATGGCATAATAGTATTTAAACGGCCAAACTTTACTTTCAATAAAATAGGTCAAAACATTAAGCACGACTCCGCAGAATGTTCCGTAAATAGTCAAAGGGATGTTCCCATTAAGTCCTACCAACCGGTAAAACTCTGTTTGTGTTAAAACTGCAATCAAAAGAAAGATCAACCAATATGTTAAAGGCGAATAGAACATCGCAGAAATGATAATGACCACTCCTACTATTGCCGCTATAATTCTTTGGGTAAGATTTGAGTAATTATCTAGTCTCTTCGTCATGCTCATTTAGAAAGGCTTCAGTAATAATTCGGGCGGCGTCCATATCTTTTGTTCTTACATACACAAAATAGGCTCCAAAAACGGGGTATATACTGTCCTTTTTATTTATTAATACACACTCAATTTCATTGTTTTGCAATTCATTTTTGAGGAGTTCCATTTGCATGGCATTCTCAGACTTATGAATGATTTGCCAGTCTTCTGACTGTGTTGAAAATATCATTTTTTCCAGGTTAATGTTTCTAAAATATGCCAGCAGTCTTCTTTCATGTACTCTATCACGGGTCTTAAAGAATCGTTTAAGGTAGGCTCCATTAAATAAAGTGCACCCCTGAGATAATGCTTACTTGTGTCTGTCATATAGAACTGAAAGTGGCTGGGCACCTCACCTTCTAACTCTATGGTAACAGCACGTTTGCCATTTTTTAACTCCACTACCTGCTCTTTCTGGGAGGTTGCTTTCACATGATGCTTTCCTGCCAGCTTAAAGGCGTCGTCAATATGCTTTGAGAGCTTATTCAAATCTCCATTCAAAGGCTTGTAAGTAAACTGAATAAGGGAGTTTAGTTCAGGATATCGTACTATCACCCAGTCAGGTTCTGCCTGACCAAAGGTATCAGGCTCTAAGACTGCCGAAGTTGAGTATTCAAAAGAATACGGATGCTGCTCTTGCATTTTTTGATACTCATGAGGCGGTAATTCTATCCGGTTAAAACCTTTCGGTTTTGGGGTAAAAATTTCCTGACCTCCACATGCCCATAAAACATTACAAGCTGCAAAGTATAACAATATCTTCTTTATCATGAATTCTTCTAAGAATACTTCTGGCAAAGATACTCAATGAAACTTCATCCACAATTGCCAAAGAAGGGCTCATTTCTAAAAAGCAACTATTTTACCTGGTATTCCTCCCTAATATTAGTGATACCGCCGTAAAGCCATTCTGCAGAATTTTGACAGATCAATTAATTGTTTTTGAGTCTGATCTTTTAATAAAGTTGTATCACCATGAAAAAATCGAATAAACTCATTTTTTTGGGAGCTAAAACAAGCCTTTTCCCCGCTGAAGTCACACACCTTGAAGCAGAAATAAACTATACCAAAGTCTATACAGCCAATGGCCAGAATTTGGTATTATCCAGCACCATGAAATCTGTTATGGAATGCCTGCAAGAGCATGGAGATTTTATAAGGATAAGCAGAAAGCACGTAGTAAATATGGAGTTTGTAAAATCGACCAGAAAAGATAGCCTTACGCTAATAAATGGATTAAAGCTTAATCCCTCCAGAAGAAAAAGAAGACAATTAAACCATCTATTTTCATGAAACACATTGCGATAATACTTCCACTTTTTATTTTTTCAATTTCAGCATTTGCAGTACCTATCTCTATTCCAAATGCTTCTTTTGAGGCTTTCCTCGTTAATGAGGGATTTGATAGCGATGGGTTAGTAAATGGCCAAATGGCTGACACCGACGTTTTATCAATGACCAATCTCAATTGCACGAACGATTTGAGTATTACTGGTAATGTTGATCTAAAAGAATTTTCTAACCTTGAAGCCATAAATATAAGAGGGTCAGGAATAGGTTCCATAGATATCACTGGCCTTATAAGCTTAGTTCATTTAGATATTGGTGGGCCCAATATTATCACTGTGGACTTGAGTACAAATACCAGCCTTGAATTTCTGGGATTATGGGAAGGAATTGAATATATTGACTTAAGTCAAAACCTAAATTTGATTAATTTTTATGCCTCATTCACAGAATTAAAATTTCTGGATTTATCGAACAATATTAACATAACCTGGTGTCAGATAACTAATAACAGCCAACTTGGCAGAATTAAATTACATACTGATGTTGGATCCTACTCAAGTAGTGTTGGCATCTTTAATAACCCTGCCCTTTTCTGCATTGAGGTAAATGACATGATTCTTGCACTGAATAATTTTAATTCACTCATTTGGTTGATTAGTGGAACACATTCTTTACCCAACCCGTCAAATCCCTTTAGTTTAAGTTGCCCATCTACACCTTCAACTACCGCACTTGTTCTTAAACCCAACCTGTTAGAATTACCTAGGCAAAGCAATACAGAGATTACAGCCTTAACCAGTACAAAACCAGGAAGTTTGGTATGGAGCACTGATGATAATTGCGTCAAAGTCTATAACGGCACTTCATGGAATTGCTTATAACCAAAAAAATTATGAAAAAACTTACATGTCTCTCACTTTTGTTCCTGGGGTTGCTATCCAAATCATTTTCTCAGGAAATCGAAGCTACTTTCCCCGGTGGAAGCATGGGGGTAATGGTTCAATGGGGAAACAGCTCTGCAACACCCGCATTAGACTCTGGCACCAACAAATATGTTCTTTGGGTAAGCTCAATTAGTTTTCAAACATTGATGTACAGGCAAAATGGATATTGGTACATCTGGATAGCTCAGTTTGGTCAATACGGCGGAGATTATGGAAGATGGAAATATCCCATTCAAAGTACTTCGGCCGACCCTCCATGTACAGGAACCTGGGAGTTTTATCCTCCCGGAAGCTCAACCACCAACGGGCAAACCCGTGATTTCACCATGGTGCCAACTAATGGAGCCGTTTGCTCCGTACCACCTCCTCCATCTGTTCAGTCAACCATTCTGGCACCCACCGGCTTAACATTGCCACAGCTTTATAACACGCAAATTTTTGGAATCACCTCTCCTCAACCCGGACAAATGGTTTGGAGTATTGATGATAATTGCGTAAAAGTTTATAATGGCACTTCCTGGAATTGCCTCTAACTTATTTCGAATCTCTGGGTTGAAATTTTTGTTCTATCTTCACGAACAAAGATTTCAACCCCATGACATATTCCCCTGGCATCATTTCGGTGCTTCCTCTTTTCTACATTGGCTGGTCTGACTCAGTTTTGAGTCCTTCAGAAATGAAAATGATTCAAGATCAGATCAATCAAATGAACTTTTTAAGCAAGGAAGAGCAAAAGACACTCTTAAAATGGACAGATCAGAAAAATCCTCCTGATGAGGAGACTTTCAAAAATTGGCTGATTGAAATAAAAAAGGAAGCTGCAAAGCTCAATATTTCTTCGAAGGTTTCTCTGGTAGATTTGGGCATTCAGATGGCCAAGGCTTCTTCCGGAACTAAAAGTGAACAAATCTGGGATTCGCCAAAAGTAAAGCATTCCATCAAAGAACTGGAGGCCGCATTAGGGGTGAGTCATCAGCTTTCTCAATTAACCTTTTATCAGGCTGTGTTGCCGGAAATAAGTTCGGGCCTGGTAGAAGAGAAAAGCTTTGACCCGGCAAGTATTCAGAGCATTCTTGACGGTAAATATGCTGAACTAAAAAGCAAGACTAAGAAACTCATCATGGATGATTTCTTTGAGGTACCGTATGATTTGAAGGAAAAGGATGCCCTCAGATTAAAGATTCTGGAACAATGCAAAGCCGTAGCAATGCAAGGATATGGAGCTTACGCTTATCCAGAGGAATATGGTGGAGCAAATTCTCCTGGTGGAAACGTCGCCATTTTTGAAACTATGGCCATGGGCAATATCAGTCTCCTGGTGAAATTTGGAGTTCAGTTTGGCCTTTTTGGGGGAGCCATTTTGCAGTTGGGCACAAAGAAACATCACGATAAGTATCTGACTAAAACAGGAACCTTGGAATTACCCGGCTGTTTTGCCATGACAGAAACCGGTCATGGAAGTAACGTTCGGGGTTTAGAAACTACAGCTACGTATAATCCAGAGGATAAAACCATCACAATAAACTCACCTACAGTACATGCAGGTAAAGAATACATTGGTAATGCATTGCATTCAAAAATGGCCGTTGTTTTTGCACAGCTTATTGTAGGTTCAGAAAATCACGGTATACATGCCGTAATGGTACCACTCAGAAACGATCAACATGAAACATTGCCCGGTATTACCGTAAAAGATAATGGCTACAAAATGGGTCTTAATGGCGTAGATAACGGTCGCATTTGGTTTGATCAGGTCAAAGTGCCTTTAGAGAATCTTTTGGATAAGTATGGTGGTATAACAGAGGATGGACTTTATGAAAGTAGCATTGAAAAGGAATCGAAAAGGTTTTTCACCATGCTGGGAGCTCTGGTAGGCGGTAGAGTATCAGTAGCTGCTGCATCAAATACTGCTGCCAAAAAATCGCTTGATATCGCTATAAGGTATGCTTTGAAAAGAAGACAATTTGAGTCTGGTATTGAAGAAACTGAGACTCTGATTCTTGATTACCCTACCCATCAGGAAAGATTGTTCCCCTTGATTGCCAAATCCTATGCCTTGAATTTTGCTCTTGAGTCTTTAAGAGAAAAATTTGAAAAAGAGTATTATTCCACAGATAAACGAGAGGTAGAAACTTTGGCCGCTGGCCTCAAAAGTTATGCCTCCTGGCATGCAACTGATACCATACAGGAATGTAGAGAAGCCTGTGGCGGAAAAGGCTATTTAACTGAAAACGAGTTTACTGATTTAAAAGCAGACACAGATATATTTACCACTTTTGAAGGCGATAATTATGTGTTACTACAGCTGGTAGCTAAGGCTCTACTAACAGATCTTAAACAAGAATTTAACGATGGAGGCTTTTTGGCAGTGGCCAGGCATGTTATGAGCAGGATTAGTACTTCGGCTAAAACCCTGAACCCCCTTTCTTCAAGAAACACCAATGCAGAGCATTTGCTCAGCACTGATTTCCAGATGGATGCACTTGAATTCAGAGAGCAAAAACTTTTATTCAGCCTTTCAGACAGAATGCGGAGTTTCATAGGCAAAAAACTCAATCCCAATGATATCTTCTTAAAGACACAGTCACATATGATTGTTTTGGCCAATGCCCAAATCGAAAAATATATTTACTCCGAATTTAAAAGTGGGATAGATAAATTAAACGATAGCCCGGAGAAGAAAGCTCTTGTTTTAATGCTCAATACGTTTGCCCTGGATGCCATTCATCGGGATAAAGGCTGGTTTTTAGAGAATGATTACCTAAGTGGCGACAAGTCAAAAGCTATCAGGAAGGTTTTACACGGTCTTTACAGGCAAATACGGCCAGTGGCAGGTCAATATGTAGAAGCATTTGGTATCCCGAAAGTGCTTAGGAGGGCACAGATTGTCAATGGCTAAGATTTCGATTATTGCGGCTATGAGCCAAAACCGAGCCATAGGAAACCAAGGATCATTGCCCTGGCCTGAACCTATTCCAGCTGACTGGGAGCATTTAGAAAAAGTGTCCAAAGGCAAAAAGATGATTATGGGTCGTAAAAGTTATGAGGACAAACATAGAGTATCATCAAAGGCCGGAAACTATGTGGTAAGTAGTCAATCAAACCTTGAACTTGATGAAGGTTTTCAGCAAGTGGGCTCTTTAAAAGAGGCCCTGGAGTTAACCCGGAAACAAAAGGAAGTTTTTGTAATTGGCGGCAACTCGCTTTTTGAAGAAGCTATACTACTTTGTGATAACCTTTATTTGACCGAGGTACAAGAGAATTTTGAAGGAGATACTTTTTTCCCGGAGTTTGATTCTTCAGCATTTAAGACTGAGTACGCCATTAATTTTGCGGTTTCTGATGAAAGCCCCTACCCCATGGTGATTAAGAAAATGGTCAGAGTATGAGGATGTTTCATAACCTAAATCGGAGGATCAAATTGTTTTTCGATTCAAATACTTCAATAAAGCAAGATCAATCAGGCAGTCTGGCTAAATTTGCCGCATGAATTATTTATCCGCAGAGAATATTGGCAGAGACCTTGGTGAGAGATGGCTTTTTAAAGGACTCACCTTTGGTATTTTACAAGGTGAAAAAGTAGCCTTAATTGGATCTAATGGCTCTGGTAAAACCACCCTGTTAAATATGGTAGCAGGGGTTACAGAAACAGATGGCGGAGAAATCAGCATCAGAAAGGATATCAGAACCGGTTATCTGGAGCAAGACCCTGATCTGAATGAGCATCAGACTGTATTGGAAACCATTTTCAATGCTGAGAATGAAATTACTACCGCTATTAAAAATTATGAAATAGCTACTGAGACCAACGATGTAGATCTGATGGCTACGGCTATTGAAACTCTCGATGCACTTCAGGCATGGGATTACGAAGCCAAAGTGAAGCAAATTCTTGGTAAACTAGGTATTCATGATTTTGACAAACTTATTTCTCAACTCTCCGGTGGTCAAAGAAAACGTGTGGCTCTGGCCAAGGTTTTAATAGATAATCCTGACTTTATTATTCTGGATGAGCCTACTAACCATCTGGATCTGGAAACTATCGAATGGCTAGAGGGCTATCTGGCCACCTCTAACACTACCCTCTTCCTTGTTACGCACGATCGTTATTTCCTGGATAAAGTATCAAATAGAATTATGGAATTGGCCAATAATCAAATTCATAAATTCACTGGAAACTATGCGTACTATTTAGAGAAAAAAGCGGAGCGTGAGGCTATAGATGCTGTGGTGCAGGAGAAAAACCAACAGCGATTGAAAAAAGAACTGGAATGGATGCGTAGACAACCCAAAGCCAGAACAACCAAAGCTCAGTACAGAATTGACGCTTTCCATGATCTAAAAGAAAAAACGAGTGGCCATAAGAAAGAAGAGAAAATAGAACTGAATGTCCGTACAGAAAGGATGGGCAAGAAGATTATTGAAATTCACGATATTTCAAAATCTTATAATGGCAAAACCTTTATTGACCATTTCAATTACACCTTTAAGCGAGGTGATAAAATAGGGATTGTAGGCAAGAACGGAATGGGTAAAACCACCATGCTGGATATCATCATGGGTCTCACAAAACCAGACAGCGGTAAAGTAGTGAAAGGGGATACCATTAAAATTGGATATTACTCACAAGGAGGATTAGATTTTAGTGAAGATCAGAAAGTAATTGACGCCATTAGAGAATACGCGGAGTTTGTGAAATTAGGCGATGGCAGAGAATTGTCTATTTCTGCATTTTTAACTATGTTCTTGTTTCCGCCTAAAGTTCAGCACAACTATATTCATAAGCTATCTGGTGGCGAGAAAAGAAGATTACAGCTCATGAAGGTATTGGTACAAAGCCCAAACTTCCTTATTCTGGATGAGCCAACCAATGACCTTGATATTGACACACTGAACGTGCTGGAGGAATTCCTGGAGGCATACTCCGGCTGTTTGCTGGTAGTATCTCACGATAGATATTTCATGGATAAGATCATTGACCATGTCTTTGCTTTTGAAGGCCATGGCTATATTAAAGATTTTCCCGGGAACTATACGGAATATAGAAATTACAAAGACGAGCAGGAAAAAGAACAACAAGCAGAAGCAAAACCCAAGGAAGAAATAAAAGAAGAGAAGGCTGCCGTAGTTACAGAAGAAAAGAAGAAACTGAGCTATAAAGAAAAGAGGGAGTTTGAACAATTGGAAAAAGATATGGCAGCCATGGAGAAAAGAAAAGGAGAGATTATTGAACTCATGAATGGCGGCGAAACAGATTTTGAAAAACTGCATGCACTTGGTGCCGAATTAGAAAATATCAAATCCTCACTGGAAGAAAAAGAATTCAGATGGCTAGAACTCTCTGAGCTTGCCTGATATTTTATGTGTGATAACTATTCTTAATTTCTTTATAATTGAAAAAGGTTTTCATTTCTGAGGAATCCCTTTATTTTTACGCAAAAGCCACCACTCATGGAAAGCGTCGTAGACTTTTTTCAATATTTAACTAACTCAGAAGAGATAATTCAAACAGGAGGACTCATAGCCATTGTGCTGATAGTCTTCATTGAAAATGGTCTGTTTTTTGGGTTTTTCCTGCCAGGAGACTACCTCCTGTTCTTGTCTGGAGTATTCTGTGGACTGGGCATTTTGACTGTCAATTTTTACCTTCTTTTATTGGCCGTTTTTGCAGCGGCTGTATTGGGCTCATTTACAGGTTATATTTTTGGTTTCTATTTTGGCGAAGCCCTGGAGTATAAAGAAGAAAATATCTTTTTTAAGAAAAGGTATCTTATCAGAACTAAGAAATACTTTGAGAAATACGGAAGCAGAACCCTCATTATAGCCCGTTTTCTACCTATTATAAGAACCTTTGCCCCTATTCTGGCGGGTTTAGTAAAAATGAAACCATTTACCTTTTCTATTTATAATGTGGTAGGTGCTGTTTTATGGGTAGGTGGCCTGGTATCAAGTGGTCATTATTTAGGGGTGCATTTTCCTGGCATAATTGATTATGTACATTACATTATTCTCTTCTTTTTAGCCATTACCACTTTTACGGTTATTAAAGGTTATCTCTCTGCCAAGCAGGAGATTGAAACTGATCTGGATAAAGGAAAATAAAAAAAGAGCCCCCAGCTTTTACACCAGAGGCCCCAGATTATAAAAAAGGAACACACATTTTTATTTGTTCGCCAGATCCGGATTTAAAAGATCATAAAACTGATCTAGTTTTGGCATTAAGATGATTCTTGTCCTTCTGTTGATAGCCTTGTTCTGAGGCGTATCATTCGGCATTAACTTATTAAACTCACCACGCCCGGCAGCAATTAACCTGTTAGGATCAATGTTGTAACGGGTCTGAAGAACTCTAACTACTGAGGTAGCTCTCTTTACACTCAGATCCCAGTTGTCCTCTAAAACATCTGTCTGTATAGGCGTGTTATCTGTGTAACCTTCTACCATTACTTCAAGATCAGGTCTTGACTTAATGATTTTAGCAATTTTACCTAACACCTCGTTTGCACGTGCAGTTAATTTATAGCTGCCAGAATTGTACATCATTGCATCTGAAAGGTTAATCATCACCACCGTTTTGTCTACCTTAATTTCTACGTCTTTGTCATCAAGGTCAAGACCAATACTGCTCTTCAGGTTCACTGCCAAAGCCAGATTAATAGAATCGACCTTTGTCTTCGCTGCTTGCAATAATCTGATGTATTTGTCTTTTTCTCCCAGCTGAGTCAATGTTTTGTCAATGTTGCTGTTCGCAGTTTTTGACAATACGGTAAGACCCTCTACCTGAATTAACTGTTGATCTCTGTTTTTCTGAAGATCTGCCACCTGAGCTCTTAAGTCACTAATTTGCTCTTCACGTAGTTTAATTACACTGCTTGACTCCACCTTATTTGAGCTTAAATCGCTCTGAAGTTTTACATTTTGCCTATTGGCACTTGCCAGTTCTTCATTACACTTAGAAAGACTGGCGTCAGACTGACTTAGTTTTGACTGGATATCCACATACTTTTTCTTACTCACGCAAGAAACCATGCTACCGGCAGCCAAAAAAGAAATCAAAACCCATTTAAGACTTTTCATTTTCAATTGTATTTGATTGTTTGTTTAAATAAAATAACCGTTTGCCCTTTGGCTTTGTATCAAGCCAATGGGACAGGTTAAATCTCAAAAGGTTCTTTGTAGAATGTGTTTCCTTTATAATCTTTATCGACTTAACAGATACAAAGAAATAACTATAAGCTTTATTTCAGCTTAAGTAGCCCTTAAATAAAACTTAAATTTTAAATCTTATTCTAAAGCGGTTAATATCAGCCCCTTCGGTTTCATATGTAAGTGCAGCTTCATGAAAGTCAAGTATCCTTTTTGACATTCTTAAACCCAAACCATAACCGGTAGACTTTCGTGAATTAGCCCCACGCATAAATGACTCAAAAAGCCTTTTTTGTTCTTGATTTGTAAGAATGGGACCATTGTTTTCTAAAAGTACTTCTACAGATTGCTGCCCGTGAATAATAGTTACTTTCGATTTATGATCTGAGGAATATTGAAAGGCATTTTTGAGCAAATTAGATATGGCAATCTGAAGTATAGATTTAATGCCTTTGGTCTCAAGAATTAATTCGGCACCATCTACCTCTTTAATCTCAAAATTTAGTTCATATTCCGGATTCGTCTTACGTAAATTTTCATAAGCCATAAAGATGATTTCATCTATTCTCACATTTTCAAAATCAAGCTTTTCAGCTTCCTTTTCCAATTTAGATAGTAATAATAGCGAATTGATTATATCAGATAAATGGTGGATATCAGATTTGATATTCACCAGGTATTCCTTCACTTCAGGTTTATGTTCAAAATTCTGAAGCATACCTTCAATCTGAAAAGCTATTCGGGTTAGGGGCGTTCGTAATTCATGTGAAGCATTGGCTGTAAACTCCTTTTGGGTATCAAAAGCTTGTTCTATTCGGCCAATCATGCTATTAAAAGTGCGGGTAAGAGTATCCATTTCATCGCTGTTCCCACTTTCTAATATCCTATGATTCAGCTTACTACCCGTAATTCTCACTATCTGCTCATTAAATCTGGATAGCGGAGAAAGAAGTGTTTTAACCAAAAATAAGGTCAGTAGCCAAACCAATACCGTACCAGCCAAAAAAGTGATAATTAAAACATAGAGCAGGAACTCCAGCTTTCGGTTTCCATACTTATCTTCTGCAGAAATTATGGCAAAATAATCTCTGTCTTCATAACTGTAATAAACACCCACCACCTCATTTAAGCCCTCCTTTCTATAAAAAAAAGGATCTTTTCTTAGAACGGCCAGATCTTTACTGCTCCAGTTTATCCGGGCGTCATCAAGACTGCTGTATATTAGATCAAAACCATCGTCAAAAACCAAAATTTTCTCATCAAAGAGCTTATTGATACTGTTTTGGTCAATCAGTTTCAGCAGTTGCTTATCCACTTCCTTTACTTCCAGCAGAAGTTTAGCGGTAGTCAGGGCCTTATCTTCCAGCCTTTTTACAAACTCATCTTCTCTGTACTGAGCAGAAGTGGTATAAATAATAATACAGGCCAATGCCAGAATAGCTGAAAAAACCGATGCTGCAGAAATCGATATCTTTCTTCTTAAGGTCATGACTCGTTTTTGAGGTAATAACCAAAGCCTGGTTTTGTGTGAATAAGGTGTGGAGTAAACTCTTTGTCAATCTTCTTTCTTAAAAAATTGATATACACTTCAATGGTATTGAGACTGGTCTCAAAATGAATATCCCAGATTTGCTCCGCAATGGTTTGCTTTGAAACCACCCTGCCATTGGCTTTAGCCAAAAAAACCAACAATTGGTATTCCTTCTTTGTTAACTCGATAGTCTTACCACCTCGCTTTACTATCATGTCTGTTTCATTGATTTCCAGATCAGCAACACGTAGTACATTAGCCTTTGTCTCCTCTTTGCCGCCCCTTCTGAGTACAGAGTTTATACGAAGGATAAGTTCTTCAAAATGAAAAGGCTTAACCAGATAATCATCGGCTCCGTTATTGAATGCATCCTTCTTATCCTGAATATCGCCGTAGGCCGTCAGCATAATAATTGGGGCAGTAAACCCTTCTTCTCTTAGCCGCTTACATACCTGAAGGCCGTTAAGCTGAGGCACATTTATGTCTAACAAAAAGATTTCAAATTTATGCTGCTTTACCATTCTGAATAGAATGTCGCCATCAAATACCACTTCGCAATCAAAGCCTCTGGAGTCCAGAAAACTCTTTACTTCTTTGGCTAGTGTTGCATCATCTTCCAGAATTAAGGCTTTGATTCCCATTTTATTATTCTTCTATTGCTAAACAATTTACCCTTAAGTTATCAAAAATGTATTGCTACACTTCTGTAAGGTTAATCCCTTTAGCGATTACAGTTACAAAATTATGATTGAATTAAATTGCAGTTAGCTTATTGAACACCTTTAATTCCAATTGCTTGCCATCAAAAACAGCATAGGAGTCAAAAACTATCCAATCGCCAATATTGATATAGCGTGCTCCATGCTCTAACGGTAAATCAAGCTTACAGTGTCTGTGCCCAAAAATATAATAGTCAAATAACTTCCCCTCAGCCTGTAGCTGCTTGCAATAGCGGTAAAGAAGTTCTTTATCGCCATTCTCAAAGGCCTTAACGGTGTCATTGGCTCTGTTCTTTTTCCAAGAATTTAAAGACCAGGTG
>JANSYO010000266.1 GCA_024742395.1 Cytophagales bacterium
CTGTTAATCAATCGTATGATTGGTTGATGAGAAGGACAAAAATCGACCCCTTCCAAAAATTCGCGTCAAATGTGTGCAGTTAGCTTAACCTTTTCGCTTCATGATATTATTCATCTCTGATATCAGTTTGAAATTTACTACTTAGTATATAACTGCACAGTGAGACAGTATCGGATTCTGAAACTCACAGTGCTTAAACCATGTAGTTAGCGAATTCATCATTAGCTTTAAAAATTTTCTAATCGTCTCTATTAAATACCAACATTTTGTTGATCTTTGCTAGTTCGTCGGAAAGTCATTACATAGTCCCCTTAGGACTATCAAGAAATTCTTGCACATTCTCCCAACTGCTGCGGTACAGATGCACTCGTTTTCACACATAATTATAATCAATATATAAAACAGTTTCGGACAATCTACAAGAGGTACTGAACCGTGCGATCATTGCGCAAACACCAATGAAAATACGCTATTCACTAACACTACGATACGCGATTTTAGGCGTCTGTGCCTTTTGAAACTATTTGTGAGGCTAAAGCTTCCTTTCGAAGACCCAGGAAGGGTAAAAGGAACTAAAACTGTAGCTGAATTAAAACTGTTCCTCCAAAACAACCACCTTGGATAAGAAAAAAGCTAATTCGAGAAAGATAGACATGTTTTCTGATGAATTAATTGAACATCTCAAGGTTAATCCTAAAGTATTGTGCAGAGTTTTACTTTGAGGGAAAGGAGGTCAGCCTCCAAGATATAATTCAATCTGTCCAAAGAAATCCGGAAAACTTGACAAACAACATCTACAATGCTGCAGGTGCTGCACAGGAACCAGAAAGCATTGGTAAATTTTTTGGCGATAACTACATTACTGAAAATATAGAAAGTGCTGATAGAGATGGATTTACAGCAACGAATGCAGGTGCCAACCAATGTTGATTTCGACTCAGACGTTGATGCTTTCGAAGATTTCAACAGAAACCATGGATAACACGGATAATGTTGATTTCAGTGGAGCTAATAGTTCAGCGGCTTCAGAAGAATCTTTGGAATTTGATGGAAAGACACTGTTTGCCGATTCTGATTTACCGGGCTACTAAGTTTCAATGGATTGAGTTCCTTGTGCAATCGGCTGGGATTACAGCTAATTTCTTAGACAGCATTCTCAACCATACCATCAAAAGGCAGATATCGAAACGCACCCAGATGCAGTCGCATGTCCTTGTTTTATTTTATTTCCTCAGTTATCGACTTTGATGTGGACTCTTTCGAAAGGCAACTTGAATAGGCAGTTGTGGACTGCTATATCCATTCAAGCAAGGTGGCTGGGGATGAATCGATGAACCCTCCCAAATTAGAAACAAGTGTCATCATTTCTTCATGAGAAAAAACCTCACCCCAAAGCCTCAGATATAGATAA
>JANSYO010000307.1 GCA_024742395.1 Cytophagales bacterium
GGAACACTAAATTTGCTGATAAGGTTAACGAGAGCATCATCACACTTCAATTGACCAGTAAACTCCAATTGATCTAATTGCGCGAAAGCTTCCGGTGATGCTTTGAATGAGCTTCCCTGTAGCCGTAGATATTTCTTTGCGCGCCCTATTTCCTTCAAACAGTTACCATACTGCTCAAAATCACCGCGCGGACCGTTCGTTATTAATTTCTCCACTCTATTGGACGTATTCAAGAGTGATGAAACGTTCTCAACTTCTTTTATCACTCCGTCGATGTCTAGTGTGATCCTTTGTTAGAAGAGATAGAACAACAAAGAAAACGAGTGAAAATGCGAATTTCTTACTCTGGAAGAGCCCACGAGTCTTAGTTGTGGATGCATAGATGGGTAAAATATCCTTCTCTAACCCTGTGATCCGTTCTTGGAAGTTATCCAACAGAGAAAACATATTAGCAGTAATTTCTTTCGAACGCGAAAGACTACGCTCTAGTTCCTCTAATTGTTCCTGCTCTCGCTTCAATAACTCACTGATAGTCTCAGCAGACGCCTCTTTAACCACAGACCCCGAAACTTTTCGAATATCAGAAGCACTAAGCGCTTGCGACATGAAGCCCGCTAGAAAACTTTAATCACATTATTCAAAATATATATATTATAGCGAGTTCTGTGCAAGGCCTCTTCATTATTTTAGACCCCAATGAAGCTTAGGCCAGCTGATTGGTCCATTTTCAGCCCCATGGACATGACAACTTCCGTGTATTACCCATGAGCCATTGTACATGTATGACATGGAGCCAAATACATACGTTTCTAGATGTAGTATTCACTGTGTCCACTAATCGGTAGGTTTATTTGATTTCGGGAAAGTTTCGGGGTGTGAAGGCAAAGTACTATTTACAAAGAATTTGAAATGTTACGAGGGTGTGTCAGTAATTCATCAGGGATACTATTGAGTGTTGTGGTTAGAGAGGCAAAGGAAGGCCGTTCGTCTGGGTCTTCGCGCCAGCAGGCCTTTAATACTTCTCCAAATTGTATAGGAACATCAACTGGGATTATCGGTCGCACGCCCTATGCAATAGTCAGAATACAATAAAAGCTGTGTCGATTAGTTACCCGAATCACTAGCTGCGCTAATGTGACGTTTGTATCTTTCTCTTCTGCGCTATACGGAACAGATTGAGTAATCATATGATATAAGACCATTCCAAAGGACTGTAAACAAGTACATTAGAAAAA
>JANSYO010000240.1 GCA_024742395.1 Cytophagales bacterium
ATACCTCTTCATGATATTGGGACTATCATCTGCTTGCTAGCAAGCTACAGAAACTATTTATAATTAGCTTGCTGGCCATAAGGAGGTAAAATAGTGTTCCTTTAACTCTATTATCTTCTTTCACAAATAGCAGCACTCTACTTGTCCCAATAGGAGCTTCATTAGGCTTTCAAAGCAACAAAGCTTACTGTCAATAGCAGTGGCAAGAAAAATGGATACAAAACACAGCTAAATAATACATTTTCTCTGCTATTTGTATCCTCCACTACAAGATCATCACGCTTAAGCTTTCTGTACACCATTTCGTCATCATCAGTGGAGGGCATATTAGAGCGCAGTAGTAGTGTATCCTACCCTATAGTGTAAACCCTTTTCGTTTAAATATCACGATTTAAAATTACTATGATACAAGCTTGCGATACTATTTGCAAATTGCAATGATACATGGATACTATTTGCTTATGGAGCATGGGCACGGTGCCCAAGGATGCCAGACTAAAAACTACATAATTAACACGAATGTATGGTGCTTAAATGAAAACAACTATACAGTACCTAATCAAATACTAGGAATTACTTCATTCCATGTTTGATACATGTTCATTCTTAGTGAGTGGTGATCTGGATCTTGCGTGATCCTTGAGGAGTTGCCATCTTGGGAAATGAGATATTCAGCACCCCGTTCTTGTAAGTGGACGAGGCATGGTCCATATCAGCATTTTCAGGCAGGCGTATCTTGCGTTGTACAGTACCGTAGGAGCGCTCCAGTGTGTGCACCTTGTCAGTGGTAGATTCGTGCACGTTCTTTCTCTCGGCCTTGATGGTGACCATACGATTGTGAATGGAGAGGTCAATCTCAGCGGGATCCACGCCTGGAAGGTCGCAATGAATATTATACTCGTTCTCCTTCTCGATCAGATCAGCCGTCATTAGCGGGGCGAAGGCTTGAGCTCTTTGCTGGGTCATCGGCTGGTTTTTGAAGAACTCTTCGCGGAAAGGATCAAAGATCTGCCAGTCCTCGTCTCGGAAGAGGCCACCGCCTCCTCCTCCTCGACGCCGGAAGACAGAAAAATCATCCCAAGGTGTAAGGGCCATAGTTATAACTCTTTGTTTTATTTGATAGAATATGCTGTGAGTACTTAAGATTATTGTTTCTTGTAATGATGTTTAGTAAATTTGCGCAGCAATCAATCCCAGAATCGAGTCGTTCATCGAAGTAATTTTCAGAAATCAGAAACAAATCTGGAAATTCAATGGAACATTCGACAAACAGATGCAAGGTCAAGTTCAACTTCAAGCACAAAGGGCATATCAAAACCTTGTATTTATACATGTCAAATATAATAAAACCCGTTACAATTCAAGCGATCTGGAAATTTCTAGAAATGAAAGAACATCAACCCCAGAGGAACCTTTTGTCGATGCTAGAGGCTGCCGTACTTCAAGCATCGAATGATCGTTTAAGTTAGTCAGGCAAATACTTTAGACCGCAAATTACTACGTAATATAATACAGATATTTAAAAGAAATTTAACTTAACCTTCGGATAAAAACTTTCGAGTAAAAACTATGGCCCTTACACCTTGGGATGATTTTTCTGTCTTCCGGCGTCGAGGAGGAGGAGGCGGTGGC
>JANSYO010000118.1 GCA_024742395.1 Cytophagales bacterium
GAGCAAAAGAAAGCTGGGAACTGATGAAAAGGAAAAAACTGATGAAGTGTTTCAAAGAAATGCTGTTTGTCAATGATTCTCAAAATTGCAAAAAGGTATTTTAAACAACCAGTAAGAAGCAACTTTTCATTCTTAATTCACCAAATAATGCCTTTTAGAAACAGAACTATTAGTGTTAAGTTTTTCGAATAAGTCAAAAAAAATCAGGCCACTGTGCCTGATTTTTTTTTAAACCTTAAATCTTCTATTCTACGATCATAACTCCTTGCATTAATCTCCAATGACCCGGGAAGGTACACACATATGGATATTTACCTGGCTTTGAAGGAGCCTTGAAAGTTAACTTAAAGGTTTCGTCCGGGTTAACTAATGGTGTGGAATGCAATACTTCGGCTAAGGCAGGAACATAATTCTTTTGAGCACCTTCATCATCCATCATCATTTTATCAGCTGCCATACCCACTTTTTCAGTAGCCCCTGGTTTCACAATAACCAGATTATGTTGCATAGCATCTGGGTTGACAAAAACTACCTGAACCGTTTGACCAGCTTTAACCTTAAACTCGGTCAAATCATACTTCATGGCCTCTCTAATTGCTTTAATGGTGATAACAACAGCATCTTTTCCTAAATCCTCTCCAATAACCTTCCAGGCTTTCAAAACCTTCTCAATATGGGTATTGTTTATGTCTTTGATGGTTTTTAAAAAGGCAAGGTCTTCTTTACTCAGCTCAATGGCTTTTGACCTGTAATCCCAGCCCTGAGAAATAGCCTTATACATAGAACTTCTACTTTCAGCACTCATAGTCTGTGCGGCTCTGATTAACTTAACCGCCTCTGAAGCTGAAGAAACAGAAGTTTGTGACCTAACAGCACGTTCTAAAACATAGGCTGTCATATTTTGCGGTGGACTAAACGTGAGTTTCTTCGTAAATCTATTATTCGTTTTATCTGATTCTTTCAGCTCAGCTTCTTTATCAATTAATACCTCAACGTTATACTCTCCTGCCTTATCTGAGCTAAAACCTATATTGCCTCTCCATGGGCCGTTCATGTTTCCGGTGATTGAGACAGACTCACCCGCTTTAATTCCATCCTGGTAATTTCTACTGGTTTGGATATTGAGGATCTCCTGCCCCTGAAACTTAATTTCAAAGGGTACATAATTTTGAGCTGGTAAATCTTTATCTCCAATATTCGTAATCTCTACGGCTACATCCACCCTTTCCTGAACTGCAGGGTTAGATGGAGAGAATTTTATATCAGAAACAACTAAATCAATACCTTTTGACCTTTTCAAAGACGTATCACTTTTCTTTGTCATAGCGTGATGGTCATGATTCCCTGGCTTGGAAGTCACTGTACTTGCTTTAAGCTGCTGATCCAATAACTTTTTCATTAAGCGGCCCTTATTTGCCGTTAGCACCACAGAAAACGCATCTGGTAGCCATCGATCTTGGGTATCGTTTGAACTGGCCAATTTTTCAAAAAATGCTTTTTCTGCTTTAACATCCAATGGAGATTTTGAAAATACTAAAAGAGCATTCAATACCACCAAAGGCTCCGCATCGTATAAAAGATTGGCCTCAATAATTTGGCTTACAGAAGACGCACTAAAAGGCATTACTTTTAGGGCATTTTTCCTTACCTCTGCATTAGGATGCCTTACACCGATTTCAATATGCTCTTTTGTCAGGGCGTTCAGTCCTTTGAGTGTCCATAAGGCGTGAATAGCTCCGGGATTTAGGCCTATTTCATCTGTCTTAGTGCTTTTTAACAAGGCGACTAATTGTGGCACTACATCTTTTTGTCCTCTTTCTACCAATAATCTTTGTGCCTGCATTCTCCAGAACATATTGTCATTAGTAAGAGCAGCCAGAAGTTCTTCAGGATTATTTTTTGACAAGACTAAAGGGCTGTAAGTCGGAGCATCCTTGTAGGAAACTCTGTAAATTCTACCATGCGTATAATCTCTCAAATCCGTTTCGTAGGCATTGCCTTCACCCATTTCAAAGCCATCAGGTTTTGGGTTATGCTGAATAATAAAGCTATACCAATCCGCCACCCAAACGGCACCGTCTGGTCCGACTTCGGCAAACACTGGCGAAAACCATTCATCTGCACCAGCCATCAGGTTAAATGCCTCTTTATCGCTAAAATCTGTCCCTGATTTTACCAGTTGATTTTGGTGAAGAATATGCCCTGTAGGCTCCGAAACAAAAGCGATCTGATTCCAGTATTTCTTAGGGAAAGCCCTGGCGGTGTAAAAATTATGGCCCGCTGCGGCCGTAAAACCTCCAAAAGCATCCACTTGTCTCACCTTAGGAGTAATTGGCTTCATATCCCGGTGAGTGTCTGTACTCCTACTACCATTATTCGTTCGGTTAGGAGCATTGTAATAACTGTGCGGAATGGCCATGTACCAACCATGAGAGTTGTTTGCCGTTGAACCAAATACATCATTGGTCTCATTGAAAGCAAATCCCCAGGTATTGTTTGACGTGGTGGTCATCCATTCCAAAGCAGATCCATCTGCTTTGAATCTAAAAAAAGCCTGGCCAAACTTTAGAGAGTCGCCTTCACCAACTTTACCATTAAAACCTGAATACCCTACACATCCCCAAATCCAGTTATCAAAACCATAATGTAAATTTGAAGGGCCCGCATGAGTATCAAAGGTTCCAAAACCTGAAATAAGGGTTTGGCGAACGTCTGCTTTATCATCTCCATCAGTGTCTTTTAAAAACAATATATCCGGGGCCTGAGTGACAATCAAGCCTCCATTGGCGAAGACCATACCGGTGGGAATGCTCAATCCCTCGGCAAAACGAGTAAACTTATCGGCTTTGCCATCCCCATCAGTATCTTCACACATAAGTATGTAGTCGCTACCTCCTTCCGGCTTTCTTTCATTTGGATAATCCTTTGTGATGAGTACAAACAACCTCCCCTTTTCATCCCAGGTAAGAGCAATAGGGTGCATTACATTAGGCTCCGCAGCAAACAGCTCCAGATTGAAATCAACAGGAACCTGAATATGCTTCATAGATTCCTCAGGACTTAAGGCAAGCTGCTGATATTGGACACCAGGCCGCTGTTCATAATTGGGCAGCTTAGCTTCTCTGTATTCAAAAGGCTTCGGTTTTCTTGCCTGAAAAGCAGCCAGTGCCTCCTCATTTACAGACCAAAGAATGGCATTGTAAATCAGCTCTTGAAATCCTTTCTTCTCCCAGGTTCTTTCGTCGTGGCCATAAGCGGTATAAAACACTTTCCCTTTTCCATAGGTACGGGTCCATGTATACGGCTCGTTCTTTTTGCCGGGTTTATCCTTTGATTGATCAGCCTTTATTTCCCTGATGGCCAATACATTATTATCTGGTTCTAAAGCTGTATGCAAATACGTTTCATCGTAAGCAGTAAAAGGCTTTAGACCTTTCAATATCGGATGATTAGGCTGCACATGTTCAGTAGTTACAGAGTCCATGGTGTGACGCCAAAATTGGCCACCAACTAGTTTTATATACTCTTTAGAATTTCTGAAGCAATAAGATGCACAATGAATGGGCAGTATCCCTTTGCCTGAGGCCACATAATCCAATAAAGCCCTTTCCTGACTTTCTGATATTTCATCCCAATTGGCATAAATCATCAGGGCATCATATTTATTTAAGTTCTTCAGATTAAGATCTGCTAAATCATCTGAGTAGGTAAAATTTACTCCTTTTGGCCCAAGAGCCTCCATAATAACAGGCACACGTTCAATGGGCTTGTGATGACCATTATCACCCAAAAAGAGTATTTCTAACCTTCTGCCCTGCTGTGCAGTAGCCGCTACTGATGTTAGGAAAAGAACAAAAACAATGAGCTTCTTCATTATTGAAGGAATTTTAAGCATTATCAAAATCAGGTAAATATTTTCTCTCGCCACCTTCCAAAGCCGATTCATGTGCCAAAATACCGACTGAAGTCCAATTGGCAGATTGCACTGCATTAGGGAAAGGGTCGCGATCCTCTCTCAGTGCCATCACAAACTCATGTGCCAGGTGCGGATGTGAGCCTCCATGACCGCCTCCCTGGGCAAAACTCAAATGTGTATTTTCTGCAACGTCATAAACACCTTTGGTAGTGAAATCCTGAATTTCCTTAGGTAGCAGATGGGCATAATCGGGCACCCTAACTTTTGAAGGAATTTCAGGTTCGGGAAGCTTGGCGGTATGTACCACGTGTTCTTCATCTTCAATGAGTGTCCACTCAAAAGACTTTTTAGAGCCATATACTTCAAAACTCTCGCGATACTGACGTGCTACATCAAACAACGAACGATAAACATGTGCACTTAAATCAGAATCTTTAAATTTAATATGAGCCGATTCTACAGCGAAAGGTGAATTATGAATATCTGCCAGTTCTTTCCTGATAGTACCAGAACCAAAGCACGATACATACTCTGCTTCAAGCTTAAGCAAACCTGTAACAGGCCCAACACAATGAGTGGCATAGTGCATAGGTGGAAGCCCGGGCCAGTAATCTGGCCAGCCATCCATATCCTGTTGATGCGAAGCTTTCAAAAACTGAACTTTGCCTAATTCTCCTTTTTCATACAATTCTTTGACATAGAGAAATTCACGGGCATACACCACGGTCTCCATCATCATATATTTTTTTCCTGTTTCTTTGCATGCCTTCACTATTCTCATACAGTCTTCTACACTCGTAGCCATGGGCACTGTACAAGCCACATGTTTTCCGGCATAAAGACCTTTTAAGGTTTGCTCAGCATGATTAGGTATTGGCGAATTAATATGAACGGCGTCAATCTCCGGATCAAGCAACAATTCATTATAATCTGTGTACCTTTCTTCAATACCAAAAGCATCTCCTATGGCATCTAATTTTTCCTTATTTCTCTGACAAATAGCGAACATATTAGCATCAGGATGACGCTGATAAATGGGAATAAATTCAGCCCCGAATCCAAGGCCAACTATGGCGATATTTAATTTTTTACTCATAATAAATATTGACTATGGTCCAAAGTTATGGACCTCGTTATTAATGTTTTATACGTTTTCTTAAAGTTCAAAAAGACGTCGATACTATCTTGTTAATATTTTTAAATATTGATAACTGTCTTTGGTAAGTTGTGTTTCGTTCTCAAACATTTTTCTCCAGATATTAGCTGCTGTCAATTTCTGACTGAAGGCTTCCACACTTATTACTCCCTGGTAGTTAATTCTTTTCAAAGACTCTATCACCTCCTCGAAATTGACATGTCCTTGTCCTAGTGTTCCTCTGTCATTTTCAGACAACTGCACGTGAACCAGTCGGTTCCCCATTTTTTTTATGGCCGCCGGCAATCTTTTTTCTTCGATATTAGCATGAAAGGTATCAAACATAAGTTTGCAGGATGGATGATTGACACTTTCTGCCAGATCTATCAATTCGTCTGTACAAGACACTAAATAACTTTCAAACCGATTCAGATATTCAAGCCCTAAAGTGATTTTTAAACTTTGAGCATATTCTGCTAAATCATATAACACTTCGGCTCCCCATTTTTTTTCTTCCAAGGTAGCCGGCTGACCGGTAAAAACACCCAGAGCAGAATGAATAGGCCCAATAAGCAAGTCTGCACCTAGTATATTGGCACAATCAAGCACCTGCTTGTTAAAATCTAAAGCATGTTTTCTTTTACTCTCTTCAGGATGAATGGCATTGTGATCGGGGCTATTGATAGTTTCTGCAACGCAAGACAACTGGAGCTCATCCAATTTCTTTCTCCATCTTTCCCATTTGTTATGATCAAGATTCATAATGGGAATCTCAACAGTATCAAAGCCTGTCTCCCTGATCATTTCCAAAACCGGAAACATCTCATCATCTGCCATTTCTGTCCCCCATAAAAGCAGGTTCATTCCAAGCTTATTCTTCATCAGTACTTTAGGTAGGTTTTATGAATACAATTTTATCAAAGAATACTACCAATACCTACCGATAATTTAACACATACTGACTGTATTTTAACCATAAAAATATTGTTTCAACTATTTTTGGCTAAATTTAAGAATATGAGAGCCCCACTTGAAAAAATCATTGAAAGCCCAATTCAGTCCATTACTGTACTGGATCTTACTGAGCCTCACTTTGACCCCAACTGGCACTTTCACCCTCATTATCAACTATTTACAGTCCTAAAAGGAGAAGGTACAAGATTAATTGGTGACAATATTCAACATTTTGAAGTGGGAGACACCGTTTTGTTAGGGCCAGACCTACCTCATTTATGGAGAAACGATAAAAGGTATTTTGTGCCGGATTCAGCTTTAATGACCAGAGGTATTGTTCTCTATTTTACCCAGGAGTTTTTGAGTCAAGCAGGCATTAACCTTCCCGAATCGTCGAATATTAAACACTTACTTGAAGAAAGTAATCGCGGTCTTGACTTTAATGGACGGTCTAAAGAATTGATTCGGGAAAATCTGCTTGAACTGTCTACATCTGAAGGTTTTGATTCCATTCTTAAACTTCTAAACCTCCTCAATGAACTCTCCAAAGAATCGGAATATACTCACATATGTAGTTTAGGTTATAAAAACACACATAAGAAATCAGAAACGGAAAGAATGCACAAGGTCTATAATTTTGCCATGCAACATTTTAAAAATGAAATTCGAATAGACGAAGTAGCCAACCTGGCGAATATGAGTGTTCCTGCCTTTTGTCGCTATTTTAAGAAACGATCCAATAAAACCTTTTCAGATTTCATTGCTGAAATTAGAATTGGCCATGCTTGTAAACTTCTTGGTTCTGAGCAATTAAGTATAGCCGAAGTTTGTTACGAGAGCGGTTTTAATACCCTATCTAATTTTAATAAGAAATTTAAGGAGATCATGAACATCACTCCTACTGAGTTCAAAAAAGAGGTACGAAGTATTTAGTCTAAAGATTTCTACGATTTAGCCCTTATCCCTTCAAATAGCCACCATTGTTATTAAATTGCCATTAGTATACAACCAATTGAAATAAGCCATGATAAAATGGGGAATAATAGGCGTAGGCGACGTCTGTGAAAAAAAAAGCGGCCCGGCCCTTCAAAAAGCCGAAGGTTCTGAACTTATAGCTGTAATGCGTAGAACCGGCCACCTTGCTGAAGATTTTGCTAAAAGACATGGTGTACCCAAATGGTACGACAATGCAGATGAACTTATCAACGACCCTGAGATAAATGCTATTTACATTGCCACACCACCAGATGGTCATCATCCTTATACAGTAAAGGCGGCAGCGGCAGGAAAAACCGTATATGTAGAGAAGCCCATGGCAAGATCATACAATGAGTGCCTTGAGATGATCGAGATTTGCAAAAAGGCTGATGTCCCTCTTTTTGTGGCCTTTTACAGAAGAGCCCTTCCCAATTTCCTAAAGATCAAAGAACTTATAGATAATAAGGTTATTGGCGATGTCAGGTTTGTAGATGTCAAAGTTCACAAGTCACTGCACCCTGATATTGTGGGCCAGTCTGATAATGTTCAAAACTGGCGGACCAATCCGGAAATTGCCGGAGCTGGTTACTTCTATGATCTGGCTTCTCATCAATTAGATTATCTCGATTACCTCTTCGGACCAATTGTTAATGCTCAAGGTATGGCCAAAAACTTTGGTGGACTATACTCCTCTGAAGATACTACTTTAGGAACATTTGAATTTGAAACCGGGGTGATGGGAATGGGTAGTTGGTGTTTTGCAGTATCTGACAACTCTGAAATAGAAAAAACAACCATTTATGGCAGCAAAGGAAGAATTGAATTCACTTATTTTGAAGGTTCTTGGGTAGATCTTTTCGTTGATGGTAAAGAGAAAGAACAATTTACTTTTGAAATGCCGGAGCATATTCAACAGCCTTTAATACAAAGTATAGTAGATGAACTGAATGGTAAAAGTGGCAAAAGTCCGTCTACGGGGACAACAGCTGCCAGAACCAACTGGGCTATGGAGCAAATCTGTAAACGCACTGACCAGTAATTTCAACTTCATGAAAAAGATTTTCGCCTTGCTATTGATCAGCATAGCTGCTCTGGCTCAAAACAACCAAGAGGTATATTTTACTACAGGTTTGAAAATTGGTGAAGTGACAACATCTTCAGCCATAATTTTAACAAGACTTTGTAAAGCACCTAATCCCGTAGCCATTTATCATAAAAGGCAGGATACTACATTCAGACCTCCCATTGATTTTGATAATTCAATGCCTACAGAAAAGATGGATGGGGCGGTTCCTGGTATTGCCGGTGAAATTAGAATTACTCTCCAATCGGAAAACTCAAAACTAAGCAGCGAATGGGAACCAGTGACTGCTGAACAAGATTTTATCCAGAAAAAGGAATTCAAAAATCTTAACTCCAATACCCACTATTCAATAAAGATAGAGGGCCGAAAAGATAGTCAATCGCCGATAACTGAAATTAAGGGTGCTTTTACCACGGCTCCTTCAAAAGATGATATTACTCCGATCTTATTTACCTCATCCACTTGTCAGTATTTCTGGTCTCATGATGACAGTCTACGTGGTTTTAAGATTTATGACAGCATGCTTAAGTTGAACCCAAAGTTTCATTGCCAAACAGGGGATTACATTTACTATGACAAACCCGGCCCTATGGCCTATACAAAAGAACTGGCTCGTCATAAATGGCATGCAATGAATTCCTGGCCATCTCTTGTCCAGTTTTATGCTCAAATTCCGGCCTATTTACAAAAGGATGATCATGACTTATTAAAGGATGATGCCAACCCACATTCTACTCCCTTTGGTGAATTAAGTTATGCCGATGGTCTTGAAATCTGGAGAGAACAGGTTCCTATAACTGAAAAGCCCTATAGAACTGTCAGATGGGGTAAGGATTTACAAATATGGCTGGTAGAGGTCAGAGAGTACAGAAGTGATAATAAAGCTCCAGACAGTGATCAGAAAACTATCTGGGGTGAAGAACAAATGAATTGGTTTAAAAGAACTTTAGAAGCCTCAGATGCTACATTCAAAATTCTAGTATCACCCACACCCATTGTGGGTCCCGACCGCTCAAAAGGTAAATTTGACAATCATTCAAATGCTTCCTTTGAGACAGAAGGTAAACAGCTCAGGAAATATCTTGCTGAGCAGAATGTCTTTGTCTTAAATGGCGACAGACATTGGCAATATGTTTCTGTTGACCCGGAAACCGGCCTAAGAGAGTTTAGCCAGGGGCCTGTAAGCGATTATCATGCTCAAGGCTGGGATCCAAATGACCGAAGGCCAGAGCATAAATTTTTAAGAGTAAAAGGAGGCTTTCTGGCCGTAAAAGTAGAAAGGTTTTCTAATGAGGCCATTATAGACTTCAGTCATTATGATGTGGACGGCAAGTTGGTAAATACTGAGAGAGTCATTAAGAGAATAATAGATTAGGTTATTTTGGTTTAATAATGTTTTAAACATTAACCTTTTTGAGTACAGGATTGACCTGTTGGAAATCACTGAGGAATATATGAAGTACCTTTTCCTTTAAAAACTTAGGCCTGCTGTTTTATAGGCTTATTTACAAGGCAGGAAGCTTTAAAAGTAATCTTTTGATTAGTAAAGTGATTTAAAAGAAGGCATTCACTTATTATAATTTAAACAATGGCAAGTCCAGACACTATAGCTTTAGATTTAGATTTATAGTATCGGAAAACATATGGAGCTTAGCACACGGAGATTCGATCTTTGGAAATAAATCTATGAGTCCATATCTCTAAAGAAGATATTTTTGAGGTTGGCTTTAGCAATTGCGACTACAACTCTCCTACTCAAATCACCAAAGACCTTGCTCAGATAGCAGCTGTTATTCTCTCCGACTTATTTGTAGAGAAATATTTAGAGGATACCCTGGTCCTTAAGAACTACACCTTAACCACCTCTACCTCAGCCTCTTCAGAAACACTACCGTACGCAGGACATTGTTTTCTGCTGCAGGCAGAGAATACAAGAGAACCAAGAAAAAGAATTGCAGCTATTTTTAATTTCATATCGATAAGAAAGTCTTTTTGGAGCAACTGTACAAAAAACGAACCAAAGTTAAGGATATTATGATTTCAGAAAAAAGCCTATTCCTCTATGTCTTCAGGAAACAAATGTTCTGCTTTCCCTCTCTGCTTTCTGTAACCTAGTACTTTAATCATTGATTCGGCATCTTGCTCTTCGGCAAAAAGCTCGGTCATAAAGTTACCATCTTCATCCTGGCTTACTAAAACATGCTTAGGAGACGGGATAAGACAGTGTTGGATACCGCCATAACCACCGAGTGATTCCTGGTAGGCTCCCGTATGGAAAAAACCAATAAACTGCTCTTCATGGCTATTGTAATCAAACATAGGCATGTAAAGATCTTCTGAGTGAGCCTCGGTATTGTAATAATCTGCAGAGTCACAAGTCAAACCTCCTAAATTCACCTTTGTATACGGTGCATCCCAGTTATTTACCGGCAGCATAATGTATTTTTGGCCTATTCCCCATGAATCTGGCAATTGGGTAATGAAAGAGCCATCTACCATGTACCAAAGCTCACGGTCATTTTGCTGCTTTTTATCAATGACTTTATATAAGGTAGCCCCACTTTCACCCACTGTGTAACTACCAAATTCAGTAAAGATATTTGGAACCGGCACATTATTTTTGTTACAAATCCATTGAATGTTTTCAATGATTTCATCAATCATGGCCTGATAATCATAATTGAATACTACTGAAGTTTGAATGGGTAAACCACCACCTATATCAATAGAATCCAGCTCCGGGCATATCTTTTTCATCTCGCAATACTTAAACATA